>JBAVIP010000063.1:0-74894 GCA_049687015.1 Methylotenera sp. | reverse complement strand
GAATCCATGAAATCTCTATCCCTCTCACTCTCAGCGCTAGTGCTGGCAGGTCTATCAATGACCTCTTCTGCCAATGTGGTTAATCTATCTATCACCGAAGCCGAGGTGCTAGGTGCCCAGAAGGCCTGGTGCCAAGCATTGGTTGACATCAGCAGCACTTACGCCAAAGACGGCCAGCCAGCGGCCAAGGCTCTGGCAGAAAAAGTGATTGACAGCGCTTACGGCTATCAAATGGGAACGGTACTGTTCAAGCCTACGCTCACCGTTGCTCCACAAACATTCCGCACTACCCGCGCTGGTGCTTTGTCCTACTTCGTTGGCGGCGACCCTGCTTTCCCGCAAGACAAGGGCTTTGCTCTCAAAGGCTGGACCAAATGTGAGTCCCAAAACGCCGGCATTTTCATCGCAGGCGACTCAGCCACCAGCATGGGCAACGTGATGGTTACTGGCAAAGACGGCAAAGTCACTACGGTTGATAAAACTTGGACATACGTCAAGGACGATGCTGGCACCCTGCGCATCGTTGTTCATCACTCCTCACTGCCATATACTGGCAAGTAAGAGGTAAACCATTATAATGAGTTAACCAGCCATACCTTGCAAGGTATGGCTGGCTTCTATTGGAGCTTTCAATGAAACGCATACTATATTTTTTAGCTACCAACCTAGCGATTGTGCTGGTGCTTTCTGTCACCATGCGCATACTGGGTGTGGAGCCTTATCTCACTGCACAAGGTCTTGATCTTGGCAATCTGTTGGTGTTTGCTGCCATCATGGGTTTTGGCGGCGCTTTTATTTCGCTCGCCATTTCCAAGTGGACAGCTAAACGCATGTCTGGCGCAGTAGTGATTGAGCAGCCGCGTACGCAGTCTGAAGTCTGGCTGGTGGATACCGTGAGGCGTCAGGCGCAGGCGGTCGGCATCAAAATGCCAGAAGTGGCGGTGTTCGATTCGCCGGAAGTCAACGCCTTTGCTACCGGCATGACCAAAAACAGTTCGCTGGTAGCGGTTTCTACCGGCCTGCTCAATGCCATGAGCAAAGATGAAGCTGAAGCGGTGCTGGCGCATGAAGTATCGCACATTGCCAACGGCGATATGGTGACGCTGACCTTGATTCAAGGCGTAGTGAATACTTTTGTCATGTTCCTGTCGCGCGTGATTGGCTATGCAGTTGATAAGGTGATATTCAAGACCGAGCGCGGTACCGGACCGGCTTTCTTTGTCACTATGATTATCGCGGAAGTGGTATTAGGCGTATTAGCGTCTATTATTGTCATGTGGTTCTCCCGTCAGCGCGAGTTTAGGGCGGATGCGGGTGCGGCTAAATTATCGAGCAGTAAAAAAATGATTGCGGCATTAGAGCGTTTACGTGATGAACACGAGCCATCTGCTTTACCTAAACAAATGGCAGCTTTCGGTATTGCCGGTGGCGGCGCTAGCGGCTTAAAGCGGTTATTTTCCAGCCACCCAGGTTTGGATGAACGTATTGCAGCACTTAAAGCAGTGTAAGTTATAGGCACAGCAAACCACAGCACTGTATAGCCTATAATGTTAAACAACCTTCATGAAAGAAAAAATAAATGAAAATGAGACGTGTTGAGTTGTTTTTAGAACACTTTATGTTTGGAAGTCGTTGGCTATTAGTGCCGTTCTACCTTGGTTTGATTGCTGGCATTGCCTTATTGTTAGTTAAGTTTGGGAAAGCATTTGTCGCGTTAGTGCCTACAGTAATTGGCGGCGATGGTAATTCAGCCTTGCTGGGTATTCTTTCCCTTATTGATATTACGCTGATAGCCAACTTGTTGCTGATTATCATTTTTGCTGGATATGAGAACTTTGTTTCTAAAATTGATACGGGCGACAATGAAGACCGTCCAGAATGGATGGGGCATGTAGGCTTCTCTGATCTAAAACTTAAATTAATCGGATCTATTGTTGCCATTTCCGCCATCGATCTTCTAAAATACTTTCTTAATGTGAAAGACGTACTGTCAGGACCTAACGGTAATAATGAGCTCGCTTGGTTAGTGGGCATTCATTTAACGCTGATTTTTTCAGGGGTGATGTTTGCTTTGATGGATCGTATTGCTGCAGGAAACCACACGAGCAAGGATAAATAAGAATTGAATACAATAACACCGCTTAGCCGTCGCATCGTTCCGTGGCTGGCCTTGGTGGGCTTGGCACTGCTTGCTTTTATGGTGATCACGCCATTTCTTGCGCCTATCGCTTGGGCAGGCGTGCTGGCTTATGCCTCCTGGCCTGTGGCCACACGCATGCGTCGCTGGTGCAGTGGGCGTGATACGCTGGCGGCCAGCCTTACGACGGCACTGGCAGCATTTACGCTTTTTTTGCCTTTGCTTTGGCTGGCTTGGCTGGCGCAGCAGGAAATCAGCAGAGTTTATCCTGAACTTCAGACTTTTCTGGCAGCGCCGCCGCCGGTGCCGGAGGCTCTACGAGGCCTGCCATGGCTGGGTGACTGGCTGATACAGCAGCAGGCACATCTTGTTGCCAACCCACAAGGAGTTTCTGTCGCAGCAAAAGCATGGCTTGCCTCACATGTGAATGATGTCGCCATACTGGCCGGCGGTGTCGGCAGAAATCTAGTTAAACTGGTATTTGTCGTGGTGATTCTGTTTTTCTTTTACCGTGACGGCGCACGCATCGTCCACGAGTTACGCCATGTGCTGGCGAGATTTATCGGCCCCCAGGTGCATGACTATCTGCATGCGGCTGGCACCACCACACGCGCAGTGGTGTACGGTATTCTACTTACTGCCGTAGTGCAAGGCATTGCCGCAGGGCTGGGTTATTGGGTTGCCGGACTAGCATCCCCAGTGGTGTTTGGTGTGCTGACTGCTATTTTGGCGCTGATTCCATTTGGTACGCCTGTGGCATGGGGTGCTGCCGGGCTCTGGTTGTTGTTGCAAGGCGAAACTGGTGCGGCCATCGGTGTCTGGATTTGGGGTGCAGCTGTAGTAAGCCAGCTTGATAATGTATTGCGGCCATTATTCATCAGCAGCGTTAGCCCGATACCGTTTTTGTTTGTGCTGGTTGGCGTATTAGGCGGCTTTTTGGCCTTTGGGCTGGTCGGTTTGTTCATCGGCCCCATTGTGCTGGCTATCGTTTGGGCGGTGTGGCGGGAATGGGCAGCGCATTTGGAAGAAGAAATAACGGCAGATTAAATCTTAAGTAAGATTAAACAATATAACAATGACAAATTAAGGGAAAGTAATGGGCGAGTTGCAATCAATAGGTACTTGGTGGATGTGGGTGGGCTTTGGCGTGTTTGTAGTCGCCATGCTGGCCATTGATATGTTTGCGTTGGGGCGCAAAGGTGCGCACAAAGTCGGCGCAAAAGAAGCACTGGTTTGGTCATTGGTATGGTTTACGCTAGCCTTGCTTTTCGGTGGTGCTTTGTGGGGCTGGCTGGACCACACCGCAGGGCGCGATGTGGCCGACACCAAGGTCATGGAATATCTCACGGGTTACTTGTTAGAAAAAACCCTGGCCATGGACAACATTTTCGTGTTTGTGATGATTTTTAGCTATTTTGCCGTACCGCTGGAATTTCAGAAACGAATACTGGTGTATGGCGTACTGGGCGCGATTATTTTACGCGCTTTGATGATTCTGCTGGGTGCCTGGCTGATTGCACAGTTTCATTGGGTGTTGTATCTGTTTGGCGCATTTTTACTGATCACGGGCGTCAAGATGTTCATTTTTGCTGATCACGAACCAGATCTGGCCAAAAATCCGCTGTTGAAATGGCTGCGGAGTCACGTGCGCATTACCGACGGTTATCACGGTGACAAATTCTGGATCTATGAAAAAGGTGTTCGCTGGTTCACACCAATGTTTCTAGTGTTGGTACTGATCGAGTTCTCGGATGTCATATTCGCGATGGACAGTATTCCGGCTATTTTTGCGATCACCAGCGACACGTTTATTGTGTTTACTTCCAATATATTTGCTATTCTCGGTTTGCGCGCCTTGTACTTTCTGCTTGCAGATATGGCCGACCGCTTCCATTTGCTCAAATACGGTCTGGCTGTGATATTGATATTTGTCGGCAGCAAAATGCTGATTGTGGACTGGTTCAAGATTCCAGTGGCGGTATCCTTAGGCGTAGTAGTTGCCGTACTTGGCACCAGCATGCTATTAAGCCTGATTGCCAGCCGCAACAAAAAATACCGGCTAAAAAATAAATGAAAATAGTAAGCAATCTCGCTATCCATTGACGTTGCTGTTGGAGGGGTTGTTATACGATAACAGCCTCGCTTTAAATACATTGCGTGCACTAAATGGAATCTAGTTAAAAATTAAAAGTATCAAAATGCTAATGGTTTGCCGTTTTGGTTGATTAATCATGGTTAATTGGTTGATAATACTCTTTCGCTTGAACGCACTTACCAATGGATAATAATAACGCTCATAAACCTCGTCTACCTGCCATGGCGCTTGCCGCTTTAGGCGTGGTATTTGGCGACATCGGCACTAGCCCCTTGTATACCATGAAAGAGGTTTTTTCGGTGGGGCACCACCCAATCGCGCCAACCGTCGGCAATGTTTACGGTATTTTGTCGCTTATTACCTGGGCATTGATTCTTATCGTTTCGGTTAAATATGTGGCCTTTATTATGCGCGCCGATAACCGCGGCGAGGGCGGTATTATGGCTTTGCTTGCGCTCGCCAGCCGCAATACCGAAGGCAATAGAGTAAAACAGCGCAACATTATGTTTTTAGGTATTCTGGGGGCGTGTATGTTTTATGCCGATGGCATGATTACGCCTGCAATCTCCGTGCTTTCCGCCGTGGAAGGTTTAGAAGTCGCCGCGCCGCGCTTACACAGCGCAATCGTGCCGATTACTTTGGTCGTCCTATTTGGGTTGTTTTGGGCACAAAGCAAGGGCACAGAAGTAGTAGGAAGGTTTTTCGGCCCCGTCATGCTGCTATGGTTTGGCACTTTAGGCGTGCTTGGTGTGATTAATATTGCGCACGATGCCACTATACTCCATGCACTCAACCCTTTTTATGCGGTCGAATTTTTTATACATCAACCCTGGCTTGCGTTTGTCGCCTTAGGCGCAGTGGTGCTGGCAGTAACGGGCGCGGAGGCTTTATACGCTGATATGGGGCATTTTGGGCGCTTTCCTATTCGCCTGGCCTGGTTTGGCTTTGTATTACCAGCGCTGTTGCTTAATTATTTTGGGCAAGGTGCACTTATTTTGCACGATGCCAATTCGGTTAAAAATCCATTTTATTTATTAGCACCAGAATGGGCGTTATTTCCGCTGATCGGGCTTGCTACCGTGGCCACGGTAATTGCCTCGCAAGCCGTTATCACGGGCGCATTCTCAGTTTCGCGCCAAGCCCTGCAATTAGGTTATTTACCGCGCATGTACATACAACACACGTCAGAAAGCACACAAGGCCAGGTATATATGCCGCGCGTCAATTGGGGTTTAATGCTGGGCGTGATGCTGCTGGTGATTAGCTTTGGCAGCTCGGGTAATTTAGCTGCGGCTTATGGCATTGCGGTAACAGGTGATATGGTCATTACTACCTTATTAGCTTCTATTGTGTTTGTTGAAATTTGGCGCTGGAGCAAACTTAAAACGTATTTACTCGTGGCTTTATTTTTAACCATAGATTTAGCATTTTTTAGTGCCAATGTGCTGAAAATACCGGATGGTGGCTGGGTACCATTGTTAATTGGCCTCTGCATTTTCACTCTGATGCTAACATGGAAAACAGGCCGCTCTATGGTGTACACCCGTTTAAAATCTGAAGCCATGGCAATTGAGCCATTTATCGAAGCGGTCGGCGCGCATCCGCCGCCACGCGTGCCTGGCACCGCATTATTTATGACCCCCAACCCAGAGGGCGTGCCACACGCTATGTTGCACAACCTGAAACACAACAAGGTGCTGCATGAAAAAGTGGTTATTTTAACGGTAAAGTTTTTAGATTTTCCACACACCAACCTCGAAGAACGCATTAGCGTTGAGGCGCTTCCCTATCAATTCTATCGCGTGACCGTGCGTTATGGCTTTAAAGATGAGCCTGATTTACCGCACGATCTACTCCTATGTAGTAAATACGGCCTGGAATTCGATGCGATGGATACCTCTTACTTTGTTGGCAAAGAAATTTTAATCGCCAGCCATAAATCCGGCATGGCTTTTTGGCGCAAAAAAATCTTTATTGGTCTATTCCGTAGCGCAGAAACCATCACCAACCAATTCAAACTACCACCCAATCGCGTCATGGAATTGGGCTCGCAACTAATGATTTAATTAAATACCTTTCTATTCAACCTTTTTACAACTAATGCGTTAATGTTAATTGTTAGCTTTAGACTTAAGGAACTCTCATGAAAAAACTCTACATCGCTTTATTCATCTCAATTTCCCTAGTAATGGGCGGCTGCGCTACCACCACCAAAGATAGCGTCTCGGGTGTTAAACGCTCGCAGTTTATGCTGCTACCCTCTGGCTCAGTAGATAAAATGTCCGCGCAAGCCTATACGCAAACGCTAAAAGAGGCAGAAACCAAAAAGACTTTAAACGCAGATAAGGCTATGCTGGAGCGCGTACGTGGCATATCGAATAGACTGATCGCCCAAGTAGGTGTGTTCCGTCCCGATGCCACCAAATGGAATTGGGAAGTCAACGTGGAAAAAAATGATCAGCTTAACGCCTACTGCATGCCAGGCGGTAAAATCATGGTGTACTCTGGCATGATGGACAAATTAAAAGCGACCGACGACGAACTTGCTGCAGTGATTGGCCACGAAATTTCACACGCCTTGCGTGAACATGGCCGCGAGCGTATGTCACAAGCTTACGTGCAGCAATTTGGCTTGCAAGCGCTGGCGTCTTTAGTCGGCGGCTCTGCAGGCGGAGCGGCGGCACAGGCAGCAGGCATGGGTTCACAATTATTTTTTGCGCTGCCAAACGGACGTGAACAAGAGCGCGAGGCTGATAGAATGGGCTTGGAGCTCGCAGCACGCGCTGGCTTTAACCCAGATGCAGCAGTGACCTTATGGCAAAAAATGACCGCCAATAGTAAAGGTGCACCACCTGAGTTTTTAAGCACACACCCTGCAAGCGAAAGCCGTATTGCTGAATTAAAAGCCTTGGCGCCTAAGGTGCGTCCGCTTTACGAAGCCGCCAAAGCAGGCAAGTAAACTCAACCCCTCTCCCCTTACAGGCGCGTGATTAAACTCACGCGCTTTTTTGCGCGCTATATTTTTGGCTTATTATCTATATAGGTTAAAATAACGTTTTTGTTCATTTAACTATATTTGAGAGCCCCATGGATCCACGTCAAAGCATTATCGAAGCAGCATTTGAAGACCGCGCCAATATCAACCCGGGCAATGCCTCAGCTGAAATCAAAGCAACAGTTAATTCCATATTAGCCGATTTAGATGCAGGTAAGCTGCGCGTGGCTTCTCGTATCGGCGATAGCCAGCAATGGGAGACGCATCAATGGCTAAAAAAAGCCGTGTTGTTGTCATTCCGTCTGGAGGATAACGTATTAATGGAGGGTGGCTGCACCCGCTATTTTGACAAAGTACCGCCGAAATTTGCCAATTACACCGAAGAGGATTTCAAAGCCGGCGGTTTCCGCGTGGTGCCAAATGCTATGGTACGTCGCGGCTCATTCATCGGTAAAAATGCGGTGCTTTTACCTTCTTACGTCAACATTGGCGCCTATGTGGGCGAAAACACCATGGTTGATACCTGGGCGACCGTTGGCTCATGCGCGCAGATCGGCAAGAACGTGCATTTAAGCGGCGGCGTAGGCATTGGCGGCGTGCTGGAGCCTATTCAGGCCGGCCCAACTATTATTGGCGACAACTGCTTTATCGGCGCACGCTCAGAAGTGGTTGAAGGCGTTGTGGTCGAAGATAACTGCGTGATTTCGATGGGCGTGTATATCGGTCAAAGTACCAAAATTTACGATCGCGATACAGGCGAAGTATTTTACGGCCGCGTGCCTGCCGGCTCTGTGGTGGTGTCTGGCAACTTACCTTCTAAAGACGGCAGCTACAGCCTTTACTGTGCAGTAATTGTTAAAAAGGTAGATGCAAAAACGCTTGGTAAAGTTGGCATCAACGAACTGTTAAGAGGCATTTAACTAAACTGTCATTATTTCGACATTTCATATTTTTAATCATTATAATCACTTTTAATATCGACTAATAAATCAATCATTAGCTTTGCCCCTTACATAAACCATATAGCTGGCGCGCCACTTCAGCTGTATGGTTTTTTTACATCCAGTTTTTGCCCGTAATCTCTTTGGCACGCTAATTGCTCAGTTTAGCAATAACATTAAAAAAATGATGGTTGCCGCATAAAACATGACTATTTATTATGACATTTGGCTGATACTGCTTTCGCTGCTGGCGTTTGGTCTCGCCATTTTTGTCATCTTTAAATCTGGCCTTTTAAATGGATATCAATACATCAATATTAATGACATCAGTTTTAAGGATGCTCTCACCAAACTTCCCAATAGACGCGCCTTTCAATACCAATTAGAGGCAGCAGAAAAACGTAGCACTCGCGCCGGCAACACCATCGCCTTGGCCTATATTGACCTAGATCATTTTAAGCCGATAAATGACAATTATGGCCACCATGTGGGCGATGCCATGCTAGCTTCTGTAGCGCGACGTTTACAGGCTGCAGTGCGTGGCTGCGACTCGGTGGCGCGTCTGGGTGGCGATGAATTTGTGGTTTTATTTGAAGAAATTAAATCTAAAGAAGATATCACCCCTATCGTTGAGCGTATCGTTAATTCTATTAGAGATCCGCTTTTAATCGATCGCCACCAAATTGAAATTTCCTGCTCCATTGGTATTGCTATCCACGCTCATGGTGGTGATATTGAAAAGCTGATGATTAATGCCGACGCAGCCATGTATAAAGCTAAAGAAAATGGTAGAAATCAATTTAAATTTTTTGATGCTGAAATCGAATCCGCCACCGACAACATGTTAGAGATGCAGCATGATTTGCGTGTTGCCATTGAAAATAATCAATTTAGCCTGGCATTTCAGCCTAAAATAGATTGCAAAACGCAATCGCTGGTGGGCGCAGAGGCGCTCATTCGCTGGAACCATCCAACTAAAGGTGTTATTTTGCCAAGGGATTTTATCCCCGCAGCAGAACACTTGGGATTCATTAATCAAATTAATGGCTGGGTGATCGAAGAGGCTTGTAGCACTATTTGTCGTGCTAAAGCGCTGGATATTGATCTGAAACTTTCCGTCAATTTGTCGCGCCAGCAATTTCGCAACTCATCTCTGGTAGAAGAAACGATTAAATGGCTTGATAAATACTGCGTGCCTACGCAGAATCTTACATTTGAAATTAAAGAAATTGTCGCGATTAAAAATGAGGCGCAATTCAAGCTCTTACTCGCCGAATTTAAAGCAGCCAATATCAAAATTGCGCTAGATGATTTTGGCTTGCATCCGTTTACGCTCACTTATCTACAAAGCTTAAATGTAGATGAGTTAAAACTGGATAGAATATTTATTTCAAAAATAGGCACTGACAAGACTTCCAAAGCCTTAATTGATGCGGTGATTCGCCTGGCGCATGCACTGAATTTTAATGTGGTGGCCGAAGGTATAGAAACCGAGGCACAGCGAGACGCACTCACAGAATTAGGCTGTGATCACATGCAGGGTTATTTGTTCTCTAAACCTGTTTCTGAGGATAAGCTATTCATGCAGTTTAAACAACTTCAAATTCATTTTGATACTACAGGCCCATCTGTAGTGCCTTATTAGTAAAAGGCCAGTAATAAAGCTGCCTTAGTGGCTGCATAAGCAGCACGCTGCTGTTAAAATAAGGTTTAACTCAGCTTAAATCTTATGAAACTTTACGGCATACCCAACTGCAATACTGCTAAAAAAGCTTGCGACTGGCTTGATAGCAAGCATATTGCTTACGAATTTCACGACTTCAAAAAACAAGGCGTATCGCAGCAATTACTCGAAAGTTGGCTTGCGCAACTATCGCATGAAAAACTTATCAATCGCACAGGGCTTACCTGGCGCGGCTTGGATGAACATATCAAAGCTGGCATTGTTGATAACAACTCTGCCATTGCCTTAATGCAAGCAAAAACCTCTGTGATAAAACGACCCATTGTGGAAAATAACGGTAAAATTCTATGCTTGGGCTTTGACGAAGCTACCTATAAAGAATTATTAACATGAACAAAACATTAGAATTAGCGATTGATTTACTAAAACGTCAATCAAATACGCCAGAAGACGCTGGTTGCCAGGAAGTGATGATTAAGCGTCTCGAGCCGCTCGGCTTCAAAATCGAGCGTATGCGCTTTGGCAATGTCGATAACTTCTATGCGCGGCGGGGAACCGAGTCACCGCTTATCGTATTTGCAGGTCACACCGACGTCGTGCCGACAGGCCCGCTGGATAAATGGCATACGCCGCCATTTGAACCCACTATTAAAGATGGCATGTTGTACGCGCGTGGCGCGGCCGATATGAAAACATCGCTGGCAGCATTTGTCACCAGCATTGAGGAATTTGTTGCCGAGAATCCTGACCACAAAGGCTCCATCGGCTTGCTGATTACTTCGGATGAAGAAGGCGTGGCCGTAGATGGCACGGTAAAAGTTGTCGAGGCGCTCAAAGCACGTGGTGAATTGATGGATTATTGCATCGTCGGCGAGCCGACTTCCAATAAAATCGTCGGCGACATGATCAAAAACGGGCGTCGCGGCTCGCTCTCTGGCAAGCTCACCGTGAAAGGCATACAAGGCCATATTGCTTACCCGCACCTGGTGAAAAACCCGATTCACATGGTCGCCCCCGCTATTAAAGACATGGTCGAAACCGTGTGGGACAACGGCAACGAATACTTTCCGCCTACTTCATGGCAAATCAGCAATATAAATGGCGGCACGGGCGCAACAAATGTAGTGCCTGGCGAGGTAGAGATTTTATTCAATTTCAGGTTCAGCACTGCCAGCACCGAAGCTAGCCTGAAAGAACGTGTGCATGCGATTTTAGACAAGCACGAGCTGGATTATGACTTAGAGTGGGAATATTCACCGCCTTACATCACACCGCGTGGCAACTTGGTAGAAGCCATTTCCAGGGCAATCGAAAAAGCCTATGGTGTAAGCCCGGAACTCTCCACTACCGGCGGAACGAGTGATGGCCGTTTTATTGCCGACATTTGCAAACAGGTCATTGAATTTGGCCCGCTTAATAAAACCATCCATAAACTCAACGAATGCGTAGGCGTGGCAGATATTGAACCGCTCAAAGAAACCTACAAACTGACTATGCAGAAATTACTCAAATGATGCACTATCCGCGCCTGGCAGAAGAACTGTTTACCATCCGCGATTGGTTGCGTTTTACCGTGAGCCAATTCGAAGCCTCTGACATTTTTTTCGGCCACGGCACTGATAACAGCTACGATGAAGCGGTATGGCTGATTTTAAGCGCGCTGCACTTGCCGCATGACACGCTAAATAATTTTTTAGACGCAGTGATTACTGAGCAAGAACGCAAACACTTAGCGCATTTGATTGAGCAGCGCATCACCAAGCGCACACCAACCGCCTATTTAGTGCGCGAAGCATGGCTGCGCGGCTTTAAGTTTTATGTGGATGAACGCGTCATCGTGCCGCGCTCGTTTATTGCAGAGCTGCTTGAAGACGGTTTGCAGCCATGGATTGAGTTCCCGGAAATGGTGGAAAGTGCAGCGGATATCTGCACGGGCAGCGGCTGTTTGGGCATTTTGCTTGCCAACGCCTTTCCCAATGCGGCGATTGATGTAGTAGATATTTCGCCCGATGCCATTGCAGTTGCCAATATCAACATTGCTAATTATGGCTTACAGGGACAAATCACTGCCATCCAGTCTGATATGTTTTCTGCGTTAAAAGGCAAAAAGTACGATTTGATTATCAGCAATCCGCCTTATGTGGATGCACCCAGCATGGCACAGCTGCCAACCGAGTATCGCAACGAGCCACAACTCGCGCTTGGCAGCGGCTTTGCGGGCTTAGACCATACTCACACGATTCTGCGCGAAGCTGCTAACTACCTGAATGATGGCGGTATTTTGGTAGTGGAAATCGGCCATAATCGCGATGCCTTGCTGGAGGTGTATCCTGACTTACCTTTTGTTTGGCTGGAGGTAGAATCGGGCAATCAGTTTGTATTTTTGCTGACTAAGGAACAGTTAACTTAGGGAAAAGTTATGCACAAGCTTGCACTGCTGATATTGATTGTTTTTCTGACAGGATGCTCAAAAGTAGAGGCCCCTACACAGCCTCGGCTTATCGGTCCGCCCGAACGCATTGATGAATCTACACCACAATCAGACAATCAAATCGCATGTGCTCAGGATGCCAAGCAATGCCTAGACGGTAGCTGGGTTGGACGTAGTGGGCAGAAATGTGAGTTTATTTGCCCACCAAACAAGTCTAAATAAATTCCCCATAAACATTCAAGAACAATCCTAACCTCGCCCTCTGTTCCTATCGCTTTTCTTCTGCATTTTGGGCGCGGTCAAATCGCTGGTCTGCCGCACGCGACGGTTTTCTGATTTTCTGGGCGCAGGTTTTTTAGTTGCCGAGTTACGCTCAGCATCTGCTTTACCGCGATAAGGCCTAGCTTCGCCTTCAACCGCTACGCGCGGCTTTCTATCTAATGCGCTCGCTCTTTGTTTTCGCACTTTTGGCATAAATACCGTCGTGGCTTTATCTTTTTCGCGCTGATTAAGCTGTCTCATTGGCGTTTTTGGCACAGGCAAGCCAGCCCATTCCAGCAACTCCACCACTTGCTTTTGCTCCAGCTTGAGCATTTGCCCGCGTTTAACGCGAGGCGGCAGATTCACCGGGCCAAAGCGCACACGCATGAGGCGGCTCACGGGCAACTGAAATGCCTCAAACAAGCGTCTCACCTCGCGGTTACGGCCTTCTTTAATCACTACTTGATACCAATGATTGGCGCCCTCGCCGCCTTGCGGGCTAATACTGTTAAAGCTGGCAGGGCCGTCCTCCAACTCAATACCCTGTGTGAGCTGCAGCATTTGGCCTTCGGTCAGTTCGCCAAAAATCCGCACCGCGTATTCACGCTCAACTTCATAGCGTGGGTGCATAAAGCGGTTGGCCAACTCGCCAGAATTGGTGAATATCAGCAAGCCGCTGGTATTCATATCCAGCCTGCCGATGGCAATCCACTTGCCCTGCTTGATGCGCGGCAGTTTGTCGAATACGCTGGCGCGGCCTTCCGGGTCGTCCTGGCTCACAATCTCGCCTTCCGGCTTATGGTAAATCAGCACTTGCGGCAGCTCGGCCTCAAACGGCAGGCGCAATGGGCGACTATCCAGGCGCACCACATCATGTTGCGTCACAGCTGCGCCCACTTTGGCCGTTTCGCCGTTAATGGTAATACGGCCGCTGGCAATCAGTTCTTCCATATCGCGGCGCGAGCCTAAGCCAGCCAGTGCTAACAGCTTATGTAAGCGCTGTGTGGGTTCTGGCGGCGCGTTTGGGTCTGCTTCTAATTTGGTGAAGTTGGTTTTTGGCCGGCGTGGAATCGCCTGTGGATCGCGCTGTTGCTTAAAGGGACGTGCCATATTGATAACTTATTGATTGCAATAGTGCATTTTACAGCAGTTACAGCTAAACTTTTAATTTTCTAGCGGAATTTCAGCTTGACTAAAATCATCCATAGGCGGCAGTTCTGCTAAAGAACGCAAATTAAGGTCATCCAAAAAGTGCTTGGTCGTTGCATATAGTGATGGCCGCCCTGGCACTTCGCGCTGACCGACCACATCAATCCAATCGCGCTCCTGCAATTGGCGCATCACATTGGGGTTAACCGCAACACCGCGGATTTGCTCAATGTCGCCACGTGTCACTGGCTGTCTATAAGCAATAATCGCTAGGGTTTCCATCACTGCGCGCGAGTATTTTGTTTGACGCTCCGGGTTTAATCGCACAATAAATTCACTAAATTGTGACTTGGCTTGAAAGCGATAACCCGTCGCCACTTGCACCAGCTCCAGCGTTTTTTCTGCCCAATCCTGTTTTAACTCATCCAGCAACATGCGCAAAGTCGTACGTTCCATACGGCCTGCAAACAGCTTCAACATATCATCCAAGCTCAACGGCTGTCCTGCAGTAAGCAGTGCGGCCTCTAAAATTTGTTTCATTTCGGTGATATTTTCAGGTTCTTTCATACTCATTCACTAACATTCGCCTGAAGATAAATCGGTGAAAACGCCTGCTGCTGCGTGATGCGAATCAGGCCTTCTTTCGCCAGTTCCAGAATCGCCAAAAAATTTACCACTAGCTTAGGTAAGCCTTCAGTCGCTATATCAAACAAAGCCGAAAACTCTACCATACCGTCAGCCTTCAAACGCCGCAGAATCTGGCTCATATGCTCACGGACAGATAATTCTGCCTTGCCGATTTTGTGATGCGAATTGAGTTTGGCACGCTTTAACACATTACGCCAAGCCTCGACCAATTCATCCAGACTTACTTCGGGCGGTTTGATCTCGCTGATATGCTGATAATACGCTGCCGCCACAGCAATTTCCTCGCCTACTTTGGGCATTCCATCCAATCGCTGCGCAGCGAGTTTAATCGCCTCATATTCCATCAATCGGCGCACCAGTTCGGCACGCGGATCATCTTCCTCGGCAATTTCGGCAGGTTTGGGCAGCAACATGCGCGATTTAATCTCTATCAACATCGCCGACATCAGCAAATAATCCGCCGCTAATTCCAGCTTAATCACCTTCATTTTCTCCACATACACCATATATTGCGCAGTCAATTGCGCCATGGGAATGTCGAGAATATCCAGATTGTGCTTGCGGATAAGGTAAAGCAGCAAATCGAGCGGACCTTCAAATGCCTCTAAATACACCTCCAGCGCGTCCGGCGGAATGTATAAATCATGCGGCAGCTCGTTGAGCAACTCGCCTTTGATTTTGATTTCGTTTGTCGATACTAACAAATAAGTTACCTTAATTTAATAAACGTAGCCTTGATGGAGCAAAGCGGAATCAAGGTTTAATACTTGTAGGGAGCAATACCAGCAGCACATTGCGCCCTAGGTTGACCATTCGTCTTTTCGCAACTTTTTAAGTACGAAATAAGAAAAAATAAACATTACAAAATAAAACCAAATATCCGTCAAAAATGGATACCACCTGAATTCATCTTCACCAAAGCTCAATTTATATTCCACGGACACACCAGGTCGATCAAATATAAATGCGAATGGAAAGCCACCAGATAGGTTGGGGTGATAACAATTGAGGAAGTCTGCCGCACCACACAGATTACCCCATTGAACAATCTCACTGCTCAACCGCTGATAAAATACAGATAACAGGGTAGCCGTAATAGATATAATTACAAAAAAAAGAATGAATCTGAATTTTTTCATTAAATTATTATGCCTGCCTAATGGTTAGCTATAATTCAACCCCATCGCATCACGCACATCGCGCATGGTCTCACGCGCAAGTTTGCGGGCTTTTTCGCAGCCTTCGGCAACGATGTTTTTGACTAAGGTTGGGTCTTCGGCATACTGCGCAGCACGCTCCTGAATCGGCTTGAGTTCTTTCAGCACGCCTTCAATCACCGGTTGTTTGCACTCGATGCAGCCAATGGATGCGCCTTTGCAGCCCATTTGCACCCAGTCTTTAGTAGTTTGCTCAGAATAGATTTCGTGCAGCTGCCACACCGGGCATTTGGCAGGGTCGCCCGGATCAGTACGGCGAATACGCGCAGGGTCGGTCGGCATGGTTTTGATTTTTTTGGCAATTACATCAGGATTTTCACGCAGAGAAATGGTGTTATTGTAAGACTTGGACATTTTCTGCCCATCCAGCCCCGTCATTTTCGAGGCTGGCATCAGTCTGTAATCGGGCTCTAGCAGTATCATTTTGCCGCCGCCTTCCAGATAACCCAGCAAGCGCTCTTTATCACCCATACTCATACCCTGTTGCTCTTCTATCAATGCCCGCGCGGATTCCAGCGCTTCTTCATCGCCATTTTGTTGATAGGCGCTACGCATTTCCTCATAAAGCGCACCTTTTTTACCGCCTAGTTTTTTAATCGCCGCTTCGGCTTTTTCTTCAAAGCCTGTTTCTTTGCCGTAAATATGGTTAAACCGGCGCGCGATTTCACGCGTAAATTCTATGTGCGGGATTTGGTCTTCGCCCACCGGTACTTGTGTGGCTTTGTAGATAAGAATATCTGCACTTTGTAGCAAAGGGTAACCTAAAAAACCGTAGGTGGATAAATCTTTACTGGCTAATTTTTCTTGCTGGTCTTTGTAAGTAGGCACACGTTCTAGCCAGCTCAATGGCGTTATCATTGATAATAACGTAAATAATTCGGCATGTTCCGGTACGCGCGATTGAATGAAAATCGTGGCATTGGCAGGGTCAACACCTGCTGCCAGCCAGTCAATCACCATCTCCCACACGCTTTCTTCGATGATTTCCGGCGTATCGTAATGCGTTGTGAGTGCGTGCCAATCGGCCACGAAAAACAAGCATTCATGCTCGTGCTGCAGCTTAATCCAGTTTTTGAGTACGCCGTTGTAATGCCCAAGATGCAAGCTGCCTGTGGGGCGCATGCCCGATAAAACGCGTTCAACCGCCATGTGATGACCTAATTCTTATTAAAATAATTTGGTTATTATACAAATAATTGCTTATACCCATTTGTTTTCCATCTAATTAAATATTAGGTGAAGACGCGCAAAATGATTTGTTCAAAAAAATTAATAAAAGGGAAAATGATTTTGCCCAAAATGCCTGTAAACATCAGCAAGATTAAAATCATAAAACCATACTGCTCGATGCTTGCCAGCTTAATTGCCAAGCTGTGAGGCAATAAACTGACCGCAATGCGACCGCCATCTAGCGGCGGCATGGGTAGCAAATTAAGCACCATTAACACCAGATTAATACTAATACCCGCGCCGCTCATTTCCGCTAGAAAATAAGCAGCGCTTTCTGGTGCGCTTTTGGAATAATTAAGCAAAATTGCCCAAAAAATCGCCATCACCAAATTTGAGGCAGGGCCTGCGGCAGCCACCCATAACATGTCTTTTTTAGGGTTACGCAAATTAGCAAAATTAACGGGCACTGGCTTTGCCCAGCCAAATAAAATGCCACCTAAGATAACAGTGATAACAGGTAATAAAATCGTGCCGAATGGGTCTATATGCTTAAGCGGATTTAGACTAATACGCCCTAATCTTTCGGCAGTTAAATCGCCAAAATATTTGGCAACATAGCCGTGTGCAGCCTCATGCACGGTGATCGCAAACAAAATCGGCAGCGCATAAACAGCAATTTTTTGTATGACGTTAAGTTCCATGCTTTTCTTTCTTCAAAGTTCGAATCTAAAAATTATTAAAGCCCAAACGGCGCTGCGTTGCCTGCGCCTTGGCGAATAAGCACTGGTGTACTTCCGGTTAAATCAATCACCGTTGTAGGGCCCGCATGACCGGTAACAGAATCAATCACCAAATCTATGTTATGTTCTAATCTGTCACGAATTTCCCAAGCCTCGTTCAGTGGTTCATCATCACCTGGCAACAGCAAAGTCATGCTAAGCAGCGGCTCGCCAAGTTCGTCCAATAAAGCTTGCACCACGGCGTGATTCGGCACACGTATACCGACAGCGCTGCGCTTGGCATGTTGCAGCCGTCGTGGCACTTCACGCGTAGCTTTTAAAATGTATGTATAAGCACCTGGCGTGTTGGCCTTAAGTAAGCGAAACTGAGTATTATCTACCTGTGTGTATATCGCAAGCTCACTCAAGTTACGACAAATCAGTGTAAAAAGATGGCTATCATCTACCTGACGAATTTGGCGGATTCTATCTTGCGCATCCTTAAAGCCGAGCATGCAGCCCAGAGCGTAGCTGGAATCGGTAGGGTAAGCAATCACGCCGCCATCACGCAAAATCTCTACGCTATGTTTTATTAGACGTGCCTGAGGGTTTTCGGCATTGATTACAAAGTATTGCGCCATTTAATCGAGGTGCTGTGCTTCTTGCCAGTCGTCCCAAACTGGCACGCAACCTGGCGGCAACTCAGGCACACTGCCCATCGCCATGTAAGACAAACCTGGCCCGTGATAATCGGAGCCAATGGAACATTTTAAGCTGAATTTATGCGCGATTTTAGCAAACTGCTGATACTGTGGCGGCGTATGGCTGCCGGTCACCACTTCAATCGCAGCACCGCCGTAACTTCTAAATTCGTGCATCAGCAGCAACATGTTAATGGTGCCCAAATCATAGCGTCCGGGGTGTGCAACTACCGCACTGCCGCCGCTGGCGCTAATCAGGCTGACCGCTTCTTCCAGACTCATCCATCGGTGATCGACAAAGCCAGGTTTACCCTTGACGAGATATTTTTTGAATACGGATTTAACATCTTTAACATGGCCATTTTGTACCAGAAACTGTGCGAAATGGCTGCGCGTCAGAATGCTTTGATTAGCGATTGCTTTTGCGCCCTCATAGGCACCCTCAATCCCCACCTTGGCCAAGCCTGCTGCCATTTCCTGCGCACGTTCGTCGCGTCCGATGCGCACTTTAGCCAGTGCGTCTCTTAAGGCTGTGTTTTCGGAATCGATCTTCAGACCCACAATATGCAATGTACGCTTTTTCCAGGTGACGGAAATTTCTACGCCGTTTACAAAGTGGATGCCATGCTGTGGAGCCGCTTCCCGCGCGGCTTTCAGGCCGCTCACATCGTCGTGGTCAGTCAACGCCAACACTTTTACGCCGCTTTTTGCTGCGTGCGCAACTAAATCTTGTGGCGATAACAAACCGTCAGAAATAGTGGAATGACAATGTAGATCGATCTTTGCAGCCATAAAATTAAACTATCAACGTTTTGTAATTACTGTTTTGCATTAATTGACAAATCATAGCAAAATACCGTCTTTACTGATAGTTACGCTTTTAGCATCTCCTCTAATTCACATCCTAGGGCCGCATGAAATTTTTATTTGATCTATTTCCCGTCATTTTGTTTTTTGTGGGCTTTAAGTTCTACGGCATTTTCTTTGCAACCGCCATCGCCATTATGGCCACGATCGCGCAGATTATTTACAGTAAAATTCGTCACGGCAAAATAGAAAAAATGTTGCTGGTAAACGGCGCCATTATCAGCGTGCTGGGCGGCATTACGCTGCTGCTGCACGACAAAACCTATATCATGTGGAAGCCGACTGTGCTTTACTGGCTTTTAGCGGCGATTCTATTGATTTCAGACTTGTTTTTTAAGAAAAATTTCATTCGGCAAATGATGGGCAAAATGCTTAGCCCCCCTACAAAAGTTTGGAAAAAACTCAATCTGGCCTGGGTGATTTTTTTAATACTGCTGGGTTTTTTAAATTTATACGTCGCGTTTAATTACAGCCTGGACGCCTGGGTAAATTTCAAATTGTTTGGCGTGACCAGCATGATGTTTATATTTGTTATTGCACAAACTTTGCTGTTGAGAAAATATTTAATTGAGCCGATGGACGAAGGCAAATAAACATGTGGTATGCAATTATTACAGAAGACGTACCAAATAGCCTTGAAAGGCGCTTAGAATCTAGGCCTAGCCATTTGGCGCGACTTACAGTGCTACAGAATCAGGGCAGATTATTACTGGCCGGGCCTTTCCCTGCCATTGATAGCGCAGACCCAGGCCCGGCGGGCTTCAGCGGCAGTTTGATTGTGGCTGAATTTCCGGATTTAGACACTGCAAAAAGCTGGGCTGAAGCCGACCCTTTTGTTAGCGTGGGTGTATATGCAAACGTAATTGTGAAACCTTTTCGCAAAACATTACCCTAATAGCATGATATTAAGCTAAAACTTACATGAATTTAATTAACACTATAAAAACCAGATTGTCCGCATTTAACCCGATAAGCCTTGAGATACAAGACAATAGCGCTCTACATGCGGGCCACAAAGGCAATACAAGTGGTGGACATTTCGGCATAAAAATAGTAAGCTCTCATTTTTCACAAAAATCGCAGATAATGCGACATCGTTTAATTTATCAAGCACTTACTGACTTAATGCCGCAACAAATTCATGCTATAAGCATACTTGCAATTTCGCCAGACGATTCCATTTAACATAATAAACTTAATCAGGATTAAATTTTTAATTTCAAGGATTTCTAATGAAAATCAACCAATTATTCATCGCACTCGCAGCATTTTCAACATTATCATTCACCCCGGCACTATATGCAGCAGATTCAGTCGCCACAGTAAATGGCAAACCTATTAAACAATCATGGGTGGATTACATTACCAAAGACGCCCTTGCACACGGCCAAAAACAATCTGACGGTTTAAAAAATGCCATCATTAACGAGCTTGTAGGCACAGAACTCGCTTATCAAGAAGCGCAAAAACTAGGCATTGATAAACAGCCGGATTTTATTGCAGCAGAAGAACTTGGGCACCGCAAATTAGCTGTAAATGCATTTTTGGCTGATTTTATGAAAAAGAACCCTGTGACCGAAGCTGACAAAAAAGATGCATACGAGCAATACAAAAAAGAGTTAGGCGATAAAGAATACAGTGCACGTCATATTTTGGTAAAAACCGAAGCTGAAGCGAAAGATGTTTTAGCGCAAATTACTAAAGGCAGCGATTTTGCCAAATTAGCCAAAGAAAAATCACTTGACCCAGGCTCTAAAGAAAAAGGTGGCGATTTAGGCTGGTTCTCACCGGCAGGCATGGTAAAACCGTTTAGCGACGCGGTGACTACCTTGAAAAAAGGTGAAATAACCACAGCGCCGGTGCAAACACAATTTGGCTGGCATGTGATTAAACTGGTTGATTCACGTGCAACGCAAGTACCAAGCTACGACAAGGTAAAAGATGGCTTGGAGCGTACATTACAGCAACGTAAACTAGAAAAAATGATGTTAGATTTAAAAGCAAAATCTAAAATTGATGTGCCAGGCGTAACTTCCTCGGCCAAGTAAGATTTTCCGAGCTAATTAGCTACATAAACAAAAAGGCCTGCGTTTGCAGGCCTTTTTGTTTCTTAATTGACTTTTTATAAAATTGTGTGATAATTAAGAACCATTATCATTTAGATTGCTCTTGCCGGTATGACTATTTTAAGCAGTTTAAACCCAGGCGAACACGGCGTTATTCACGCGATACACGCTGAGCAAGCCTTACATCAGCGCCTGAACGCCATGGGGTTTAGAATTGGCAAAAAAATAGAGCTGATTCGCCGCGCCAGCTTTAATGGTCCGCTGCATGTGCGTATTGGCGCAACTGACATCATTTTACGCGGCGTCGAAGCACAACGCATTCAACTCAACGCTGCCTAATTTGCAGCTACGCATCTCAACATGAAACGCATTGCTCTGCTTGGCATGCCCAACACGGGCAAATCCACCCTGTTCAACCGCTTGAGCGGCGCCTCAGCGCGTGTGGGTAATTGGCCAGGCATTACCGTAGATTTAATGAGTGCCAAAATTTTAATTGGCGGTCATATCGCCGAGCTGGTTGATTTACCTGGCTTGTATGATTTGCACGGCTTTTCGGATGACGAGCAAGTGGTGCGCCACTTTTTAAGTAACAACGGCGTTGATTTGGCCATGATTGTACTTAACAGTTCACAAATTGATCGCCAATTATCGCTCGCTTTGCAAATAAAAAATCTCGGGCTTCCTGCTGTTTTGTTGCTTAACATGCAAGATGAAGCCAAACGCGCAGGCATCAGCATTGATACCGAAGCCATGTCCAGGCAGCTTGGCTTTCCCGTGTTGCTCATCAGTGCTAAATATGGCGATGGCTGTCCGCAAGCCTTACAAGCAGCTTCCGAACAAATGGCCGAAAAATTTAATAAAGTTTCGCCGCAAAACATTGCATCCCTGCTTGAAGCAGACGTACAAATTGAGCATGATATGCAGAACATCGTCAAAAAAACGGTGCAAATGCCAACCCAGCTTGCTGATAAAACCACCGATAACATCGATAAAGTATTGTTGCATCCGTGGCTTGGTTTGCCGATCTTTTTTGCTGCCATGTTTTTGCTGTTCCAGTTTATTTTCACTGCCGGCAAGCCGCTGCAGGACGGCATGGCATGGCTGCTCGCCCTGCTCCGCTCCAGCGTCCTAGATCCGCTGCTGTCAGGCCTGCCTGCCTGGCTCAACGGCTTGCTGCTGGATGGTATTTTTAACGGCATCAGCACTGTGGCGGCATTCGTGCCGATTATTGTGCTGTTCTTTTTAGTGATGAGCATGGTAGAAGACAGCGGCTATCTGTCGCGTGCAGCCTTTTTAATGGATGCCTTTATGGCAAAAATCGGCCTTGATGGCCGTGGTTTTGTAATGGTGCTAATGGGTTTCGGCTGCAACGTGCCCGCACTTATGGGCACGCGCGTAATGCGCAGCCGCCCGATGCGCTTGTTAACCATGCTGGTCATTCCACTTTCACTGTGCTCTGCAAGATTGCAAGTGTTTTTATTTATGATCGCCACGCTGTTTACCGCAAAACAAGCGCCTTACATCATGTTTGCGCTTTACATGGTGAGTTTTGCCACCATATTTTTAACCGCCGTTTTGTTTAAAGGCCAATATAAAAGTAGCGAGCCTTTTATTTTGGAGCTACCACCTTACCGCTTCCCCACTCCGCGTCAAATATGGCTACGCGGCTGGCAAGAGGTGAAATACTTTCTCAAACGCGCCACGAAATTTATTATCATTGGCGTAGTGATGGTTTGGGCACTTACGCACTTTCCCACCAACGTACCGCCCGCCAGCAGCGGCACGCTGGCTGGGCAAATCGGTACCTTATTTGCACCAATCTTAAATCCCATCGGCATTGATACGCAACTTGCCATTGCGCTTATTTTTGGCTTTGTGGCCAAAGAAATTGTCATTGGCTCGCTCGCCGTGATTTACGGCCTGCAGGGCGAAGCACTAAGCCACCAAATTGCACTCAACATAGATTGGGTCCAGGGCATGAGCTTTATGCTGTTCACGCTCATCTACACGCCTTGCCTTTCCACCATTGCCACTCTCAAAACTGAATCAAAAAGCAGCAAATTCATGTGGTTATCGATTGTGTGGTCGCTTGGGTTGGCGTGGGTAGTAAGTTTCATTTTTTACCAGGGCGCACGGGCGCTGGGATTATAGTGCCGGCCATATTGATTCAAGATTTATACTAAATATTTCCCCACCTCTATCGGCATCCCCCTGGCAAAATTTGCCATTCCAGCAAAACAAAAAAGTGAATTATTTTATTAGCCTTTTCCACATGTTAGAATTTGGCTTCAAGTACCTAAAGCAAATTTCAATAGACAAGCCAAAGTATGGATTCGCATAACAACAGCCCTGAAGATAAAATTGCCATTATCTTATCTACCTATAATGGCGAAAAATATATCGCTGAGCAATTAAACGCTATTCAAGGTCAAACCCATACCAATTGGTGTTGCTACATCCGTGACGATGGATCCAAAGACAGCTCGCCTGCAATATTAGAAAAGTATATAGCTCACGATAAAAGGTTTACTCTGGCAGGGGATATTAAAGGCAATATGGGACTAAATGCAAGTCACTATTATTTGATTTCACTCACTACAGAAAACTATATTGCCATGTGTGATCAGGATGATGTTTGGAATTCTGACAAACTGGAACTCACCTTAAAAAAACTTAAAGAAATCGAAACAACAACAAAAATTCCTGCGCTGGTGCATACAGACTCAATTGTTGTAGATAGTCAACTCAATGTAATAAATGATTACTTTATTGGAAAACGTGGAAAAGTCTCTGGCCTAAATGGCATTTTATTTGCAAATAGTGCACAAGGCGGCTCGATCATGATTAATGGCAGCCTCAGGCAAATTGCAATCAACATACCGCCTAAACTGCCATATGATTACCATCTGGCCATCATTGCGGAACTAACCGGCGCCAGGGCATTCATCCCTCAAACATTATTGAAATATCGTCAGCACAGCACAAGCTCTATTGCCACCTCGAACTCAAACCAATCAACCACAACAAAAAAAACTGGGGTAACTCCTAGTTTGCTAATTAGCCTGGGCAACTATAAACATATTGCCAATGATTTCAGCAAGCTTGCCGTACCCAAGCATATTGAAGCAAATTTAGCTGATTTTTTCTATTTGTTTGAGGGTAAAAGCAGACTAAAAAAACTTTTTATTTATTTTAAAAATCGTTACCCCTTCTACAGAAGAAAAGATCTGATTTGCTTTATTTACTTATTAATAAAAAATGAAAATTTGAAACTGATTGGATCAACCTGATTTTTTATTCTCTGCCCATAAAAATCCAGTCCATAAAGTTAACTTGCGCCGGCTTCAGTTTGCCTGCAAACCAGCACGCAACGCGCCGAAAGAAAGATGATACATATGGCGCAATAGCTGGTTATTGGCCTTTTTGTTCGCTTAGGCCACGTGAAATCTCTGCTGCTCCAATCACTTTACCATAAGCATTTTTAATAGGTGATAGCGATACAGATATATCAATAATATGTCCGCTTTTGTGACGTCTCTGTGTTTCAAAACATTTGATATGTTGATTGTTTTTTATCTGGCCCATAAAAAATTCATGTTCATTTAATTTTTCTTGTGGATACAAAATCGCGGTGGATTTACCGACGATTTCTTCTTCGCGATACCCAAATAAGCTCTCAGCGCCTTTGTTCCACGAGGTGACAATGGAATCCGAATTTAGGCTGATAATGGCCTCCTGAGCGAACTCTACTATAGCAGCTATTATGCTGGCATTTGACTCTATGTCATTTAATGTAGCCTCTCTAGACAGCAACACTTTGACCGCCAGGTTTGCCAAGCCTGAGAGCATGGCCTTTTGGTAGATCGAGAGATGTTGCGGGTTGTGGTTAATAACACACAATGTGCCAATATTCTCACCACCCGGCATGGTGAGAGGTGCGCCAGCGTAAAAGCGAATTTTAGGATCACCCGTGACCAGAGGATTAGTATGAAAACGCTCGTCCAGCGTTGCATCAGGCACTTCCATCAGCACATTGTCTAAAATCGCATGTGCACAAAAAGCCAGGTTACGGTGCGTTTCGGTGGCTCCTTCTAACCCTACATTCGCTTTAAACCACTGTCTGTTTTCATCCACAAGGCTAATTAAAGCAATGGGTGTACCGCAAACCACACTTGCAAGCTTGGCGATTTCATCAAACAGCACTTCGGGCTTGGTATCCAAAACCATCAGTTGCTGCAAACGCTCAATGCGAGCTTGCTCATTAGGTGGGTATGATGCCGGATGTGTCAATTTTTCACCTTCTATAAATTTGCTAGAGATTAGATAGTAGACAAACACTATAACGCCTAATCTGCAAAATGTATCCTACTTAAGTAGTGTTTTTTTAAGAACTGCAGGTAGGCTTTCTGTTAAAATATTGGTAAATTATTTTATCTTTTCTGTTAATTCATCCATGCCAAGCACTCATTTTCTAAGCCTACGCGGCAGCCCTGCTTTATCACAGTTTCGTCTCGAAAAACTGTACGCAACCTTAAAAAATTCCGCCCCCAATGTTGCGCATATTTATGCAGAATTTATGCATTTTGCTTTTAGCAAATCAGCGCTTTCTAAAAACCAGCAAAATATTCTTAAGCAAATTCTCACTTATGGCGCTAAAACAAAGGCGGAGGCACCTGCTGGCGAATTGTTTTTGGTGATTCCACGTATAGGTACCATTTCGCCTTGGGCATCGCGCGCGACAGATATCGCCAACAATTGTGGTTTAGACAGCTTATTGCGACTTGAGCGCGGCATTGCATTTTATGTAACTACTACTGACGGCAAGCCTTTGTCAGATAGCGAAAAAGCAGCTTTAAAAACACAAATTCACGACCGCATGACCGAGATGGTTTATAACCGTTTAGACGATGCGCAAAAGCTCTACCACAGCGCACAGCCAGCGCCGCTTAGCACGATCGACATTCTGCATGGCGGAAAAGCAGCGTTGAATACAGCCAATAATGAGATGGGGTTGGCACTTTCTCCCGATGAAGTGGATTATTTAGTTGAAAACTTCACCAAAATCGGCCGCAACCCTACCGATGTTGAGCTGATGATGTTTGCGCAGGCCAACTCTGAGCATTGTCGGCATAAGATTTTTAACGCCGATTGGGTAATTGATGGCGTGGTGCAAGACAGCTCCCTATTCGGCATGATACGCAACACGCACAAGCTCAACCCCGGCAGTACAGTGGTGGCTTACAGCGACAATTCATCCATTGTTGAAGGCCAAAAAACCAGGCGTTTTTACCCGAGCAGCAGCGGCAAAAATAAAAACATGTACAGCTTTACAGAAGAAAACATGCACTACCTGATGAAGGTGGAAACGCACAACCACCCCACGGCTATTTCGCCTTTTGCCGGCGCAGCAACCGGTGCTGGTGGCGAGATCCGCGATGAAGGTGCAACCGGCAGCGGCTCAAAACCCAAAGCGGGTTTGACTGGTTTTTCTGTCTCCAATTTAAATATTCCAAACTTTGCCCAACCTTGGGAAAAGCCGTACGGAAAACCGGGCCGTATCGCATCGCCGTTACAAATTATGACAGATGGCCCTTTAGGCGGCGCAGCTTACAATAACGAATTCGGGCGTCCCAATATTGCAGGCTATTTCCGCACATTCGAGCTAGCGTCAGAAGGCCAAATTCGTGGCTACCATAAACCAATCATGCTGGCGGGCGGCGTGGGCAATATCTCGGCGAAGCATTCCAGGAAAAATCCGATTCCTGCAGGCGCAGCGCTCATTCAACTGGGTGGCCCTGCCATGCTGATTGGCCTAGGCGGTAGCGCGGCAAGCAGCATGGATACTGGCTCTAATACAGAAAACCTGGATTTTGATTCGGTACAACGCGGCAACCCGGAGTTGCAGCGCCGAGCGCAAGAGGTAATCGACCGCTGCTGGCAGCTTGGCGACAAGAACCCGATTCTGAGTATCCACGATGTGGGCGCAGGCGGTATTTCCAACGCTTTCCCTGAGCTGGTGAACGACGCAAAAGTAGGCGCGATTTTCCAACTGCGAGATGTGCATAACGAAGAGCCTGGCATGAGCCCCCGCGAACTGTGGAGCAACGAAGCACAAGAACGTTACGTGATGGCGGTAGCACAAGAGAATTTAGGTTTGTTTAGGGAGATTTGCAAACGCGAGCGCTGCCCGTTTGCCGTGGTGGGTTACGCCACAGAAGAGCGCCATTTAACAGTGGCCGATAGCCATTTTAACAACAAGCCTGTGGATATGGATTTATCAGTACTGCTCGGCAAACCGCCTAAAATGACGCGTGACGTGAAAAGCGTTGCTAAAAAATTAGCCGCTTTTGATGCCAGCAAGATTGGCTTAAAAGACGCAGTAGCCCGCGTATTAAGACTGCCTGGAGTAGCCGATAAAACATTTCTCATCACCATTGGCGACCGCACAGTAACAGGTTTAATCGCGCGTGACCAAATGGTAGGGCCGTGGCAAGTGCCGGTGAGCGACGTCGCCGTGACGCTTGCAGGTTATGAAACCAACGTGGGGGAAGCATTTGCCATTGGCGAAAAAGCGCCGCTCGCACTAATAAACGCGCCTGCCTCTGGCCGCATGGCGATTGGCGAGGCCATCACTAATATCGCCGCGAGTTTGATAGATGATATTGGCAATTTAAAACTCTCTGCCAACTGGATGGCACCTGCGGGACATGCGGGTGAAGACGCTGCGCTGTTTGCCACAGTAAAAGCCGTGGGCATGGAATTATGCCCACAATTAGGCATTAGCATCCCTGTCGGCAAAGATTCCATGAGCATGAAGACGGTCTGGAAAGACTTTTCATCTGATTCTTTGGGCCAAGACAAGGCTGTGACTTCGCCAATTTCACTGGTGGTAACTGCGTTTGCAAATACGTCTGATGTACGCAAAACCTTAACACCGCAATTACGTATAGATTTAGGCGACTCTAGTTTGATTTTAATTGACCTGGGCAATGGCAAAAACCGCATGGGCGGCAGCAGTCTTGCTCAAGCATATAGCCAGCTAGGGGATACCACGCCCGATGTAGATAATCCAGAACAACTGAAGGCATTTTTTGCAGCAATTCAACAATTGAATCGTGAAAACAAGCTGCTGGCTTATCATGATCGTTCCGACGGTGGTTTATTTGCCACCTTATGTGAAATGGCCTTCGCAGGGCATTGTGGCTTAAATGTTGATATTGCTGGCTTGCAGGGCGATGACATTGACGCACTGTTTAACGAAGAACTAGGCGCAGTGATTCAAGTACGCGCCACTGAAGCAGATGCAGTTTTAGCTCAATTGAATCAAACGCTGAGCGCCTGTTTAATAGGGAAAGTGACGAACCAAAACCTAATTAATATCCAGAAAAACGGCCGAACGATTATTGTGGATACTCGTGTCAATTTGCATCGCATGTGGTCTGAAACCACGTATCAAATGCAAAGCCTGCGTGATAACCCTGCCTGTGCACAGCAAGAATATGACCGCATCCTGAATGAGGCGGATATTGGCTTGCACGTGCATACTACGTTTGATATTAACGATAATATCGCCGCGCCGTATATCAATACCGGGGTTCGGCCAAAAATGGCAATTTTGCGCGAGCAAGGCGTAAATGGCCAAGTGGAAATGGCCGCCGCATTTGACCGCGTGGGCTTTGCAACATTTGATGTTCACATGAGCGACATCATTTCTGGTCGTGTTTCGCTAAAAGAATTTGCGGGTTTTGTGGCATGCGGCGGCTTCTCATACGGCGACGTACTTGGTGCAGGCGAAGGCTGGGCAAAATCTATTTTGTTTAACCCGCGTGCCAATGATGAATTTAGCGCATTCTTTAACCGTGCAGATTCTTTCGCACTTGGCGTATGCAACGGCTGCCAAATGATGAGCAATTTGCATAGCATTATCCCTGGCAGCGAACACTGGCCACACTTTGTACGCAATAAATCTGAGCAGTTTGAAGCACGTTTTGCCATGGTAGAAGTATTAGAATCGCCTTCGCTGTTTTTTAACGGCATGACTGGAAGCCGCATGCCAATTGCCGTTGCACATGGCGAGGGCTTTGCGGAATTTATTGACAAAAACGCTGTCAATGCCGTGCTGGATAAAAAGCTGGCGACGATGCGCTTTATTGATAATGCGTCAACGCCAACAGAGGCCTACCCGTTTAACCCCAATGGCTCACCGCTGGGAATTACCGGTTTAACCACCACAGATGGGCGTTTTAGTATTATGATGCCACATCCTGAGCGGGTATTTAGAGCGGTACAGCACTCATGGCGGCCAGACGATTGGCAGGAAGACGCGCCGTGGATGCGGATGTTCCGCAATGCAAGAAAATTTATTGCCTAGCCTGGTATTTTACCAAAAGCAGCAACCATTATATTAAGGGAAAAAGTAGTATGAACATGTTAAAAGCACTATTTGCGGTTTTAGCTTTAAGTTTTTCACTGAACAGTTTTGCGCTGACAGATGATGAATCGCTTGAGTTCAGCGATGCGCTGACAGAGGGTAAACTAAAAGTTGTACAAAAATATTGTAAAGCCGAACCAGCATTAATTAATGAAAAAATCTTTGGTTGGTCGCCAGTTCAAATGGCAGCAAATAAAGGTGATATTCCCATGGTGAAATTCTTACTTAGCAAAGGTGCTGATATCAATTATATCCATCCCATCGCTAACCATACGGCATTTCATTTAGCAGCGCTTAATGGGCACGAAGACTTGCTAAAAGTTTTAGCCAGCAGCGGTGCAGATGTCAACGTAAAACTTAAAGGTGATGTTTCTTTAATTCGCTACTTCCGCGATGAAGGCAACACGCATATGGTAGAACTTCTGACAAGTCTTGGTGTGAAAGATGATGGTTGCAAAGAAGAAAGATGCTTCTGATAAATTACGTGACCTGATTGACTAACTATTTAATAAAAACATATAGAATGGTGTTTTAAAATAAAGCAGAACACCATGAAACCACTGATTGCAATTTGGTTTTTAGCAAATTTACTCATGGCCTCAGTAGCAAGCGCTGCCGAGGTTTTTGTTTATTCAGCTGACCATATTCGCACACTCGCCGCCTCCTGTGCGGCTTGTCACGGCACATTTGGCAATAGTGCCAACGCAACCCCCACGCTCGCGGGCTTGGAAACAGGCTACTTCATTACGCAAATGCAAGGCTTCAGAAACGGCTCTCGCCCTGCCACTGTCATGCATCACCATGCTAAAGGGCTGGATCCGGAAGAAATCAATCAGCTTGCTGTCTATTTTTCGGCGCAAAAACGCGCTGTGAATATGTCACCGACACCACAAACATTAAAAGCCAGCCATGACTAAATATTTAACCTTCAATCGTCGTGAGTTTATCAAGACCGCCGGAGCTGCAGGTGCATTATTGCTCAGTCATAACAGTTTTGCGCGCGGCGCTAAACCACCCCTAGGCCGCGTCGTCATTATTGGCGGCGGCTATGCTGGCACCACAGCGGCCAAGTATATCCGCATGTGGAGCTTGGGAAACATTGAAACTGTCGTGATTGAAAAATCTAGCCAATTTGTTTCTTGCCCGCTCAGCAATTTGGTTTTAGGTGGCAGCAAATCAATCAACGATCTGACATTTGGCTATGATTTAGTCAAAAAAAATCACGGGGTGAAATGGCTGAATGACGAAGTGACTGCGATTGATACTGCCACCAAAAAAGTCAGTATGAAACACGGTGAAATTACATATGACCGTCTGATTGTCGCCCCTGGCGTCGATTTTATTTATGATTCATTAGCAAATTTACAATCCGCAGAAGCGCAGCAGCAAGTGCCACATGCATGGAAAGCCGGCTGGCAAACAGTCAATTTGCGCAAACAGCTGGAAGCCATGCCTGACGGTGGCATATTTGTCATGAACGTACCCAAAGCGCCCTACCGCTGTCCACCCGGCCCGTATGAACGCGTGTGCCAAGTGGCGAGTTACTTTAAAACCAATAAGCCCAATAGCAAAATTATTGTGCTGGATGCCAACCCGGAAATCATTTCGAAAAAAGATTTATTTACCAAAGTGTGGGCGGAAATGTATGCAGGTATGATTGATTACCGCCCGAATAACATGGTAGTTGAGGTGGATGTTGCAACCAAAACGGTGAAAACTGATTTTGAAACGGTGACGGCCGATGTGCTCAATATCATCCCGCCACAACGCGCAGGAAAACCGGCACAAATGGCAGGATTGAACAATATCGATAAGCGCTGGTGCGAAGTGGATTTTTTAACCTATGAATCCAGGCTGGTTCCGAATGTTCACGTGATTGGCGACAGCGTTTCTGCCGCTCTGCCAAAGTCGGCGCATATGGCCACCAGCCAAGCCAGGGTTTGCGCTAATGCAATCGTCGCGCTCATGAGCGGCCATACGCCAGACGCGGCACCAGTGTTTGCCAATACCTGCTATAGCTATGTGAATGACCGACAAGCCATGCATGTGGCCAATGTGTACCGCTATGACGCAACCAAGAAAATCATGGTCAGTGCAGAGGGCGGCGGTGTTTCAAGCAACCCATCCGAGCAGGAAGGCCAATATGCAAGCGCATGGGCAGCGAATATTTGGTCAGATGTACTGACATAAAAATTATGTTTGAAGCGATTTTTGCCAAACTGAGTGCAATTTTAACCATCGGCATTTGCAGCATACCTGCAGTGGGTTGCGCCAAAGCTGCCGAAATATCTGCGCCTCAAGCAATCCTTAATCTCAGCTTACCAACTGGCTTTCATGCCAATATTTTCGCCAAATTAAGCGGTGGCGGAAGTGAATATTTTACCGGCCCACGCATGCTGGCGTTTGATAAAAATGGTAATTTATTTGTTTCACTTGGCAGAAGCAATCAAGTTGTCATGCTGCCAGATGCCAATAGGGACGGGCTTGCTGAGGCGCCTGTTTTAGTTTCGGATAAACTCAATGCGCCAAATGGCTTGGCTTTTGTGGGTGACGACTTGTTAGTGGCTAATCAAGATAGCGTCGTGAAATTGACGCAAAAAAATGGCGCTTGGTCTGCGCCTAAGCCTTTGATCAAAAACTTGCCCAGCGGTGGACATACGCTAAAAACCATTAAAGTCGGGCCCGATAATTTTCTGTATATTAATGTTGGCTCAAGTTGCAATGTGTGTGTTGAAGAAGACCCGCTACGTGCGACAATTTTGCGCTACACGCTGGAAGGCGAGCCAGCCGGCGGCCTGGAAACTGTTGGCAGACATGCTGCAAACCCAATATGGACAAGAGGTTTGCGTAACAGCCAAGGCTTTGCCTGGCACCCCAAAACCGGCAGCATGTTCGCCACCAATGATGGCGCGGATATGCGTTCGGATAAAAAAGGCGGCAGGGTAAATGATGAGCTTCCGCCCGAACATTTCAACAAAATAGAACCTGGGAAACATTACGGCTGGCCTCACTGCTGGGGTAACCCCAACAACATAAAAGAGATGGTAGAAGACCCGAATTTTGCTGGCCCGGATAATTTCTGCAAAAATAGCTCGCCGCCCACCATCATATTCACCTCGCACTCTACACCGATTGGTGTCACGTTCTTAAATAAAACTAATTTCCCAGCCGAATATAAAAATGATGCGATTGTGGCGCTGCATGGCTCGTGGAATCGCGAAAAATTAAGTGGCTATAAATTGGTGCGTGTGAAATTTAATGGCGAAACTCCTGTCGAACTAGTTGATTTCGCCACTGGCTGGCTCAATAATAATAAAGCGTGGGGCCGACCTGTAGATGTTATTATTGGTCCAGAAGGCGCGTTATATGTATCAGACGACCGCGCAGGCCTAATCTATCGAATCAGTTATACATCAAATAATGAGTAAATAGTACTTAAGTGAAACTGAAGGAGATCAACATGAGCGTTGCAAAATTGATGCGGATGATATGCTTGGCAATAACGTTACTGACTTCAATCAATCATGCACAGGCTGAAGATACCAGCAAACCTAACATGCTGATTTATATCAATCCTCAGGAATATACGAACCAAATCAAACTGTGGCACTATTACTATGATTACTGGTTTGCGCAAGGCCCTATCGTTGAAAAAGTCGCAAAAGTACAACTGGAAAAAGAATATGGAACTGTATCCATGTGTGAGGGTAACCAATCAGGCAAGACCTTGGTCTGGCTTCAACCAAGCATGTTCTACAATCCACAATCGCTAATTTATTATGGAAAAATTAAGGCGAATGTTTACACTGGTGTAGGCAAGCTGTTAGGTGAGTATGTAGGCGAATCGAAAAAACACGGTTATCTAGATGTACAGAATCAAAAGTCCGTGTATTCTGCCTACGACATCGCCATGCAAAACGCCATCAGCAAAATGAAGGCAGATCCTGCTCTTCAGGCAATTATCAATAAACCGGCTCCTGCAAGCAGCACTGATACGCCTTGTAGTATGGTGACTTTACTTCCCACCCCCAAAGTCCGAGCCATGTCTTTTTAGCAATGAAAAGTGTTAGAAAAAGCACAAATCACTTAGCATTGCTGTCATCCTGCTCAACCTTTCCCCGCAGCAGGCAGAAACGCTGAAACCCGAAACAATATTACCGAAGGAATCTGAAACTATGAAAAAAGTAATTTTATTAGCTATCGTCGCATTGGCTACAATAAATGCTGGCTGTGCACAAAAGCTTGGCAATCAACTTGTTACCAGAGGCAAAATTACAGGTCTAAAAACACCGGAATCCTTAGTGCAAGCTAAGGATGGACGTATCTTTATCTCAGAAATTGGCGGTTTTGGTAAAGATGGCGATGGCCAAATTACCATGATTGGTAAGGATGGCAAAATGTCTGTTTTCGCAAGTGGTCTGGACGACCCGAAAGGCCTGAAAATTATCGGCAATAATCTGTACGTAGCTGATAAAACCAAAATCATCAAAATTGGCTTAAATGACGGCAAGGCGAGCGCATTTGCTGCTGCTGCGGCTTTCCCCGCTACGCCACAGTTTCTGAATGATTTAGAAGCAGATCCGCAAGGCAATTTGTATGTGAGCGATAGCGGCGATATTCTGGGAACGGGCAAAGGTGGCGCGATATACAAAATCGATGCTAATGGGAAAGTGAAATTACTTATCGATGGCAAACAAGACGCGCGCGTAATGGCGCCCAATGGATTGCTGGCGGATGACACTGGTAACGTGTTGATTTATGTCGATTTTACTTCTGGCGTGTTATATAGCTTTAACCAGCAAACGCAGGCACTAACAGACATTGCCGAAGGTTTTGGCGGCGGCGATGGTGTAGTGCATCGCTCAAACGGCACCATGTATGTAAGTGATTGGAAAAGCGGCAAAGTGTTTAGCGTCAATACCAAAGGCGAAGTGACGCTATTAAAAGACGGTTATCAATCAGCCGCAGATATCGCCATTACTAAAGATGAAGCCTATTTGCTGGTGCCCGACATGAAGGCAGGCGAGCTAGACTTTATACAACTTAAATAATTGAACGAGCTGCGTAATACCGCTCTCCATTGGCTGGCTGAAGGCGGCGTTAACGAAAAAACCGCTGGCGTTGCTGCGCTGTACCAGGCTTGGCAAGCGGGTAATATCAGTCTTAATGTAAATGCTGAATTAATATCAGCTTTGCCAATCCCCGGCCGCCCTGCCAAGCCAGCGCTGGTCTCTCCGCTCGAAGTTGGGAAACGTTCCATGCGCACAGAGGAAGGCCGCGCTGCCTTAATCCACGCGCTTGCGCATATTGAGTTTAATGCGATCAATTTGGCGCTGGATGCCATTTGGCGTTTTGGTGAGATGCCAGAAAGTTACTACAGTGATTGGCTTAAAGTGGCGGCTGAAGAAGCTTATCATTTCAACCTGCTCAACACGCACCTGCAAACCATGGGTTACGCTTACGGTGACTTTACCGGCCACAACAGCTTATGGGAAATGGCAGACAGAACCAAAGATGATGTACTGGCCCGCATGGCTTTGGTGCCGCGCACCATGGAGGCACGCGGGCTGGATGCTTCGCCGCCCTTGCGCAACAAACTGGCGCAGATAGGCGATGCCAAGGCCGCAAGCATACTCGATATTATTCTGCGCGATGAAATTGGACACGTGGCGATTGGCAACCACTGGTTTAACTGGCTGTGCGAACTGCGCGGGCTGGAACCGATTGCCACTTACGACACGCTTGCCAAACAATACAACGCACCTAAACTGCGCAGACCATTCAACCTGGAAGCAAGACGCAAAGCCGGCTTCAGCGATGCCGAATTAGCTTTGCTGATTTAAGCGGTAAACAAATTAACCACACCGTCTAGCCCTGAGTGATTCAGCGCGTAAGTCGCCTGCTGCTGCACAATGGGTTTTGCATGGTAAGCCACACCCACTCCGGCGGCCGACATCATTTTAAGGTCGTTCGCACCATCGCCAATGCCGATGGTTTGCTCTGGCCTCAAGCCTAGTTGATCACGCAAATTCACTAACTCCAGCGCTTTTCTATCCGCATCTACAATGTCGCCCAGAATATGGCCGGTGAGTTTTCCATCGACAATCTCAAAAGTGTTCGATACCGCATAATCCAGGCCCAACAAGGCTTTGACATGATTGGCAAACATGGTAAAACCGCCCGACACCACCATGGTTTTGATATTGTTAGCTTTGCAGGCAGCGATCCATTCATGTGCGCCCGGATTGGCCTGCAGACGTTCGTCAATCACACGCTGCAAGGCTGATTCATCCAGCCCTTTCAATAAGGCCACGCGCTTTCTCAGGCTGGCTGCAAAATCCAGCTCGCCGCGCATGGCTGCTTCGGTAATTTTGGAAATTTCGGGTTTGATGCCCATCATGTCGGCGATTTCATCGATGCATTCGATATTGATCAGCGTCGAATCCATGTCCATCACACATAAGCCAAAACGGTTCAAACGCTGGTTATCTGGCACTAAGGCGCAGTCAATCTGCTGCTCAGCACAAAAGGCATGCACAGCTTCAATGCTGGTTTCATCAGTTGGCAAGTAATAAGCATGTTCCGCAATCTGCATAAACTGTGTGCTGCCGCCAATTAAACGATGGATATGAGTAAGATGTGCCATGGTAACAGCGCGACCTTGAACAACTAAACGCATGAAATAACCCGAAAAAATGAGAAAAATGGCATTATAACAGCGGTGCCCCACCACGTAGGGTCTTTGTTAATTGACGCTTGGATGATATGATTTTTAACTCTAATTTAGAAAGCGCACCATGAAACCCGCTCCTTCAAATCTAGCATGGTTAAACCTGCCCAATATGCCCGCGTCCATCAAAGCCCTTTTCGCGGGTTATCTGCTTGTGATAGGCTTAGGTTTATGTATGGCCGGGCTGCAAATCATGCTAACGCACGGCCTAGCTGACGGCAAAGTTGGGCTTTCGGTCGATGATATTGTGTACAGCTATTATGGTGATCGTAGCGGCAGCAAGTTGGCCAGTAAGCTCAATGGTTCGATGAAAGACAAAGCGCCGCTTGAAGTGCGCCAGGATATCATCAAATGGGCGCAAAATGGCTCTCCAGAATCCGAATGGGAACCTCACTTCAAAGATGTTTTCGCACAAAATTGTACCAAGTGTCACAGCACGATTCCTGGCATTCCAGACTTCACCAAGTTTGAAGAGGTTAAAAAAACCGCTGCTCTCAACGAAGGTGCATCAATTGAAGGACTGACCCGCGTATCGCATATCCACTTATTCGGCATCGCATTTATTTTCTTTTTTGTAGGCTTTATTTTCAGCTTTGCGGTGAACATACCAAAAAAATTGAAAGTTCTGGCGATTGCGTTCCCGTTCGGCTTTTTGATCATGGACGTATTCTCATGGTGGCTGACCAAACTAAGCCCCAGCTTCGCCTGGCTTACCATCATCGGCGGCATCGGCTACAGCGCGGCTTCGGCCTATATGTGGATGGTGAGCATGTATCAGATGTTTATTCTGTCGCGCAATGGAAAAATCTATGGCAACGCGTGGGAATCCGATTTATAACAGCTAACTGACCAATCTAGCTGGCCAACCTAGCAAATTAATAACGAACAAAGAAGCCATGCCGGATTACATTAAGTCCGGGCATGGCTTTTTTACTAGCTTCAACTCGGATTTTGCGCCAAAATATCATTTGGAATTAAAACTAAAAAACTAAATCTGCCTAAAATGAATCTACACGAATATCAAGCCAAAAACTTATTAAAACAATATGGCCTGCCAACGCCTATTGGTGCAGTTGCTGGCGATGCCGCTGCAGCTGTAAATTCAGCCAATGCAATCCAATCGAACGCTTATGTGGTCAAGGCGCAAATCCACGCTGGCGGCCGCGGTAAAGCCGGTGGCGTGAAGTTGGTAAAATCTGCCGCCGAGGTTGAAACTACGGCAAAAGCCCTGCTCGGTAAACATTTAATTACTTACCAGAATGCACCCGATGGTCAAATGGTGAGCCAAGTGCTCGTCGAGGAAACGCTGCCCATCGCGCGCGAGCTTTATCTATCTATGTTAGTGGATAGAAGTCTGGAGCGCGTTGTGGTTGTGGCCTCCTCCGCAGGCGGCATGGATATTGAAGAAATCGCAGCCACACAGCCCGATAAAATCCTGCAGGAAGTGTGCGACCCGCTGAACGGCTTAGTAGATTTTCAAGCGCGTAATTTGGCATTTAATCTTGAGTTGAGCGGCGAGCAAATTGGTATGTTTACCAAGCTGCTTAAAGGTCTGTACAAACTCTTCAAGGAAAACGATTTAAGTCTGCTGGAGATTAACCCGCTCATTGTCACAACCGATGGCAAGCTGGTCGCGCTCGATTGCAAAATGAGCGTGGATGACAACGCGCTGTACCGCCAGAAAGCACTTGCCGAACAGCGTGACTGGAGCCAGGAAGACGCCAAAGAGGCTATCGCGCACGAGGCGGGGCTCAATTACATTGCGCTTAACGGCAATATCGGCTGCATGGTCAATGGCGCCGGGCTTGCCATGGCGACCATGGATTTAATCAAATTGCATGGCGGCATGCCGGCCAACTTCCTGGATGTGGGCGGCGGCGCGACAGCGGAAACCGTATCCAAAGCATTCAAAATTATCCTGGCAGACAGCAACGTAAAGGCTATTCTGGTGAACATTTTTGGCGGCATTATGCGCTGCGATATTATCGCCACTGGCATTATCACTGCGGTGAAAGAAGTCGGCATGACCATTCCTGTCGTCGTCCGTTTGGAAGGCACAAACGTTGAGCTAGGCAAACAAATGTTACGTGAAAGTAGATTGAATATTATTTCAGCAGAAAACCTGACAGATGCTGCCAAGCAAGCGGTACAGGCGGTGGCGGCATGAGTATCTTAGTGAATAAAAACACCAAAGTGCTTTGCCAGGGCTTTACCGGCAAGCAAGGCACATTTCATTCAGAGCAAGCGCTGGCTTACGGAACTAAAATGGTCGGCGGCGTCACCCCGGGCAAAGGTGGTCAATCGCACCTGAATTTGCCCGTGTTCAACACCATGCGCGAGGCAGTGCGTGAAACACAAGCCAATGCCAGCGTGATTTACGTGCCGCCAGCCTACGCGGCAGATTCTATATTAGAAGCTGCCGATGCAGGTATTGAGTTAATCGTGTGCATTACCGAAGGCATCCCAGTATTGGATATGTTGAATGTTAAAGCCTCGCTCAAAGCCAACGGTACGAATTTTATTGGCCCAAATTGCCCTGGCATTATCACGCCGGATGAATGCAAGATCGGCATCATGCCGGGCAGCATTCACCTGCGCGGCAAGGTGGGCGTGGTGTCGCGCTCCGGTACGCTCACTTATGAGGCGGTACATCAAACTACTACACTGGGTTTGGGTCAAACCACCTGCGTGGGCATTGGCGGCGACCCGATTAAAGGCCTGAATTTTATTGAATGCCTGACCATGTTCGAAGCCGACCCTGAAACCGAAGCGATAATTATGGTGGGCGAAATCGGTGGCTCAGATGAAGAAGCCGCAGCGGACTTTATTAAACACCACGTCACCAAGCCTGTTGCAGCCTATATTGCCGGTTTGACCGCGCCAAAAGGCAAGCGCATGGGGCATGCGGGGGCGATTATCTCGGGCGGTTCCGGCCGTGCCGAAGACAAAATTAAAGCGCTTGAAAACGCTGGTTGTGTGGTAGCAACATCGCCTGCTGGCTTGGGCGAAGCCGTATTGCAGGCGATACAAAACAAAGCCCGTAAATAAGAAATTGGCGATAGGAAATTCGATTTGAAAAAATATTTAGTATTACTGATGTTATGTTTGAGTATCGCCAGCCAAACAAGCTTTGCTGAAGATATCCCCTACCTGCTCACAGCGTCATCTAAAGGTGATTTGGCTACGGTAAAAGCCATGCTGGAAAGCGGCGTCAATGCAAACACCAAAGACGCCAATGACATCACCGCACTGATGTATGCGGCGCGTAAAAACCGTGCGGAAGTAGCCACGGCGCTTATCAATAAAGGCGCAGATGTCAACGCCAAAGACAAAGGCGGCTGGACTGCGCTGATGTTCGCTGCCAAGAAAAATCACGTAGCGACGGTAAAAGTATTGCTGGAAAAAGGCGCAGACCCAAAAATCCGCGATGATAGTGGCTGGAGTGCATTTGGCATGGCCTCCACATCCGGCTATAGCGAAATAGTGGATTTAATGATTAAGCACGGCGTGGACGCGAACGCGAAAAGCGATGATGGTAAAACGGCTTTGATGTATGCCGCAAAAAGCGGCGATATACCAACGATTACCTCCCTGATGGCGCAAGGCGCGCAACCCAACGCACACGACAGACTTGGTGCAACGCCGTTGATGTACGCTGCGCGAGAAGGCCGCGCCCCTGCGGTGGCCTATATGCTGGACAAAGGCGCAAATGTTGACGAGCAGGATCAATCACGCTGGACAGCGCTGACCTGGGCGGTTAAAAAAGCGCAGCTGGAAGTTGCCAAAACGTTGATTGCAAAAGGCGCCGATGTAGACCATGAAGACTCGGAAGGCACGCCAATCCTGCATCTGGCAGTAGATACCAATTCTATAGAAATGGTTAAACTGCTGTTGGAAAACAAGGTTAATGTGAAAGCGCGCGATCAGTATGGTCTGACCGCTTACGTGTATGCGCTAAAAAAAGGCCACCCGGAAATTGTGAAATTGATTAAAGATGCCGGCGGAAAATATTAGCAACTTCACACCAATATTTAAAACATGAAAATCGCACTGGCACAGATTAACTGTATTGTCGGCGATATTCAAGGCAACGCCAATAAAATCCTCGATTACGCTAACCGCGCATCTCGAAATGGCGCGAGCCTAGTCATCACGCCAGAGCTTGCGCTGTGCGGCTACCCGCCCGAAGACTTGCTGTTTCGCGAAGACTTTAACGCCGCCTGCGAACGTGCGCTTAAGCGTATATGCCGATCATTACCGGCTATCACGCTGCTCATTGGCCACCCTCACCAGCAAAATGGCAAGCTCTTCAATGCCGCTTCTGTCATAGAAAATGGCAAAATACTTGCCACATATCACAAACAAATTTTGCCCAATTACAGCGTATTTGATGAAGAGCGCTATTTCGAGGCAGGCGATACACCGTTAGTTTTTTCGCATGGTGGTACAAAATTTGGTGTCATGATTTGTGCTGATGGCTGGGAAGCAGCACCCGCACAAAAAGCCAAGCAAGCCGGCGCCGAATTCTTGCTCTCGCTTAATGCCTCGCCCTACCACATAGATAAGCTGGAAACGCGCTACGAAATCATTGCTGAGCGTGCAAAGGAAACTGGCTTAGCCGTTATTTATACCAATCTGGTCGGTGGGCAAGACGAATTGGTATTTGATGGTGCGTCATTTGTGCTAGATGCCAAAGGTGTAGTCATACAGCAATTGCCTTCGTTTATTGAGGCTTTAAGTTTTGTAGAAATTATCAGTCATCAGCCCGTTAAAGCTGACATCGCTCCCAAACTGAGTCTGGAAGCATCGGTCTACAACGCGCTTAAAATAGGCCTTGCAGACTATGTGAACAAGAACGGTTTCCCCAGCGTGGTATTGGGTTTGTCGGGCGGCATTGATTCCGCATTGACACTCGCAATCGCTGTCGATGCGCTAGGCGCTGAACGCGTAAAAGTAGTCATGATGTCATCCGAATTTACCGCTAGCATGAGCGTGGACGACGCAGTTGAAATGGCGAATCTGGTGGGCGTGAAATATAGCTTAATCCCTATCGTCGCACTTTTTGAGCATTTCAGAATTGTGCTTTCTAATGAGTTTGAAGGTTTACCTTTTGACACCACTGAAGAAAACTTGCAAGCACGCATCCGCGGCATGTTGCTGATGGCGCTCTCGAACAAATTCGGCAGCATTGTGCTCACCACCGGCAACAAATCAGAGATGGCGGTAGGCTACAGCACGCTGTATGGCGATATGGCGGGCGGCTTCTCACTGCTGAAAGACGTGCCGAAAACACTGGTATATAAGCTGGCCAAATATCGCAATAGCTTATCAAGAGTAATCCCGGAACGCATTATCACGCGCGCGCCTAGCGCCGAGTTGCGCGCGAACCAGACCGATCAGGACAGCTTGCCGCCTTACGAGATTTTAGATGCCATTGTGCAGGCGTATGTGGAAGAGGACATGAGCCGCCAGGCGATTATCCAGCAAGGATTTAGCGAAAAAGACGTGAACCGCGTCACCAATTTGATTGATAAAAATGAATATAAACGCCGCCAGGCGCCAGTTGGCGTTAGAATTACGGAAAGAGGATTTGGCAAAGACCGGCGTTATCCGATAACATGTAAACTAAAATTTGATTAGTTAGAAACTATATAAAATAACTTGGGGAACTGGTATGAAGAAAATCGAAGCAGTGATTAAACCATTTAAGTTGGACGAAGTGCGGGAAGCGTTATCCGAAATTGGCGTGAATGGGTTAACAGTGACCGAAGTTAAAGGCTTTGGCCGCCAAAAAGGTCACACGGAGTTATACCGCGGCGCCGAATATGTAGTGGATTTTTTACCAAAAATCAAGCTTGAGCTGGTTGTGGCAGATGATATGGTAGAAGCCGCCATGGAAGCGATTATCAAAGCAGCGCATACCGGAAAGATCGGCGATGGCAAGATTTTTGTCAGCGCGGTGGAACAAGTTGTGCGTATTAGAACGGGCGAAACAGGCGAATCTGCGGTTTAGTTTAAGGGCACGTTCCCTATTATTCTTGTTAGAACAAGATGAATAAAAAACAGACGATTATCGGCATCTTGGTGTTAATTATCTTAGCAGCACTTTGCTGGATTATTTTCAATGAAGTCGTTATATGGTTTCGGACTCTAGATACATCTATAGCTGCCACTCTTACCACTGCTCTTTTCGGCTTAATCGGCTTGTGGTACGCCCAATGGCATTCGAAAAGTCGAGATATTGCAGAAAGTCATAGAGCAAGCAAAATCGAGGTTTATAGTACGTTTTTTGATATAGTCGAAAAATTTCAAGCCCAAGATGTAACACAGGAAGAGCTTAATGAGGAAAATCTCCCTGATTGGTTGCGTAACGACTTCGCAAAGCTAAACAGAGGGCTTATACTCTGGGCATCACCCAATGTAATCTCAGCATGGCTCAAATTCCGAGCAGTATCAAGTTCAGGTGGAAATATAATATTGGCTATGGATCAAATGTACAAGGCCATTCGCAAGGGTCTTGGGAATAGCAATTTCGGTTTGAATGCTGGCGACCTAATCAGAATAGGCCTAAAAGACCCTAACGAGCTTGAATTATAGCCCGCGTAGGGCGCAATAACATGCGTATTGCGCCGTATGAATTATATTTCTTTCGGCGTATTACGTTCCACTAATACGCCCTACAGCTCGTAGGTTGGGGTGAATGCCTTTTATGAACCCCAACACTTATCACATCTACTTGTCTTTCCAAACGCTACGCACATAATCCAAATCATCTTGTGTATCTACGCCGCTGGCAGGCGCATTTTTGGTAACTGTCACGCCAATTTTGTAGCCGTGATGCAGCCCGCGTAGGGCGCAATAGCTTGCGTATTGCGCCGTATTAATCCCCTTGCCGCGCCTTCGGCTTGAGCGGCAGATGGTAGGCGGCGAGGACTGTTTGAACGAAGTGAGTTCCGCAGCCGCCCCAGATGCGGCGCTAAGACCGAAGGATGAAGTGGCAGCGGGGTGTGATTTTCTTTGATTACTTTCTTTTGCACAAACAAAAGAAAGTGATTAGGCGTCGGGCTACCCCCGACATGGTGAATTTGCACTATTGCTCCTCACCCCAACCCCTCTCCCGCCTACGGGCGAGGGGCTAAAAACCTGCCCTGCGAGGCAATATCTATGCGCCTTCCTGAGCATCTATTTTAGATTGTTTATCTTTAAAAACACTTCTCACGTAATCTAAATCATCTTGTGTATCCACGCCGCTTGCAGGCGCATTTTGCGTGATGGTCACGCCGATTTTATAGCCGTGATGCAGCACGCGTAACTGTTCTAAACTTTCAATTTTTTCAAGCTCGGTCACTACTAGCTGCGCGTATTGTTTGAGAAAGCCCACACGGTACGCATAAATGCCGATATGGCGATGAGCCTGAATATGCTGTTTATAAACATCGTCACGCGGATAAGGAATTGGCGCACGGCTGAAATACAGCGCGTTGCCGTTAGCGTCCATCACCACTTTGACAATATTCGGGTTTAAGAAACTGGCTTCATCATGAATCGCGTGGCAGGCGGTTGCCATTACCGCCTCTTTACTATTCGCTAAGTGTTGCGCGACTTCTTTGATTAATTCAGGGTCGATTAACGGCTCATCGCCTTGCACATTCACCACGATTTCATTGTCTGCCCAGCCTAATTTTTGAGCCACTTCGGCGATCCTATCGGTGCCAGAAGCGTGATTAATATTGGTCATTACGGCTTTTATATTATGTTCCACTGCGGCTTGCATAATTTTTTCAAAGTCAGTCGCAATCACTATTTCACTCGCACCGCTTTTGACGGCTTGCTCGCTTACACGAATTATCATGGGTTTCCCCGCAATATCCAATAAAGGCTTGCCTGGCAGGCGCGTACTGGCGTAGCGGGCAGGAATGACGACCTTAAACGCCATTAGTCGATTTTCTCATCTGGGCCGAGTTTACGCGCCTCTTCTTCCAGCATGACAGGGATACCGTCGCGTATAGGGTAGGCTAATCGCGCTGATTTCGAAATCAGCTCGTTATTTTTTTTGTCATATATCAGCGGCCCTTTAGTGACTGGGCACACCAGAATCTGTAGTAATTTTGCGTCCATAATAAATCCTTAAATCAAACTTTAACTTTTTGCTATTTTATTTAAAATTAATGGCATCAAAGCCGCATCAATACTGGCTTCCACAGGCAATACCCAACAATTTTGTCGTGCGAATGCCCTACATTTTACGGCATCTTTCTCGGTCATGATAATCGCATCGCAATCAATTTGGGCTAAATCTTGCGCAGTAAACGCATAATGATCTGCAAAACTCACGCTTGCAAAGGCAAGTCCCAAATTGCGCAAATGCTCAAAAAAACGTTCCGGCTTGCCAATTCCAGCCAATGCAGTCACTTTTTTGTGTTTGAAATCAGCCGAACTTGCGGTTATGTTTGCATCAGCCAGATTATAAAATTTCTCTCCGACTAACTGCATTTGATAGGCTGTATTGTTAGTTTTTTCACCAGCTCTAAGTTTTATATTACTGGCTTCGCCATTTAGAACAATAGCATCAACCGTATTTAAGCGGCTTACAGGCTCGCGTAATGGCCCAGCAGGCAACAGTCGTGCATTTTTTTCACTGTAATTTGAATCTACTACTGCAATCTCAATATCCCGCTTCAGGCGATAATGCTGCAAGCCATCATCGCTGATAATTACGTTGCATTCCGGATGCGCTTTTAAAAGCTCATTTGCCACTTGCACACGATTAGCCCCTACCCACACGGGACATTGGCCACGATTTGCAATCAATACCGGCTCATCGCCAACGATACTGGCCTGGCCATTGGCATCCACACTGGTAGCGGAACTCACACTGCCGCCATAACCACGGCTAATCACCGCCGGTTTAAAGCCATGTTGCTTAAGTTGCTCAACCAACCAAATCACTACCGGCGTTTTACCGCTGCCTCCTATATTGATATTACCAACCACGATAACAGGTACTGGAAGTACATATGATTTCAAGAGGCCAAGTTGATATGCCCGACGCCTAAATGCTGTAATCGCGGCAAATAACCAAGATAAGGGAACTAACACAAGATAAAAAAACGCATCTTTTTGCCGCCATGCATTCTGAATAAAATCTTGCGTAAAACTTTTCACAATCGAAAAAAACTATTCCAGCTCTTTTTGATAAAGCTTGGTGTAATAACCGTTGAGCGCTAATAATTGTTGATGTGTGCCTGATTCAACAATCTCGCCTTGATTCATCACTAAAATCCTATCAGCATTTTCAATCGTACTTAAGCGGTGCGCAATTACAATCGAAGTGCGGTTTTGCATCAAGGTATCCAACGCGGCTTGCACATGCTGCTCAGATTCAGTGTCCAGCGCGCTGGTAGCTTCATCCAGTAATAAAATCGGCGCATTTTTAAGAATAGCGCGCGCTATGGCAATGCGCTGGCGCTGTCCGCCAGAAAGACGTACACCTCTATCGCCAATTTCATTTTGCAGGCCAAGCGGCAACTGTGATATAAACTCCCAGGCATGCGCGGCTTTAGCGGCTTCAATCACCTCGGCTTCGCTTGCATTTCGGAGCGTGCCATAAGCAATATTATTAAACACTGTATCATTGAACAAAATAATATCCTGACTCACCAGCGAAAACTGGCTGCGCAGATTCTTTAATTCCAAAGAACGGATATCAATACCATCTAGCAGCACCAGACCTTGCTGTAACTCATAAAAACGCGGCAATAAATTAACCAGCGTGGTTTTACCACCGCCGGATCGCCCTACCAGCGCCAGCTTTTCACCGGGTTGAATCGTAAAACTTAAATTATTTAAAGCTGGTTTTTTGGCGTTGTCGTAACGCAGACTCACATTTCTAAATTCTATTTCTCCACGTGCACGCGCAATCAGCTTTTCACCTTCATTGATTTCTGCCGGGGTGTCAATCACATCAAACACGCTTTGCGCGGCAGCCAAGCCAATTTGCAAGTCTTCATTGGCGGCAGTGAGGTGTTTAATGGGCGAAATCATCATGAGCAATGCCCCCACAAAGGCAGCAAATTCACCCGCGCTAAACCGCCCGACCGCATAGTACACAACCAAACCCAGCGCAACTGCAGCTAATACTTCCACCACCAAACTATTGAAGCCAGAGATACGTGTAAGCTTCATTTCTGTGGTGCGATTTTTAAGCACAATTTTAGAAAACCGGTCATACTCATAATCGGTCGCCCCAAAAATCTTGACAATACGCTGCCCGGAAATCGCCTCCTCAGCCGCCTTGGTCATTTCACCAACGGTATGTTGCACCTGCCTTGCGCTAGCGCGCAACTTAGGTGTCATTTTTCGTAAATATAGTCCCATTAAGGGCGCAACCAGTGCAAAAATCAAGGTAAGTCGCCAATCCAAATACAGCATATAGCACACCATACCCACCACAGTAAGCGCATCGCGAATGATATTTAGTGCCACACGCGTAGTAACAATAGACAGCCGTTCAGCATCATAAGTGAGCTTTGATACCATCATGCTGGCCGAACTTGCATCAAAAAAAGGCACCGGCAACTGCATAAGGCGGGCAAAAGCCTCTTGGCGCAAGGCCGCTACCACATGGCGCGCTATATAGCGCATGCCATAGGTGGAAGTAAAACTGGCCAAGCCTCTTAATGCCATTAAGGCGAACAATATCAAAGGCAAAAACACTACTTTATCGGGCGATTGTTTGACAAAACCTTCATCTGTCACTTGCTTGATTACCGCTAAAAAAGCAGTATTACTTGCAGACAAAATGACGATTGAAAGAATGCTGATTGCAAAAAAAATCTTGTATCGCCAAGCATAGCGAAACAAACGCAAATACAACATTTTTGCGTTTGCTACGTGAATCGGCTTTTCTTTTTTACGTGATGATTTCGACATGGACTTTAGTATTCAAATCTAGACGTCGAACTAGGATGAAAAGTAATAATGATATTTAAGAACCTGACCCAATTTGGGTAGCAAAAGTAATATGCGTGTAGTTAGCCTGACGGGCAGCCTCCATCACGTTAATTACAGATTGATGGGTAGTTTTGGCGTCTGCGTTAATCACAATGGTCGGCTCTTTACCATTGCCTGCGGCTTTAGTGAGCGCACTCGCAATAGATTCTACCTCTCCGCCCGCGACCTCATTGCCGTTCACCATATAACGTCCTGCCGCATCCACTTCAACCGTAATCACAAGCGGCTTATCAGTCGGACTATTCGCCTCGGCCGTCGGCAGATTAATTTGCAACTCACTGGTGCGCGAAAAAGTTGCACTTACTACCAAAAAGATAATGATCACCAATAACACATCAATCAAAGGCACGAGATTCATCTCGAGCTCTTCGTTGCGTCTGCCACGTTGAAAATTCATGCTAATCCTTTTAACTTATAAATTGAAGTCATTGTGTTTTGGCTAGGCACTCAAGCGCAGACAGTATGTTTTATGCGGCTAGCGAGAGTAACAACGCAAAAACACAATTAAACAATTTATTTTCTCTCGCCGTGTAGAATTTCGACCAGTTTAATCGCCTGCTGCTCCATATCCACCAGCAAATCGTCTACTTTACTGCGGAAATAACGATACGCGATCATCGCTGGCACAGCCACCACGATACCCGCAGCCGTGTTGTAAAGCGCTACAGAAATGCCACGCGCAAATTGCGCGACATCGTGGCCACTGGTAGTAAATGAGCCGAACAGCTCCACCATGCCGATTACCGTGCCCAGCAAGCCCAATAACGGCGACACTGTGGCAATGGTGCCTAATATAGGCAGGTAGCGATCCAATTTATGTGCCACCGCGCGCCCTGTTTCCTCGATAGCTTCTTTAGTCACTTCGCGCGAGTTTTTAGCATTAGATAATGCGCTCGCGAATACCTGGCCTAACAAAGAATGCTGCTCTAGCTTGCTCAACGTTTCTTTGGTTACGCCACCCTGTCCCAGCCATTTTTGTACCTCTGGCAACAGGTTTGTTGGCGCAACCACCTCAGAGCGCAAAGCCCAAAAACGTTCGCCAATAATCGCAAGCGCAATGACGGATGCAATGATAAGCGGCCAAATTGGCCAACCAGCAGCCTGAATAATCTCCCACACGGCAATACTCCTTAAGTATTCAAAAACTCCCGCTACTTTAGCTGGAAGCGGGCATTTCGGCAAGTTCCAGTTTGCTAATTTTAATGCTGTTCATAGGCATCCTGCCAATATCTCGGCTGGCCTTGACGCCAAGCATTGATTTTAATGCCATACTTATGCGTAAAGTCCAATAGCAGTGCGCCTTGATAATCTGAGCGATACGGTGCGGCCAAACTATCCTCATAACGCTTCTCAATCAAGGGACAAATACAGGCAAATAGGGGACAAACCACGATTAATTTCCACTTCACTACCCCCTTACAATTAATCTCACAAATAATATAACAATATAAACAATACTACCACGCTATTAATCTGCGTCTTGCCAGTACATTCGATGTGCGCGCCGCCATTGTTCTACCTGTGCGCTTTGTGAGGCGTTAAAGTTAATCAATAACGCCCCTGCCTTATCCGACCTATATATGCTAGAACTTGTTGCTGCGTATCGTTGCTCAATCTCGGGCTTGGGATGTTTAAAGCGGTTTAAATATCCCACAGTAAAAATTGTCTGCTTAGCATTCACCGCTTGTATAAAATCAATGGTGGATGAGGTTTTGCTGCCGTGATGCGGCACGACTATAACATCGCTAGCAAGCACGTCTTTATTGGTTTGCAACAGTTCTGCTTCGGATTCTTTTTCAATGTCTCCTGTGAGTAAAATACTGCCAAATTGGCTGGTAATTTTCACCACGCAGCTGCGGTTGTTATCAGAGATATTCTCGTTTTCATAACTTTCCCAACTGGGGTACAGCACCTCAAAATCAACTTTATCCCAGCGCCAATGCTGGCCCGCAAAGCATTTTATGCGCTTTGCTGTAAAACCCGCTTCTACATCGAACGAACTAGCCAGCCAAGTCACAGGCATTTGCGCTAGCACAGAAACCGCGCCGCCACTGTGATCTTCGTCATTGTGGCTCACAATAAAAGCATCGAGTTTCTTCACACCTTCGCCACGCAAATAGGGCACGACAATTTTACTGCCTGCGTCGCTTTGCGCTGAATAGCGCGGCCCAGCGTCATATAGCAACGTGTGATTTGTGGTTTGAACCACCACCGCCAGGCCCTGACCGACATCTAAAACGGCAGTGCGCATTTCGCCGACTGCCGGACGTGGCGAATTTACAAAAAACAGCGGCAGCAGCAAAATTAAACCCAGCCAGCGCTGTGGAAAACCGCGCGGCAACAGCAGCCACAACACACCAAACATCGCTACAAGCAGCGCCCACACTGGTGGTGCGGCTTGTTGCCAAGTCGGTAGATTCGCCAGCCAATTTAAACCTTGCATACAAACCTCTAACACGAAATGGGATGCCTGCAACATAAAATCAAGACGCAGCAAGCTGCCAAAAATAGCCATCGGCACAACCGCAAGCGAAATAACGGGAATCGCAAACGCATTGGCGAGCGGCGAAATAATGGAAGTCTGCCCGAACATAAAAATCAGTAAAGGCAGCAAGCCTAGTGTAATCGCCCACTGCGTGTGAATCGCTTCTTTTAACCAATGCTGAATTGCCAATCTGCCTACTGAAATATAAGCAATAAACGCCACCGCACTAAACGAAAGCCAAAAACCTGGTGCGATGACCGCCCACGGATCAAGCAAAACCACCACAGTTAACGCAATCGCCAATGCGCGCGAAATGGCCAAATTACGCCCGAATAGCAGCGCTAAAGCAAACGTTATCAGCATGAAAAGTGTGCGTTGCGTGGGCACCGACATGCCAGCCAAAAGTGCATACATAACAGCCGCCAGCAACCCGAAAATGGTAGCCGCCTTGCGCGTCGGCATGCGCATTACCAAAACCGGAAAACGTCGCCACACAAACGCTACTAGCGCAAACGCCAAACCCGCCAGCATGGTGATATGCAAGCCAGAAATGCTCATGAGATGATTCACGCCGGTACGCAAATACACGTTCCATTGCGCTTGCGTAATTTGACTATCGTCACCTACCACCAATGCACGAATCACACCTGCATATGGCTTGTTTGCTAGGGTTTGTGTGATGTGGTTACCCACTTTTTCGCGCCAATTTTCGATAATATAGTTCGGCTTCCAAACAAAATTTGTGAGTTTTTTATAGCCGCTTTTATTACGAATTGTGCCGGTGGCACGTATATTTTCTGCCAGCGCCCAGGCTTCAAAATCAAACCCGTGCGGATTATAAGTCGAGTGTGGGCGTTTTAAGCGGACAGTGAATTGCCAACGCTCGCCTGCGTGAAAGTAGTTAGAAAGACTAGGCGCATTTTCTAGTTTTTGTGATTCAGTCTCGCGGTAAAAATTCAGTGAAATATGCTCTGGGATTTTTGGTGGGAATCTTGCATCTTTGGTCAGAATTTTTTCGACATCAAAGCGAAAGCGCTCGCCACGTTCGGTGACTTCCGGCAGGCTCGCTACCACACCAACCAAATCAACACTTTTCTGTTCCCAGCTTTTAGGCAATTCGTCGCTTAATCGAATTGCTGCAAAAGTCGCTGCCCAGAGAAAACCAAACAATACCGCAAACAAAAAAATGACTATTTTTAGAACGGGGAATTTGAACCGAGATATCACAAGCAAGATCAGCAGGCCGGGAACAAACACCAGAGCGGCCTGCGGGGCAGGCGAAACGGCTTGTTGTTGCAGCCACCAGGCGCCGAACACAAAACCTAGCGCCAAGCTTCTCATTTACAAGCTGACCATCTAATTAAACGAATTAAGCTTGCCGTCTTCTAAGCGATACTGGCGCTGCATTTTTGCCGCCAGACCCAAGTCATGCGTCACCACCACCAGGCTGGTGTTTTGTTCCTGGTTAATTTCCAGCAACAAATCAAATACCTGGTTTGCTGTCACACGATCCAGATTGCCCGTCGGTTCATCGGCCAATACACATGCAGGCCGCGTGACTAAAGCCCTTGCGAGCGCTGCGCGTTGCCGCTCGCCGCCGGAGAGTTCACCAGGCATATGCTCCAAGCGATGCGCCAAGCCTACTTTTTCGAGCATCAATCGCGCCTTTTCCAGCGCCTGCTCACGCGGCATGCGGCGTATCAGCAAAGGCATGGCCACGTTTTCAATCGCGGTGAATTCCGGCAATAAATGGTGAAACTGATATACGAAACCCAATGTTTGATTGCGAAGCAAACCTTTTTCGGTTTCAGATAACTGGCTCAAGTTTTTATCCGCCAGTTCAACGGTACCGCTGGTTGGCGCATCCAGTCCGCCCAGCAAATGCAGTAGTGTACTTTTACCAGAACCTGATTCTCCTACAATCGCAATTTGCTCACCATTTTTAATGCTTAAATCAATACCATTGAGCACGGCTACATCCAGGCCGGTATAGGTTTTGCAAAGGTTTTGGCAGGCAATGATGCTACTCATATCTCAACGCCTCGGCAGGATTAATTTGGGAGGCCTTATAACTCGGGTAAAGCGTCGCCAGCAGGCTTAGTACAAAAGAGGTGAGCGCAATCACGGTGACATCAGACCACAGCAACTGTGAAGGCACTTCGCTAATGTAATAAACATCCTTAGCTAAAAATTTAGTGTTAAATAATTGCTCAATAAACGGCACGATGACATCAACATTCAGCGTGATTAGGATTCCCAGTCCAACGCCTAATAGTGTGCCAATCACGCCTATCAACACGCCCTGGATAATAAATATCTTCATGATGCTGCGCGGACTGGCGCCAAAGGTGCGCATAATCGCAATATCGGCGCGCTTGTCGATCACTGCCATAATTAACGTGGATACAATATTGAATGCAGCCACCGCTACCACCAGCACCATAATGATGGACATAATGCGCTTTTCCATTTTAAGCGCAGCAAAGAAATTAGGATTTTCTTGCACCCAGTCACTCAAATAATAATTACCTCGACCAGCTAACCTGGAAGCAATTACTGGCGCGACAACGGCCGTTAAAAATGGGTCGTCGAGTTTTAACCTTAAACCAGAAACCTTGTCTTCCATACGATACAGCTTGGCTGCGTCCTCGATATGAATCAGCGCCAGGCCTGAGTCATAAGCCTGGTAACCCATCTCAAACAAGCCTATCAACTTAAACTGTTTCATACGGGGCATGGTGCCCACCGGCGTGGCCTGACCTGAAGGAGACATCAGGATCACTTTATCCCCCACCGTAAGCCCTAATGAATATGCCAAATCAGTGCCCAATATAATGCCAAACTCACCCGCGCGCAGATCAGCCAGCTTGCCAACTTTCATTTTTTCGGCAAATTCGGCTACTTTCACCTCGGCATCCGGCAGCACGCCGCGCACCAGTGTTCCTTGAGCGACTGACCCGAAGGAAAGCATGCCCTGCGCCATAACAAAGGGCGCTGCGGCTACTACATGAGGAATGCCATCAACCTCGCGCATCACTGATTGCCAGTTAGAAAGCGTATTGCTGCCCTCGGTGATCTGCAAATGCGAGGCAACGCCCAAAATGCGACTCCGCAGCTCAGTACCAAAACCGTTCATCACTGAAAGCACCACAATAAGTACCGCAACACCAAGCGCGATGCCGACCATACTGGTGATAGAAATAAAGGTGGTGAAGTGGCTTTTGCGTTTTGCGCGTAAATAGCGCAAGCCTACAAACAACTCAAACGGAAGTTTTGAAAATACAGACATAGCAGAATCTTAGCAGTTTTTAAGCTGCTGAGATTCACCTTGTATTGAAAATTGTTGAAATTTAAATCGGCAACGTCACGCGCACCCATTCACGCTGCTTCATCAATGGCACACCCACTTCTATTATCCTGTCATCGCCTTCTATGTTGATTCTAAATTTACTGCCACGTTTATACTCGCATCTCGGCACAATCAACGAAGCTTTATTCGATTTACTATCATCTTGTTTATCCAGCAATAAGCCCGCAAAAGTATTGAATTGGCTAAGGTTGGCATCCGCCTCATCTACAAAATAACCGCTGAGCGCCTCAGAAAAGTTGTTTTGGTCTACGCGCCCAACCTGAACAGAAGTGCCATGAGATCCGAGCACCTTTAGCCCTGCCCTATAAGTACCATTGGCCTGTTTTCTCACGCTTCTGATTTCTGCGATGACAAACAAATCCTTGTCTTCCGGCGTGGTATAGCCTATCAGCTTGCCAGGCTCTATCCAACTGTTATAGGTTTTACCCAAATCAACAGCAAAACCGCTGGCACTTTCATCGACTAACCACCAGTTCTCGCTGCCAAGTTTATTTTCGCTGGTTTGATAAACTTGCGGCGCCTGGCCTCTGCGGTGCGCGGCCACCTGCATTTCAAATCCAAATGCATCTCTTTGTATTGGTTTCGTGTCCAGTTTAGGTTTAGCTGCATTTAATCTGCGGCAAATGTCCTCCAAGCCATAACTTACATTAATGAGTTTGTTCCTTTTATTCCTGGATTCTTTTCTGCGTTGGCGCTCGTAGCCTTCTACGCACCAATCGACGCGCAATTTTTTAAATAATTTAACCAGCACATCTGTCGATGCCATTTTCTCAAGCCCAAACTCATGTAAAGGCTTTTGTGTATCCACCGCGCATAAATAGGCCTCGATTTTATCTATCAAGCGCGTGGTCTTCCAGAAACGGTAATCTGCAAATTTCTCTACCGCCCGGATACGTTCCGGGCCTTTATCCGCTTCAACATCGATAAAAAACTGAAACTTATCTTGTTTATGCTTGTTGAGCAACAATGGATTGGTCGCCCACACCCTCAGCACCTGTTCGGTCAATTGAATTTGCAAACGACTATAGCTGCCCTTATGCAAGGTATCCATCATGAAACCGCGCTTCAATAAAGTAGCAATGCTGATTTCTTTCTTTTGGTGGTCATACAAAAATAGATTGGTATTCAATAATGACAAATTTTCAGCACATTTGATGACTTTACAAACATTTGCCCATGTGCCGGTTGGCGCAGGTTGATCATCGAAATAGCGCCATTTCGCCATTGCAAAAGTTGCATTTAAATGACGGCATAAAATTAAATTGATTTCTTCATCTGTGAAAACTGTTTTATTTTGCCCCAGATATAAATCAAGAAATTGCGTATAAGCCACATACAATTGTCTCTGATACGCATACGCCGCATTGTATAACTCAATTTCTAATTCTTTATTTAATTTCAATGTAGTCAAGTACTTATACGTGATTTTCTTGGCATTTTGATAAGACTTCTTATCAATTGCCAGCACGATGTCTATCTGATGTTTCAGGTTATCTGCAGACTTAAATTGATTTTTGGCCAATTGGGCTGTCGTCATTTTCAGGGCACTCAATGCGTCCATTTCGGTCAATGTATCCATCCATCCAAGATTCTTTTGCACTTCCTGGTGATGTAAAGCCGTCTGAATTTTATGCATTACGTTTGATAACATTTTGGGTTCCTGCTCAGTAAAAAGTTAATTACAGTTCATGTTTTGCAAACTGCATGCCAACATTTTTAAACTGTACTTTTTATTAATACTGTTAAAATATCATCATGTTTACCGGAATCATTCAAGCTGTTGGCGATATTGATGCAACCACAAAGGTTGGAGAAGACCTGAAGCTATCAATCAATGCCGCCCGTTTGGGCCTGGATGATGTGCAAATTGGCGACAGCATTGCTGTCAATGGGGTTTGCCTGACAGTTACCCGTTTCGACAAAACGCATTTTGAGGTGCATGTTTCAAAAGAAACATTAAGTGTCACGGCAGGCTTAAATAGCAAGCAAGCAGTTAACTTGGAAAAAGCGTTACGCCTGCAGGACAGGCTGGGCGGACATTTGGTGAGCGGTCATGTGGATGGCGTGGGACAGGTAACGCGCTTTGAACAAGCCGGCGATTGCTGGTTGCTGGCAATACGCGCGCCGCACGAGATTTCAAAATACATCGCAAAAAAAGGCTCGATTTGCGTCGATGGCGTGAGCCTGACTGTAAACAGCATCGCGCAAGACATCTTTACCATGAACATTATCCCGCACACCTTAGATCACACCACTTTCAAACATTTAAGGGTTGGCGACCACGTGAATCTGGAAATTGATCTGATCGCCCGCTATGTGGAGCGCATGACAGAATGGACGCACGAGAATGCCGCATAATTCAATTAGTCCCATTGCCGAAATTATCGCCGACATCAAATCAGGCAAAATGGTTATTCTGGTGGACGACGAAAATCGTGAAAACGAAGGCGATTTTGTCATTGCGGCCGAATTTGCCACTGCCGAACACATCAACTTTATGGCCAAACACGGGCGCGGCCTGATTTGCCTGACGCTGACCGAGGCACGCTGCAAACAGCTTAATCTGCCGCCCATGGTGCTAAAAAATGATTCGCGCCTTGGAACCAATTTCACCGTATCTATCGAAGCTGCAACTGGTGTCACGACCGGCATCTCGGCTGCCGACCGTGCGACAACGATTCAGGCGGCGGTCGCCAAAAATGCTAACGCAAAAAGCCTTGTCAGCCCAGGCCATATCTTTCCTTTGGCCGCTCTCAATGGCGGCGTACTAGTGCGCGCAGGGCATACCGAAGCCGGCAGTGATTTGGCGGCGCTTGCGGGCTGTGAGCCTGCCAGTGTGATTTGCGAGATTTTAAAAGATGATGGCGAAATGGCACGCTTGCCAGACTTGCTGGAGATCGCCAAACTGCATCACATCAAAATTGGCACCATTGCCGATTTAATCCGCTACCGCAGTGAAACGGAAAAGCTAATAGAGCGGGCTGCAGAGCGCACCGTTGCTACCCCTTATGGCGAGATGCGGCTGATAGCGTACCGCGACAAAATCGCCAACGAAACGCACTTGGCGCTTGTTCAAGGCACCCCTTCCGCCAACTCAGAAACACTAGTGCGAGTGCATGAGCCTTTGTCTGTTTTTGATTTACTCGACAGCAGCAGTTGTACACATAGCTGGAATACGCTCAAAGCTATGCAAGCCATAGCTGAAGCGCCTTGTGGCGTAATGATCCTACTGCATCATGCTGAATCCGGTGCTGATATAGTCGCGCGAATCGAGCATGCTGATGAGCCGATTCGTTACATCCAGGAGTTGCGCACCTATGGCATCGGCTCACAGATTTTGCTGGATTTAGGTGTGCGCAAAATGCGCTTAATGGCTACCCCGCGTAAAATGCCGAGCATGATGGGCTTTGGCCTGGATATCACGGGGTATTACGAAGCTGAAAAACAGCAGAGTCAATAAAAAGCGAAGCCAATTAATATATGATAAAATGGCGTTATTGGAAAATATGAATCTTACAGGCCAGTTTCTCATCGCGATGCCCGCCATGACGGATCCATATTTTTCCAAAACCGTCACCTATATCTGCACACACAATCAGGACGGCGCCATGGGCGTCATCATTAATCGCAGCGCTGATATCAGCGTCGCCGATTTATTTGAACAAATTCAGCTCGAAGCTCAATCGCAAGCCATTCTCAAAAAAACAGTACATTTCGGCGGGCCAGTGCAAACTGAGCGCGGCTTTATTCTGCATGACATCATGCCAGCACCGCATCATGAATTTAACTCGACAATCGTCGTTAATAACGCAGTTGCTTTAACTACCTCGAAGGACATATTAGAGGCCACCGCGCAGAACAAAGGCCCGCAAAAAATGCTCATCGCCTTAGGCTACGCAGGCTGGACAGCAGGCCAGCTGGAAAATGAGCTGGCACAAAACGCATGGCTAAGTTTAGAAACCAATAATTTGGAAGACATTCATGCGTTGATTTTTGATATGGCCGACCACGAAAAATTTGATTGCGCCATGCGAATGATGGGGCTAAATTTGGCCAATTTATCTGATGTGGCAGGGCATGCCTAAGTGGCAATTAACCAAGTGACCAATAAAATGTCATTAAGCCAAAGTCATTTACCTATTTTAGAACGCCGCTACCCTGAAATTACAGGCACGGTGCTGGCGTTTGATTTTGGCGAAAAACGCATTGGAGTAGCGGTGGGCGAAACCATGCTAAAAGTCGCGCACCCTTTGCTGACAATAGATAGCGAAACAAATGAAAGGTGCTTTACACAAATTGCCAACATAGTCCAAGAATGGCGCCCTAGCTTGCTGGTGGTGGGACTACCCTTGCACATGGATGGCGAAACTCACGCACTTACTCACTTATCTAAAAAATTTGCACAGCGGCTGGAAGGCCGTTTTAATTTACCTGTCATCATGATTGACGAGCGTTTGAGTTCGGCCGAAGCCGCACAAAATTTAACGGAAGCAGGCATTAAAGGACGTGAGCAAAAAGCCATGCTGGATGCAGTGGCGGCGCAAACCATATTACAATCCTATTTTGATGGACTCTCTACTAGCTAACAAGTATGCAACTACCTGATCCCGAAACTTTACTGGCTGAAATTACCGCCAAAATTACAGAAAAAATCCAGGCGCAATTGCAATCAAATAGCGCCTTGGTGGGCATTCACAGCGGCGGCGTATGGTTGATGCAGCGCATTTTGAAATCGATCAAACAGGACATTCCCTATGGCACGCTGGATGCGGCACTGTACCGCGACGACTATGCACAGCGTGGCTTGAAAGCCGAGCCCAAGCCTTCCAATATTGCATTTGATGTGCAAGATAAACATATCATTCTGATTGACGATATTTTTTACACAGGCCGCACCACACGTGCAGCGATGAACGAGCTATTCGATTACGGCCGCCCCGCCAGCATCACCCTTGCGGTACTGATTAACCGCGGTGGTGCTGAGTTGCCAATCTTACCCAATATAGTAGGCGCAGAAATTTTGCTGAAACCGGATCAAAGCTTACAGCTTTCGCAAGACACCAAAGGCAAATTACACCTGTCATTAGAGAACAATCATGCATAACCCGCAACTAGATGCTGAAGGCAAATTAAAGCACCTTTTAACAATAGAAGGCCTGCCTAAAAAAATCCTCACCCAGATTCTGGATACCGCAGAAACCTTTGTTGGCGTGGCCGAGCGTGATATTAAAAAAGTGCCGCTTTTGCGCGGAAAAACCGTGTGTAATATCTTTTTCGAGAACAGCACCCGCACCCGCACCACCTTTGAAATCGCCGCCAAGCGTCTTTCGGCTGATGTCATCAATCTTAACGTTGACACTTCAAGCCGATCTAAAGGTGAAACCATTCTAGACACGGTGGATAACTTAATCGCCATGCACGCCGATATGTTTGTGGTGCGCCACGGCCAAAGCGGTGCGGTGCATTTTATTGCGCAGCACGTGCCAGACAACATTAGCGTCATTAACGCGGGTGATGGCCGTCATGCACATCCAACACAGGGTTTATTGGATGTATTTACCGTGCGCCGCTACAAGCCTGATATGCACAATCTGCGTGTGGCTTTGGTGGGGGATGTGCTGCATTCGCGCGTAGCACGCAGCGAAATTCACGCTCTGACCACATTAGGCGTGCCTGAAGTGCGTGTGATCGCACCAAAAACTTTGCTTCCGGCTGGTGTCGAAAAACTTGGCGTGCAAGTGTTTCACGATATGAAGGCCGGCCTAAAAGATGTGGATGTGATTATGATGCTGCGCCTGCAGAATGAGCGCATGAGCGGCGCGCTGTTGCCTAGCGCACAAGAATATTTTAAAACCTTCGGTTTAACCCAAGAAAAATTAAGCTACGCAAAACCCGACGCCATTGTTATGCATCCTGGCCCTATGAATCGCGGCGTGGAGATTGATTCCAGCGTGGCCGATGGACATCAATCGGTGATTCTGCCTCAAGTAACCTTCGGTATTGCAGTACGCATGGCTGTCATGGCCATTTTAGCGGGCGGACAGTCGGCAGGCGGAAACACAGGAGGCGGCGCATGAAAATTCACATCAAAAATGGCCACCTGATAGACCCAAAAAATAACATTGACGCTAAGCAGGATGTGTACATTGCCGCAGGTAAAATTGCTGGCATTGGTACCGCCCCAGATGGCTTTGTAGCGAATCAAACCATCGATGCCACAGGCTTAATCGTCGCACCAGGATTTGTAGATTTATCCGCCAGGTTACGCGAGCCAGGTTCTGAATATAAAGCCACACTTAAAAGTGAATTGCTTGCAGCAGCCGCAGGCGGCGTGACCAGCCTGGCCTGCCCGCCCGATACCGACCCTGTGCTGGACGAGCCAGGATTGGTAGAAATGCTGAAACACCGTGCCAAACTATTGAATTTGGCACACGTATACCCGCTTGGCGCATTAACACGACGGCTAGAAGGCAAGCTGCTTACCGAGATGTGCGAGCTCACCGAGGCTGGCTGCGCGGGCTTTAGTCAAGCCGATGTAGCGATTACCGATACACAAGTACTATGGCGCGCTTTTGAATACGCCTCTACGTTTGGCTATACGATATTTTTGCGTGCCGAGGATTATTACCTCGCGAAAAATGGCATAGCACATGATGGCGAAATCGCTAGCCGTTTAGGCCTGAAAGGCATACCTGCCGCGGCTGAGGGCCTTGCCATCGCCAGCATTATACGCATCGCACATGAAACCAAAACCAAAATACATTTGTGCCGGCTTTCCACTGCAGAAGGTGTCGAATTGGTACGCCAGGCCAAAAAACAAGGCATACAAGTGACTGCGGATGTGAGCGCGCAGCATTGCCATTTAACCGACCACGACATCGGTTTTTTCAATGCGCATGCCAATCTCAAGCCGCCGCTACGTTCTTCCCGCGACAAAAACGCGCTGTGCCATGGCTTAAAAGACGGCACAATTGATGCGATATGCTCAGACCACACGCCTGTGGATGACGATGCAAAGTTACTGCCGTTTGCCGAAGCCGAAGCAGGCGCAACTGGACTGGAGCTGCTATTGCCGCTGGCACTTAAATGGGCGGCAGATAACAAAGCCTCCATGTTTGACGCTGTGGCAAAAATCACAAGCCAGCCAGCAAATATTCTGGGGATTTCTAGTGGTAATTTAAGCACAAATGCCGATGCGGACATTGCGATTTTTAACCCGCAGCAGGAGTGGAAAGTAGACGCAAAACAGCTCAAAAGCCAAGGCAAGAACACACCATTTTTAGGCTATACCGTACTAGGCAAGGTGCAATATACCCTGTTGCATGGCCAAGTTACCTACCAGGCCTAAACCAAAACTGCTGAAATTTGAATGCAATTATCTTAAAAACTTGACGTTTGCTTAAAAGGGGCAGATAGTTACTTTTCTTGTTATTGGTAGTACCGATAAAATATCTTAAGATTTTGATTGACCATTTTTTTGGGGAGTACAAATGAGTTCACTTTTAAGTTCTTTAGGATGCTGTTTCTGGTGGTTTCTTGCTGGCGCTTTATTGGGCTGGATATTAAATTGGTGCCTATGTAGATGTTGCTGCAAATCTTCATGTAACACTCAGGCTACAACACAAGCCTCTACAGCTGCCCCAGCAAAAATGGCCGAAGTGCCTGCTGCGCCGGTTGCCAAAGCGGCTGAACCACCTAAAGCATCGGCACCCAGGCCAGAAGCGCCCAAACCAGAAGCACCTAAAGCAATGGTTATTGATATTGCTGCAGCCAAAAAAGCCGGTTTTGCAATTAAAAATGCTAACGATCTCACAATTGTGGAAGGCATCGGCCCAAAAATTAATGAACTGTTTAACGACAACGGCATTAAAACCTTTGCTCAGCTCGCCGCAGCTACTGTACCGCAATTGCAGGCGATTTTAGACAAAGGCGGCTCACGCTTCCGCATTGCCAACCCAAGCACTTGGGCGCGGCAGGCGGCGCTAGCAGCTGAAAACAAATGGACAGAGCTTAAAAAATTGCAGGATGAGCTTTCTGGCGGCATTAAAAAATAACTTGAGGTGACTAATATGCAAAACAATCAATCAAGCTATAACCGCTGGAGTTGGATAGTTGCACTGATACTCGCCTTATTATTGCTATGGATGGTGTTCGCGGGCCGTGGGCCATCCAGCGCGTGTTGTGGCGTCCCAGTTGAAGCCGCCACACCGGTAGAAAACATAGCGCCAGCATCGCCAGTGGTAGATGCCTTCGGCTTTACAGCAACAGCCAATGACTTTACCAGCAGTGGTGATGGTGCCAATGTAAGCTGGCTAAGCCAATCAGACGCGCTAAAAGCACTATTAAGCGGCGGTGACGCATTGCAGGCAAAAGGCGATGATAAGAACGTCGTACTCACCGGCACTGTAGATTCTGATGCAATTAAGCAACAAAAAGGCACGGATGCCCAAGCGTTTTTTGGAACTGCGGTGGCAGTAGATAACCAGATATTGGTTAAAGCCACAGAACCAGTAGCAGCAATGCCACCGCCTGCTGCCAAGCTTTACTTTGACTCAGGCAAAACTGCGCTACCTGGCGATGCAGACGCGACACTTGCACCCATTGTTGATTGGTTAAAAATACACGATACTGCTAAGGCCGTGTTATCTGGTTATCACGACCCACGCGGCAACAAAGCAGTCAATGAAGAGCTTGCTTATAACCGCGCCAAGGCAGTACAGGCCGCGCTCATTGCAGCGGGTGTTGATGTAATGAGAATCGAAATGCGCAAACCTGAAAGTGTTGTTGGTGGCGGTGATTTAGCCGAAGCACGACGTGTTGAGGTTTCTGTAGAATAGCTGGACAGAATAAATAAATAGTAAGTAAAACAAAAAAGCCGGTGAGATTCATCGGCTTTTTTGTTAAAACCAACTGCTTTACACCATGCCCAGATGATCCAAACCAGCAGAATTATCTCTATGGTGTGCGCTTTTACCTTCAAGCTTAATTTTAAGCCGCAAATCATTCACAGAATCTGCATTGCGTAATGCATCCTCGTAACTAATGGTGTCTGATTCATGTAAATCAAACAACGCTTGGTCGAACGTTTGCATACCCAGTTCGCGAGAACGACCAATAATCTCTTTAATTTCGTGTACATCGCCTTTAAAAATCAAATCTGAAATTAAGGGCGAGTTAATCATAATTTCAATCGCTGCTGCCCGCCCTACACCGTCCGCTTTTGGGATCAATCGTTGTGAAATAAATGCACGCGTATTAAGTGATAAATCCATTAACAACTGATGACGCCGCTCCTCGGGGAAAAAGTTAATAATGCGGTCTAAAGCTTGGTTGGTGCTATTCGCGTGCAAGGTAGATAGGCATAAATGGCCTGTTTCCGCGAACGCAATCGCATAGTCCATGGTTTCGCGATCGCGAATTTCACCGATCAAAATCACGTCCGGCGCCTGGCGTAAGGTGTTTTTTAGCGCAATGCTCCAGTTATCCGTATCCACGCCCACTTCACGTTGAGTAATAATGCAATTGATGTGATCATGCACAAACTCAACCGGGTCTTCAATGGTAATAATATGGCCATAGCTGTTCTCATTGCGATAGCCTACCATTGCCGCTAACGAGGTCGATTTACCTGAACCCGTGCCGCCCACAAAAATCACCAAACCACGCTTGGTCATGGCGATATCTTTTAACACTTCCGGCAGACCTAATTCCTCAAATTTAGGAATTTTTGTGGTAATAGTTCTAAACACCAATCCAACCGCGCCGCGTTGCACAAAAGCATTCACGCGAAAACGGGCAACGCCCGGAATGCCGATGGCAAAATTACATTCATTGGTCGCGTCAAACTCTGCGGTTTGCTTGTCATTCATAATTGAACGTGCGATTTCACGCGCCTGCTGTGTCGATAGCACTTGTGAACTCACCGGAGTCACCTTGCCATCAACTTTCATGGCAGGTGGAAAACCTGTCGTGATAAACATATCGGATGCTTTTTTTCCGAGCATTAAGCGCAATAAATCAAATACAAATTTTTCGGCTTGGCCTTTTTCCATGATGCAATCCTACAGTCTTTAGTTAAGTTTAACCAATAATTGAATCTTTGTTAGCAGCTTTAGCACGTGCCTCATTGGCAGAAATCACGTTACGGCGCACCAAATCTTGCAGGTTTTGATCCAGCGTCTGCATGCCGATATTTTGGCCGGTTTGAATCGCAGAATACATTTGCGCTACCTTGTTTTCACGAATCAAGTTACGAATCGCCGGCGTACCAATCATAATTTCATGCGCAGCCACACGGCCCTGCTCATCTTTAGTTTTACATAATGTTTGTGAAATTACCGAGCGAAGTGACTCCGACAACATAGACCGTACCATCTCTTTTTCTGCCGCAGGGAACACGTCGACGATACGGTCTATCGTCTTCGCGGCCGAACTGGTATGTAGAGTACCGAATACTAAGTGACCTGTTTCTGCAGCGCTTAACGCCAGACGAATGGTTTCCAAATCCCGCATTTCGCCCACCAGAATCACGTCAGGGTCTTCACGCAATGCTGAACGCAGCGCATTTTGAAATGACAAGGTATGCGGCCCAACTTCACGTTGATTAATCAAACATTTTTTTGAGGTGTGTACAAATTCAATCGGATCTTCCACCGTTAAAATATGTCCCATCTCATTTTCATTAATATAATCTACCATCGCCGCCAATGTAGTGGATTTACCCGAGCCTGTAGGCCCTGTCACCAACACAATGCCCCTCGGCGTATTACAAATCTCTTTGAAAATTGGCGGACAATTGAGTTGCTCTAAAGTTAAAATTTTAGAAGGGATTGTCCGGAATACCGCACCAGAGCCGCGATTATGGTTAAATGCATTGACACGAAAACGCGCTAAATTAGGGATTTCAAACGAGAAGTCACACTCCAGCGTTTCCTCATACACCTTGCGCTGGCCATCGTTCATGATGTCGTACACCATGTCGTGCACCTGGCTATGGTCCATCACAGGCACATTGATTTTACGCACGTCGCCATGCACACGAATCATCGGCGGCAGGCCAGCCGACAAGTGCAAATCTGACGCTTTGTTCTTGACCGAAAAGGCGAGTAAATCTGAAATATCCACTATCAGCTCCCGTTATATTTTATAATTAATTTCAACATCTTAAGAAAACTCTTAAGTAACTACATAAACTTTATTGTATAACATGTATGAATTATGACCATAATTGCTGATTCCTTGCAAGCAATTCAAGCAAATATTCGTCAAACGCGATTAATGGCAAATCGTGCTGACGAGATTAAACTGCTCGCCGTCAGCAAAGCACAATCAGCGGCTAGGCTGCGTGAGGCGTATTTGGCTGGGCAGCGTGCATTTGCTGAAAACTACGTCCAGGAAGCCATTGATAAACAAGAACAATTAAAAGATTGTGCCATTGAGTGGCATTTTATTGGTCCGATACAAAGTAATAAGACACAACTGATTGCACAACATTTCGATTGGGTACATTCCGTAGATAGACTAAAAATTGTGGGCCGCTTAAACGAAGCCAGGCCGCGATACCTCGCACCCCTGAATGTGTGCATTCAAATTAATAGCAGTGCAGAAGACAGCAAAAGTGGTGCCAATTTAGCCGAACTCTCCGCGCTGGCAAGCGCCATCAATGCCCTGCCGCGCTTGAAATTACGCGGACTAATGGCTATCCCTGCACCGACAAAAGACCTTGCAAAACAACGTGCACAATTTAAAATAGTAGGCGACGCTTTCAAAGCATTACAGCGGCAAGGTTATAAATTAGATACTTTATCCATTGGCATGTCCGACGACTATGTTGCGGCGATACACGAAGATGCTACCATAGTGCGTATTGGATCGGCCATTTTTGGCGCACGTCCTTCGAAATTACAAAATTGAAAATCAGCAAATGACATTGGACTTAAATTGAAACTGGCATTTATTGGCGGCGGCAACATGGCACATGCGCTCATAACTGGTCTAAAAAACCAAGCCGGGCTAAAACACCAGCAGTTTACCATGAGCGACATCACGGTGATTGAGCTGGACGCCAGCAAACGTACGGAGCTTAGCCAGAATTTAGGTGTAAATACATCGAATGAGTTGTCCAGTGTTCAAGCTTGCGACGTGATTGTGCTGGCAATTAAACCCCAACAACTGCCTGCACTGGCAAAAACACTGGCACCGCTGCTTAAACAGCAACTGGTGATTTCAATCGCCGCAGGTATCCGCTTAAAGGATTTATCACGCTGGCTTGGCAATTATGCAACTATCATTCGCGCCATGCCCAACACACCCGCGCAGATACAAGCGGGTGTAACAGGTTTATATGCTTTGCCTGGTGTTTCCAAAGCACAAATCGCACTGGCAGACCAAGTACTAAGTGCTGCAGGCAGCACTATATGGCTGGATTCGGAAGAAAAACTGGATGCCGTCACCGCCATTTCCGGCAGTGGGCCAGCCTATGTGTTTTATTTGATCGAAGCCTTACAGGAAGCCGCGTTGCAGTTAGGGCTAAGCGAATCCCAAGCCAAACAACTAAGCATTGCCACCTTTAAAGGCGCCAGTTTATTGGCAGATGCCAGTGCAATCCCGATTGCCACTTTGCGCGAACAAGTTACTTCAAAAGGCGGTACGACTGAGCAAGGTTTGTTGAGCTTACAAAATTCGCAGGTGAAACAGGCGGTTGTCTTAGCCGCGAAAAAAGCCTGCGAACGTGCTAAAACACTTGGGATTGAATTAGGTAGCGATGAATTAGGGAATAATTAAATATGTTTGCAGCTGCTCTAAATTTTTTACTCACTACGATTCTGAATTTGCTCACGATGTTGTTTTTACTGCGTTTTTTCATGCAATTATTCAGAGCGCCTTTCAACAACCCGCTTGCCTACATGGTGATTTCTCTTACAGATTTTGCAGTGAAGCCAGTACGTAGAGTAATACCAAGTTGGGGAAAAGTTGATTTATCTACTTTATTTTTAGCGTTAATCACACAATTCTTATTGCAGCTTAGTTTGGTTTGGTTGCGCGATTTCCCGTTAGCTGTTGCAGGCCAGTCCGCTTGGGCAGGCCTGATAGGCATGAGCTTTCTAGGCGTATTGCGGACTAGTTTAGATGTGTTTTTTTACGCAATTTTATTGCAAGTCATTTTAAGCTGGGTGAACCCTCACACACCCATTGCAAACGTGCTTAACAGCCTCACCAGGCCAGTACTGGAGCCGATACAGCGCATTTTGCCTATGGCAAGCGGTATCGATTTTTCGCCTATTGTTGCGCTTATCCTGTTGCAAATGATCAACGTCTCTGTTGTAAGAACTCTGGAAACGCAACTGCTATCGCTTCTGTAAACCTAGCACCTTAACTTACAATTCAATATCTACTTATAATAGCGCCATGATAATTGAAACTTTACATGCTAAAGTCAACGAATACCAGGAGTGGCGTGCTAGCTTAATCAAAACCATCAGCGATTATCGAGACTGGCTGACAAGCAGCAATCTGTCTGATGCCGTTCAAGAGTTGCGCCTGTACGATATACTGGAAATGCTCAAGCGCGATCAGATCGTGATGGCGTTTGTGGCGGAATTCTCGCGCGGTAAAACAGAAACCATCAACGCACTATTTTTTGCTGATTTCAACCAGCGCCTGCTGCCAAGCGAACCCGGCCGCACTACCATGTGCCCTACCGAAATTTTCTGGGATGCAGGTGAAGAGCCCTCGATTAAACTTTTACCCATTGATACCCGCCTTAGTGAGGATTCGCTCACCTACCTAAAAACCACACCCAAAGCCTGGGAAAAATTCAGGCTGAATATTGACTCTCCCGAGGAAATGAAAGAAATATTGCTCAAGCTGACCGAGCAAAAAGATGTGACACAAGATAAAGCCGAAGAATTGGGCCTGTTCAATCCGCAAGATATAAGCATGGTCCAGGAGCTGGAAAAGCAAGGCTCACTTAAGATTCCTGCTTGGCGCCATGCCATTATTAATTACCCGCATCCATTGCTTAAAAGTGGCTTGGTTGTAATCGACACACCAGGATTCAATAGCTTAGGCGCAGAACCTGAGCTCACGCTCAGCATTATTTCCGGTGCACACGCCATATTGTTTCTAACCTCTACCGATACGGGCATCACGCAATCGGACATGCGAATCTGGAATGAGCATATTAAAGGGCGTGCCAAATACAAATTGGTTTTACTCAATAAAGTGGATATGTTGTGGGATGACCTAAAATCCAAGCAAGATGTGGCGAATGAAATCGAGAGGCAAATTAATATCACCGCACATCAACTAGGCATTGCGCCCGAAAGCGTATTCGCTATTTCTGCACAAAAGGCGCTGGTAGCCAAAATCAAGAGGAACGCTGAGCTCCTACAAAAAAGTGGAATTGTTGAATTAGAAACTACATTGGGCAATCAAATCATACAAGCCAAGCAAGAAATTTTAGGCAGAACAGTTGCCAGCGAATGCAGTGAAATGATTAAAAGCTCGCGTAAAATTGTACAGAAACGCCTAGCTAGCTTACGTGAGCAAGTACTTGAATTAAAAGATATTAGAAACCAAAACGCAGATGCTTCAAAACACATTCTTGCCAGGGTGGTAGCCGATAGAATACGCTACGAAGCATCGATTCCCACTTTTAACCAGGCAAATGAGAAAATTTCCCATACTGGTAAAAAGTTGTTACGACACTTAAGCCTTACTTACTTAGATACCTCGCTTGCCAAAAGTCGCCAGGAAATAGGCGATAGCTGGACGACTATTGGCCTTAATCTAGGCATGCGCAACTTAATGAAACAGGCAAACGAATTAGCGGAGTTTGTAACTAAGGAAAGCAATGACATCAAAAAATTAGCAGATAGTATCTATGAAGTTTTTCAATCAAAACATGGCTTTGATTTATTCGACCCGCCCGAACTGGATATGTCAAACTTTGTTAACAATATGAAAGCGTTGGAAAAAATCACTGATGATTTTTGCACCGACCCTGTGAATGTGCTCACCGAAAAACATTTTTTAATCCGCAAATTTTTCTTAAGCTTAGGATCGCAAACACAAAAAATATTTGAACATGCCGAAAAAGACTGTGAGCGCTGGCTTCAAGACATATTAAGCACTCTTAAAATACAAATAGCAGAACACAAAATCAGCTTGGATGAACGCACCAAAAACCTGATGGAAGCTAAAGCGAGTGCTGAAGCGCTAGATAATCAATTGGCTATTGTGGAACATGAATATGCCTTGATTGCCAAAGAGAGCCAGGCACTAGACACCATGTTGCTGCAATTGATGAAGGCTGTGCTGCCAGCAATGAGAGCCAAGGTAGCGGCAGAGAAAATTGACGTGTATCTGGATAAAACCCTCAAATTACCTGAAATGCCGTTTTTAAATGTGGTAACAACTGCGCCAGGAACCTAAATAGCGCTTAAATCCGCACAAACTATATCCATACTATATCGAACGCTTCGCGTGCATATTGGCTATCGGCCTGCAGCGTTACGCGTTTATTTATAAAATCTGACAAATTGGCCAGACTTTGCGATTCTTCATCCAGCAGTAAGTCAATCACGCTAGTCGATGCAATCACTTTAAACTCTTTGGCATTAAACTGTTTGGATTCGCGTAAAAGCTCGCGCATAATTTCATAACAAATGGTCTGCGCGGTTTTATATTCACCGCGTCCATCACATACCCCGCACGTTTCACACAGCAAATGCGCCAAGCTTTCGCGGGTTCGCTTACGTGTCATTTCCACTAAGCCTAAAGATGAAAAGCCGTTAATGCCAGTGCGGGCACGATCTAATTCCACCGCTTTTTTAAGCTCTGCCAGCACCGTTTCGCGCTGCGCTTCTTCATCCATATCAATAAAATCGATGATGATAATGCCACCCAAATTGCGCAACCTGAGCTGGCGTGCAATGCACTGCGCAGCCTCTAAATTGGTTTTAAAAATCGTATCCGATAAATTTTTACCACTGACAAAACTGCCCGTGTTGACATCCACCGTCGTCAGCGCTTCGGTTTGATCAAAAATCAAATAACCGCCAGAGGTAAGTTCCACCTTACGTGAAAGCGCATTTTCGATTTCTTTTTCGATATTATAAAAATCGAAAATGGGCCGCTCGCCTTGGTAGTGATACAAAGGCTTGACCGCCTTTGCTACGTACAACTCGGCAAACTCTTTTAGCTGCTCGTAAGTCGCCTTAGAATCCACTCGAATGCTCACGGTTTGATCATTGACCACATCGCGCAACATGCGTCTGGGTAAACTTAAATCGTAAAACACCAGTGAACGCTCACCTGCGTGCTGGCTATCCTGCTGGATTTTTGCCCAAACCTTTTGCAAGTATTCGATATCAGCCAAAAGCTCGGTATCGCTGGCCGTTTCAGACATAGTGCGAATGATATATCCACCGCTTCTTTTTTCTGGCAGCAAGCCCAGCAAACGATTACGCAAATGTTCGCGCTCGTCTTCATCTTCAATGCGTTGCGATACGCCAATATGATCCTGATGCGGCAAAAATACTAAAAATCGCCCGGCGATGCTGATTTCAGTCGTTAAGCGCGCGCCTTTTGTACCGATGGGTTCTTTAATCACTTGCACGATAATCGATTGACCTTCGTGCAATACTTCCTGAATCGGCCGCTCAGTTTGTGGCTCGCCATCAACATGGCATTCCATAATGTCGGCCGCATGCAGAAAAGCCGCACGCTGTAGGCCGATTTCCACAAAAGCCGATTGCATGCCTGGCAATACACGACAAACCTTGCCGCGATATATGTTGCCTACAATGCCAAGCGATGAACTGCGTTCGATATGCAACTCTTGCGCAACGCCATGCTCCATCACCGCTACCCGCGTTTCTTGCGGAGTTACATTAATGAGTATCTCTTGTCCCAAACTTGACCCTAACTTTAATCTTTTTTAATTATGCCTATTTTATCTAAAAGCATGGTGGTTTCATGCACCGGCAAACCCATCACGCCGGTATAACTACCCTCGATTCTTTTGATCCAGTTGCCAGCCAAACCTTGTATGGCGTAGCTACCCGCTTTATCTCGATGCTCGCCTGTGGCGATATAAGCCGCTATCATAGCATCGGTGAGCGGCATCATCTGTACCAAAGTGGTATTTAACGCGTTCTCAAGCCGGCCATTAAACGCAACGGCTACCGCCGTGTGCACTTGATGGGTGCTGCCCGATAATTTTTTAAGCATATTAAATGCATCCGCGTCATTTTCGGGCTTGCCCAATATTTCCTTTCCCAAAGCAACCGTTGTATCTGCCGCCAGAACAGGCAGATCCGCATGCTGTCCATCCAGTTGTTTAAGCGTTACAAACGCTTTTTGTTCGGCCAACCGCAACACATAGTCGGCTGGCGATTCGTTGACAAGTGCCGCCTCGTTAATATCGGCGGGCATCACAAGGCAATCGATACCCATTTGCTTTAGCAGCGCCACGCGTCGTGGGCTTTGTGAGGCCAGTATAATTTTTCTCAACATGTGATTACTTTAATTTACTATATGAAATTGTCAAAATGATAAAACGGTTTAAAACACACACATGACCGATTGGGCTTATTTAATAAAAACCACCATTGCCCTGCTCGCTATCGTCAACCCGATTGGCAGTGTTCCTATTTTTATTAGCGCTACCGCTGGCTGGCGCAAACAAGATCGCGCTAAAACCGCCAGAACAGTGGCCTTAAGTGTGTTTATTGTGCTCACTTTATCAGCTTTTATTGGCGATGGTATTTTGAATTTTTTTGGCATTAGCATTCCATCGTTTCAGGTGGGTGGCGGAATTTTACTGATGCTTATTTCTATTTCCATGATGCACGGTAAACAAGGCGGGACGCGGCAAACGGCCGAAGAAGCGCAAAACCTTACCGAGCGTGAAGTGATTGCAATTGTGCCACTTAGCATCCCGTTGTTAGCTGGGCCTGGTGCAATTTCCAGCATGATTTTAAGCGCACAGCAGCAACCTACTTTTTTGGGACACGTGTCATTAGTAATCCCCGTATTAATTATTGCAGTGATTATTTGGCTGGTGCTAAAACTTTCTGACGCCATTTCACGACAGCTTGGCACCATAGGCATCAACATTGTCACGCGTTTGATGGGGCTGATTTTAGCCGCAATGGCAGTGGAATTTATCGCGCACGGCTTAACCGGACTGTTTCCGCAATTAGCCAGTTAGCAGTAAAATAACAGCATTAAATTAAAAGATAACTTTTGTGAAAAAACAACCCTGGAAACCCAATACCACCGTCGCGGCGATTATCGAGCAAAACGGCAAGTTTTTATTGGTAGAAGAAAATACCGATCGCGGCAACCGCTTTAATCAGCCTGCCGGGCATCTGGAAGACGGCGAAACATTGCTGCAGGCCGTCATTCGTGAAACTATGGAAGAATCGGCTTACGAATTCACGCCTGAAGCATTGCTAGGCGTTTACCATTGGAAGCACCCGCATAATGACACTACCTATTTGCGTTTTGCTTTTATCGGCAAAGTGGGGGTGAATTACCCCATGCAAGAACTGGACGACGGCATTGTGCAAGCGGTGTGGATGGACATAGACGAAATTCGCGATAAGGCGGGCCTGATGCGCAGCCCGCAAGTATTAACTTGCATTGAAGACTATTTAGCAGGCAAGCGTTATCCACTAGAAGCAGTTACTCACCTATGAAAAAACAGCGCGTGGTGGTTGGTTTGTCTGGCGGCGTAGATTCATCCGTTACCGCCATGCTGTTAAAGCAGCAAGGTTATGAGGTCATCGGCCTTTTCATGAAAAATTGGGAAGACGACGATGACGATGAATACTGTTCATCTAAACAAGATTTAATTGATGCGGTTTCGGTGGCCGATAAACTCGGCATTGAAATCGAAGCGGTGAATTTCAGCAAAGAGTACAAAGACCGCGTATTTGCCAATTTTTTAGAGGAATACCAGGCGGGCCGCACACCCAACCCGGACATTTTATGCAATGCAGAAATCAAATTCAAAGCTTTTCTTGACCATGCCATGGGTCTGGGTGCAGATTTAATCGCCACCGGCCACTACGCGCAGGTGCGTGAAAACCCGCTTAAACTCGGTAGTTATCAACTGCTCAAAGCCGATGACGGCAGCAAAGACCAAAGCTATTTTCTGTATCGTTTAAACCAAGCGCAGCTTAGCAAAACACTGTTCCCGCTTGGTACCTATTTAAAACGCGAAGTACGCGAAATGGCGCGCAAGGCGGGGTTAATCAATGCCGAGAAAAAAGATTCCACTGGCATCTGCTTTATTGGCGAGCGGCCTTTTCAGGAGTTTTTGCAACGCTATTTGCCACGAAAACCCGGAGACATTAAAACGCCGGAAGGCAAGCTGGTCGGCCATCACGACGGTTTGATGTATTACACGCTCGGGCAACGCCAAGGCTTAAAAATCGGCGGCAGCCGCGAAAGCAATGGTGAGCCGTGGTTTGTAGCCGCAAAAGATATGGCCAACAATGAGCTCATTGTTGTACAAGGCCACGAACATCCGCTGTTACTCAGCGACGGCCTGAAAGCCAGTCAACTGCATTGGATAAGTGAGGAAGAACCCATTACCAACTGGGTATACGCTGCCAAAACCCGCTACCGCCAGCCCGATGCGCCGTGTGAAATTGATAGACTTGATAAAAAAGAGGTGGAAATAAAATTCGGGCAAAAACAATGGGCGATAACACCCGGCCAATCCGCCGTTGTGTACGAAAGCAATGTGTGCTTAGGCGGTGGAATTATCACCGCCGCAATCTAATCAAAAATTCAGTGGCATTATTACCTCGGCAATTTGATACTCATTTAACCTGCAATAAAACCATAGTCTAAACAGTAATTAACCCTCTGTTTTAAAGATATAAATCAGACAACTAGTCCTAAAATCATCTCATTGCAAAATTATCAGGTCGGTGAGGTGGATATGGCTTACGTTTTTAAAAATGCGCAAAGCAGTGTTGTTGCTGCAAGCGCGACAGAAAACCTCGGCGAAGGGTGGGAGTATGTTGAAGATAATGCCAAAGAGTATCTTGAGTTTTTAGAAAACTCATTGGCTGAAAATGCACCATTCCGTGAAAGTGATATTCAACTGGCACGTGTATTAGAAGACCTGATCTCCATGCTAATCGAGCGTAATGTCATTCGGTTTACCGATTTCCCTCAAGCTGCTCAAAAACGCCTTAACGACAGGCAAAGCATGCGCAAAAAAACTCAGCTTTCCAGGCTAGTGGATGAAAGCCTGGATATCAGGTTTGGTTAATCAGATGCGCTAATCAAGAAAGTTATTCCGATGCTGACCCCTTTAATTGGTTGGGCACGATATTAGAAAAAAGCCGCTCACGTATCAATTTGCATACTTCTTCGCTAGCTTCAATAATCGGAATGATACTGTCCACGCGACTTCTGGCATATTCGATTCCTTCAAGAGAAGAACTGGCAGCAGCTTTTTTGTTCTCTATAGATGCCATATTTTGAAGATGTGAGAGTGCATCGAAAATAGCCGGCGCAAAAAACGGTTTGTGATTATTTACGAACAAATCAAATGCTATTAGCTCTTGTTGGAGGTATTTATAGTTTGTAGCTATTTGCTCTGCGGTCATTTCGCTTTGACCATGCCAAGGGCGAATGTTGAGGGCTGTATGTTTAAGTTTATTGGCGGCATCCCAAAGTTCACGATAAACTTGAAACTCAGCGTCAAATACTGCCTTCGACGAGTGAAGCTGAAAATCAAGACGTTGAGCAAAGTTTGCCAGCATCTCTGAGTACTTTAACTTTTCTTTTTCGAGAATTCGATTTGCCCAAACTTTACCTAGCCAAGATGAAAGTGCAAGTACTAACGCTCCACCAGTACCGATTGAAAATAATACTGCTGTTGCAATTTCGAAGGCGGCACTCATGGGCTTTTACCTTTTATTGCCCAACGTTTGACATAAGGGGCGCGCTTTAGCGCGTCCCGCTTGATGGATGGGTTGGGCTTACTTGTTAGTAAGTGGTGCAAGTTGTTGCAGGCAGTTATTTTGCTCATACCAACGCTTTTCCTCGGGGATTTTTTCGATACATTTGATGGCTGACCGAACTCGACGAAGTCTGAGTTCGGTATGGTTTACCTCACATCGATTCGCATATGTGGATGGCCAAGTGCCGCCAGCACCTGTTAGAGATCCAATTAATTCGCACTCTTCAGATCGATATTTTACCCAAGCGGCTTGTTGAGTTTTGAGTGCTTTTAACAATCGCTCATCGATCCAGACTTTTTCAGGCGTAGCCGCAGAAGAGACAAGATTTACTAATTCTTCATGTGTGTTAACTAATTTCGCCGCAAGGGTTTTCTGCTTTTCAACAAGCAATAACCCACTGTGCATAGCACTTCCCTCTGGCCAACATTCGGGACCATCTGAACACTCGACTTCAGCAAAGGCGCCAAGTGGAATTGCTATTAAAGCCAGTAGGAATAGAAGATAACTTCTCATATCTAAGTTGCCCAACGTAAAGCTAACCGGGCGCGGGCCGGAAAGGTGAAAAACAAAGCCGCAATATAACCGCGCTCCGGTTGAGCGCCTTGTTATGCGTCTTCAAGCTCAATACTCATACGATAAGTTTTAAGCGAGATCTTATCAGTGATTTCAGATGCTTGAACAAGACTATCATCAATGCTACCAGCGATAATTACACCACTAATATTGCGCTCAGGGAATTGTCGTTTAAGAAGTCCAATATACATTGATATTTGACCAAACACTTTAAAATC
>JBAVIP010000062.1:0-14007 GCA_049687015.1 Methylotenera sp. | reverse complement strand
TGATTCGTGTATGGCCATTAACTACTCCTTAATTTTAATCACCCAAATCATCTGCAAAATCAATATATTGCTGCAATATTTTTTTGAAATGATTCGGGTCTTTTGTATGTGTCAACTCACCGTCCTGCGGAAAATAAAAATCATCCAGCCGTGACAGCCAGAATCTCAGTGCGGCACGACGTAGCATGGCAAGCCAACACTTCCATTCTTGCTGTGAAAATGGCCTTAATGCCTGATAAGCCGACAAAAATGTTTCCATTTTTTCTTCATCGATGCTGCCAATATCGCTACCGGTATGATGCAAACACCACTCGTTCACCGCAATAGCCACGTCATACAGCAAAATGTCATCGCAAGCGTAGTAAAAATCAATAAAACCGCCGATGGTGTCACCATCAAACAGCACGTTGTCACGGAACAAATCTCCGTGCACCACACCGTGTGGCAACTGACTTAAATCCAAGCCATGCTGATAATTCAATTCATTTTGCAGTAATTTCTGGTCTACCTTAGATAGTTTTGGCATCACTTTCTTTGCGGTATCCTCGCGCCAGTCATGCCCGCGATGGTTCACGCCAGTATGGGTAAAACCCGCACCGACCACATGCATTTTTGCTAAAGTGACCGCCACTTGTTTTACCTGCTCCAAGTTGGGTGTTGCGATGTCTTCACCTTGCAAACAAGTCACCATCAGCGCCGGCTTGGCTTTCAGCAGATGCAAACTCACACCGTTTTTGTCTGTTATCGGCGTAGGGCAAGGTACGCCATGCTGTGCCAGAAATGTCATCAAATCAACGAAGTATCGCAATTCTTCTAAATTACTTCTCTCAAAAACAGTAAGCACATAGCGACTATGATCTGTAATGACGAAGTAATTGGTATTGGTAATGCCCGCAGCTATGCCCCGCAGCCCGCGTATTTCGCCAATAGCAAAATCGCGCAGCCAATCGCGCACCTCATCTAAGGTCAGGGTGGTAAAAACAGACATATTACTCTACAAGAAATAATTAAGAGGGCATGGCCCTCTTAATTGTTAAAATCTAAAAATAACCCATTTCGGGATGCTTAATGGCGGATTTGGCCCCGTATTCACCCAGCCGCCCTCTTGGTCCTCTTTGTGTAAGTAGTAAGGAACACCATGTTCTGGCGTCACTTTCATCATATACAGTTCGCCATTGACGCGGTATTCCTCAATGGTTTCCGCACCTTTTTTGCGAATAGTTACTTGCGGCTCTGCCGTTCCATCTTCCAGCGCCTCACCATCCGTAATTTTTGGCGGTGGCGGCACTTCTTCAAGCGGTTCTAAATTTGCAGGCTGCTTGGCAGCCAATACAACTTGCGGCAACAGCAATGCGGGCAACATACATAACAGCACAACGGTTAATTTCAGTTTTTGCATCTTGCTCTCACAAAAAATAGTTGAAGTAATTAGATCATTTTAACAAAAAGCGCATTAAAACGCGCGGCTTGTCTGCAAATAAACGTTTATAAACATAATAAGTACTACAAATAAAGTTGAACCTGCTCTTCTGCTGCAGATAATTTGAAACCGCGCGTTTCATAATGCTTGAATATTGCTTCCACAATCGCAGCCGGGTCATCAATGACTTGGATCAAATCAAGATCATCGGTAATAATCATGCCTTCATTTACTAAAGTGGTTTTAATCCAATCGACCAGGCCGCGCCAGAATGGCTCACACACCAGAATAATCGGTATCTTTAATGTTTTACCCGTTTGCACTAAGGTAATCACTTCCATCAACTCATCCAGTGTACCAAAGCCGCCAGGTAGCACCACATAGGCACTGGCATATTTTACAAACATCACTTTACGCATGAAAAAATGCTTAAAATTCTGGCTGATATCCTGATAAGCATTTTCTGTTTGCTCATGCGGCAGCTCGATATTCAGGCCAATACTGGCCGATTTTCCACCGTAAGCACCTTTATTGGCAGCCTCCATAATGCCGGGGCCGCCGCCTGAAATCACATTAAAGCCGGCATCGGACAACCGCCTGGCTATTTGCTCGGCCAATTGGTAATAAGGGCTATCGGGCTGGGTGCGTGCGCTGCCAAATATAGAAACGGCCGGTGTGATTTCCTTAAGTCGTTCCGTAGCATCCACAAATTCTGCCATAATCTCAAATGCATGCCACGACTCATGTCCAGTTAAGCGGTTACCTTGCAGATCGGGATCAGTAATTGTTGGTGTTTTTTTTGCGTTAGACATAATTAATTTAGGTACTCAAAATATATGAAAACATTGTTGTTAGTGGATGGCTCATCCTACCTGTATCGCGCCTTTCACGCCATGCCTGACTTGAGAAACCACCAGAACGAACCTACCGGCGCGATTTACGGCGTACTCAATATGCTACGCCGCTTGCACAAAGATTACCCCAGCGATTATAGCGCGTGTGTGTTCGATGCCAAAGGCAAAACCTTTCGCGATGACATTTATCCTGAATATAAAGCCAACCGCGCCAGCATGCCCGATGATTTGCGTGTTCAGATAGAACCGCTATTCGAAGCGATAAAAGCCATGGGTTGGCCGCTGATTGTTGAAAATGGCGTGGAGGCGGACGACGTGATTGGCGCACTTGCCAAGCAGGCAGAACGAGATGGATTGCGCGCGATTATTTCTACCGGCGATAAAGATATATCGCAATTGGTCAACGCACACATTACCGTCGTCAATACAATGCGTGATGCATTCCGCAAAACCGACGAAGTTCTTGATATTACTGGCGTGGAGAACAAGTTTGGCATCCCTCCTAGCCTGATGATTGATTATTTAATGCTGATTGGCGACACCTCTGACAATGTGCCGGGGGTGGAAAAGGTCGGCCCGAAAACTGCTGTGAAATGGCTAAAACAGTACGGCTCGCTCGAAAACATCATCGCGCATGCTGATGAAATCAGCGGGGTCGTAGGCGAAAATCTGCGCAAAGCGCTGCCTTGGCTGGAAGTCTCGCGCGAACTCATTACCATTCGTTGTGATGTCGGCATTCAGGAAAAACTCAGCGACCTTGCCCCGCAGCCGCAAGACAAAGCCAAGCTGGCCGAAATCTACGAACGTCTGGATTTTAAAACCTGGCGACGTGAATTAGACAACAATCAAACGAATAATGACACAAAATTGCCTGCCCTACCATTCAGTATCCATGCGCCTTCCGGAGCATCTGTTTCTAAAGATATGTTTGCAGCAAAACAATATATTGCCAACAACTCACGCAGCTACGAAACCATTCTGACGAATGAACAATTAGACCATTGGCTGGAAAAACTGCAATCTGCACCACTGGTTTGCTTCGACACCGAAACCACATCACTCGACCCGATGACCGCAAAAATAGTCGGCATGTCGTTCAGCGTAGAAGCTGGAACTGCGGCCTATTTGCCGCTTAAGCACGATTATTTTGATGCACCTGACCAGCTTAATTTTGCTGAAACTTTAGCCAAAATGAAGCCGATTTTAGAAAACCAAGATGTCAAAAAAGTCGGCCAGAATCTCAAGTACGACCAACACGTTTTAGCCAATCACGGCATTGCACTCAATGGCATTGCACACGATACCATGTTGCAATCTTACGTGTTCGAATCACACAAAACGCACGGCATGGATGACTTGAGCGAGCGGCATTTGGGCTTAAAGACAATCAAGTTTGAAGAAGTGGCGGGCAAAGGTGCGAAACAGGTCGGCTTTAATCAGGTGACAGTAGAAGTGGCCGCTGAGTATGCTGCAGAGGACGCCGACATTACTTTGCAGCTGCATGAAGCCATATATCCGCAAATCGCCGCGGATGCCAAGCTGGATTTTATTTACCGCCAGATTGAGATGCCTGTTTCCAACATTTTATTTACCATCGAGCGCAACGGCGTATTGATTGACGCCAATATGCTCAATGCGCAAAGCAACGAAATCGGCATGAAACTGGTCAACCTGGAAAATCAGGCCTACGCATTGGCTGGCCAGCCATTTAACCTGGCTTCACCCAAGCAGTTGCAAGAAATCCTGTTTGATAAACTGGGCATTAAACCCACTAAAAAAACTCCAAGCGGAGCACCTTCAACAGACGAGGACGTGCTGCTGGAGCTTGCGCTGGATCACCCTTTGCCTAAAGTTTTGTTAGAGTATCGCGGTCTGGCCAAACTCAAATCCACCTACACCGACAAACTGCCCAAGATGATTAACCCGCACACAGGTCGCGTGCATACCAGCTACAACCAGGCCGTTGCGATTACCGGACGGCTGGCCAGCTCTGACCCGAATCTGCAGAATATCCCCGTCAGAACCCAAGAAGGACGCCGCATCCGTGAAGCCTTCATCGCCCCGAAAGACGCGCATATTGTCTCAGCCGACTATTCGCAAATCGAACTGCGCATCATGGCGCATCTCTCCCAAGACGCAGGCATGCTGCAAGCCTTTGCCAACAATGAAGACATTCACCGCCATACTGCCGCCGAGGTGTTTGGCGTGGAACGAGATGCGGTAGATAACGAACAACGCCGCTACGCCAAAGTGATTAATTTTGGCTTGATTTACGGCATGAGCGCATTCGGCTTGGCGCAAAACCTAAATATCGAGCGCAGCGCCGCCGCCAGTTATATCGAGCGCTACTTCACGCGCTACCCCGGCGTACGGCAATACATGAACGACACGCGTGCACTTGCCAAACAAAAAGGCTATGTGGAAACCTACTTTGGCCGCAGATTATGGGTGCCGGAAATCAATAGCGCCAATGGCATGCGCCGCGCTGGTGCGGAACGCGCCGCCATCAACGCCCCGATGCAGGGCACTGCGGCCGACCTGATTAAACTCGCCATGATAGCCGTAGATAAATGGTTAAAAGACGAGAAACTGCAAAGCAAACTCATCATGCAGGTACACGATGAACTGGTGCTGGAAGTGCCTGATAGCGAATTAGAGTTAGTGAAAAAAACCTTGCCAGAACTCATGCAAAACGTCGCCAAACTTGATGTGCCACTGTTAGCGGAAGTTGGCGTTGGCAGCAATTGGGAAAATGCGCATTAAAATGAGCCGTCTTTATGAAATGTAGACCAAGCTGCGGCGCGTGCTGCATCGCGCCTTCCATCAACAGCCCTATTCCCGGCATGCCCGATGGCAAGCCTGCGGGGGTGCGTTGTATACAGTTGTTGGATGACTTCCGTTGTGCGATTTTCGACCAACCGGAACGCCCCACCTTTTGTGTGAGCCTGCTACCAAGCGAGGAAATGTGCGGCAACGAAACAATTGGACAGTCGCGTACTTATGCGATTGCATGGTTAAACAAGCTGGAAGAACTGACACGCCCCTTGTAGGAGCGCAATTTATTGCGCGATTGCTTTATTTTAGTTTCGCTTAGAAACTATGAAAATTTACAAATTTTAAGTTTTCTATCCCCCTTTTTGCATATAAAATAGGCAACTCTAAAAAATCACAACAAATATGCAAATCGGCCATCACATTTTAAAAAACAACCTGATTGTCGCGCCTATGGCCGGCGTAACAGACAGGCCTTTCCGCCAGCTTTGCAAAAAGATGGGCGCAGGTTTGGCAGTTTCTGAAATGGTGACTTCAAATTCGCTACTTTATGGCAGCGAAAAAACACGCCGCCGCGCCAACCACGAAGGCGAAGTGAACCCAATCTCGGTGCAAATCGCGGGTGCCGACCCGAAAATGATGGCGGAAGCCGCCAAATACAACGTAGACAATGGCGCACAGATTATCGACATCAACATGGGCTGCCCTGCCAAAAAAATCTGTAATGTGATGGCAGGTTCGGCGCTACTAAAAGATGAGCCGCTGGTTGCGCAGATTCTTAAAGCCGTCGTGGGTGCAGTAGATGTGCCCGTAACATTGAAAATCCGCACCGGTTGGGATAAGCAAAACCGCAATGCCGTACAAATTGCAAAAATGGCGGAAGATATCGGCGTGCAGGCGCTTGCCATGCACGGCCGCACCCGAGCTTGCGCTTACCTGGGCGAGGCCGAATACGACACCATTAGAATGGTTAAACAAGCCATTCGAATTCCTTTAATAGCGAATGGTGACATCACCACACCTGAAAAAGCCAAATACGTACTGGATTACACCGGCGCAGACGCGGTGATGATAGGCCGTGCTGCACAAGGCCGCCCCTGGATATTCCGTGAAATTGAGCATTATCTAAAAACAGGCGTGCATTTATTGCCACCTACAGTAGAAGAAATTCATACCGTGATGTTGGAGCATCTGCATGATTTATATGGATTTTATGGCGATTTAGCTGGCATGCGTGTTGCGCGCAAACATATCTCCTGGTACACCAAGGGCTTGGCTGGCTCAGCACATTTCCGCCATAACATGAACACTTTGCAAACGATTGAATTGCAATTGGGTGCGATTAACGACTTTTTTGCTGAACTCAAAACCAAAAATGAGCGCTTGGTGTATGTTGAAGAATCGACCGATAATGAACCTGAGGCGCTTGCCGCTTAGCAGCGGCGAATAGGTAAGTGGCATAATGGCGAATGAATTAGCAGAGCGCGTTAAAGAATCTCTTGATGAGTACTTTACGCATCTTGATGGAGAGCCACCACACGCCATTTATGACATGGTGCTATGCTGTGTAGAAAAGCCGATGCTGGAATACATATTAAACAAAGTAGGCGGCAATCAAAGCAAAGCTGCAGAAATGTTAGGCTTAAATCGAAATACCTTGCGCAAAAAAATGGCTCAGCACGGCTTAAATTGAGACTAGATTTATAAATAATAAGATAATACTTTCTAGTTTGTCATTCTTCGCTGCACTCAGAATGGCATAGTTTCATTTGTTACTTAAACTAAAACTTTCGGAATCATTTGCATGGCAACAATCAAAAGAGCTTTAATCAGTGTTTCTGATAAATCAGGTATTTTAGAACTCGCAAAAGCCTTAATTTCACTTAAAGTAGAAATCCTATCCACAGGTGGCACCGCTAAACTACTGCGCGATAACAATATCGCAGTAACTGAAGTCAGCGACTACACCGGCTTTCCTGAGATGCTGGATGGCCGCGTGAAAACGCTGCATCCCAAAGTACATGGCGGCATCTTGGGCAGACGTGATTTTCCAGAACATGTGAGTGCCATGCAGGCACAAGGCATTCCCAATATCGACATGGTAGTGGTGAATCTTTATCCGTTTGAAGCTACTGTAGCAAACTCCAACTGCACGCTGGAAGACGCGATTGAAAATATCGACATTGGCGGCCCTGCCATGGTGCGCTCTGCGGCTAAAAACTGGAAAGATGTTGCTGTGCTAACGGATGCCAGCCAGTATCAAGCCGTTGTGGACGAACTTAACAGCACCGGCGCACTATCGGAAAAAACCACGTTTGCGCTTTCTGTTGCCGCATTTAACCGTATCAGTAATTACGACGGCGCGATTAGCGATTACCTTTCCAGTTTCAACCAAGATGGCACACGCAATCCTTACCCCGCACAGATGAATAGTCGCTTTGTGAAGCTGCAGGATTTACGATATGGTGAAAACCCGCACCAAACCGCAGCATTTTACCGTGACTTATGTCCTGCACCAGGCTCACTCGTTACGGCACAGCAGTTACAGGGCAAAGAGCTCAGCTATAACAACATTGCCGATGCCGATGCGGCTTGGGAAACTGTAAAGTCTTTCAAAACGACTGCTTGTGTGATTGTGAAACACGCCAATCCGTGCGGTGTGGCTTTGGGCAAGGATGCGCTTGAGGCTTATAGCAAGGCATTCCAAACAGACCCGACGTCTGCTTTTGGGGGTATTATCGCCTTCAACACCACCTTAGATAAAGCTGCAGCAGAAGCCGTTTCCAAGCAGTTTGTAGAGGTATTGATTGCGCCTGATTACACTAAAGATGCTTTAGCTGTGTTTGCAGCAAAAGCCAATGTGCGCGTGCTTAAAATCGCGCTGCCAAAAGGCGGCAATACGCCATGGGAACAAGGCCGCAACTCGCATGACAGCAAACGCGTTGGTTCAGGCCTGTTGATTCAAACCGCTGACAATCATGAAATTAGCGCATCTGATTTAAAAATCGTCACAAAAAAACAGCCAACGCCGCAGCAAATGGCCGATTTGTTATTTGCATGGAATGTTGCGAAATATGTGAAATCCAATGCAATTGTATTCTGTGGCAACGGCATGACGCTGGGTGTGGGCGCAGGGCAAATGAGCCGCGTGGACAGCACCAAAATTGCTGCAATTAAAGCGCAAAATGCAGGCTTGTCACTTAAAAATTCAGTGGTCGCATCCGACGCATTTTTTCCGTTCCGTGATGGCATAGACGTGCTGGCAGAGGCAGGCGCAAGCTGTGTGATCCAACCGGGCGGTAGTATGCGTGATGAGGAAGTCATTGCCGCGGCAGATGAACTCGGCCTGGCAATGGTGTTGACTGGCATTCGCCACTTCAGGCACTAAAACCATGATAAATTTATTCCGCGTTTCATTGCCTGCGTCGCGTGCTATCTCAATCCGCGCCTACACAAATGGTATGCCTAGTCTTTCGCTGTGCGGCTCCTTGGCACTAAAAGCGCTCGCTACAATTACTCAAGGTTTTAGCAAAGTATGAAAATATTAGTTATCGGCAGCGGCGGTCGCGAACACGCACTTGCCTGGAAAATCGCACAAAATAAAGAAGTGAGTCGTGTTTATGTCGCGCCTGGTAACGCAGGCACAGCACTCAATCCTGACATGATGAATGTGCCTATTTCAGGCGTCCAGGATTTACTTGAGTTTGCACAAAATGAGCAGATTTACCTCACAATCGTTGGGCCGGAAGCGCCGCTAAGCCAAGGCGTTGTCGACGCGTTCCGTGCTGCTGGCTTGAAAATTTTCGGGCCAACCAAGGCCGCTGCGCAATTAGAAAGCTCAAAAGACTTCGCCAAAGCCTTTATGGTGCGGCATCACATCCCCACGGCAGCTTATGCCACGTTTACCGATGCAAAACTCGCACATGACTATGTGAACCGGCAAGGCGCACCCATCGTGATTAAAGCCGATGGCCTGGCCGCCGGCAAAGGTGTCGTGGTTGCTATGAATGAAGCTGAGGCGCATGCTGCAATCGACGCCATGCTGTCGGATAACAAGCTGGGCAGTGCCGGTGCCCGTGTAGTGATTGAAGAATTCCTAACAGGTGAAGAAGCCAGTTTTATTGTGATGGTAGACGGCAAAAATATCTTGCCGCTCGCCACCAGTCAGGATCATAAACGCTTATTGGACGGCGACCAAGGGCCAAACACTGGCGGCATGGGCGCATATTCGCCTGCGCCAGTTGTTACGCCAGAGATTCATGGCAAAGTCATGCGCGAAATCATCCGTCCAACTGTCGAGGGCATGGCAAAAGATGGCATTCCTTACACGGGTTTTCTATATGCTGGCTTAATGATTTCGCCTGACGGCAGCATTAAAACATTGGAGTTTAATTGTCGCATGGGCGACCCGGAAACACAGCCGATTATGCTGCGGCTGAAATCCGACTTTGTAGCGCTCGCGGAGAACGCGATTAACGGTACGCTCGATAAAATTGAAGCGGAATGGGATAGACGCACCGCGCTTGGTGTGGTGATGGCCTCAGCCAACTACCCCGATTCACCGCGGCTGGGCGATGAAATTACCGGACTACCAAAAGAGTTAACCGAAGCGCAGGTTTTTCATGCAGGCACTCAGCTTAAAGATGGCAAGGTCGTGACCAGCGGCGGGCGTGTACTGTGCGTAACCTCGCTTGGCGAAACGGTGAAATTTGCCCAGCAGCAAGCATACCGTATTATTGATGAAATTAATTTCGATGGCGCACAATACCGCACAGATATTGGCTATCGCGCGATTAAAGGATAAATGATTTTGAACACGCAAGCAGTTTTAGATTACCTGCAAAACTTACAGGCAAAAATTGTTGAAGCCATAGAGTTGGTCGATGGCAAAAATTTTCTGCAGGATAGCTGGCAGCGCCCGGAAGGCGGCGGTGGAACGTCCTGCTTGCTAGAAGAAGGCAATGTGTTTGAACGCGCTGGCGTGGGCTTTTCACATGTATTAGGTAACAAACTTCCACCTTCTGCCAGTGCGGCACATCCAGAAGCTGCCGGGCGGGCATGGGAAGCCATGGGTGTTTCACTGGTATTTCATCCTCGTAATCCGTATATTCCTACCGTTCATATGAATGTGCGATTCTTTGTGGCAAAGGCGCCTAATAAAAGTAATGTGATATCCGCACAGCATTTGCAGTCGAAACAAGGCGGTAAGGATGAAAACGTGCAGACAGCACACCAAGTGCGGCAAGCGTTTGAAGACGATGCCAACGCTGTTGTAGACGCAAAGGCTGAAGAGGATATTTGGTGGTTTGGCGGCGGCATGGATCTCACGCCCTACTACGGTTTTGAAGAGGATGCTGTGCATTTTCACCGCACCAATAAAACTGCGTTAGATGCATTTAATCCTGCTTTTTACCCGAAATTTAAAAAAGAATGTGACAAGTATTTTTACCTTAAACACCGCAAAGAACCGCGTGGTATAGGCGGTATATTTTTTGATGACTTTAACGAATTAGGCTTTGAAAGAAGCTTTGAGATGGTACGCGCGGTTGGCGATAGTTTCTTGAATGCTTATCTGCCTATCGTGCAGCGCCGTAAAGACACGTCTTACGGCGAGCGCGAACGCGATTTTCAGGCTTATCGGCGTGGTCGCTATGTAGAGTTTAACCTGGTCTATGACAGAGGCACTTTGTTTGGCCTGCAATCCAATGGCCGAACAGAGTCTATCTTGCTATCCATGCCGCCTATTGTGAAATGGCGTTATGACTGGAAGCCGGAAAACGGCAGCGCGGAAGCCAAACTTTACACCGACTTTTTAATTGATAAAGACTGGTTGTAATTTCTAGCTGTTACTATTTTTGTTGTTTTAACTTTTAATTAAAACAATGCATTTTGTGGCTATAATTCTCCTAGTCAAGGGAGAATAAAATGCAGGCAATAGAAAAAATCATCGCCACACTATCAGGCATCGTGTGGGGACCCATTATGCTGACGCTACTCGTTGGCACTGGCCTATACCTTACCATCATCCTAAAAGGCATGCAATTTCGCGCGCTGCCGCATGCGTTTCGACTCGTTCTGCATAAAGACCATGGCCATGAAGGCGATATCAGCCACTTTGCGGCACTGATGACGGCACTTGCTGCCACAGTGGGTATCGGCAATATCGTCGGTGTAGCCACTGCCATTACCATGGGCGGCCCAGGCGCCGTATTCTGGATGTGGGTGACAGGTTTAGTCGGCATGGCCACCAAGTATAGCGAAGCGGTGCTCGCAGTGAAGTATCGTGAAAAAGGCGCGCATGGTATGCGTGGCGGGCCCATGTACTATATTTCTAAAGGCGTGGGCTTGCCGTGGCTAGGCACTTTATTTGCCATATTTACCGCCTGCGCGACTTTCGGCATCGGCAATATGACACAAGCCAATGCAACCGCTAAGATTTTCGAGGCTACATTTAACATCCCGACTGAAGTCACAGGGATTGTGCTTACATTGCTCACCGGGTTGGTGATACTGGGCGGCATCCGCACCATTGGCAGATTCACCTCATTTCTTGTGCCATTTATGATTGTGATTTATGTAGGTACCAGCCTTTGGGTATTGGCGTTAAACGCCAGCGAAATTCCGCATGCATTTCAGCTGATTTTTTACCATGCGTTTAACCCAGCCGCAGCCTCTGGCGGCTTTGTGGGTGCAACCATTGCCGCCGCCATGCGCTTTGGTATTGCGCGCGGTGTATTTTCCAATGAATCCGGTTTAGGTTCTGCACCAATTGCAGCAGCAGCGGCACGCACCAACGACCCTGTCAAACAAGCATTAGTGAGTATGACACAAACGTTTATCGATACACTGGTGGTGTGCACCATGACAGCGATGGTAATTTTAACTGCCACTAGCTGGACGCAAGGCGTAAGCGCTGCCAGCCTCACCAGCGCAAGCATGGCGGAAACACTGGGCGAATCAGGCAGTTTCATTGTTGCAATTGCTACCGCGCTTTTTGCCTACTCTACGCTGATTGGCTGGAACTATTACGGCGAAAAGGCCATTGAATACCTGTTTGGCGAGAAAGCTATCCGTATCTACCGCGTGTTCTTTACTGTCGCGGTGATGGTAGGCGCAATGGTCAGCCTGGAGTTTGTATGGAACTTCTCTGACCTGATGAATGGCATGATGGCGATCCCTAATTTGATCGCGCTTTTATGGCTATCCCCAATCATTCGCCAAGAAACTGTGCGTTATTTTTCAGCGCTTAAAAAATAACCTAAGGAACGCCACATGACCCAACATCGCAGCACCTGGAAAAACCGCTGGACCTTCATGCTGGCCACCGCCGGCTCGGCGATTGGTCTGGGTAATATCTGGAAACTGCCTTACATGATTGGCGTCAATGGCGGCAGCGCGTTTGTGCTGGTATTTATTGCTTGTATTTTTCTGGTAGGTATCCCGCTGATGATGACTGAAATCCTGCTTGGTCGCAGGGCACAGAAGAATCCGTATGACGGCATGCTCAAACTCGCCCAAGAGGCGCAAGTATCACACTACTGGAAATATCTGGGCGGTATGGGCATGCTGACAGGCTTGCTGATACTGGGTTTTTACAGCGTGATTGGCGGCTGGGTATTAAGCTACATCATAGAAGCCGCCATGAGCAGCTTCAGCAATATTACCGCCGCACAATCCACCGCAAACTTTGATGGCTTACTGGCTACACCAATAAAATTGCTGTTCTGGCATACCGTGTTTATGTGCATGACCATGGGCGTAGTAGCGCGTGGGGTGAATTCCGGGCTGGAAAAAGCCAACAATATTCTGATTCCTGCATTGTTTGCGATCTTGTTGGTGCTGCTCGGCTACAGCATGTCGGTTGGCGACATGCAAGCTGCGTATCAATTCATGTTCAAGCTAGATTTCTCCAAAATCACGCCTGTCGCAGTTTTATCCGCGCTTGGGCATGCCTTTTTCTCACTCAGCCTGGGCATGGGCGCCGTCATGGTATATGGCTCATATCTGCAACGCAATGTCTCGATTGCACGCACGACCATTTATATCGCACTGGCAGACACCATGCTTGGGTTGCTGGTTGGTTTGGCGATTTACTCATTGGTTTTTGCAAACCATTTAGCTCCTAATGCTGGGCCTGGCCTGATTTTTCAAACACTCCCCATAGCCTTTGGCCACATGCCATGGGGCAGCTTCATCGGCACACTGTTTTTTATGCTTGTGGCATTCGCAGCCTGGACATCTGCCATTTCATTAGTCGAGCCCGCAATTGCCTGGATAACAGAAAACACTTCGATCAAACGCCACATTGCCGCATGGGGATTAGGAGTGGCAGTTTGGTTGCTGGGCGTTGCAGTAGTGCTTTCATTCAACGAATGGAAAGAGATTAAAATCATTTTCGGACTTAATATTTTTGAAACGCTGGATAAACTCACCTCCACCATACTGTTGCCCTTGGGCGGCTTGCTGATGGCGATTTTTGCAGGTTATTACATGAAAAAAGACCACGTTCAGGAAGAGCTTGATTTGAAAACCACGGCCTTTAAGTTATGGCGCACTGCCAATAACATTATTGCGCCGATTGCAATTACGGCCGTGTTTTTATATCTGTTTGGCGTCATCAAATAAACCGTTAATCAATAAAAAAAGCCAGCTTAACGCTGGCTTTTTTAAATTTCGTCTCACTTAATTAAAGTGATAATACCCACTGAACGATTGTTTTAATATCTTCGTCTTTTACTTGTGGGCTATTGGCTGGCATTGGCATAGGGCCCCAAACACCGCTACCACCTGCTTTAACTTTAGCAATTAGTTTAGCTTCGGCACCTTTGTCGCCTTTGTATTTAGCAGCAACATCTTTAAAAGATGGGCCTAATACTTTTTTGTCTACGCTATGGCAAGCTAAACAACCACTCTTTTGTGCTAATGCTTGTGATGCATTAGCTTGACCAGCCAATAACATGG
>JBAVIP010000061.1:0-2938 GCA_049687015.1 Methylotenera sp. | reverse complement strand
CAAATAAAAATAGAGTTGCTGTCAGGCGAAAAAGCTAGGCACGTTTACTTAAGCATTCCACAGGTTATCAAGCTGGCCAAAGCGGCACCAAAATCTAAATGGCACATCATACTGGCTGCCTTTACTGGATTGCGCGAAAGTGAGCTGCTTAATCTCAAACAGGAAAGCATGGTGCGTGGCTTGATTATATTGAATGAAACCAAAAATGGAAAACCGCGCGTGATACCCCTAAACAAACCCGCACAATGTGCGCTTAATCGATTGGACTGGAGTGTTACCTACCCTATGCTAAGAAAAGAATTCGAGAAAGCCAGAGGAGATGCAGATATTAGATTCCATGACCTCAGACACACCGCCGCATCGTTCATGGTGAAGGGCGGCGCGTCCTTAGTTGCTGTGCGAGATATTCTCGGCCATAGCAATTTAGGCGTGACAGGTAGATATTCCCATCTAGCTATTGATGATTTAAAAATTGCTGTGGATAAAATGATGGGCGGTACAAAAATGGTACAAGCCAATAAGGCGAGAAAATCTGATTGATTGATAAGTGCTTGATTTATTTGGTGCCCGGGGCCGGAATCGAACCGGCACGACCGTAAAGTCGAGAGATTTTAAGTCTCTTGTGTCTACCAATTTCACCACCCGGGCGGGAGATTATTGCAGAACTTGGTGCGGTGCGTATTCTATCACTCTTAAGCTAATTTTGATTAGCTCTTTGCAAAAAAACAGGCAAAAAAAAACACATTACTTTTAAGATAATGTATTTTTTAATTTCAAAACTAAAAACTTATTTATTGACCAGCTCTCGCACGATTTGCCATTGGCTGCCAATTTTCTCAAGCTGCAATTCCTTGTTTACCTTGTCGGTAAAGCCTTTGGTTGCAACTCGCTTGGCAGCGCAAACCTCGCAACCAGCAGCATCATTCGCTTTTTTAAGCAGTTTATAGGTAGTCACGCTGTAGTCCTGACCAAACACTGCCCTAGCTTTATCGCCATCGCAAGTCACTTGCAAATTGCTTAACTCAAGATTGATTTTACCAGCGGCAGATAAACGTTGCTTGCGTTGCTTGTTCCATTCATCACGGTTAAGCGGCGGCTCTGGCGTGAATTTATCCGCATAAAATTTGCTATAGGTATCGTAATCTTTATGGTGCCACGCATCAGCCCAGTCATTTACGCGCGCCGTCACGGCCTCTGTGCTGCAAGCGGATGCTGGCTGTGCAGGTTTGGACGCAGCCGCAGCCATGAGTTGGTTAGATACCGAGAGCGGTTTTGCATCCGCCAATAACGCGGCTTTATCAATGGTAACTTGCACCGGGGCGACCGCCTCGCAAACATTGGCGGCATCCATATAAGCTTCACGAGTCACTTCTGGCAGGCCTTGACGTACAGAGCCGATTTTATTCAGCAATGCACCCTGGCTGGCATACAAGCGCGCATACGCGGTTTGAATATCATAGTTCGTATTGGAATAGGCACGTTTAGCCTGAAAGTATTCATTTTCCGTATCCAGCAAATCCAACAAGGTACGTTGGCCGATATCAAATTGCTTACGATAGGCCTCGCGCGCATTTTCTATCGCTTTTTGATGTCTGTCACGATAATCCAATTGTTCTTTGAGTTGAACAATATCGTTATAAGCAATAGTGACCAGCTGGCGGGTATCTACGCAGGCTTTGTCTCGCTGATCGTTAGCGGTATTCAGTTTTTCGATGGTTTGGCTGACCAGTGATTTATCTGTAAAACCATTAAATAAATTGAAATTCATGGTGAGTTCCAGCACGTCCGCAGCACTGGTACTGTTGCGGCCATCTGAACTCGTGCCCAGGTTTTTACGTGCTTGCAAATCCAGGCGAGGTAAATATTTGGCTTCTTTGGTTTTAACTTCATCCTTAGTCGCCTGAATATCTTCAATCGTGGACAAAATATCCGGGTTATGCAAATAGGCTGCCCTTAACGCGTCCGTTGCACTTGGCTCAACACCTTCCTTATAAAACTCGGCCTGTTCCAGGGTTTCTGACGGTATCTCACCCAGCAAGCGCTGCATACGCGCTGTTACATCATGAAGATTCGTCGCTTCTGTCAATAAATTGGATTCCGCCAGTGCCAGACGTCCTGATGCCTGTTCCAAATCCACCTTACGTGCAACGCCCGCGTCTACACGTTCTTTAATACGATCAAACAACTGTTTATGCACTACATAATTGGTTTTGGCGTATTCTGACAGCTGACGATAGCGTAAGGTGTCAATGTAAGAACGCATAAACTCTAGTGTGGTAGTTTGCATAGCGCTTTGTAGCTCAAAATAGCGCACACGCTTGGCATGCCCCAAACGCTTGACTTCATTTGGCGTCGCAAGACCATCAAAAATCATTTGCCGTAGCACCAGCTCGTTATTCCATGTCGGAATTCCAGTGCCGCCACTATTGCTTATCCCATTGATATTTTCTTGGTTGCGGTAGGTTGATACGATATCCGCTTTTGGCAAAAATCCGCCATATACGGCATCCTGTTCGTAACCGGCGCCCAGATATGCGTGATATTTAGCCTGAACTTCCGGATTGGAAGATATAACCTTCTCAACCATCTGTTTGAGCGTCGCTAATGGCTCTGCACTTGCCAGTTGGCCAAACATTAATCCTGCCAATGCTAGTATTATTTTTATTTTTGTATTACTTTTATTGAAATTCAAAATTGTCAAACCTTTACTTTTTGCTTCGTCAACATGGTAAACTTTAGTTCAATTTTGTCAACCCATGAAATATTGCTGACAACATCTTCAAGTGCTTTAAGTAAATTTAACGCCAACTTGTTGTTAATTATGCAACAAAAATGAATACAAAAAACTGCTTTAACGAAAATAAACTCAATATTTCGTTAAACGGCGCTAAACCGAAATAGGAATACAAAACTAATGATTATTTGAAATTTAATTTAA
>JBAVIP010000060.1:0-62188 GCA_049687015.1 Methylotenera sp. | reverse complement strand
GGCTATAAGTGGCTGTTAATAGTAGCTTCAAAAGATGATGATGATAGAACATGGGTTAGTCAAGGAAGAGCCTCCGGAAGAGAAATTACAGGAAGTTGAAATTGCTTATACCGAACAAGCTGTTTTAGATAAACTACATGCCTACGGACTTAAACCAAAAACACTGTTTTCTAACCTGAAAATCAATATCAAGGCACTTGAACAAGCTAAAATAGCTGAAAACCCGCAAATAAACCCTTTTTTATCTCAGTTAAGCTCGACGCTCAAAAATTGGCAATCTGGGCATGATTTAAAAACCTTTACCGCCGATATTAATCGGCTAATATTTTTGTGGCTCAACGCCATGCAAGATGGTGCAAGCACGCAAACCATACTCAATTTTCTAAGTTGTTTTGAGCTTAAGTCAAAAATCGGTATTTCCAACTCAGCCAAACTGCATTGTTTTTTATTTGATTTAGTGGCGGAAACCAACCATCAGCACCAACAATTGCAGCTAAGTTATGCACTCAATTTTGATGCCGATACGCAGCTACCTAATGCTAACCAGGTATTGGCCAGTATAGAAAAAGCTTTAATCAATAGTCATGAAAACCAGCTAATTGGCTTATTTTCTATGCATTTTCAAGTTGCAAAAAATAACCCTATTTTCTCCCAGCTCACCACATTGAGTTTAAGTAAAAAAATCACTGCAATACTTAAACAAAATATTTCGCCTGATAGTCAACTCTACCATAGTGGTAATTTGCAGTTTGATATTTTAATTCCCAACCTGAGCAACGACATTCAGCTCAATTTACTTGCTGCCAAGCTGCAACGCGCCTTCGAGCAAATGGTGTTTATAGCTAATCAGTCCATCTTGGTAACGCCATTCATTGGCTGCGCCTATTTTAAAAAATCCTCGCCAAAAGCACATGATTTATACAGCTGCTCTAAACTGGCCTTGGAAAGTGCGTTTTCTAAACAGCTACATTTTGTGATGTATACCCAGGAGTTAGAAGAGCAATTATCTGTACAGAATGATTTGGAAGTTAAAGTGCTGGAAGCGTTCGCCGGTGATAATTTAACTTTATTTTTTCAACCCATTGTCAATCTGGCAGATTCAAAATGCGTTGGCGCAGAATTACTGCTGCGTTGGTCAGAAAAAGCCGGCTATAGCGTTTACCCGAGTTTAACCATAGAAACTTTGAATAAAGTAGGCAAGGGAAAACTATTTACACGCTGGTTAATTAATTCTGCTTGCCGATATTCAAGCGAGCTATTGCACGTGCACAACTTAAAAGTCTATCTCACTATCAACTTGCGTGCAGAAGATTTATACGACATCGAGCTACCGCACCTGCTATTACAGGCACTGGCGTTATGGAAAATCAAACCTGAAGATATCGTCCTCGAAGTTACGGAAAATGGCATACTTGAACACAACGAAACCACCAACTCTGTGATTAAAGAATTGTCTGATAATGGCTTCAGGCTTGCCTTGGATGACTTTGGTACTGGGTTTTCATCGCTCTCTCGATTACGCACTATGCCGATTGATTTAATTAAAATTGATCAATCTTTTGTGCGCGATATCAGCCATTCGCAACATGATTTTGAAATCGTAAAATCGATTGCCATGCTGGCAAACAGTATAGGTAAAGAAGTGCTGGCTGAAGGCGTTGAAGACAAAGAATGCCTGGCGCTGATCAAAAAAATGAAAATTCATAAATGCCAGGGCTATTTTTTCGCCAAACCCATGCCTTTTGACAAGTTTATCACATGGGCAAAACAGCGTTAACCAGCACGCTGGTATAATGGCACCATGCAAATTACTACACGACTAGAATTCGATGCCGGGCATCGTATCCCTAACCATAAAAGCCAATGCCGCAACTTGCATGGCCATCGCTATGCGCTTGAAATCACACTTTCCGGCGACATCATTACCCAAGAAAAAGCCTCAGAAAATGGCATGGTGATGGATTTTTCTGATGTGAAAAATATTGCGAAAAAATGCGTGGTGGATGTTTGGGATCATGCATTTTTGGTATACATAGAAGATAAAGCTGTGCTGGATTTTTTAAACTCTCTGCCCAATCACAAAACAGTCATATTCTCTAGCGTACCCACCGCTGAAAACATGGCGGCTGAAGCTTTTAGAATCCTTAACAGTGAATATAAAGATACTTATGGAAATCACCTCAAATTAGAACGCGTCAGGCTATACGAGACGCCCAATAGCTGGGCAGATGCGCTAGGCTAACACTACAAAACGATCGTTTGCATTACCTGCTGTAAACCTTGTTGCCAACTCGGCAACTCCATATTAAACGTATGCTTAAGTTTGGCATTACTTAAGCTGGAATTCGCAGGACGCACAGCAAGTGTAGGATAATCAGCCGTTGTAATTGCGATGACATTATCAACACTTACCTTAAGCGCAGGCCAATTGCGGCTTGCAGCTAACCGATTGTATTCATTTATAATTTCACAACAAAATCCATACCATGAGGTGCTTCCGCTATTGGTAAAGTGATAAACACCGGTCTGATTCTCCATATCTGTCTGCCAAACATTCACTAATTTAACAACGCCCTCTGCGATACTCTCACTACTTGTCGGCGCGCCAAACTGATCAGTCACAATGTGCAAATCTCCCTGCTCCGATGCCAAGCGCAGTATCGTTTTTAAAAAATTTTTCCCATAAGTGCCATACACCCAGCTGGTACGCAAAATTAAGTGCGGCAACCCCACGCTGCGAATCGCCTCTTCGCCTGCTAGTTTGCTTTTACCGTACACGTTCACAGGATTGGTGGCGTCATCTTCGACGTATGGCGTCGCTTTGGCACCATCGTAAACATAATCAGTAGAAAAATGAATCAACGCAGCATTAAGCCTAGCCGCTTCTTCCGCTAATATCTGCGGGGCGATTGCATTGATTGCATAAGCCAACTCCGGCTCCGACTCTGCCTTGTCAACCGCCGTATAAGCGGCTGGATTAATGATCAGGTCGGGCTTTATTTCTCGTACTACACGGCGGATATCATGCACCTTTGTTAAATCAAGCTGCTCACGTGACAAAGCGATAACTTCATGCTGAATAAGTTTAGACCGCAAAGCATGTCCGACTTGCCCATTCACACCTGTGAGTAGAATTTTTTTTTGCATTTATAAAACTTGACTAAGTAAATTAATTAAGGAAATTTCTTAGCGGCTTGCAGATTTAAGCCCTGACTGTCTTTTGCTGATAATATTGGCATGCCCTGAAGCGGCCATTCTATGCAAACCTCAGGGTCATCCCATTTAAGACAGCATTCATGCTGTGGTGCATAAAAATCCGTAGTTTTATACAAAAATTCGGCAGATTCCGACAACACTAAAAAACCATGCGCAAAGCCGGGTGGCAGCCACATTTGACGTTTGTTTTCGGCAGACAGATGCGTACCAACCCATTGGCCGAGCGTTGGCGAAGATGCGCGCAAATCCACCGCCACATCAAAAACCTCGCCTTGAGTTACACGTACCAGTTTTCCTTGTGCCTGTTCTATTTGGTAATGCAAGCCACGCAGCACATTCCTGGCAGATTTCGAGTGATTGTCCTGCACAAAATTGATGTCCAAGTTCGTCGCTTCAAAAAAAGCCTTTTGATTAAAACTTTCGAAAAAGAAGCCTCTTTCATCACCGAATACTTTGGGTTCAAAAATGATGATATCCGGAATTTTGGTTTTAATGACATTCATCCAAGCACCTGCTCTGTCAGCACTTGCTTGAGATATTGCCCATACCCATTTTTAGCATATTTATTAGCCAATGATTCAAGCTGTGCAGCACCAATAAAGCCCATGCGATAAGCAATTTCTTCTGGGCATGCGATTTTTAAACCTTGACGTTTTTCGATGGTTTGTATGAAAGTACCTGCTTCTAATAATGACTCATGGGTGCCAGTATCTAGCCATGCCATGCCGCGCCCCATCACTTCTACTTGCAAATCACCCCAGTCTAAATATTGACGATTCACATCGGTAATTTCCAGCTCGCCGCGTGCCGATGGTTTCATGTTTTTAGCAATTTCTACCACGCGATTATCATAAAAGTATAAGCCTGTGACTGCATAACGTGATTTTGGCGATTTTGGTTTTTCTTCTAAGCTCACCGCCCGACCCTGCGAATTAAATTCTACAACGCCATAACGCTCAGGGTCAGTCACGGGATAGGCAAACACGGTGGCGCCGTTAGTGCGTTGTGCGGCATTTTGTGCCATTTGTGCAAGCTCATGTCCATAAAAAATATTATCTCCCAACACCAAAGCGCAAGGATCTTCACCAATAAACTGTTCGCCAATAATAAATGCCTGTGCCAAACCATCAGGCGAAGGCTGCACAGCGTAGCTGATTTGCATGCCCCATTGGCTGCCATCACCCAGCAGTTCGCTGAAACGCGGTGTATCCTGCGGTGTAGAAATCACCAGCACTTCTCGTATGCCCGCCAACATCAACGCAGAAAGCGGGTAATAAATCATCGGTTTATCGTACACCGGTAACAGTTGCTTAGAAACCACTTGTGTAGCCGGGTACAGCCGGGTACCGGAGCCGCCTGCCAATATAATGCCTTTCATGCCCATTATGCCAGCTCCTCGCCACGTTCTTGATAGTTTTTATTTACCCAGTTCTTGTATTCGCCACTCGTCACATTATCTACCCAATCCTGATGTGCGAGATACCAGCCAACGGTTTTTTGTATACCGCTATCGAAGGTTTCTGCCGGTTTCCAGCCAAGTTCCCTCTCAATTTTGGTAGCATCAATGGCGTAGCGTTGATCATGCCCTGGCCTATCCTGCACAAACGTGATTTGATCGCGATAGCTGCCCGATTTTTTTGGTTTTTGCAGATCCAGCATGTCGCATAAAGTGTGCACGACCTCTAGATTGGTTTTTTCGTTCCAGCCGCCGACATTGTAAGTTTCACCCACTCGCCCGGCTTCCAGAACGCGCCGAATCGCACTGCAGTGGTCTCCCACATACAGCCAATCGCGCACATTACTACCGTTACCGTAAATCGGCAGTGGCTTGCCATTAAGTGCATTATGAATCACTAATGGGATGAGCTTTTCTGGAAAGTGATAAGGGCCATAATTGTTCGAGCAGTTGGTCGTCAGCATCGGCATGCCATAAGTATGATGATAGGCGCGCACCAGATGGTCAGAAGCCGCCTTGGAGGCTGAATACGGGCTGTTAGGTTCATAAGCATTGGTTTCTTTAAAGGCCGGGTCGGTCGCGCCTAATGATCCATACACTTCATCCGTGGAAACATGCAGAAACCTGAAATTCGCTTTATCGGAATCACTTAGGCCAGTCCAGTAGGCGCGTGCTTCTTCAAGCAGATTAAAGGTGCCGACGATGTTGGTTTGAATAAATTCGCCAGGCCCATGAATGGAACGATCGACATGGCTTTCAGCCGCGAAATTCACAATGACGCGTGGTTGATATTGCTTTAAAAGCAAAGCTACCAGCGCATTATCACCAATATCGCCATGCACAAAAATATGGTCAGGATTCTGCTCAATGTCGGCTAGGTTGGTCAGGTTACCCGCGTAAGTGAGTTTGTCCAGATTAATCACTTTGCCCAATCCCAGCTTCACCCAATCATTGACAAAATTACTGCCAATAAAGCCCGCACCACCAGTAACGATAATACAATTATTCATTTTTTACCTTTAATTTTGCAAATTATTACCAAAACTTGGCACCCGCTTTTGCCAAACTTTTTATATACTCTTCATGCGCCGCTAGCTCTGCATCATTTGCCTTGATGATTTTCGAGGTGCGCTCACCGTTAGGCATAACCTGATTCATAGTCATCTGCTGAGTTTGCCCTAAATCCATCATTAAGCTATCCTGGCCGCGCGTCATTGCCATATACACTTCAGCCAGCAACTCCGCATCCAGCAAGGCTCCGTGCAAAGTACGCTTGGAGTTATCAATGCCGAAATGCTTGCACAGTGCATCCAGATTGTTGCGCTGACCCGGACGCGAGTCCTTCGCCATTTTCAGCGTATCCGTAATTTTACCGGAGATTGTTTCGATTGGCTGTAGCCCGATACGACCAAGCTCACTATTTAAAAAGCCCACATCAAACGGTGCGTTATGAATAATCAGCTCAGCATCGTTAATGAACGCTATTAACTCTTGCGCGACCATTTCAAATAAAGGTTTGTCTTGCAAAAACTCTAGCGTTATTCCATGCACCTCCTGCGCGGCAGGATCTATCTCCCGTTCGGGGTTTAAATACACGTGGTAATGATTATTGGTCGGGCGGCGGTTAATCATCTCCACTGCAGCAATTTCAATGATGCGATGGCCCTGAGCCGGGTATAACCCTGTGGTTTCTGTATCTAAAAATATTTGACGCATACTTTTTAAGTTTTCTATAAAAACGCTGCTACGCCTTGATTGGCAAGCTCATCGGCCCGCTCATTGCCGTCATTACCATCATGCCCTCTTACCCATATCCATTCAATACTATGTTGATTAGCCAATACATCCAAACTTTTCCATAGATCAACATTTTTGACTGGTTTCTTATCTGCTGTCCGCCAATTTCTGGCTTTCCAGCCAATTATCCACTCACTAATGCCCTTTTGCACATACGAAGAATCAGTATAAAGCTTAATGTTGCACGGCCTTTTTAGCGCCTCAAGCGCACGGATCACCGCAGTTAATTCCATACGGTTATTGGTGGTGAGGGTTTCACCGCCATACAAGGTTTTTTCTTTGCCATTGTATAACATCCATACGCCCCAGCCACCGGGGCCTGGATTGCCCTTGCAGGCGCCGTCTGTGTAGATTTCAACTAATTGATTCATTCACTTTGCTTCATTTATTGGTTTTTTTGTTGATGAGGTTTAGTCTTTGGGTTACTACTTACAGAAAGTCTTGATTTTATTGAATTGTTCTTCCAATTTGGCTTTAACAAAGTAACATTCGCCACGCGTTTTTTAGCAACAATAAAGTAAAGTCCGCCCATCATTGGCCACCATGTGTCGCCCATTTTATCCATAAATGCAAAACGATTCAGCCATTTCTCATCATTAATTGGCGGTTCGTAACAATTCATGCTTCCACTCACAAATTCTAAACCCAGCAAAGCCAGCCAATCTTTAATGCGCGACAACGTAAAAAAATGCCCCTGCCAAGGGAAATTCTCATCTTGAGCATAATTATCGTCTTTGCTAAGCAACTGCTTTATTCCCCACGCGCTTATCGGGTTAAAACCAGTTAAAATTAAATGCCCTTCAGGTACTAATATACGCTCTGCCTCACGCAAGGTTTGATGCGGATTTTTACTAAATTCCAGCACATGCGGCAAACATAGCAAATCAATACAGCTTTCGGCAAACGGTAGATAATCACTTTCACAGTAGGCATCGCCTTCATTATTGCCTACATGCAATAAATGTGGAATACGCGAGTTTTTAAGCGTATCCATTTGCAACATGCCTAATTGCAGCGCGTTAAAACCAAAAATGTCAGCCACCACTGCGTCATACATGGTTTGTTCGCGCGATAGCAAATATTGCCCAAGCGTACTATTTAGCCAATCATGCTGGCTCGCATAACTATTTTGTGGTGCCTGTTGCATTGCTATGTAAACAAAACTACCATTAAAATTATGATCAAGATTATCCCTATACCTGCTTTTGACGACAATTATATATGGCTTTTGCATAATGCGCGGTATGCCGTGGTGGTAGACCCTGGCGATGCGCGACCTGTTATTCAAACACTCAAAAAACTCAATTTAGAATTAGCTGCCATTTTAATTACGCATCACCATAGCGATCATATTGATGGAGTCGCCGCATTACTGCAATACAAACGCGTTCCAGTCTATGCGCCACAGTATGAAACTTTTGATTTTGAGCACATAAAATTAGCGGAAGGCAGTGAAATTATTCTGCCCGAGATTGCACAAAGCTTTCGTATCATGTGGTTACCAGGGCATACCCTGGGGCACATTGCCTATGTAAACGACGAATATTTATTTTGCGGAGACACCTTATTCGGCGCGGGTTGTGGACGGTTGTTCGAAGGCACGCCAGCGCAAATGCTGCATTCGTTACAGCGCTTAAAAACACTTAACCCCAATACAAAAGTATTCTGCACACATGAATACACTGCAAAAAATATTGCATTCGCGCTCACTTTAGAACCCGATAATCACGATTTAGCGGTGCGAAGGAATTTAGTACAGCAATTGCGGTCACATCAACAGCCAACATTGCCCAGCACCATCGATTTAGAACTTAAAACTAACCCTTTTTTACGCTGCAATCAAGCACCCATCATAAAAAACTCTCATTCAGAAAACAATAATGAATTATCAGTGTTTACCATGCTTAGAACTTTAAGAAACCATTATTAATCATCTACATAACATTAAATTATAAAGTAGAACTTTCACTTGACTAATCCATTATCAATCGCTACCATGCATTACGGATTTTCTGTAGGACATTACACCGATGCATGTTAAGCAAACTCAAGTTGCAACACATACACTCGCTAAGCAAAATTTTGCTATCGGCCTGATTGGCTTGTTTTTACTTAGCTGTGCCGCATTTTATTCTCAACAAGCAGCTGCCGAAACTAATGTTTCCGGCGTAGAAATTGAGATTATCAGTGAACCTGTAACTGGCGGTTTGATTGGCGACCCAGTACAAGACTTTTTGGCCGATGTCGATGCCAATGATCAGAATCAAGACGATTTGTGGGCGCGCATTAAAGATGGCTATGCCATGACCAACGTCGAATCGCAATATACAAGCTCACACGAAACTTGGTACGCCTCCCGGCCCGATTACATCAAGCGCATGGTCGAGCGTAGCCAAAGATACCTTTTTCATATTGTAGAAGAAGTGCAAAAACGTGGTATGCCAACAGAAATTGCGCTATTACCCATGATAGAAAGTGCTTTTAACCCGCAGGCCAATTCACGTAGCCGCGCTTCTGGCATTTGGCAGTTCATCCCTTCTACCGGCAAAAGTTTTGGCCTGAAACAAAACTGGTGGGTAGATAACCGCCGCGATGTCACCGCCGCTACTAATGCAGCGCTCGATTATTTGCAAAAATTGCATGGTATGTTTGGCAGTTGGGACCTGGCCTTGGCCGCTTACAATGCGGGCGAAGGTACGGTACAACGCGCAATTGACCGCAATCGTAGGCAAGGCCTGCCTACCGATTATCAAAGCTTGGACTTACCCGCTGAAACTAAAAATTATGTGCCGAAGCTACAAGCGATCAAAAATATCGTCACCGATCCTGAAAAATTTGGCTTGAAAATCGGCTCTATTCCAAATCGCCCTTATTTTGCTCGCGTAACCACACCCAAACAAATTGATGCAAAATTGGCGGCGCAATTGGCTGAAATTTCTTATGAAGAGTTTACTTCACTTAACCCTAGTTACAACCGCCCTGTGATTACCTCTACAGGCGAAAAACATCAGTTGCTATTGCCCGTTTGGGCCGCCGAGCGCTTTGCAGACAACCTCGCCAACTATGACAAGCCGCTCACCAGTTGGCAAACCTATAATGCCAAACGCGGCGAACGTATGGACAATATCGCCAATAAATTTGGTATCAACGTCAGCCAATTGCGCGATGTCAATGGTTTATCCGCTACAAAAAAATTGCGCAACTCGCAAGCAATGTTAGTACCCGCGGTTTACAGCGGCAAGCCCATTAGCGACGCATCAGAAATTAAATCCGATACTATCAACATCGCTGAAATGGAAAATAACAATAACATTAGCCAGGCAAGCGAAAACCAGGCAAGCGAACGTGAACCTGTCAAACGCCAACCAGTCACACACAAAGTTAAAAATGGTGAGACATTGCAGGCTTTAGCCGCTAAGTATGATACCGACGCTAAAGCGTTAATGAAGATTAATCACCTTAAAAACGGTAAACTTAAAGCCGGGCAAACACTAAAAATTAATGATGCTGTTTATACCGCTACTAGATACAAGAACAATAGCCGCGAATCAGTTGGTCGATCAAAAATCAAAAACTCGAGTTCGCACAGTAGATTTACGAGTTCGCACAGTAGGTTTAAAAGTAAAAAAACTACAACGCATAGGCATATTAGCGCCCGATCGCATATTCGATTAAGATAGCCATAATATGAAAAAATATGCATTTCTAAACAACAAGATACTAAAAAGAAATGCTAAAACTGCTAATGTTTTCTTGTTGTTAACCCTGCTTGCCGCATGTAATCATCCTGCCCAGAATTTATCTCAAGAAACTTTAACCAGCCTCGAGCAAACCTACCCTAGTCAAGCCGGCGGCACTTTGATTGATGCCATGATTGGCGAACCTTCCGGCCTGATTTCCATGATTGCCGGGGAGTCGGCTTCTTCAGCCATCTCATCGAATATTTTTAACAAACTGCTTAAATACGATAAAAATCTGGATTTAGAAGGCGAACTTGCCGAAAGCTGGCAAATTTCTACAGACCAAAAAACCATTACTTTTAAACTCAAACCCAACCTCAAATGGTCGGATGGCCTGCCATTGACCAGCACAGATGTACTTTGGACCTGGCATGCGGTGATTGATGAAAAAACCGGCAGTCCCTACGCATCGGACTATCAACTGGTAAAAAAAGCAGAAGCGCCTGATCCACTTACTTTCAGTGTAACTTACGATCAGGCCTATGCACCTGCGCTTGATAGCTGGGCGGGGCTACAGATTCTGCCTAAACATTTACTGGAAGGACAAGATTTACACACCACGGCTTTTGCGCGCAGCCCTGTAGGCAGTAGCTACTATAAATTAGATAGCTGGACGCATGGCGAAAATCTAAAACTGTCGCGCAACTCAGCTTCAGTGCTTGGCCAGGCGAAAATCGACAATCTTGTGACGCGCATTATTCCTGACAGCTCCGCACAGTTTCTGGAACTGATGGCCGACAATATTGATAGCATGGCTTTAGATCCCATCAAATATGCACGCATCATTCCGGCGCGGCCCGAACTAAAGCAAAAACTGGCGCTGTATAAAGAGCTTGGCAACAGCTATACCTATCTGGGTTTTAACCTGAAACACAAGCCTTTCGATGATGCGCGTGTACGCCGTGCTATTAACTATGCCATTGATAAACAAGAGATTATCGATGGCGTATATTTGGGACTGGGCATTAACATTGCCTCGCCTTACAAACCGGGTACGCGCTGGAGCAATCCCGACCTGAAGCCCTACCCTTACGACCCTGCCAAAGCCAAAACATTGCTGCAAGAAGCCGGTTTTATCGATAGCGATGGTGATGGTGTTCTGGAGCGGGACGGCAAACCATTTTCGTTTGAAATCATTACCAATCAAAACAAAGAGCGTGAAAAATCTGCGGTGCTGATTCAGCGCCGCTTGAAAGAGGTAGGCATTGATGTCAAAATCCGCGCCATTGAATGGGCGAGCTTTATCAGCCGCTTCATTAAAACCGGAGATTTTGATGTGGTCGTGCTGGGCTGGAGCCTGGGACTGGACCCCGATCAATATAATATCTGGCATTCCAGCCAGCAGGCGCCTGGGCAATTTAATTTCATTGGCTATAATAACCCAACTATTGACAAGCTTTTAGAGCAAGGCCGCCTGGAGCTTAACCCGGATAAACGTATGAAAATCTACCATGAGTTTGCACGTGTATTGCTGGAAGACAGCCCTATCGTGTACTTGTCGGCCGGTTATGGCCTCACCGCTATCCACAAGCGTGTCAAAGGCATTGGCAATCCCGCTCCGCCCGCCGGCATCGGCTGGAATTCGTACGACTGGTATATTCCTGAGCCACTCAGGCGCAGCGAAACCAGACGCAATGAGATAGCGGCCAATTAAAAATGATTAAATATCTTATCAAACGCGTGCTATGGATGGCTCCGCTATTAGTCGGAATCAGCTTGATTTCTTTCTTTATCATGCACCTGGCACCGGGCGATATCACCAGCAACGAGGCTTCATTCAACCCGAAAGCCTCAGAAGAATCGCGCCAAAGACTGCGTGAGCTTTATAACCTGGACAAACCGGTGATTGTGCAGTACGGCTTGTGGCTCAAACGCATCGCCACGCTGGATTTCGGAACCTCTTTCGCAAGCCACCAAAAACCCGTGTTTTGGCAAACCAAGGATAAAGATGGCAATATAAGCAAAGGCCTGATTCAGAAAGCCCTGCCTATTACGCTGCTCATCAACATATTAGGTTTGATGATCACGCTGGCGCTGGCGATACCGCTTGGCATCATCGCTGCCCGCAAATACACTATGTGGCAGGATAAATCTATTACGCTGTTTAATTTTATCGGTTTTTCGATTCCCGGCTTTTGGCTGTCTTTGCTGCTCATGTATTGGCTTGGGGTCGTGAATAATTGGCTGCCGATTTCAGGCCTGCACAGCCTTAACTATGAATCTTTAGATACTTGGGACAAACTTAAGGACTCGGCAAATCATTTAATTTTACCTGTGCTAATTCCTTCAATCACCGGCTTGGCAGGCATTACGCTATTTGTCAAAAACGGCATGCTGGATGTATTTCATCAGGATTACATCACCACCGCCCGCGCTAAAGGCTTAAGCGAGCACAAAGTGGTGTATACGCACGCACTACGCAATGCTTTGCTACCCTTAATTACCATTGTTGGCTTATCTATTCCTGGCTTGATTGGCGGCTCAGTGATTGCAGAAACCATTTTCGCCATCCCCGGCATGGGTAAATTATTCTATGATTCCGTCATGATGCGCGATTTTCCTGTGGTCATGGGCATTCTAACCATCGGCTCTGCGCTTACTTTACTAGGGAATTTGATAGCCGATATCGCTTACGCATGGGCTGATCCGCGCGTAAGACGCGGTGTGGTGAGAGATTAACCATGAACCACAGCCTGTTCAAAAGAGCCTTAGCCAACCCTTTATCCAAAGCGGGTTTCATCATTATTGTCATGGTATTTTCACTTGCCATGCTGGCGCCTGTGATTTCACCATACGACCCTGATAATATCAACGTCAAAGCCATACTGCTTGGCCCATCCTGGCAGCACTGGATGGGCACCGACGGACTTGGCCGCGACGTGTTAAGCCGCATGCTCTACGGAGGCCGTATTTCCTTGCTGGTAGGCCTGGTCGCGGTAGGCATTTCCACGGCCATCGGCATCTTGCTGGGTGCAATCGCCGGTTATTATCGCGGCTGGGTAGATACACTTATCATGCGCCTGGTCGATGTGATGCTATCAATCCCCAGTTTCTTCCTCATTCTTGCCGTCATCGCTTTTTTAACGCCTTCTATCATCAATGTGATGATTGTGATCGGGCTTACTTCATGGATGGGCGTCACACGTTTGGTGCGCGCCGAATTTCTAAGCCTGAGCGGGCGCGAGTTTGTCATGGCTTCACGCACTTTGGGTGCAAAAGATGCTCGATTGATTTTTACGCATCTGCTGCCCAACAGCCTCACACCGATTATTGTAAGCTCAGTGCTGGGCGTGGCAGGCGCGGTACTCATGGAGTCAGGTTTAAGCTTTTTGGGGCTAGGCGTGCAAGCGCCACAGGCCTCTTGGGGCAATATACTCACCGATGGTAAAGATTATATTCAATTCGCCTGGTGGTTATCTCTGTTCCCCGGGTTAGCTATTTTAATTACAGTATTGGGGTATAATTTGCTTGGAGAAGGTTTACGCGATGCACTCGACCCTCGGTCCAATTCAAATAACTAGGCCGAAATATATAGGATAAAGATATGGGATTTCTAGCGGGCAAAAAAGTATTAATTGCAGGGCTTTTAAGTGACCGTAGTATTGCTTACGGCATAGCCAGCGCCATGAAGCGTGAAGGTGCAGAGCTTGCGTTCACCTACCAGGTAGAAAAGCATGCACAACGCGTGGCTGATCTGGCCGCAAACTTTGATTCCAAGATTGTGTTGCCTTGCGACGTGGCTGAAGACGCGCAAATTGACGCCCTCTTTCCGGCGCTTGCCAAACATTGGGATGGCTTGGATTGTGTAGTCCACTCGATTGCCTTTGTACCAAAAGTTGCATTAGACGGCGATTATTTGGATACTATCAACCGCGAATACTTCCGCATTGCGCACGATATCAGCTCATACAGCTTCTCTGCCTTGGCCAAAGCTGCTTATCCGATGATGCAAGGCCGCAACGGCAGCTTGTTAACACTCAGCTATTTGGGCGCTGAACGCACCATGCCTAACTACAACGTCATGGGCGTAGCCAAAGCCAGTTTAGAGGCTAATGTACGCTATTTGGCACAAAGCCTTGGGCCTAGGGGCATTCGCGTGAATGCGGTCTCTGCAGGCCCCATAAAAACGCTTGCAGCCTCCGGTATTGCAGACTTCGACAAAATGATAGGCTTTAACGAAAAACACGCGGCATTGCGCCGCAATGTCACAATTGAGGAAGTGGGCAATGCTGCCGCGTTCTTATGCAGCGATTTAGCTTCTGGGATTACAGGTGAAATTACTTACGTGGATGGTGGTATGAATATTACCGCTGCGGGTCAAATCGACTAATCTTAACGACTGCGCTCAATTATGCATTGTTAAAAACTTGCTCAAAATCCTCATGTAATACAACATACATTCCGGTTTCTCGCAATTTTTTGTCTCGCCTAATTTTCGCTCGTAACGTTAAGATAATGCTTATCTAAAAAACATATATCCAAAAAATAAAAATATGCCCTACAAGTCGCATGGATATTGGATTTCAGGCCTGTTTATTTTAATAAAAAAGCCGATATAAAAATATCGGCTTTTTAGTTTCTAGCGATTATTACTGCCTTGGCGTTTCCAACAACTTCCGGTTCACCACGATATCACTTTTAGCCTTGAGCGATTTACCATAAGCACTGATGTACTCCGCCGCTACTGCTGCTTGCAATTCGGCCTCAGCGGTCTTTTTCGCCTCTTCATCAGCCGCCAATGCATTATCCACGCGACTCACTTGCACAATGGTATAACTAGCCTTGCCATTCATGAGGCCAGCATACGCGGGCAACTTGCTAGTGTCAATTTTATAGGCTTGGCTCATCACACTCTCATCCAAACCCTGTGCGTTTTTGCGGTCAATCGTAACAGGTGGGATCCACTCCAGATCTTTACCTGCATCCCCTGCTTTAAGTTTTGCTAAAGTGGCTTCACCTTTTTCCGTCGCTAATTTAACCGCTTGTTCTAGCTTTAAAAATGCTTCGATACCGCCTTTTACCTCATCAAAACTACGCGGTGCAGATGGCTTGTATTCTAGTAAGCGTGCTGAAACCAAGTTATTCGGTGACACCTCAACCGCTTCAGTGTTACGTTTATCTTTTAAGACTTCGTCAGAAAACACCATGCTCATTAATTTGTCATTTTTGAAAAACTTGGCTCCATCTTCACGACTCATCCAACCGCTGGTTTGTACCTGCAGGCCAAATTTATCGGCGGCCGGTTTTAAGCTTCCCGATTGCTCGTACACAGTATTACTAAAATCATCCGCTAACTCAGCATACTTAGCCTGTGCTTTTTGAAAAATCAGCTCACCTTTAATCTGCGCTTTCATGCTATCAAAAGATGAACTTTGCCCAGAAACACCATCAAGTCGAATGATATGATAGCCAAATTCGGACTCCACCAGATCACTTATCTGGTTGACCTTCATGCTGAATACCGCATTCTCAAAAGGCTTCACCATTGCACCGCGTCCGAAACTGCCCAAATCGCCACCCTTAGCAGCTGAACCAGGGTCTTGCGAGTTTTTAGTCGCCAACTCTTCAAAACGTTTTGGATTCTTTCTCAATTGCGCCAGAATACCAGCCGCTTTGTCCTTAGCAGCAGATTTCTCTTTTGCTGTGGCGCCCGCACCATAACCTATTAAAATATGGCTGGCGTGGCGTTGTTCGTCACCCTGAAATTTGGCAGCATTTTCATCATAAAACTGCTTCACTTCCGCATCTGTCACTGACATCTGCGATACCAAGCCTGCAGCAGAAAGCAATGCAAATTCAAGCTTTACTTGTTCCGGCACTTTAAATTTATCTTTATGCTGCTCGTAATACGCCTTTACTTGTTCTGGCGTTATTTTGATTTGATTTACAAATTGTGCCGTTTTAATTTCTGCCACACTAACATCGCGTTGTTGATGCGCAAACTTCAAGGTTTGCTCTGCCACGCTTTTAGGAATCGATACCAGTTTTCCTAAGCCATCACGCGCTTGCTGTGTCAGTAACTCGCTGCGTCTGTCATTTTCAAATTTAGAAGCAGTGAGCTTATTTTGTGCCAAAGTTTTTTGATAAATATCCTCAGAAAACTTACCATCCTGCTGAAACTCGGGCATGCTCAAAATATGCTGGCTTAATTGCTCATTACTGATTTTAAAATGTGCGCGTTGAATTTCTTCATTCACCAAACGGCGTGTGATTAAACCATCAAGAACTGATTGCTTCAGCTCTGGGCTTTCTAGCAAAGCCGCATCTACTTTCTGGCCTTCTGATTGCAGACGATTCCGCACATTCTCAATTGCATTGCCATATTCCTGAATAGAAATTTTATCGCCGTTCACTTTGGCAATTGCAACATTGCTACCCGCCTGGTTTAAATATGAATCGATGCCAAACAAGGCAAAAGGAATAGTAATCAAGGCTAGAATAAGTTTGGCCAGCCAGCCCGTGGTGTGTTTCCGAATCGCTTCTAACATACTTTAAACTTTCTAAATTTTATCGCTAAATTGCAAACACAGCATTATATAACAGTTGTGGCAATTGGCACCTACATCTTAATTAGCTAGCATCTTGATTATCACGGCGAGTAATTTGTATTGTAATGAGCATAAAAAAAGCGAGCTTTTAAGCTCGCTTTTTTTGAATTGGCGGAGTGGACGGGACTCGAACCCGCGACCCCCGGCGTGACAGGCCGGTATTCTAACCAACTGAACTACCACTCCAGTTATTACTTTTAAACTTCACTATCTCAAACTTTGCTAACACATAATAAAAGCTTTCAAAATTAAAGAGTGCTAAAAATCTAGCACTCTTAAATATATTCTGAGGCGATATGTGTTAGTTATTGGTGGGTGCTAACGGGGTCGAACCGCTGACATTCGCCTTGTAAGGGCGACGCTCTACCAACTGAGCTAAGCACCCCGCGAGCTTTATCGCCAACATCATGATAAAGCTTACAACTAACTGCTTTATTACTGATTAATTGCTTAATCAGTAAAGTCCGCTAGTTTACAGCATCTTTAAGCGCTTTACCAGCCCTAAACTTAGGTGAATTTGCAGCTTTGATCTTAATTGTAGCACCAGTGCGAGGATTACGGCCATTGCGGGCTTCGCGTTTGCCTACATAAAATGAACCGAAACCAATTAAAGTGACTAAATCACCTTTTTTAAGTGCTTTAGTGATGGCGTCTGTTGTAGCGTCCAAAGAACGGCCAGCCGCAGCTTTTGAAATACCTGCTGCCTTTGCAATCTGATCAATTAATTCTGATTTGTTCACGAGTAATCCTCTCTAATGTTATTAACTAAAATAACAGGCGTATCCTGTTATGACTTTATAACAAGCTACAAAAGCCTCTGTCAAGGCTTTGCGGCCATTTTTATCGTATTAATGTAAATAAATATTAATGTAATACGAAATTAATGCGTAACTGGCGTCTTCTCACCTGCTGCAGCTTCTGGAACTACTGCTGCAATTTCAACCGGTTTTTCTTCTAACGGCTGCGGCATGGTTTCTAAAGCCAGTTCCAATACCTGATCAATCCACTTAACAGGATGAATTTGCAAATGACTTTTAATGTTTTCTGGTATATCCACCAAGTCTTTTACATTTGATTCAGGAATAAGCACCGTTTTAATGCCACCACGATGCGCTGCCAATAATTTCTCTTTCAAGCCACCAATCGCAAGCACCTCACCACGCAAAGTGATCTCACCGGTCATCGCCACGTCTGCACGCGCAGGAATGCCTGTTAACACCGAAACTAATGCAGTGGTCAGGCCTATACCTGCACTTGGCCCATCTTTCGGTGTAGCGCCTTCTGGCAAGTGAATATGGATGTCTTTTTTCTCGTAAAAGTCCTCGGCGATGCCCAATTTTTTGGCACGGCTACGCACCACACTCATAGCGGCTTGCACCGATTCCTGCATCACGTCGCCAAGCTTACCCGTGGTAATGGTTTTGCCTTTACCTGGCAACAACACAGCTTCTATTGTAAGCAACTCTCCACCTACTGACGTCCATGCCAGACCGGTCACTTGGCCAACCTGATTTTCTTTGGCAGCCACACCATAGTCATAGCGATACACGCCCAAGTATTTATCCAAATTTTTGGAAGTCACGCTGATTTTTTTTGCTGCTTTAGCAACTTCAGTGTCAGTTACTTGACGTACTTTTTTAGCGCTGGTCTTATTAAGCAACAACTCTTTCACCACTTTACGGCAAACTTTTGCGATTTCTTGCTCTAAACGACGAACTCCTGCCTCACGCGTGTAATAGCGCACAATGTCGCGAATCACTGATTCAGAAATATTAATTTCCGCTGGCTTAAGACCATGCGTTTTAAGCTGTTTAGGCAGCAAATACTTCATGGCGATGTTAATTTTTTCATCTTCGGTATAACCCGCAAGACGGATTATTTCCATCCTGTCCAATAACGGCGCAGGAATGTTCATCGTGTTAGCAGTTGCCACAAACATCACGTCTGATAAATCGTATTCAACTTCAACATAGTGATCGGCAAACGTATGGTTTTGCTCCGGATCCAGCACCTCCAGCAATGCTGATGAAGGATCACCACGCATGTCCTGGCCCATTTTATCAACTTCATCGAGCAAAAATAATGGGTTTTTCACGCCTACTTTGCTCATGCTTTGCAGCACCTTGCCTGGCATAGAGCCAATATAGGTGCGCCTGTGGCCACGAATTTCCGCCTCATCGCGCACACCGCCCAAGGCCATGCGTATAAACTTGCGATTAACCGCTTTGGCAATACTTTGCCCAAGCGAGGTTTTACCCACGCCCGGCGGGCCTACCAAGCACAATATAGGTGCTTTTAGCTTACCCACTCGTTGCTGCACAGCCAAATATTCGACAATGCGCTCTTTCACTTTCTCTAATCCGTAGTGATCTGCATCGAGAATCGCTTCGGCAGTTTTTAAATCTTTGCTGATTTTGGTTTTTTTCTTCCAGGGCAAACCCACTAAAGTGTCAATATAATTGCGCACCACAGAGGCTTCAGCCGACATCGGCGACATCATTTTTAGCTTCTTAAGCTCAGCATTCACTTTGGCAAGCGCTTCTTTTGACATCCCTGATTCATTGATGCGCTTTTCAAGCTCATCCATTTCGACACTTTCGTCTTGCTCGCCGAGTTCTTTTTGAATCGCTTTCACTTGTTCATTAAGATAATATTCGCGCTGGCTTTTTTCCATCTGCCGTTTTACACGGCCGCGGATACGCTTCTCTACCTGCAGAATATCAATTTCGGATTCCATCAGGTGCAGCAAATGCTCCAGACGCTCGGTCACGCTTAACATTTCGAGAATCTTTTGTTTCTCTTCAAGCTTAAGTGTGAGATGGGCAGAGATTGTGTCCGCCAAACGGCCTGCATCGTTAATTGTTGCAAGCGAGGTCAAAATTTCTGGTGGAATTTTTTTGTTGAGTTTGACGTATTGATCAAATTGCGTAAAAACTGTGCGCATGAGCGCTTCAGTTTCACTATTATTTTCGTCCGGATGTACTATTTTTTCGGCTTTAGCTAAAAAGCACTCCTCAGTTTCAACAAACTCAGAAACGCGCGCACGATACAAGCCTTCTACTAGCACTTTTACCGTGCCATCGGGCAGTTTTAGCATTTGCAACACGGTCGCCAACGTACCTATTTCATATAAGTCATCAGCATCCGGCTCGTCTTTATTGGCAGATTTCTGGGCAACCAGTAATATTTGCTTGTTGCCTTCGGAGGCTATTTCAAGCGCCTTGACCGATTTGGCACGTCCTACGAATAGAGGAATCACCAGATGCGGATACACCACCACGTCGCGCAAAGGCAACAGGGGCATCATGTCTTGCTGAGATTGCGATAAATTGTCTGGCAAAGTCTGTTCAGTCATAAAATACTTTCAAGTTCACACGGTAAATACTACCAATGTCTTTAAGTTGGGAACATTCTTTGATACTTCAAGAGCTAAACAATCAAATAATACACTTATGACCTAAGAAGCACTCTACATGCCCCCACTATAAATGACTCAATTTTAATTGCAATAGTCTTGTTGGGTTAATACCGGCACAAAAGTATGGTTGCTGATTAGCTGGCAGGCTTAACTAGCAGACTCAGCTACTTTTGGTGTGTCTTGGTAAATCATAATGGGTTGTGAGTCACCTTTGATTGTGCCCTCATCAATCACCACTTTGCTCAAGTTTTCGATAGAAGGTAAATCATACATAATCTCGAGTAATGCATGCTCCATAATCGAACGCAAGCCGCGCGCGCCGGTTTTACGCTCAAGCGCTTTTTTGGCAATTAACTGTAAGGCAGATTCCCTAAACTCCAAGTCCACGCCTTCCATTTTGAACAGCTTGATGTATTGCTTGGTAAGCGCGTTTTTTGGCTCAGTTAAAATCGTCATCAGCGCCTCTTCGTCTAAGGACTCTAAAGTGGCAACTACGGGCAAACGGCCAATAAACTCTGGAATCAGACCGAATTTAATCAAATCTTCTGGTTCTACATCGCGCAATACTGCGCCAATCTCGCGTACATCATCTTTACTTTTAACCTCGGCACCAAAACCGATGCCGCCCTTTTCAGAACGTCTACGAATGACTTTGTCCAAGCCATCAAATGCACCACCACAAATAAACAAGATATTGGTAGTATCAAGCTGCACAAATTCCTGATTTGGATGTTTACGACCGCCTTGGGGAGGTACTGATGCTACAGTCCCTTCGATGAGTTTAAGCAAAGCTTGCTGCACGCCCTCGCCTGACACGTCACGCGTAATGGAAGGGTTGTCTGATTTACGCGAAATTTTATCCACCTCATCGATGTACACAATGCCGCGCTGTGCCTTCTCGATGTCATAATCACATTTTTGCAACAATTTTTGCATAATGTTCTCAACGTCTTCGCCCACATAACCCGCTTCGGTTAATGTGGTAGCATCAGCCATCACAAATGGCACGTCCAGAAGGCGCGCCAGCGTTTGTGCCAGCAATGTCTTGCCAGAGCCTGTCGGGCCAATCAGTAAAATGTTGCTTTTTTGAATTTCAACGTCGTCTTTGGCGGTGTTTTGCGAAATGTGGTTGTGACCAAGGCGCTTGTAGTGATTATAAACCGCGACAGATAAATTCTTTTTGGCCTGTACCTGACCAATCACGTATTGATCCAGAATGGCACAAATTTCCTGTGGCGTAGGCAGAGACTTATCGGTAGACTTAATGTCGCTGAGGTTTTGCACCTCTTCTTTGATAATATCGTTGCACAAATCAACGCATTCATCACAGATAAACACAGATGGGCCTGCGATTAATTTTTTGACTTCGTGCTGGCTTTTACCGCAAAAAGAGCAATAGAGTAACTTTTCACCTTCGGCTTTAGTGGCCATGCAACATCCTTAAATCGTACAAAACTGTCTTTATATTATGCCGCTTCAGAACGATTGGCAATAACCTTATCAATCATGCCGTATTTAACCGACTCATCTGCACTCATAAAATTGTCACGCTCGGTATCACGATCAATCTCTGCTGCCGTTTTACCTGTGTGATGCGCCAAAATTTCATTCAGCCTGCTGCGCAAATATAAAATCTCTTTGGCATGAATTTCAATGTCGGATGACTGGCCCTGGAAACCGCCTGATGGCTGGTGAATCATGACACGGGAATTGGGTAAGCTGAAACGTTTGCCTTTGGCACCGGCCGCCAGTAAAAAAGCGCCCATGCTCGCCGCTTGACCAATACATAAGGTGCTGACATCTGGCTTCACAAATTGCATGGTGTCGTAAATTGACATACCCGCAGTCACCGAACCACCAGGTGAATTAATATATAGCGAGATATCTTTATCTGGATTTTCGGCTTCCAAAAACAACAGTTGCGCAACAACCAAATTGGCCGTCATATCATTCACCGGGCCCACCAAAAATACCACGCGCTCTTTCAGCAGGCGCGAGTAAATGTCATATGAGCGTTCACCACGGCCACTTTGTTCAATGACCATCGGGATATAACCCAAGCCTTGTGGCTCAGTAACTTGATTATTGTTTACTTGGCTGTTATTCACAAAAAAATTGCTCATCGCCTATAACCTTCTGTCTATAGCCACTATTGGCCTGCCATTAATTCATCAAATTTGATTTTTTTAGTGGTAACTTTAGCTTTCTCAAGCACCCAATTCACCACATTTTCTTCAGTCGCTAATGCAGCTGGCTCATCCAAACGTTTCACATCGGCATAATACCAATTGACTAACTCTTCAGGCTTCTCATAACTGTTCGCAAAGGTATCCACCATCGCGCGCACTTGATCAGCATTGGCTTGCAAGTTATTTGCATTCACAATTTCGCTCAAAATCAGGCGTAAAGTCGTGCTGCGTTTTGCTTGCTCTTCAAACATGCTTGGGTCTAGCTGAATATCTTTAGGATTCATGCCGCGTTGTTGCAAGTTTTGTGCGGTCACTTGCATCATGCGATTAGTTTCAACAGCAATCAAAGCCTTAGGCACTTCCAATTTAGACTCTGCGATTAGTGCTTGAAATACGCCCTCTTTAACACGTGCTTTGACACGTTTTTCTACTTCTTGTTCAAGGCTTAATTTGATTTCAGCACGCATTTTTTTAACGTCGCCATCATCCACACCCAAGCTTTTTGCAAATTCCGCATCAATTTTAGGCAAAACAGGTTGCGAAACGCTGTTAAAAGTCACTTCGTAACTCACTTTTTTGCCAGCAAGTTGAGCCGGGTTATGGTCTGCAGGGTAAGTGATTTCAAAAGTTTTAGTGTCACCCGCTTTGCCACCGACGAGCTCATCATCAAATGCAGCGATGCGATTTGGCTCACCCAGCACAAGGTCAATACCCTTGTTACCGGTGCTTTCTACAACATTCCCGTCCATGCTAGCTGTCAGGCTCACGTTCACACGGTCGTCTTTTTTGGCGGCACGTTTAACCGGTTCATAACTCACTCTTTGCTTTACCAGCACATCCAGTGTTTTTTCAACATCGGCATCCGTTACTTCCAAAGTTGGCTTTTCCAGCTTGATGGTGCTTAAATCACCCAATTTCACTTCTGGAAACACTTCAAATGTTGCGGTATATTCAAACTCGGTCGCCGCTTCTGCAAAGGGCTTGTGTTCAATATTAGGAAAGCCGGCAACGCGTAATTTGTTTTCTTCTACCGCATCGCCAAAGCTGGTTTCTACCGCCTTAGAGTACACTTCATCACGCACCTGGTCGCCATAATGCTGGTTCACCAAGCCTAAAGGCGCTTTGCCCGGACGAAAGCCTGCGAATTTAGCTGTGCGTGAAATTTGGCTTAGGCGTTGTTTAATTTGACCTTCTAGCGGTGCTAGCGGCACCTTCACTGTCATGCGACGTTCTAAACTACTGATTGTTTCAACAGATGCTGCCATGTTGCATTTCCTGTAAAAGTTGTTTCCTAAAAATAGAAAACGATTAATAGTTGATGGTGCGAAAGGAGAGACTCGAACTCTCACGCCTTGCGGCGCTGGAACCTAAATCCAGTGCGTCTACCAATTCCGCCACTCTCGCATTTGATTTAGGCCATGTAATTAAACAGGCATACCCAAATCAATAAAACGCGTATTGTATCCCAACTTTGCTTAATTTGATAAGAGAAAACAGAAACACAAAAACAAAATTATGCTTACATTCATTAAGTACATTGACAAGCAAGCCTTACAAATAGCAAGATACAGCTTAGCACTCAATTTTAAAGATAAATATATGCAAAACTCTATCCATTCTAATGAAAACAACATGCTGCGCGCCGAGCTTGAGCTGCTAATGAAAGAGCGCGAAACCTTGCTTATCATTACCGGCGCAGCGGCCGGCCTGATTGCCGAGCTGAATACGCATGACCTGCCTGTACGCACGGTTGAAGCCGCTGATTTACTAGCAACAACCATCAACAAACTGTCTGAAGAAACCTTACAAGACGCACTCAGCTCGGTACACGCCAGCATTGAAAACTAAGAGATAATGCACATCGTTTCTTGCCGTGAATTTCTTACCTCAATCAAAGTTTTTGATCGCAACACTGAGCCTGAGCCTGCTTGCTGCTGGTTGCGCGCACGAAAAATATCAGGCCAAGCCACTGGATCCGGCGCAAACTTCGGCAAAACTGCTGAGCAAAAACATCACCAGTGATGATTTTAAAGCTTATTTAATCAAGCAAGGTTATACCGAGAACCAATTACCCTTTACCACCTGGGGCTTGAACGAACTTACCTGGTGCGCGCTGTATCACCACCCAAAACTGGAAGTCGCAAAAGCCCAGTTAGCGCTTGTCAATGCCAGCCTGAAGACTGCCGCACAAAAGCAAAATCCTGTTATAGGTGGCCATATAGCACATAGTAATCAAGCCAATGGCGACATTCGGCCCTGGGCGTATGGCTTAAACGTGGAAATCCCGATTGAAACTGGTAATAAGCGCCAAATTAGAGTCGAGGAAGCGCAGCACCTGGCAGAAGCCGCTCGCATTGATGTCGCGGATACGGCCTGGCAACTACGCAGCCAAATCGCCAAAGATTTATTGCGCTACCATCAAAATATCGCCATGGTAGACGCACTCAAAAATGAGTTGGCGATTCAAACCAAGCTGGTAGATTTGCTAAACAAACGTCTAAGCTTAGGCGCAATCTCCAGCGCCGAACTCAGTGCAGCTAAGCTGCGTCAACAAAAAGCCCAGTTCAACCTGGCTAACGAACTGGCCAAACTGGCCGAAATCCGCTCGAATTTAGCCACAGATGCGGGGTTGCCGGTAGAAAGTTTTAATGCCATTGCACCTAAGCCGTTGAATCTGGATGAAGCGCTGGCCAAGCAATCGGCTCTATTAAATATCCCGGATAAAAACAGAGATTTACAGGCAAGCGCCCTGCTCAACCGCCTGGACATTCGCCGCAGCCTGGAAAAATACGCTGCAGCTGAAGCAAAAATCAAGCTGGAAGTGGCTAAACAAACACCTGATATTTCGCTTAGCCCAGGATTCGCGTTTGAGTTCGGCGACAGCATCTGGTCGTTAGGATTTTCTGCTTTGCTAAATTTAATCAATAAAAATCAAACGCTTATTGCGGAGGCTACCCGGCTGCGCGAGGTTGAAGGCGCGCAATTCGAAGCCTTGCAAGCCAGAATCATCGGCGATTTAGGGCAAAGTCTGGCATCTTACCGAGCGAGCTTGGAAAATGCGCACGGATTAAAAGCGCAACTGGAAGCGCAAGAACAATTGACGCAGAAACTGCAACGCCAGTTCGATGCAGGCTTAATCGACCGCCTTGATCTGACACAGAACCAGCTCAACACCGGCCTGCTCGAACAGCAGCTGCTAGAGGCGCAATTTAACAGCCTGCAAGCTGCCTTGGCGGTTGAAGATGTGATGCAACGTGCGTTGTTTGACGATTTTTCTATGCCCACCACAATATCTGCGGATGTACACCATGAATAAGAAGTTGACGATTATAATTGCGCTGCAAGCCTTGCTCATCGTGACGCTTTTTTGGGTGCTGGTGTTTTATGGGCGTGATGAATACGAAGCGTATCGGGCCGGGCAAGAAGAAGAGATTGAAAGCCCTAGCCGAGTAAGCGAAAAAGCCGGTATTAATATCGTCAGCCTGCCGCCCGCTACCCAGCAGAATAGCGGCATCACCACTGCCAAAGTGAGTGCAGCACAATTTCAGGGAACAATAAAAAGCTACGGCAATGTGGTCAGCATTGACAGTTTAACTGAGGCGAAAGCCAGGGCCTTAAGCCTGAAAACCGATATAGCGCTTGCGCGCGCCGCCAGCACCAGCAACATGCAGCAGTATCAGCGCCTTAAAACGCTGAATGCGGATGATAAAAACGTATCGGACCGAGCCGTGCAGGAAGCGCTGGCCGCGGTGAGTGCGGATAACGCTAAAATCACGGCCAGCGAATCACAGCTCAAGAATCTGCAAACCAGCATGAAACTGCAATGGGGCGAAGTGCTGACAAAATTGGCTTTTGAGGATAAGTTAGCGCCGCACCTGGCTAATTTGCTGGAGCGGAAAAACGTACTTATTCAAGTGAGCCTGCCGTTAAGTATCTCCGCGCCCAAAACGGGTTCCAGCATTCATGTCACGCCGCTCAACGAATCCGTCGCACCCATTAAAGCGGTGTATGTCTCACCCGCCACTACCAGCGACAGCAGCAGTTTTGGCAAAACATTCTATTACAGCGCACCGGCTGAATTGCTGCGCATTGGCATGCGCGTCAATGTCGAGTTGGATCCAAATGCGGGCGACAGCACCAACGGCATTATCATCCCCAGCAACGCCGTCGTATGGTATGCAGGCAAGCCCTGGGCCTATTTCAAGCAAGGGAAAGACCAGTTTGTGCGCAAGCCCATCGCCGCAGATACCGAAGTGGCTACCGGCTGGTTTAATCAAGGCATTGATGCCAATAGTGAGGTTGTCGTGAGTGGCGCGCAGTTACTGCTTTCTGAAGAATTCAAGTACCAGATTAAGAATGAAAATGAAGACTGATTTTTGTAAAAAATCAGTCTTCATTTCGGCGCAGACTCACATGCGAAGCATGTTATGTCGTAGCCAAAATGTGCTTTTGCGAGTTTCAGTGGAAACTAATGCGGCAAAGCCGCGTTATGTTATAACTAAAATGAGCGTTAAATTTTTTAATTTTGTCTTCATTTCAGTGCAGACTCATCTATCGCAAAGCGATGTGATATCGGAGCTAAAACGAGGATTGAGAATTAAAGCATGATGTCGGCGATCGTTCGTTTCTCCATCCGCTTTTATGGCGTGATTATTGGCTTGGCGAGCCTCATGGTGCTATATGGCATCTACAGCCTGACCCGCAGCAATCTGGACGTTTTTCCTGAGTTTTCGCCCACACAAATCATTATCCAGACGGAATCTCCCGGCCTATCGGCCGAGTTAGTCGAAAGTCTGGTCACCCAGCCGATTGAAAGCAGCATCGCCGGCACGGTCGGCGTGGCGGACATGCGCTCACAGTCCATTCCGGGCTTGTCAATTGTCACTGTCATTTTTAACGAAGACACCGACATCTACAGAAACAGGCAAGTGGTCGCGGAACGCTTGAGCACGCTCACCAACCAGATCCCGAAAGGCATCACGCCTAATATCACCCCGCTCACCTCGTCAGCGAGTACGGTTTTAGGCTTTGGCGTCACCTCCAAAAAACGCAACCTGATGGAATTGAGAACACTGGTAGATTGGACCATTGTGCCGCATCTGCTGGCGATTCCCGGCGTGGCGGATGTGAATGTGTTTGGCGGCGAAGTGCGGCAGTTTCAGATACAAATTGACCCTGCGAAACTGGTACGCTATCAACTGAATATCAATGACGTCGTCGCGGCCGCGCAAAAGGCCACCGGCGTCAGCGGGGCCGGTTTCATTCAAAACAGCAATCAGCGCATTATTGTGAAAACCGAAGGCCAAGCCACCACTGCAGCCACTCTGGCCAAAGCGACTTTGCTGCACAAGAACGGCTTCACCATTAAATTAGGCGATATAGGCCGCGTGATAGAAGGTGCGGCACCTTCCATCAGCAGCGCGGCCATTAACGAAGAAACCTGTATTTACCTGTCGGTGCAAGGCCAGCTGGGAGCCAATACCCATGCGGTTACCCAGGCCATAGAATCTGCGCTGCAAGAACTGAAACCTACCTTGAAAAACGAACAGGTGATCTTGCATGAAGGCTTGTTCCGCCCTGCCAATTTTATTGAGACCGCGATCGATGGCGTACGTACTGACATTCTCATTGGCTCGGTTCTGGTCATCACCATTTTATTTCTATTTCTGTTTAACGCACGTACAGCATTTATCTCAGCTACTGCCATTCCGCTCTCGCTACTCTCTGCAATTGTCGTGCTAAGCTATTTTAAAATAGGCTTGAATATCATGGTATTAGGTGGTTTAGCTATAGCTTTAGGTGAGGTTGTAGACGATGCCATTATTGATACTGAAAACATTTTCAGGCGCCTGAAAGAAAATCGCCTGCTCGCCCAGCCATTGCCCGTGCACAAGGTCGTGTTTAACGCTTCCATGGAAGTACGCAGTTCTGTGGTCTATGCAACGGTGATTGTGGCGTTAGTGTTTATGCCGCTGCTCACCTTATCTGGTGTGGCGGGCAAGCTGTTCGCGCCATTAGGCTTTGCCTATATTGCGGCCATCATGGCCTCACTTGTGGTCGCGCTCACGCTTACGCCGGCACTATGTTACCTGATGCTTGGCAAGGCCCAGCTGGATACGGAAGACTCGCCTATCATCCGCCATATTAAAGGTGGTTACGTCAAGCTTCTTTATACAATCGAAAAGCATTACAAACTGGTGATTGGCATCAGCTTTTTGCTGATTGCGCTTGGCCTGGGCATACTGCCTTTATTCAAAAACCAGTTTATTCCCGCGCTGCACGAAGGCCATTTCATCATGCACATGACCGCTGTGCCTGGTACCTCGGAGCAAGAGTCCTTGCGGCTTGGAAAGCAAGTAGCCAAAGTTTTACGCGGGATTAAAGGAGTTAAATCGGTAACGCAGTGGGTCGGCCGAGCACCTAATGCTGCTGACACGTTTGGCACCCATTACAGCGAGTTTGAAATCGAAATAGGCACACTACCGGGCGAGGAACAAAACCGCATTTTGGCGGATATCCGTGAAGAATTGGCGGGTGAAGCCGTAGATACAGATGGCGACGGCAAAGCGGAAATCGGTTTTGTCGGCGTTAATTTCGCCATCAATACCTTTTTAACCGAACGCATCGAAGAAACGATTTCAGGCTATGCCGCCTCAATCGTCATCAATATTTACGGCAACGATCTAGACGCGCTGGACCGCGATGCGCAAAAAATCGCTGATCTACTCTACAGCACCAAGGGCGCAGGCGATGTGCTGGTGCAATCTCCTCCAGGTACGCCGCAAGCGGTGATTCGGCTGCGCCCGGACAAGCTTGCGATATGGGGCTTCCAGGCCGTTGATGTACTGGATACCATCCGCGCGGCTTATGAAAGCGTTCCGGTTTCGCAGGTGTATTTTGGCAGCCGCGTGGTAGGCTTAAGCGTGGTGCTGGAGGAGGAAGCGCGTGATGACATTGGCGATATTGGCAATATCCCGCTGTTTAACCCGGAAGGTAAGCTGTTGCATTTAAAGGATATTGCGTTTATTTCACAAGAAAATGGCCGCTCGAAAATTCTGCACGATGGTGCAAAACGCATTCAAACCGTTACCGCCAATGTGCATGGACGCGACGTCGAAAGTTTTAGTGCCGAGCTAAAAAAACGCATTAAAAAAGACATCAAATTAAGCAGCGGCAATTATCTGGAATTTACCGGCGAGGCCGAAGCCAATGCACAATCGCGCGAAGATCTCATCGTGCATTCTTTATTAGCAGGCGTCGCGATTTTCCTCATGCTGTATATCGCCTTTGGCCGCTTGCGCAATTTGCTGCTCACCTTTGCCAACCTGCCGTTTGCGCTGATTGGCGGTGTGCTGGCGGCCTTGTTTACGGGTGGCTGGATTTCGCTAGGCTCGCTGGTAGGCTTCGTGACGTTATTCGGTATTACCTTGCGTAACTCCATCATGATGGTATCGCATTTCCAGCATCTGGTGGATGAAGAACATTGCGTCTGGAACCTGGAAACCTGCGTAAGGGGCGCGAAGGAACGCCTGCCTTCCATCCTGATGACTGCGCTCGTCACCGCGCTGGGCCTGCTGCCGCTGGCAGCTGGTAGCGGTCAGCCCGGACGGGAGATCGAAGGCCCGATGGCGACGATTATCGTCGGCGGCCTAGTGACTTCGACCATCCTTAATTTGTTGATTCTGCCAACGATCATGCTGCATTTTGGTAGGTTTGAAAAAGAGACAGATTTGTATAGTGCTAGGTTATAGACTCAATGTCTGCATTCGGCCATAAGCTGTCATCTATAAGACTGGTTTGAACCTAGAATGGCAAGCCAACCCGTTACACAGATAAGAACAATTCCCACAAGCTTCATGCATTTCCAATCCCATCAAAATTCATCATCTATTCAATAATGTATCTAAATTACCCAACAATTTCCTATTCAAAATACTCTGCTAAGGTAATTACGACCATTTGTCTCTTTGCTTGTGCTGATTTGACGGGATGTGCTTCACAGCATGGCAAGTTTTATGATGGTGAAACACTTCCGCCTGACAAAGTTGTAGTAGTTTCATTGCCAATACCAAAAATGGAGCGCACATCCAAACTTATACTACTACTACCAATAGCTTTGGACGTTGAAATCGATAAGCACAAACTATTTAACAAAAAAGAAAATAATATAGGTTATTTCAAACCAGGCGATTATGAGTTTAAGTTACTTAGCCGTTGGTGGGATAACGAAAACAAATCAAAAAATGCAGCAAGGGCTATAGCACTACCCACATGTGCAACTTTTTCTGTTGCACCATATCTTTTGCCGCTAGCAATTACTTGCGCGCCTTTTATTTCTGACAAGACCTGCAAAAGCACTTGGGTTATGAATTTGGAAGCGGGAAAGAAGTACAGTATTGACGTGGATTGGACTATCGATCCACCGCAAACAATTGTAAAAGATGAAAATAACCAGCAAGAAGTAGTTTCCACCACTTGTGAAATTCGAAAACCAAAACAATTTAAATGAATTAACTATTCAAGCTGCTGAATCGGGTCGAAACTAGACACTCAGTCGTATTTAATGTATTTAAACCGCGCATCGTCATTCGGCGTGCCGGTTAATGCGCCGCCTTCCAGCGCAGGCTGCCAGCCAACAACCTGCTCTATCTTGGCTGCCAGTTCAAAATCCTTATCGGTAATGCCTTTAGCGTCATGCGTGCACAGTTTCACAATCACAAAGGCGTAAGAAACAGTTAAATCGGGGTGATGCCAGGCCGCTTCTGCCAAATGTCCGACTGTATTGACCACCATCAGCGTAGCTTTCCAGCCACTGGTTCTATATTTGCGACGTATCCAGCCATTTTCTAAAACCCAGTGCGGCAGCTCCTTTTCAAGCTTCGCGATGGTTTCTTGTTCTGAATAAACTTTAGTGGCCATAGTCGTCAGTCAATGAATTGAGGAAGCAATTTTGCCCAGTATTTCGATATCAACGCCGTCTTCAAAATGCGTGCAGTCAGCCTTTTTAATCACCCAGGGCGAAAACGGTTTATTCAGCACAAAATCGCTAAAAGCTTCGTCCACCAAACCACTTTTAGTCATCACTTTCAGACTAAGTTCGGCTTCAATCGGTTTATCAGACTTCAACAAAATCAGGTGCTGCGCATCCAGTTTCTCTGCCAGCCAGGCCGCTAAACTATCTGAAGTCACGTTCCAGCTCTGTGGTATAGAATCATCGGAAAGCACCATTTTGCTCGGTAGCCAGACAATAGCGCGATGTTGCCAGGTACGTTCGGCAATCTCTAACTCACTGGCGGCGGTTGCCAGCAATGGATTCAAGTTGGCCAGCAATAATCCGAATTGATCCATGGCCAATACAGCCAGCCGGTGTGCACAGGCATCGCTGATTTTGGATAATTTTTGAGCCTCTCGTACGGCGTCGGCAAAAATGCCGCCACCCGGCACGATGATAATATTTCCGTCGCTAAACTTTACAAATATCTTTAGCCAACGTTCTAGCTCTGGCGAGCCTAATAAGCTACCGCCAATTTTAACAACCCACATGGATTTACCCCTAAATAGATTTTCCATTGTGGACCTGATTACTCCTTTCGACTCAAGTGTTGAGGGCGAAATTTCGGTGTCTTGTTATTTTTTATTATTACCCTTAAATATGGCTGGGTTTTTATTATTTTTCTGTATTTTTATTCATAGTTAAGAAGCTTAATCAGAGCCTCGTAAAAAACTTTGTTATTGTTGTAAAACTGGACGCCTTGTCCAGCGTTTCGGCGTATTCTTTTGATCCATCCGAGTCTGCCACTATACCGCCTCCTGCATAAAAATTTAATCTATTTTTACAAATAACTGCGGTTCTAATCGCAATATTGGTATCCATGTCGCCGTCAAAGCCGGTATACCCGATTGCGCCGCAATACAGGCCGCGCCGATGCGGCTCCAGCTCATCGATAATCTGCATGGCACGCAGCTTGGGCGCACCCGTAATCGAGCCGCCCGGGAAACAGTCCCTAAGCACATCTACCGCTGTTTTATCAGGCTTTAACTTGCCCACAATAATACTCACCAGATGGTGCACATTGGCAAAACTTTGCAGCTGAAAAAGCTTATTCACTTTAACGCTGCCAATAACGCAGGTTTTACCTAAGTCGTTGCGCAGCAAATCCACGATCATCAGATTCTCTGCCCTGTCCTTTACGCTCGTCAATAGCTCTTTCGAGTAGGCTAAATCCTGCTTCGCATCGGCAGATCTTGGCCGCGTGCCTTTAATGGGGCGGGTTTCCACGTGTTTACCAGTCACTTGAATAAAGCGTTCTGGTGAATCTGAAAGCACCTGAAAGTTCTCATCCTCATTTAAAGGCAGCTGCATATAGGCCATAAAGGGCGCGGGGCTAATCTCGCGCAGTTTCCGATACATCAGCCAGCTATCGCCTTCCACCTTTGCGGAAAAACGCTGTGCCAGATTCACCTGGTAACAATCGCCCGCGGTAATGTACGCCTTGATTTTGGCGAAGGCTTGCTGGTATTGCGGCTCGGATAAATTTGAGGTAATTGCTGTCGTAACTTGGAAATGATTTAATTGATCTTCTGCAGAGGATGCCCTGAAAGGCGCACCAAATCTAGTGCATAGATTATGCCATTTGCTGTGTGTTTCGGCATTTAAACCATGCGAAACCAATATGCTACGCTGTTCACGATGATCCACCACAATCGCCCAATCGTAGATGCCGATCATCATTTCCGGTATATTGATTGCGGGACGCGCATTGTTGGGCAGCTTTTCTAGCCGTCGCGCCAGATCATAAGCAAAATAACCCAAGGCGCCGCCAGCAAATGGTAGGGTGCCGCCTGCAAATGGCATATCCGTTTTAGGCACCTGATACTGATTCAGGATACTTTTTAACAAAAAAAACGGGTCTTCTTCAGAGATTATGACCGCGCCATTTTGCGTAATTGTGGTCTGTTTATCCCGTGTAACCAGCGTTACAAACGGCTCGGCCACCATAATATCGTAACGCCCGTACTGGCTGCCAGCCTTGCCCGTGGCGGGATTAAGCATCTGCCCGCTGTCCAGCAATATCGCCCACGGCTGATGCGCGATGCGCTCAAACAAGCGCGCGCTATCGTGGTGATAAGCAAGCTCATGTTTCAGCATGGTCATCGCTTCGTTGCCAGATAAGCCACCGCATAAGCCGGAAAACAGACCTCTAAATCGGCATGCTCTGCGCGCCGCATGGATATTGGCTCCCAGACGTACTTAAAGTCATGCCCTAAATCATCCGCGAGCGCTTTCACCAGAAAACTGCCCGCGCCCGCGCCAATCATCGGCACGCCCGGTTTAAGGTGTTTTAACAGCGCCGCTTTGATTTGATTCAACTGCAATGTCCTGCAAGTATTCGCCAGGTTTTTCCAGGTTTGCATCGGCTTATCTTCTGCATCACGCCCGACCATACGCGACAGCCGCCGCGCGCTTTCCAACTCACTCTTGCCTTTTCCATCCGCGGTCTCGGCCATGTCGGATTCAGGCCGAAGCTCGCCCGTTAGGCGATACACGTCGGCCATGGTGGCGAAATATTCGGCAGCCACATTGGTTTCAGCGCCTTCAAAGGGCAGTTTTTGCGCCAAGGCCATCACCGGGGTACGTACCACGCCAGTATAAACCAGACTGTCCGCCTGCATGCGGCTCGCATCTGACAAACCTTTTTCAACCACCCTGCCTGCCTCTATGGCGATAATATCTGTCGTGGTACTGCCAATGTCTATCAATACTGCATCTTTTACATGCATTACAAGCGCGCTGGCGCTCGCGTGCCAGTTGGTTGATGCAATGTGAGCTGTATGTGCAGAAACGCGCTCTAGTGTCACAAAACCGCCCTTGTCAGCATACGGCGCAGCGTAAAATAAAACATCTTTTCCTAACAACTTCGTTACCGCAGTCGAAATTTCAATTACACCAGTATGCCGATTAGGGAACAAGTCCACCAATTCACCGGTCATGGTGACGGCATGCTGTGCATCGCCTGGCTTAATTTTAAAGGCTTGCAGAGCAGCTGCAATTGCAGCCTCCAATTGATTCAAACCACGCCAGAGCTGGCAAGGCAGCTGCAGTATATTGATGATTTCGCCTTTGCCGTCCAACAGCGCCGCTTTCAGATGAGCGCCACCAATATCCCAACCCACCATATCAGACATGAATTTTGACTTTGTTCTGTTGCAGCACGGGCCACTCAAAATTTGGCTGCGTAAGTGTGTTGATAATCAGCTCGGCCGGATTCACGCCAGTCGCTTCACGCAAGCCCACGTAGCTGGTGGTGAGGCGCGGGTTGATTTCCACGACGTAAATTTCATCATTGTCCACAATCACATCAATACCCACATAGCCCGCTAAATCAGGAAACACCTTTGCAATCTGGTTTGCGACCATCTCGAATTGCGCCCAGTGTTCACGCATGCCGTTGATGATACTGCCGTTGTAACTCACCATATGGTTAATAATCTCAATCATCTGTGTATTGCAACTTAATAAGCGCGCTTCGCCATTTTTCATCACGCAGGAAATGCTCGCAGAGTCGCCCGGCTGATAGGCTTGAATCACATGCGTGAGCTGCTTATCATTCTGTTCAACCCAATCCTGCAAGTCATCTGCGTTATTGAACCAGGCGGTATCGCTGCAGCCCGCGCCATCATTGGGCTTGGCAAGCCATATCCAGTGGCTTCTTGGCCAGTTTTCAAAAGTATAGGTAGGGATTGTTGCGATGCCCGCTTCTTCCAAAGCCAGATAAGTCGCCATTTTTTCGCTGGTAATTTTGATGGAGGCAGGTCCGCAACCCAATACCAGCTTACCCTCTTGGGCGGCGATCTGGGTTAAATAATGCAGCAAACCGTCTGTTTCCGGTGCGATCAGCCAAACTGCATCTGCAGCCTTTATCTGATCTTGCCAAACCTGCCATACATCATCATCCGCTTGCACCTCTACGCATTCGGCACAATGCTTAGGTGCGCTTAAACGCGCATCCACCGAGGTGCTGACACTATAATTCAAGCTGGATAAGTCGCGTAGCAAGGCGTCGCGCATCATAGCGCCTTCATTCACCAATGATTCCGGCAATAGCTCCGCACACAAGCCGCCGCCAGTGATAAACTCACAGACGAATATTTTCTCCAGTTTTTGATTTTCGAGTTTAATAATGCAAATAATCCCCGTAATTGATTTGTTAGACGGCGTTGTCGTGCACGCCAAAAGAGGCGAGCGTCGATATTATCAGCCGATTCAATCATTTCTTACAAACTCAAGCAAACCGCTGGATATTGTAGCGGCTTTGCTTGATTACTATCCTTTTCAGCAGCTTTACCTTGCAGATTTAAATGCGATACAAAAACTGAATGGCGCATATGAAACAAACTATTCAATTATTGAATCCATTACACAGCATTTTCCCAATCTCAAGTTATGGGTTGATGCAGGTATCAGCAACCAAACCGAGCTGAATATCTGGAACAAACTCCATTCTAACTTGATTTTTGCCAGCGAAAACTTTTCCAGAATAGGAAATTTTTTAGCGCTCAAAAATCAGCAAGACTTCAGCTTTACATTGTCATTGGACTTTATGCCAACCGGCTACCAGGGTCCGGCAGAATTGTTGCGGAACAGCGCCTATTGGCCTGATGATGTGATTGTGATGTCGCTGGCAAATGTCGGCACCAACCAGGGTGTTAACATCAAACTTATGAACGAAATCATGCCACGCGCCGCAGGTTTTAATATATATGCGGCTGGCGGAACACGGAGTCTGGATGATTTAGCGGTGCTAAAAAAAATCGGTGTGCATGGCGCTTTAATCGCCACCGCATTGCATCAAAAGCAGATTACTTATCAGCAACTAGATAGCCTTTACAAATAAAAAACCCGAGCAAGCTCGGGTTTAAATTTAATCAGTTTTACTTCAGATTGCGTTATTCCAAATTAGCATGGATGGCACGCATGCCTTCTTCAGTTAAGCCTTTAGTATGAACGATCTCAGAAATGACAGCCTCCAGGAAAATCAAGGCTGACAGCTCAAATTGCGCGCCCATTGGCATGCCTTTTGTCAGCGGGAAGCTGTTATCGTTACCGATTTGAATGTTCAAATCAGCTACTTCCGCCATCGCTGATTTCGCTTTCATTGAAACCACCGCCAGTTTAGCACCTACTGATTTTGCTTTTTTAACAAATGGCAGCAAAGTCTCTGTACCGCCTGAGCCTGAAACCAGCACCAATAAATCACCTGCTTTTATCGCCGGCGTGACAATCTCACCCACCATGTTTACGTTATAGCCGCTATGCACTAAACGCATGGCAAAAAAACGTGATACTAAGCCAGAGCGACCTGCGCCTCCCACAAAAATACGGCCAGCCTCATCAGCCAGCTTAATTAATTTTGCTGCGTTGCTCTTGTCAGTCTCAGATAAAATGGTAGTGAGTCTGTCTAAAATTAGTTTTTGATGATCCATTTTAAATTCCTTTTACTTAAATTTTTATATGACCAATTGTTGCTTATTATAATAAAAAATCCCGACGCATTGCTGGGTCGGGATTTTGTTAGCTCACATCAATAATTGCTTATTGACTGCGTTGAATTAACCGTGAGCGATTTTTGTGATTTCAGCAGCAGAAGCAGCAGGATCAGCAGCACCGTAGATAGCAGCACCAGCTACGATGATTGAAGCGCCAGCGTCGCGTACTTGTGCAGCTGTAGCAGCTTTAACACCACCAGCAACAGAGATATCAACACCTAATTTCAAACCAGCAACCATTGCTAAGTCAGCAAATGGTGTTTGGCCAGCAGCTTGTTGATCTAAACCAGTGTGCACGCCAATGATGTGAGCACCTAATTTAGCCACTTCACGTGTACGCGCTTCTTTATCAGCAACGTTGATCAAGTCAACTTGTGCTTTTTTGCCGTATTTGTTAGCAACATCGATTACGCCTTTGATTGTACCAATATCAGCACAACCTAAAACTGTGCAGATGTCTGCACCCGCTTTGTAGAACGGCTCAGCTTCGTAGAAACCAGCGTCCATTGTTTTCAAATCAACTAAGATTTTGTTGTTTGGAAATTTTGCACGTAATGTTTCAAGCAATTTGATACCGTTATGCTTGATGCATGGTGTGCCGATTTCAAGAATGTCTACGTGCGGAGCAACAGTAGCTGCTAATGCAACAGTTGCGTCGAAATCTAATGAATCTAATGCCATTTGGGTTTGTGCCATGGTAACTTCTCCGATTAAAAATTTTTATTAAATTTACTATATTAAAACCAAAATACTTAAAGTATTTGATTAAATTTTAGTTGTAACCATTTGATTAGTTACAAAATTTGCTACTTTCTAACAACTATATCATACTGCTAATCACCCTAGAAGCAAAGTGCCCATTGGGGTTTAGCAAATTTAAAGCTGGACCCTTAATGTTAAGGGCACAGCTTAATGTTGTCAATGTTAAACCGCAATTATTACAACTTAGTTACGGTTTAACACCACTCTTACTATTTACAGTTTTGCAGCTAAAGCAACCTCGAGCTTAATCTGATCCGCCACAAAGCCACGAATGCCTTCAGCTAACTTCTCTGTCGCCATTGCGTCTTGGTTCAACTCAAAACGGAACTCGCATTCAGTCATTTTAGCTGGCGGTGTTTTAGTTGCGCCAGTGTCTTTTAACACTTGCACCAATGTACCCTCAGTAGCCGCTAAGTCTTGTAACAAGTTTGGTGAAACTGTTAGACGATCGCAGCCAGCCAAAGCAACTAACTCACCAGTGTTACGGAATGAAGCACCCATCACCACTGTTTTGTAGCCGTGCTCTTTGTAGTATTGGTAAATAGCGCGCACAGAAACCACACCCGGGTCTGTTTCTTGTGTGTACTCAGTACCTGGGTTTTTCGCTTTGTACCAGTCTAAGATGCGGCCTACGAATGGAGAAATCAAAAATACGCCAGCTTCAGCACATGCACGTGCTTGGCCAAAACCGAATAACAATGTGAGGTTACATTGGATGCCTTCTTTTTCAAGAATTTCACCGGCTTTAATACCTTCCCATGTTGAGGCTAATTTAATCAACACGCGGCTTTTGTCCACGCCTGAATCTTTATAAAGTTGGATCAATTTACGGCCTTTAGCCACCATTGCATCCAAGTTGAATGATAAACGTGCATCTACTTCAGTTGAAATACGGCCGGGCACTACTTTAGTAATTTCTGTACCAATCAATACCGCTAATTTGTCAGCAGCATTATCAATTTGCTGCTCCTTAGTACCGCCTTGTGCTTTTGCATAAGCAATGGCTGTTTCGATCAGGGGTGCATATTGTGGTAATTGACTTGCTTTTAAAACTAATGATGGATTGGTCGTTGCGTCTACTGGTTTAACACTTTTAATTGCTTCCACGTCGCCTGTATCAGCCACGATAGTGGTCATTGCTTTCAATTGATCTAATAAATTCGCCATTGCATCCTCCTAAAATAAATTAACTAAAATTCTTTATTCTTTGACTGAACCCAGTCTCACATTGTAACTTAAATTTTTTATTTTCTGTATGGCTATACCAGATATTCCTAGCAAATATCTAGTGCATGCAAAAACAAAGTTGCTACCGTTAGATCCGCACTGGTGCCAGGGTTTAGCCCACGTTTTTTTAGTTCTGCATCAAACCTTAGCAACGGTGCCTGATAGTTTTTTGGATTATAAGCTTCTAATAATTCTGCTTCATGCGCTGCCGCCTCTTCCTGCACAAGCCCGGCAACGGTTTCACCGTATTTGCGCACAACATGGCTATCTAAAAAACGTGCCATAAAGTGCAAATGCAGCGCCGTTACAGCCCACGCTGGGCGCTGCCACTGTATCAACATTTGCTGATAGCGCGCTAAACCGTCCGAAACCTCTGCGAAACCATTACTGTATTGCTGTGCGATCATATCGCGCGGTGCAGCTTCCAGCATGGCTTGCAGCAGCGTGCAATTAGCGGGCTGACGCACATCATGTTGTGCACTCTCGCCCAACCCGGCAGGATTCGCCAAGCGGATTGCGGCAAAAGCATGTTCAGCGTCGCTGACAGTGGCGTTGGCAAGCACACTTGATAATTTTTCGGCGAATGTGTCTAAGTTTGGCAGCAAAGCCGCGTGAATCAAAGGTGCGCACAGCAAAATCACGCCCAGATTGGTATTGCAGTTCACCACTTTTTGCGTGGCTTCTACACTCGATAAAATGCGCTCGCCCAAGCTTAAGCCAGGCTGGGCAATCACTTCAGAGGCAGCTTCAGCACTTAAGATAAAATCCTGCACCGTCATACCGTGGCCATCCGCAAAGATGTGCACATTGCCCGGCTTCAAAGCCTCAAGCTCTGCCATACAAGCAGCCCTGAAAGTATCCGCTAATGGTTGATTCTGACTCATGCTATTGAACTGGCCTTATGAACTAGCCTTAAAAAATCATCTGCCAGAATTTGCGCGATATTCGCCGAAATGACGCCCTGCAAACCGCGCCATGCGGGGATACTGTTCATTTCCAGCACCCATAGCTTACCTTTGCTGTCACGGATAATATCCACGCCACAATAAGCAATATCCAACGCCTTGGCAGCCAGCACGGCCAAATTCATCACATCAGCCTCATCGGAAGCTTTGCATTGCGCGCCTTGCGCCACGTTATGCAGCCAATCTGCACCGCTGCGGCGCATGGCGGCAACCGCGCGGTCATTTACAACAAACACGCGGTAATCGTGCGGCGCTTCGATAAACGCCTGCAAATAAAACACGCCGTCTACGAAACTATCCATCGGCAAAGGCAACGCGCTTTGCGCATCAAGCAAACGCACGCCCTGCCCTTGTGAACCGAATAGCGGCTTGATGACCATTTGCAGATTGCTGGCCAGGTGAGCCTGAATAATTGCATGCGCCTGTTGACGCGATTCGCACACCCAGGTTGGCGGCGTGGCGATGCCTGCCTGGTGCAGCAAAAAACTGGTCATGGCTTTATCAACCGTGCGCTCAATTGCCCTGCCGTCGTTGTAAACGCTTATGCCTTGCATTTTCAGGATGTGCAGAATATTCAGGCGCGCCGTGATCTGTTGCAGTGTGCCGCCTGCAATGCCGCGCACAAACACAGCTTTTGGTAACTCATCAACATCGGGAATATTAATTTGCGGTTTGTTGCCAGAAAGGTCAATTGCACAATCTTGCAGCGATACAAAAGCCGCTTCCACTCCCTGAGCTGCAAGTGCCTGCTTTAGCTGCTCCCCATGCCAGCCAGTCTCATCGGTAAAAATCAGAATTTGCTGGATTTGGTGGCGCATTTACAATAAGTTACTTTAAATTATTTAAATATAATATTGATTTAATTGTTAAAAGATTTTTCAATCAACAACTCATTAAGTTCGCCAGCAACAAAACTATTGCCTGTTTCAAGATTATTAATTGTCACTTTTGCAGGAGAAAAAAGCAGCGGGTCAATCTGGTAAAAATCCATATTGTAAGATTTAAACACTTCGGCAAACGTTTTTCCGTAATCTTTTGAGGCGCTACTGGGTAACTCTTGCGCTAATTTTCTGGCCTCATCATCACTGCATTTCACATTCAATTGCACCAATCCGCCAAACAATATCGCATCGTTGGTACGCCCCATCGCCGTCATAAAATCTTTGGAAACTGGCGGCAGAACCGCTTCGCCATTGCCGCTTACGATATTCTCTAACGGGAAGTGCAGCGTATGCGCCTTATGCAGCGCCACTTCCAACACACGTCCCACGATTTGCACCACGCCCGCGATACTGGTCGTTGGTGTCAATATCAGCGTTAGATTTTTGGCTTGCACGCCTGTATCCCGCGTGATTTTCTCAATGATTGCCATCGGCGGAATCTTGTCCGTTTCCAGCACCAGTACCGTGTTTTGTGCGCTGTCTTTATATCCAAGTTCTTTAAACAGTTCTTCACGCTGCGCAATAGCCCGCGCAGGGCCGCTGCCTAGCGAAAAGAATTTCTCATGGCCGCTTTCATTACTAAGCGCCCAGCCCGCATACTGGCTGCCAAGACATGCCAATACAGGGCTTTTACTCTGCACTTTGATACATAAAGCCCAGTCTTTAAAAGCCGTTTTGTCGCTCAACTCCACCTCACCCAAACCGCCCATACAGATTTCCGCAATCAATCGCCCCGCCTCCGCACTGCCTGCATGCAGAATGCCCGCATCGACAACAGTCGCGCCGGATTCATGCGTTGACACACTGATTTGCAACGCCTGTGCCTTATCAATCAATTGCTGTACCAATGGGTTGGTAAGCGCATTAATGCTAGGCCATAGGCTAGTGTATAATTTAGTCATAATCGCAGCATTCCCCTTAATTTTTGTGCCCTTTGCAACACCAGCGCATGCGCAGAATCAGCACTTTCCGCCTCTGCAAGCACCGTACAAATCGGTTCGTTCTGGGCAATTTTAACACCGGAAGCCTCGCCTGCTATAGCCGGAATATCGGCCGCCCAATCTGGCCAGACAAAATCAGATGAAATTTCAACCGCTTCGTCCGCATACAAAATCAACTGGGCTTTGACTGGAGCTCGTTGTAGAGAAAATCCCGTCAAATCTCCCGCACAGCCTTGCCTGTGCAAAGGAAATAAATTTGGGTACAAATGAAAAGTCGCGCTTAACCTTGGATTCAGCTCTAGGACCCATAGCGTTTCGCAATCCAATATCGCATCCAGGCTATTGATGCCGCGCAAACCCATGGCGGCTGTTAATTGCTGTGCTGCGTGGCAAAACTGTTGCTGCCCCCTGACTGGCAAAGTCACCCCATTCACCGCGCCGGCAAAGCGATACGGCATATCAACCGTTGGTGCAACGAATTGCCGATTAAAACCAATTAGCTGCGCCGTTTTGCCATCTGCCACAAACAGCATGGATACTGGTATTCCGCCCACTCTTTTTTGATAATAATCAGCGTCACTACCTACCGCTGCAGATCGGACATGCGTGCCGCCGGTGCCACCTAGTTTCTTGGCAAGCCAATTTAAAGGATCTCTTGGAAACTCCATTCGCACTTCTGGATTCATAATTTGCAAATCTTCCAGCAGTTTAAAAAAATGATATTCTTTCGCTGCCTTCATCACTTCTGGCGTATTGCCTATCAGCGTCACGCGCGCTGCGACCCAAGTTAATAATTCAGGCTCGGCGTCGAACAAACTGCCGTAAAGTAAGCCATCAACATCATCAAGGTTTATTTGTGCAGCTATATTTATAAATACACGTTTGAAATCATCCGCATCTACGCCCTGCTCACTGGTTTTCAGTTTGAAAGCTTGCATGGCAGCGCGCTGCGTATCCGCATCGGCAAAGGCATCTATCGTGATAACCTTGTACCCACAAGCTACCGCTGCCTGCGCATAACCACGAGCAGAAATCGCCGCAATGATTAACTTTTTGAAACCAGGTTTTTTGGGCACGAGAAATTACAGGAAATTACAGAACATTTAGGTCAAGCTGCGCGCCATCTCAAATGCTGCCATGAACTCTAAATAACAAGGCTTATCCGTCGCAAGCATTTGTTTAAGTAAGTTGTGCTGCGTAGCATATTTCAAATTGCCAATTGCCAGCGCGCCTACGCCGATAACATCAGTTGCGTCGATTGCCACGCCATCTGCCATTACGTCCACGCCCTCAATACCTGTGGGGGCAACCGCATTCACATCGGCAATTATTTTCAAGGTTTTAGACTGTGTAATCTGCGTGGCAGTAACAACACGCACTCCGGCCGACGCTGCACATAGTACGATTTCCGCATTATTTAACACAAATTGCTTTTCAGTATCGTTGCCATCCACATAGCCTATATTAGTGCCATAACGCTGATTGTAGCTTTGTGCTTTATTGCGCGCATCATCCAAGCTCTTATGTGCAACCATTTCAACCTGCGCACCAAGGTTGGCAGCAATCACTGCCGCACAACCGCCCACCGGGCCTGTTGCACCAAAAACAGCCACTTTCTTACCTGCTAAACTGGTTTTAAAATGCTTTTTAAGATGAAAATCTACTTTCGCCAGCATGGCCGCCGCTGTAGTAAATGCACCCGACGGATCAGCAAACACAGACACATGAAATGGCGGAAACATGGCTTTTTTGGCGGCTTCCAGCATATCCATCGCCAAATCAATATCGCGCCCGCCTATAAAAATGGCTTCGCGTTTAATGCCGGAAGGACTGCGCGAAAAAATCGCGTCTTGAGTTAAGCCTGCTACCTCACCCAATTCAACATGAGTATAAGGCATAATCTTATCAAATCCCGCATCAAACGCCATGTTCACGTCAAATGGGCTAGCGTTTTTTGCCGCGGTAATGAGATGTAGAATCGAAACTTTTTCCATAAATATGTACCCTAAGACATTTGTATAGTTGCGCCAGAATTTTTACCACGCACGATTTGATATGAAATATTGTTAAATGCGCCGAATTGCTGCTGCAAAGTATTCAACGCGCCCATCGCGTCTGGCTCATTTTCGAACATGGCGAAGCCTGTTGGCCCCCACGAACTTTGCCCAAAACAAGCCACGCCAATGTGCTCCAGATGTTCCAGCACCCTACCTACTTGACGGCTTGCATAACGCCCACCCTGCGCCGGCGCAAAATAATCGCCAACATGGGCTTGCAACTCTTGAATGCTGTTACCAAAAGCCGTTAAATCCTGCTCGACTAAAGCTGGCATGGCCTGCATCAGCACATGCCGGCACAAATGCGCTGCCAGATTTTCAGAAAATACCGGCAACTGGTTAAATGCTTCCAGTTCATGCTCTCCATGGATTCCCGGCTGGCTGGTATCTAATATCAATAAAATACGCCAATGCTCAGGAAAATCATAACGCGCCAACAAAGGCGGTACCTTTGACAAAATTTTACCAGACACTGTGTTTGAAGCGCGTCCGCCGTCAATCAATAATCCACCATAATCAAAAGCTGCAATGCCAATACCAGAGCGGACGCCACGCCCGCTCAGCTCGGCAATTTGTGCAGTATTCAGGTTCAGGTTGTATAACTTGTTTATAGCGCTACCAATCACCAAAGCCAGCTGTGTGCCGGAACCCAAACCTGCATGTTCCGGAATATACTGATGAAAGTTAAGACTGACACCGCCGGTAAGCTGCAGCTTTTTAATAAGCTGCTCGGCAATGGCCGATGCCCGCATAATTGCAGTTGCAGGTACCGTTGATATACCTGTCACCAGTGCTTTTTCACTCTCAGAAGGATGCTGGTTAGCAATTGCAGTCAGTTCAATAGCTGGCGCTGTAAGGCTTAAACCTATGCCGCCAAACTTCCGCCCTAAGCCGCCATGCAAATCAAAAAAACCCATATGCAAACGCGCGGTGCTTTTAACTGTAACTTTGCTGGGTATTACAGTAATCATAAATTTTTCATTACTTTTTTCGTTATTGTTGTGCGGTCACCTAACCAGCACTTGCTGATAAGTCTTGCACATTTTAGCCGACAGCGATGACTTTTTATATGCCAAGGCCCGCATGCTCACAAAATATTAGTATTTAGTTCATATTTTCTGGTGACAGCGCTTACTTATTTAGGCAAAATGTAACTGCATTGTAAAAATTAATTTAACCCCTTGTTTGAACATCGAAGGAACTATCATGTCAGTCCACGTTATTCCATTTGAAAACCTACGAAACATAGACGTCCCCTCTGTTGGCGGTAAAAACGCTTCTTTAGGTGAGATGATTTCACAATTATCAGCAAAGGGTGTACGTGTACCAACGGGGTTTGCAACTACAGCAGACGCATACCGCGAGTTTCTGGCACAAAATGGGCTGGACAAAAAAATTAATGATTTACTGGATAATCTGAATGCGGATGATACACAAGCGCTTGCCATATGCGGCACGCAAATTCGCGAATGGATTATGTCCGCCTCTTTTCCACCGGCTCTGGACAAAGCCATTGCTGACAACTATGCCATCCTGACCGCAAAATCAGGTAATGGCGCGACCTTCGCAGTGCGCTCATCGGCTACGGCAGAAGATTTGCCAGATGCCTCTTTTGCGGGGCAACAAGAGTCATTCCTAAACATTCAGGGTTTAGACAATATCAAGCATGCCATTCAGGAAGTATTTGCTTCTTTATACAATGACCGCGCCATTTCATACCGCGTACACAAAGGCTTTGTACATGCGGATGTTGCGCTATCTGCCGGCGTGCAGCAAATGGTACGTAGCGATATCGGCTGTGCCGGTGTAATGTTCACCATCGATACTGAATCCGGCTTCAAGGATGTGGTGTTTATCACATCCTCTTACGGCCTGGGCGAAACTGTTGTGCAAGGCGCCGTAAACCCTGATGAATTCTATGTACACAAGCCAACCTTGGCACAAGGTAAACCTTCGATTGTGCGCCGCACCATGGGCTCAAAACTCATTAAAATGGTATTTAGTGATGCCACGCGCGCTGGCAAAAGCACCCACACCATCGATGTTGATCCAACAGATAGCGACCGCTATTCACTCTGTGATGCAGATGTTCTAGAGTTAGCCCGTTACGCCATGACGATTGAAAATCATTACGGTTGCCCGATGGATATTGAGTGGGGTAAAAATGGCGTAGATAACAAGCTGTATATTCTGCAAGCACGCCCTGAGACAGTGAAGTCACAGGAATCTATAAATAACGTCACCGAAACTTTTACATTACACAAACACAGCGAAAAACCGTTGGTGATAGGTCGTGCAGTGACACAAAAAGTAGGTGTTGGCCCAGTACGCATTGTGCTAGACCCGGCAGAAATGCACCTAGTACAGCCAGGTGATGTATTAGTGGCCGACATGACAGACCCTAACTGGGAACCGGTAATGAAGCGCGCCAGTGCTTTGGTGACCAATCGTGGCGGCCGCACCTGCCACGCCGCGATTATTGCGCGTGAACTTGGCATTCCGGCGATCGTTGGTGCAGTCAATGCAACAGATGTGCTGCGTGAAGGCGAAATCGTCACCGTATCATGCGCTGAGGGTGAATCCGGCTTTGTTTACCACGGCGCGATTGAGTATGAAGTAAACACCCAAGCCACAGCAACGCTTGGCACAGCACCTTGCAAAATCATGATGAACGTAGGTAATCCAGACATGGCTTTCGGCTTTGCTAAAACACCAAATGACGGTGTAGGTTTAGCGCGCCTGGAGTTTGTCATCAACAACATGGTGGGCATTCACCCTAAAGCCATTTTAAATGCAGAAGCCATGCCGCATGCGATTCAAACCATCATCAAAAACCGTGCGCGCGGCTACTCAAGCCCTAAACAGTTCTACATTGATAAAGTAGCTGAGGGCGTTGCAACCATTGCCGCAGCTTTTTATCCAAAACCGGTGATTGTGCGTACTTCTGATTTCAAATCTAACGAGTACAAAAAACTGGTGGGTGGTGAAATTTACGAGCCAGACGAAGAAAACCCAATGATCGGCTTCCGCGGCGCAGCACGCTACATGGCAGAAGACTTTAAAGAGTGCTTTGCCATGGAATGTATGGCCATGAAAAAAGTACGTGATGAAATGGGTTTGGTTAATGTAGAGCTCATGATTCCTTTTGTGCGTACGCTAGATGAAGCCAAAGCGGTCACCGAAATCATGGAAGCGAACGGCCTTAAACGTGGTCAAAATGGCCTGCGCCTGATTATGATGTGCGAGATTCCTTCCAATGCCCTATTAGCCGAGCAGTTCTTACACTACTTCGATGGCTTCTCGATTGGCTCGAATGATCTTACTCAGCTTACATTAGGCATGGACCGCGACTCTGGCATTCTGGCAGATGGGTTTGATGAGCGTAATGATGCCGTCAAGGTATTGCTTAAAATGGCTATTCACACCTGCAACAACTTAGGCAAGTATGTGGGTATTTGCGGCCAAGGCCCGTCAGACCATCCTGACTTTGCAGAATGGCTGGTGGCTGAAGGCATACAATCGCTATCGCTCAACCCAGACACGGTAGTAACTACTTGGCAACGACTCACCAAAAAATAGTAGCTCATTAATTTTGGATAACCCATCATGTTAAATCGTACCGCATTCTTCATTTCTGACGGCACCGGCATTACTGCAGGCGCTTTAGGTAAGCTGCTGGAGCATTTCCCAAGCACCAACTTCACCCAAGTGCGCATGCCATTTACTGACACACCGGATAAAATCAAGCTTGCGCAAGATGCCATAAAGCATGCTGCTGAAGAGGACGGCGCTCGCCCGGTGGTGATTATGTCTTTGGGTGGCATGGAATTACGCAACGCCATCAAAAAATCCGACGCCTATTTTATCGATCTGTTCAATACATTTATCGATCCTTTAGGTGTAGAGCTTGATCAAAAACCACTCACCGGGGCTGGCATCGCGCACAGCGTCATGGGCAGCAAATACAACGACCGTATGGAAGCCGTTAACTTTACTTTAAACCATGATGACGGAATGACAAATACCGGCCTGGAAGAGGCGCAAGTCATTTTAATCGGCGTTTCACGTTGCGGAAAAACCCCTACCAGCGTTTACCTCGCCATGCAGTTTGGCATCAAGGCGGCCAATTACCCTCTGATTCCAGAAGATTTTGAACGTGGCACCTTGCCAGCCGTGTTGCATAAACATATCGACAAGATTTTTGGCCTAACCATCAAGCCGGAACGCCTGCATGCCGTGCGTAATGAACGCAGGGCTGATAGCTTTTATGCCTCTATTGATAACTGCCGTAAAGAAATTGCTACGGCAGAAGGCTTGATGCGTAACGCAGGCATTACCTGGGCAGATTCCACCAGTCGTTCTGTCGAAGAGTTATCGGCCATTATTATGGAAAAAATAAGGCAGCCCGCCAAACAAGCTGCCTGAGCCAATCAATCAACCATATACCGTGCTCAGGATACCGTGCTCAGGTGCGGTAATCTGTCCATAATAACGAGGTAGGCTAACCTTGCCCCTTACTGTCTCCGGCAGGGAATCACCCTATTGCAAGGGCTACCGTAGCGAACCCATGAAATCAAGGTGATCCATCAGATCTAGCGCGCCGCGCACACGAGGCGTATTGCGTGCAGTATGCTCAAGCATATGGCAAACATACATGTGCCGATACCAGTTTTCAGTCCGTTGTGGGCGCTCACCCGGCAAACTGCGGTCAGGGTAGATACACCGCATAGGATGCGCAGCATTGTGTTCCGAGATTGCAGCCAGCTCGCCACAGGCCTCATTCGAGAAGTAAGAAGACACATCATCCAGATAAAAACTGATGGCCGGCAGATAGCAATTGACATCTCCGTTTAACACCCTCAGGGCGGCCACTGTGCCAGAATAAATGTCGACATCGATAGAAACAAAACCCAAAGGTGAATCAGCGCTAAGTGTTGAAACAAAGCCCTCAATCGTGTTATCGATGTTGCCTAAAATAAGTTCTGCCTTGCCAGCAATTTTGGCCTTAAGCTCGTTGGTATTGCCCATGGCAAAATCGCCGCCAGACCACAGCTCCGGGTGATCCTTGTAGCCATGAACCGCAGGCAAACCGGCACCTGTATCGAATCCAGCCACACGAAACTTGACACCGGTCTCGGCCTGAATCATGTCCGCAACTTCAATCATATTAAGAAGGCCCCAGCCGCTTGCCACACCAAATTCGCAAGCTGTGACGCTCTTGTGTCCGAAAAATAACGCAGTATCGGCCGCACGAAGCAACCCGTAGGTGTAATTAGGTCGATTAATTAGTCCGAAAAATTCTTTCTCTCTGAATCCTCCGTAACGCCTGATCCATGATGCGTCGCTGAACAGCCGACGCCATATCTTGCGCACTAATGGAGTTTTGAGAACAGAGATTTTTTTATCCATTTTTATTCTTCCTATCTTAAAAATGAAGGCTACTTAAGCTAGTCACTATTTAAATATTGTAGCCTGTTATAAAAGAGAAATAATGAGAGATTATATTTTTCATCTTGTTGCAATAAACTCAATGGGTTACCAAACATATCCTGCTGAAAGCTTACTACCCAAACTTTGGTGGCGTCCAGCTTTTTTTGCCGTACTTCACATGCTATATGCGAAACAATAAATGATGCACCAAACCAAACAGTGCAAAAGTTCCAATCAGCTTAATAATATTCAATTTAAATTTAAACAGAATAAACCCCGCCATCAGCGTGGCTATCAGCGCGATCCAGTCAATATTTGCAAATATCTCATTAAAGGCCATGCCATTTGGCCAAAAAACATGAGTAGCAAAAAACACTGCCAGGCTCGCAATCACCCCCACCACTGCCGCAGTAATGGCCGTAAGCGGTGCGGTGAGTTTTAGATTATCCTGCGTAGATTCAATCAACGGCGCACCAACAAATATAAAAATAAATGACGGCAAAAACGTAAAAAATGTCACAGTGCATGCTGCTACTATGGCAGAAAGCAAAGCGCTATCTGCCATAACTGGGTAAGTCCAGCCGCCCACAAAACCCACAAATGCCACCACCATAATCAACGGGCCAGGCGTAGTTTCACCCAGCGCCAAACCATCCATCATTTGCGCTGCAGAAAGCCAGGCATAATGCGTCACCGCGCCTTGATACACATAAGGCAGCACCGCATACGCGCCGCCAAAAGTCAGCAATGCCGCCTTGGTAAAAAACCACCCCATTTGCGTCAATGTGGCATCCCAGCCATAGCGCAACACCAATAGCAGCATGGCTGCCAGCCATATGCCTACGCCGATTGTAATAAACTTTGTAAACGTTTTAAAACTAAATTTTGCGTGGCTTGGTGTTGGCGTATCATCATCAATCACGGCCTTGCCATAGCCTTGTTTGCTGGCCGTGTGCCCGCCTCCGCCAGCAAACAAGGCTGGCTGAAAGCGGTTAACCATAAAGCCGATAATAGCCGCCATTAACACAATCAATGGAAACGGCATTTTAAACGCGGTAATCGCCACAAACGCAACAGCGGCAATCGCCCAAAGCGCCTTGTTTTTAAGGGCGCGCGCGCCGATTCTATAAGCCGCAAACAGCACAATCGCCACCACCGCTGGCTTAACGCCATACAGCACACCTGCCACGGCGGGCACGTCGCCAAAGCGCATATAAATGTAGCTTAGCAGCATTAAAATCAGTAGCGAAGGCAACACAAACAAGCCGCCCGCAATGATGCCGCCCCAAGTACGGTGCATCAGCCAGCCGATATAGGTCGCCAACTGCTGCGCCTCTGGCCCGGGCAGCACCATGCAATAATTCAGTGCGTGTAAAAAACGCTTTTCAGAAATCCAGCGTTTTTTCTCTACCAAATCGTGATGCATAATCGCAATTTGCCCCGCAGGGCCGCCAAAACTGATAAAGCCGAGTTTAAGCCAATACCAGAACGCTTCTTTCAAGCTCGGCGATGGTGGCGCTTCTGTGCTGGCTGGTTGCATCATTTATCCTTTAGGTTTTTTTGGGCCAGCGGTAAAAATACCAGTAAGTATCTTCGCCGTAATTTGCATACCACAGTGACTTGCATGGCACAGGTTCGGTAGCCTCCAAAAACTTTGCATCAGCTTGTTCTATGCGCTGTATCATGGCATCTGGCAATTGCATATTTTGCGCAGCCAAACGATTCGCCATGCCTTGCAACTCATCCCGATGATCGATGGTGCAATCAATCTCGTCTTCATAATCTTCGGTTTCAAGTCGCCGCACGCCTTCTTCCCAGCACGCCAACACTTCCTCAATTTCTTCCAGTGACACGTCTTGCTCGTGCATGGGCGGTGGTTCGTGAGGTATATGTCGCATAGGCGGCCAAATACTTGAGTTGGCCACTAAACCACCTTCTGCGCTAATTAGCATGGGTTGTACACCGTAAATACCAAAATCCACGCTCACCGTATCTTTCCATATGCTTAAAATCGTGCCATGTAGTCCTGGCTCATCCTCAAGTTTAATCGTATCGCCAACTTTGAAGGGAAACGAACTCATTTTTTAGTTCTCGATTTTTTAGCTTTTTCAACAGGCAATAGCGAGGTGATTTTTTGGTAAAGCTCAAACAAAAAAGCCACGCGCGCGGCATCTGTTGGCGCGCCTTTGTAGCAATAGGCCGCATCCACGGCTTTATCCAGCGCCTGATGCGCTTTGAGCAAGTTGGCGGGCATGGTCAGCGGGTCGTACAAATCGGCGAGTGATGCACCATCAGCGCGTATGATTTCTTCTGCCTCCTTACCCTCACCCCCAACCCCTCTCCCATTGGGAGAGGGTGGCCGAAGGTCGGGTGAGGGCATGTGTTCCGCGCGCGCATCTAAAACCGCTTGAGCACATGCCTCAACAGCCGCATGGATATTGGCTTGCAGGGCAGGCCATGGGAAGTTGTTGTAAGTAATTTTTGCAGAATACTGAAAATCACTTTTCAATCTGCCCGCCGTTGTGCGCATCCACGCCATATGCATGCTGCTGGTAATCACGCCAAACTCGTACAAGCTTGCATTAGGGATGGTTTGCAGTTTGTCGCCTGCTATTAAATCTGCACTTGCATAAGCAATTGGAATATATGCGCGCCTTTCGGAAGAGACTCTGGGCAAAGCAAGGTAATTGTTTTTTGGTTGGCGAATTTCTGCAAATAATGTCGGGAAATTAGCCATTTCTCTAGTCGGCGCTTTTGCGCTTGCCAAACGCATCGCTTTTACTGCCTCTATTCGTTTTAGCACCTCTGGCATGACGCGCAGGGTCTGCGGTGGACAATCTACCAACCATAAACAATGGCGCGATACACCGTTAATAAATTCATCACCCATGGCAAAAAGCTTAATCCATGCAGCTGCCAGCGGTTCTTTAGCAATTAAATCTGCTTTTTCTTCTGCCGATAAGATTAAATTTCCACCATCTGTCGGTTTGTTGCCATTGACCATTGGCGACACATTACAAATTGGGTTTGTACGCGGCAGCATCACCAAATTAGGCGCATCAGCTAAATACGGGTTAATGTTTTTGGCTTTAATCGCATGCGGCTCGCCCTTAATGTCAGCGTATTCGTAAATGGTTTTATCTGTAACATCCTGCAAACCAAAACCGACAATCACGCAATGCACAGCGGCTTTGCCGCGCGCCTCGTTGCTCCAGCTAAACGTGCGATGGGCAAAGTGAATCTTAATGCCTTGCGCCAGCATCCAGCCCCACAGCACGCCCACTTGCTCGCCCTGAGTGATGCTGTTGGTGGAGACAAAGGCCGCTTTAATCACCCTCTCCCTTTGGGAGAGGGGCGAGGTGAGGGCGGAAGTCGCAAAAGATATTGCCTGTAACTTATTCCAAATATCCTCTAGCACAGATTCTGTGCGATTCAGCACATCGTTATTCCAGTAGCGCAATGTGGTAATGCCAGATTCTCGCAGTACATCGTCACGCCTGGCATCATGCTGGCTATCAAGGTGCTGGCTGCCATCTAGTTCAATCGCTAATTTTGCTTCATGACAATAAAAATCCAGCACATAATTGCCAACGGGGTATTGCCGCCTAAACTTGGCATTTGCCATACGCCTATCGCGTAACAATGCCCACATTAAATTTTCGGCATCGGTTTGATTGGCGCGTAGCGAGCGGATAAACTCAAGGTGTTCTTTAGGTAATGGCAGTTTATGTTGCGCTTGCCCCTCACCCTGCCCTCTCCCGATGGGAGAGGGTTCAAGTTTCATATAGCGCGCAGCTTTTACATACCAAGCGGCAACAAAATCGAGCAAACCCGCATTTTTAATCTCACCGCACGCTAATTGCATATCGGCTTTTTGTGCGACAGATTGATTACTTTTGCCCACAAACGGCGGATTACCCAACACAAAACTACATTGTGCTGGCGCCAGCACCTCTGCCCAATCCAGTTGCAACGCGTTGCCGCAAACGATGTGCGGCGTGGCTTTTAGCGGGATGCGTGCAAAGTAGTTACCAAACTCTTCCGAGATTTTCATGTTCATCTGGTGGTCGGTGAGCCACAGCGCGACTTGGGCAATTTGCGCGGGGAATTCTTCAATCTCGATGCCGTAAAACTGGTCAACATCCACGTTAATCAGCGTTTGTACATCCAGCACTTGCTGACCGCTGCCGTACAAGGCACGCAGGACGGCGAGTTCCAGCAACCTAAGCTCGCGGTAAGTAATCACCAGAAAGTTGCCGCAGCCGCAGGCGGGGTCTAAGAAATTGAGATGACGCAGCTTTTGGTGGAATTCGTTGAGCTTGTTCTTGTTGCTTTTTGTCTTTTCAAATTCCGCCCACAGCGCATCCAGAAACAAGGGTTTGATAAGTTTTAAGATATTTTCTTCGCTAGTGTAATGCGCGCCCAAGTTGCGCCGCGCATCGGCATCCATAATGCTTTGGAACAGGCTGCCGAATATGGCAGGCGAGATGATACTCCAATCCAGTGCACATAAATCGAGCAAAGCCTCGCGCATTTTGCTATCGAATTGTGCGGGCGGCAGCGGTTCTTCGAACAGTTTGCCGTTGATGTATTCAAACTGGTTTAAGTCTTCATCCAGATTGCTCAGGCGCTTTTCTTTGGGCGTGTTGAGCACGTAAAACAAGGTGCTTAAATGGTGCGCAAGGTCGCTGCCATCTTCATTGGTTTTGGTTTCAATGTAATCCTGAAACAGGCGCTTTTGAAAAATGGTAGTGTCTTCTGCAAACAGGCAGAACAACAAGCGCACCAGATATAGCTCTAAGGCATGCCCTGTATAGCCCACGGCCTTGAGCGCATCGTGCAGCTTGCCCATGCGCTCGGCGGCTTTGATGTTGATGGGGTCTTGCGGCTTGATGATTTGCGTTTGGTAGCCCGCGATAAAACCAAACGATTTAACGTTTTGATAAAGGTCTTTAAGTGCGAACTCGACCTGCTCGTCCGCCTCTAGGTTATAAAGCCGAAATTTTGAGAAATCTGAAACGAGGATATATTTGGGTAAGTCGCGCTCTTTTAAGCCAGGAAAATAATCTTTAGCCTGATTAAAAGCTTTATCTAAACTTTTGCCACGCGATTTATGCTCCACCAGCAACTGGCCGCGCCAAAGTAAATCGATAAAGCCGCCCTTGTCATCCGACTTTTTAACGGGTTCTTCGAAACTGGCAATACGGCGGCGTGTAATGCCAAACACATTAAAAAATGCATCCCAGAATGATTTAGCCTCGGCATCTTCACGGCTTTCATCTTGCCATTCCTGCGAGAAAGCATTGGCGCGGGTTTTAATTTCGTTCCATGAAAGCGGCATGTTGGGCAATCTTAATTATTTATCACCATGATAGACGAAGCGAGAAAAGTAAAAAAGCTTTAGGTAAAAATTAGCCCGAACAATGCGCATTAAAACATGGCACGCAAAATGCTTATTCTTAATTACTAGTAGATTGCTAGTTGAGAAACAGAAAGGTTAGGTTTGATATGGCTACCACAACAAAAGCAAGCCCCGATAAAATTAAATTGTTAGATCAAATGCTGGAAGATTTGGCTGGCGATGAGTTTGAGGAATTCGACACGTCTGAAAGTAGCACCGGTGCTGGTATTAGACGCCACGATATTACAGAAGATTTAGACATTATTGATCTTTTACACTAATTGTTTGGCGGAGAGAGAGGGATTCGAACCCTCGACAGGGTTACCCCTGTGCCACCTTTCCAGGGTGGTGACTTAAACCGCTCATCCATCTCTCCGAATACAACTGGCTCTCCGCATGGCTTGCTATAACATCATTAGCTGCAGGTGGCGGATTATATACGATGTGCCGCATATGCACCAATACTGACTTGCGATTAGTATGGGTTAAGCGTGATGAAATTCAAACAAAATCGTTAGCTTTTGAGTAAATAGGTATTTACTTCGCCTTTGCCTTTAATTTCTATCAGGCCGCGAGATTCTAATGTGTGCTTAGCTTTTAATAGCTGATAAGTAACTTCGCTCACTTGTATCGTACCAGGCAAGCCAGTTTTCTCCATCCGGCTGGCCATGTTCACAGGGTCACCCCATATGTCATAGGCAAATTTACTGGTGCCTATCACCCCCGCGACCACGGGGCCGCTACTGATACCGATACGCATTTGTAGGTGATTGCCGGTTTGCTCATTAAATGCGGCAAGCTCATGCTGCATTTCCAAGGCCAATTGTGCAATCACCGTGGCATGATCATCGCGACTAATCGGCGCGCCGCCCACCACCATATAACCATCGCCGATGGTTTTGATTTTTTCCAAACCGTGCTGATCGGCCAGGCCATCAAAACGTGAGAATAACTGGCTTAGCAAATCAACCAGCTCGGCTGGTGGCATTGAAGCTGTCATTTTGGTAAAGCCAACGATATCCGCAAATAAAATGGTCACTTCTTCGTGGCTATCTGCAATGCGCATATCGTTATCTTTTAGCCTGTCGGCAATCGATTTGGGCAAAATGTTCAGTAGTAATTTTTCTGACCTTGCTTGCTCCAGACTCAACTCAAGCAATGTGCGCTCTTTCTGGCTTTGAAAATAGCGCATCACCGCATATAAAATACACGCGGTGCCCATAATATTCATTAAGAAAAAAGTGTCTTTGATATGTGCTGGAATCGGCAGAGAATTACCGATAAACATGTAATTAAGCTTCCAGGAAAGCCCTGCAAGTAACAAAAATAACATAAACCAAGGTGTCGATTGGCCTGTGCCCAAAATCATTAATGCCCCGATAGGAGATAAAATAGCCCAAATCGCAATGCCGCTTGAGGCCTCATAGCCGCCGATAGCCCACTGCATGAAAAACGGCATGACCAGCAGCATGACTAATTGTGTAAACGTAAAGTATTCGAATTTTTTACTGCGATAAAATATCAGCAAACTGGCATAAGAAAAAATAATATACACATAAGGCACAACCGCCATCATAGCGTAGCCATCACCAAGTCCAGAAAGGGTATATATCCAGAAAATGCAAACCAGGCTCTCGGCAAAAACTAAAATCGTGAGTATAGCTTTGCCCAAAGTTAAATCAGTTGGATGGCTGATGTTATGCCAGAACTCTCTTGTGGTAATGCCAAATGACGTTGGTGAATCAGGCATAAAAAAGATTTATCTCTATTAGAAACATTGTTTATATTGGTGTATGCGCAAACTATATCGTATGCGACGAATGTTCGCCACAATTGCATTATAAAAATGCACAGAGTTACTCAACAAAAATTGAATGGAATCGTTATTTTTTACTTGATTTGCATGTAACTAAGGTTTATTGTTTGTTTCGAGATTGCATTATAAAACCCTTTATTAATAATGGTTTATGCAAAATTGAGCTAGTTTTTGTTCTAATTAAAAAATTGAACAGCGTAATGCGGGTCTACAGATAGAAATACTATATTAACGGCAGAAATACTAGAGGAGTTAGCATGGACAGCAACGATAAAGTTGGTAGCGCAAATTTGGATTCATTAAAAGGCCTTGGCGTAAAACATCCCTTCAAGGCCAAGTATGATAATTACATCGGCGGCAAATGGGTTAAGCCAGTGGATGGTGCTTACTTTGATAACGTGAGCCCCGTGACTGGCAAGGTGTTTTGCCAAATTGCGCGTTCAACTGAAAAAGATATTAATTTGGCATTAGATGCTGCGCATGCAGCACGCGAAGCATGGGGTAAAACTTCATACGCGACGCGCGCCATTATCCTCAATAAAATCGCCGATACAATGGAGGCGAATTTAGAAGCCATCGCCATTGCAGAAACTATTGATAACGGCAAGCCGCTCCGTGAAACTACATATGCAGATATTCCACTTGCCATTGACCACTTCCGCTATTTTGCCGGCTGCATCCGTGCGCAAGAAGGATCAGTGTGTGAAGTGGATGAAACCACTGTAGCGTATCATTTCCACGAACCACTAGGCGTTGTTGGCCAGATTATTCCGTGGAACTTCCCAATTTTAATGGCTGTGTGGAAACTGGCGCCAGCGTTGGCTGCTGGTAACTGCATTGTATTAAAACCAGCTGAACAAACCCCTGCCTCTATTATGGTGTTGTTAGAAATTATCGGCCACTTGCTGCCAGCTGGTGTATTAAACGTGGTGAACGGCTTTGGTCTAGAGGCTGGCAAACCATTAGCCAGCTCAAAACGTATTGCAAAAATTGCATTTACCGGTGAAACCACTACTGGCCGCCTGATTATGCAATATGCTTCACAAAACTTGATTCCAGTCACATTGGAATTAGGCGGCAAATCACCAAATATCTTCTTTGAAGACATCATGGATGCCGACGATGCCTTCTTTGACAAAGCCCTTGAAGGCTTTACAATGTTCGCACTCAACCAAGGCGAAGTATGTACTTGCCCTTCACGCGCGTTGATTCAAGAATCAATTTACGAAAAATTTATGGCACGTGCATTAGAGCGTGTAAAAGCGGTCACACAAAACAGCCCATTAGATATGGGCACTATGATCGGCGCACAAGCCTCACAAGAGCAAGTGGAAAAGATCATGAGCTACATGAAAATTGGTCAAGATGAAGGCGCTGAATTACTCATTGGTGGCGCCCGTAAAGTGCAAGGTGATGCCGCGATTAAAGATGGTTTTTATATACAGCCAACCATTTTTAAAGGCCACAACAAAATGCGTATTTTCCAGGAAGAAATTTTTGGCCCAGTATTATCAGTGACTACCTTTAAAGATGAGGCTGAAGCATTAGCTATCGCCAATGACACGCTGTATGGCCTAGGTGCTGGCGTGTGGTCACGTAACGGCAATGTGGCTTACCGCATGGGTAAAGGCATACAGGCTGGTCGCGTGTGGACCAACTGTTACCACCTGTACCCTGCTCATGCAGCATTTGGTGGCTACAAACAATCTGGCATTGGTCGCGAAAATCACAAAATGATGCTCGACCATTACCAACAAACTAAAAACTTGCTAGTGAGTTATAGTGAAAATAAACTTGGCTTCTTTTAATTGAAGGCGCAAAGTTGTTAAAACAATATAGGGCGGGGTTAATCCTCGCCCTTATTGCTTGAAGGAGTTGCAAAATGGACGATATCAAAAGTAACACAATTACTCGCATTGATAGTACCGACGCGGCTAACAAGCTTATCGACCAATTGCGCGCCAACTATGGCGAGCTCATGTTTCATCAATCAGGCGGCTGTTGTGACGGCAGCACGCCCATGTGCTACGGCAAAGGTGAATTCATGCTTGGCGCATCGGATGTCGAACTAGGCGAAGTGCATGGCGTTAAATTTTATATGTCAGAAAGTCAATTTGCCTATTGGGAGCACACACACCTAACGCTGGATGCCATCCCCGGCATGGGCGGTCAGTTTTCGTACGACAACGGCACTGGCATGCGTTTTCATATTCGCTCACGTCTATATTCGGATGACGAATGGGCGTACTTAGAAAAAAATCCTGTCAAGCACTGCGAATAAAGCCAAGTTTTATACAAATTAACATACCCTGCAACCCGCTTTTATATTGACTTGCACGGCATCTATTATTCGTTATTTTTGTGCAGAAATCAGCGAAGCTACTCAAACAACTCGGGCATAGATACCCCGTAGCCCTGAGCATAATCTACGCCAATTTCTTTAAGCATAGTAATAATGTTATCGTTTTCGGCAAATTCGGCGATGGTGTGCAGCCCCATCACATGACCCACATTATTGATAGACTCGACCATAGCGCGGTCGATTTTGTTGTTGACAATAGCCTTAACAAACATGCCATCGATTTTTAGGAAATCTACTTCCAGATTTTTCAGATAAGCGAAAGAAGACAAACCACTACCAAAGTCATCCAGCGAGAAGCGGCAGCCAAACTCGCGCAGGGCACGAATAAACTGGCGCGCCTTATTCAGGTTGGCAATCACCGCTGTTTCGGTAATCTCGAAACAAATACGCTTGGCATCTACACCATGCAGCTTAATCTGATCAACTACGTACTCTAAAAAGCCCTCTTCCGACAGAGTCTGTCCTGAAAGATTAATAGCACACACATAGGGGAAATCTGCACCTTTATGCGCGATGATAGACAGTGCCTCAGCCACCACCCAACGATCGATGCGCGGCATCATGCGATAGCGTTCCGCTGCTGGCAGGAAATATCCTGGGGGGTAGAGCGTACCGTCCTCACCCTGCATACGAATCAGCAATTCACAATGAAGTTCGTTGCCAAGTATTAAGTTTTCCATACGCTGAAAATACAAAACAAACTGTTGCTTCTCCAATGCCCGATGGATGCGCGACACCCATTCCAGCTGGTTATTGCGCTCTTTCATATCGTTGTCATCAGGGCGATGTGAATAAACACGGTTGCCACCATCTTTCTTAGCGGCATAACAGGCAGAATCAGCGGTACTTAAAAGTTCACTCAGTGTAAGGCGCTGATTTGATGAGATTTCAGTCAAGCCAATACTGGCACCAATCTTGAAAACTTTATCGTCAAAAGTAAAACGATAATCCCGCACCATATTTAATATGCCATCGACAATTTTTTGCGCTTTACTTAAATCGCAACCCATTAACAGCAATCCAAACTCATCCCCACCCAGACGTGCGAGCGTATCAGCGTTACGCACTTTTGCTTTAAGATGTGTAGCCAGTTGGCGCAGCAATTGATCCCCCGCCAGATGACCACAGGTATCATTGACTACTTTAAACTGATCCAAATCAATATAAGCAATGCAATGAACACGATTTTCTGTTGCAGCATCCTCAATGGCTGCTTGTGTTTTACTATCGAATTCATAACGATTGACAAGACCTGTAAGCGAATCATGTCGTGCCTGATAAGAAAGCTGGTTAGTGAGAGAGCGCAGTAAAGTGACATCGTGCAATACGGTCACATAGCCAAAAAGTACCCCATTTTGGGCGTACAGCGGAGATGCCGATTTGGTTATTATAAAAGCCTCCCCATCAGCTCGTTCCAGAACCACCTCGTCCTGATTGCTGTCAGCATCAGTTAACCAGTCGCTACCTACCGATGCGGTTTTATCCCCGTTCATCAAGTGAAACAACGTTTGCAACGTATTGTCTTTTGCTTCGCTGCTGTTAACACCAGTGAGCCGTTCCGCTGTCGTATTCATGTAAAGCACGCGACCTGCCGTGTCACTGGTAATCACAGCATCGGCAATCCCTGCCAGCGTAACTTGGACACGCTCCTTTTCAAATTGCAGCGAATGCTGCGATTCGTCGAGACGTTCCAGCATGCCATTGATACCATGAGCCAGGCTCGCCATCTCATCTTGTCCATTTAGCTCTTCTACACGCCCCCCCATATCGGCAGATTCTCCAATACGATTCACGTTTTCGCTTAAATGAGCCAACCGTGAAAGCACCAGTTTGTCTAGCAGCCAACTGAAAACTGCCAGTAATAGCGCAATGATTGCAGAAGACCAATACAGAAACTTCATATTAGTTTCACCCTGCTTGAAAATTTTGCGGTCATCTACTGTTGACAATAAGAGCTTGCTTGAGCCACCTATATCTTCAATCATTGCGTATCCAGCTACTTGCTTGTCATCCAGAGGTGTTGCTATAGTCCCATCCTTTGCCAATCTTTTCTCCAGCGCAGCATACTTACCACCTAGCATGGGCTGAATGCTAAGCTGTATACCTATAAGTTTTCCTATATGCTGTACCAGGGCTTGGTCGAGAAGTCGAACCACGATCATCCTGCCACGACGCAACCCTTTGCCGTTAGTAGGTAACACATCGAAAGCAGAAACGATGCAAATGCCTTCGGGAGTCCAGAAAAAACCTGAGGTATGATCCTTTGATGGATCCATAAGCAATCCCCCTTTAGCAAAGGCCTGCTCTATTAGTTTAGGAATGTGCCAAGGCTGCCCATTGGTAAAATCCAAGCCTTGTTTGGATAACACTTCCCCATCATTACTGACAAATATGATGGCGTTTACTTTGATATTACTAAAAGTCTCATCACTAAAGCTGGACTCGATAAAGCTTGGATCACGTTGCAGCATATATCGATAGGCATCATCCCAATAAGCATTATCCTTAACAGTTACGTCTAATTGACTAATCTGATCGTTCAGCAGGCTTTCGGCACTAGCAACCTGAATTAAGGTTTTGTCTTTTTCTAGTTGAGCATAACCATCAAGCAGCACCGTACGCGCAACGAAAAATAGTAATGCGTATAATGACAACACACCAGCTGCCAAGGCCAGCAGCATTTTGGTTCGTAACCCCATAAATTGGTTTTTTTTCATTTAGTTTGCCAAAAAATTGACTGGATTGACGTAACACCATCATGCGCCAACGAACTTCACCAATGATGCACCTTTGTTAAATCGTTAACATTGGCAATATTCGTCAGAAGCCTAAATCGCTCAGCAAATTACGTGCCAGTTCCTGACCAGCATCCATGTCTTAAGATGTTTTCAAGATCAATTTGATAACTTTAAAGTAATGTAGTGCCAGATTCATCTACTTTCTTACTATGCGGATAATCTAAAATATAACTATAAAGTCCTTGCTGCTGTTTAGCCGTCGCATCTAAATGCTGCTTATTTCGTTCACACATCTGAGCAAACAAGTCTCTTAATTCGCTTATGGACAATGTTTTATTTTCCATAACATCATGTTCCTTAATTTTTAGTATTCAATTTGATAATTACGATTAAAACTAGATTCCCTCAAGTGATTCATAAGACAAAACTATGGCACCGAAACTGCTTTATTGATATCCGACTGGCTTGCGGTTGAAGGCAAGTGGACTGCGCCATCGTCTCGCAATGCGTTTTCTTCGGCCTGCTTATTCATCACGATAATGCTAATGCGTCGATTACTAGGGTTTAACGGATTTTCCTTATCGAACAAAGAGGCCGAGGCCAACCCCACCACACGTAATAACTTGGACTCATCCAT
>JBAVIP010000059.1:0-58553 GCA_049687015.1 Methylotenera sp. | reverse complement strand
ATGTGGGGCATTATCACAGTACAGATGAGCAATCTGGGCTTTCCATTCAGCAAGGATGAGCTGTTTACGCTAACCGCGATTTCGGGGTTGGCTGGGGCTACCATGCGTATCCCATCTTCATTTTTTATTCGTCTTGCAGGTGGACGCAACACCATTTTTCTCACTACGGCCATGCTGCTGACGCCGGCAATTGGTACTGGTATTGCATTGCAGCATCCAGAGTGGCCGCTGTGGGCATTTCAGCTCATGGCACTATGGTCTGGCGTGGGTGGCGGCAATTTCGCCAGTTCCATGAGCAATATCAGCACCTTTTTCCCCAAACGTTTGCAAGGTACCGCGCTAGGCATTAACGCAGGTTTGGGCAACTTTGGTGTGACTACCATGCAGGTTTTGATTCCGCTCGTCATGACTGTTGGTGTTTTTGGCGCACTGGGCGGCGAACCAACAACGCTGGTGAAAGATAGTGGCTGGATATTCGGCAAGATTCCTGCCGGTACGTCAACCTTTATTCAGAATGCCGGATTTGCCTGGGTGCTGTCATTGGTACCATTAGCCGCGCTTTGCTGGTTTGGCATGAACAATTTGCTACCGATTTCTACCGATGCTGGCAAAACGCTGTTGGCATTTATAAAAATCACTTGGTTGTACACCTTGGCCTTTGTGCCGGCCATTGCAGGGCTTTATTTATACCTACCTGCACCGACTGGCTTGGGACTGCTTAACATGTGGGTGACCATGCCGCTTATCATTGGCACTACCTTGCTGATTATGAAACTGGCGGCATTTGGCACCATGAAAGAGAACATCGCCAAGCAGTTCGCTATCTTCAAAAATAAGCACACATGGTCAATGACAGCACTTTATCTGGTCACTTTCGGCTCTTTCATCGGCTTCTCGATGGCATTGCCGCTTTCTATCACCGTGATATTTGGTGACCAGCACCTGCTAGATGCAGCGACTCAAACCTGGAGTCATGTCAAGAACCCGGCTGCACCTTCTGCGTTGACTTACGCCTGGATTGGGCCTTTCGTTGGCGCGCTAATCCGTCCTGTTGGAGGCTGGATTTCCGATAAGGTTGGCGGTTCTATTGTTACTCAAATCATTTCGGTGGTGATGGTGGCAGCCTCTACCTATGCAGGTTACACCATGATGCAGGCTTATCATTCAGCGACACCAGAGATTTATTTCACACAATTTCTAGTGGTGTTTGTGGTGTTGTTTGCTGCGACAGGTGTTGGTAACGGTTCTACTTTCCGTACCGTAGGGGTGATTTTTGATCGTGTGCAAGCTGGCCCAGTGCTGGGTTGGACCTCTGCTGTCGCAGCTTACGGATCATTTATCGCGCCAGAAGTGATTAAAGGACAGATTAAGGCTGGCACGCCTGAAATGGCGATGTATGGTTTTGCCGTATTCTATGCGCTGTGCCTGATATTGAACTGGTGGTTCTATCTGCGCGCGGGCAGCGAGATCAAGAACCCATAAAACTGAATAATCTAAGTACTAAGCGAATTTACCAAGGAGCTGAATAATGAGTCACTTTCTGGATAGACTGAAATTTTTTGATAAAGTCAAAGAGACTTTCTCGAATAATCACGGCATCGTTACTAATGAAGACAGGCAGTGGGAGGACGCCTACCGCCACCGCTGGCAGCACGACAAGGTGGTGCGTTCCACCCATGGGGTAAACTGCACCGGCGGTTGTAGCTGGAAGATTTTTGTCAAGAATGGTCTGGTGTCGTTTGAGATGCAGCAAACTGATTATCCACGTACTCGTGATGATCTGCCCGACCATGAGCCACGCGGCTGCCAGCGAGGCGCATCGTTCTCCTGGTACCTATACAGCCCACATCGGATTAAGCATCCTTTGATTCGTGGTCGGCTGATTGATCTTTATCGCGCAGAGCGTAAAACCGGCAAAGACCCGGTTGATGCATGGGCGGCCATCCAAGCCGACGAGAAAAAACGTAGGTCCTATACCGCTGTGCGTGGTTTGGGCGGTTTTGTACGCACGTCTTGGGATGAAGTGAATGAAATTATTGCCGCTGCCAATGTCTACACCATCAAAAAATGGGGCCCAGATCGCATATTCGGTTTTTCACCTATCCCTGCAATGTCCATGATTTCGTACGCTGCAGGCTCCAGATACCTTTCCTTAATCGGTGCGGCCTGCGGTTCTTTTTATGATTGGTACTGCGATTTACCTGCTGCCAGCCCACAAACCTGGGGTGAGCAAACCGACGTGCCAGAAGCGGCTGATTGGTATAACTCTACCTACATTATTATTACTGGCGCTAACCTGCCGATGACGCGCACACCCGATGCTCACTTTGCTTCTGAAGTGCGCTATAAGGGTGCAAAAATCGTGGCAATGGCTCCAGATTACGCTGAATTCTGCAAATTCTCTGATTTATGGATGCCAATTAAACAAGGCACTGATGCTGCTGCATTCCTGGCGATGGGGCACGTTGCTTTAAAAGAATTTCATATCAACAACCAAGACCCGTATTTTCAGGAATACGCTCGTAAGTACACCGATATGCCTATGCAGGTAATGCTGCGCAAACAAGATGATGCTTATGTGTCGGACCGTTTCTTACGTGCTTCGGATTTTGATGGCGCATTAGGTGAAGCCAACAATCCTGACTGGAAAACCATTGTTTACGATGAAAAAACTAATGCGTATGTTGCGCCTAACGGCAGTATCGGATTCCGCTGGGGCGAGGAAGGTAAATGGAATCTTATGGAGAAAACCGGTGCAAATCAGCAGGAAACACTGGCGCAACTGACTTGTATTGATGCACGCGATGATGTGGTTTCCATCGGCTTCCCTCATTTCACTCATGGCGAAGATGCTTTGCTATACCGCAATGTGCCAGTCCGCAAAGTCAAATTAGCGAACGGTGAAGAAGCATTGGTTGCCACCGTGTTTGACCTGCAAATTGCGCAATATGGCATAGATCGTGGTTTGGGTGGCGCAAATGTTGCCAAAAACTATGATGATGCCAATATTGCTTACACACCCGCCTGGGCGGAAAAAGTCACTGGTGTGAAAGCCGCTGATATTGAGCGTACCGGCCGCGAATTTGCCTACAACGCCTCAAAAACCAAGGGTAAATCCATGGTAATTATGGGTGCTGCTATTAACCATTGGTACCACAATGATTTGGCTTACCGTTCGATTATGAACCTGTTGCACATGTGCGGCTGTGTAGGGCAAACAGGGGGTGGCTGGGCGCACTATGTGGGGCAGGAGAAACTTCGCCCTCAAGCAGGATGGGCGCCGATTGCGTTTGCGCTGGATTGGCACCGCCCGCCACGCCATACCAACTCGACCTCGTACTGGTATTTCCACACTGACCAGTGGCGTTATGAAACGCTTGATGCCGACAGTTTGCTGTCACCTGCCGGTAAAGGCAAAAACAGAGGAAATTCAATTGCTGACTACAACGTTAAAGCGGCGCGCATGGGCTGGTTGCCATCCATGCCAAACTTCAACCAAAACCCGATTGAACTGGCAGAGGAGGCGATGCAGAACGGTGCTACTGATGAACCTGCGGTTGCCAAATATGTAGCTAATAAATTGAAATCTGGCGAGTTAGATGTCGCCTATGCTGACCCAGATAGCCTGGTGAATTGGCCGCGCAACCTGTTTGTATGGCGTGCTAATCTGATTGGTACTTCTGCCAAAGGACATGAGTATTTCCTTAAGCATCTCTTGGGTGCGCAAAACGGTGTATTGCAGGAATCAGGCGCAGGGCGGGATAACAAAGAAGTGAAATGGCATGAAGATGCGCCCATCGGCAAGCTGGATTTGATGGTGGATATCAATTTTCGCCTGAATTCTACCGGCGCTTATTCAGACATTATCCTGCCAACAGCGACCTGGTATGAGAAGAACGATCTCAATACCACGGACATGCATCCGTTCATTCATCCGCTGTCAGAGGCGGTGTCACCTGGCTGGGAATCTAAATCCGATTGGCAGATTTTCAAAACCATTGCTAAAACATTCTCGCCGCTGGCTGAAAAGCATCTTGGCACCAAGAAAGAAGTGGTGGCCTTGCCGATGCAGCATGACTCAGCTGCAGAACTGGCGCAGCCTTTTGGTGAAGTTAAAAACTGGAAAGAAGGCGATTGCGAGCCGATTCCGGGCAAAACCATGGCGATTATCAAACTGGTCGAGCGTACCTATGGCGATACTTACCGTAAGTTCATTGCACTTGGGCCGTTAATGCAGAAACTCGGCAACAATATCAAAGGCATCGACTGGAATACAGATCAGGAATACGAAGAGCTCAAGAAACATAATAGCACCGTGAAAGAGCCTGGCGTTTCGTTCGGCATGCCTTCGCTGGCGGAAGATATTGAGGTATGCGACTCAGTGATGCGCATGGCGCCCGAAACCAATGGTGAAGTGGCGCATAAATCATGGAGTGCTTTATCTAAGAAAACCGGCATAGATCACCACCATCTATACGCTGGCCGTCATGAGGACAAGTTCACCTTCAGAGACATTCAGGCGCAGCCGCGCAAAATTATCACAGCGCCAACCTGGTCTGGCATTGAATCTGAGCATGTGTCTTACACTGCAGGCTATACCAATATTCATGAGCATATCCCATTCCGCACACTGACTGGTCGTGCACATTTCTACCAGGATCATGAATGGATGCTGGACTTCGGAGAGGGCTTCTGTACCTATAAGCCGATGGTGGATTTGGGCGAATTGAATGCACTGCCCAAGAGTGTAACTTCCAAGCCGCATCTGGAGTTGAACTGGATCACGCCGCACTCCAAATGGGGCATCCATTCATCTTACCAAGATACTGCGCGTATGTTGACCTTGTTCCGTGGCGGCCCTTATGTCTGGCTGGCAGAGGATGATGCTAAGGTCATTGGCATTGAAGACAACGACTGGGTAGAAGCGGTGAACCACAATGGCGCGACAGTAGCACGTGCTGTGGTCTCCCAACGTGTGCCGCGTGGCATGGCCATGATGTATCACGCGCAGGAGAAGAATGTGAATGTGCCAGGCTCACCCACTACAGGCAAACGCGGCGGCATTTTGAATTCTGTAACGCGTGTCATTATGAAGCCGACCAATATGATCGGTGGCTACGCTCAGCTATCTTACGGCTTTAACTATTACGGTACGGTGGGCTGCCAACGGGACACGATGGTAGCCTTGCATAAGATTGCGGATAAGGATGTGGATTGGCTGGAACGTCCGCTGACGCCGGAACGCGAAGCTCAACTTAACCCCGTCGGCATTGGCGCAAAGTAAATAAGGCATAAGGAGAACATCATGAAAGTACGCGCACAATTCGCCTTTGTCTTTAACCTGGACAAATGCATCGGCTGTCACACCTGCTCGGTGACCTGCAAGAACGTGTGGACAAATAGAAAAGGTATGGAATACGCCTGGTTTAATAACGTTGAATCAAAACCAGGCATCGGTTATCCAAAACAGTGGGAAAACCAGGAGATTTGGAAGGGTGGCTGGGAGCTTAAAAACGGCAAGCTAGAGTTAAAGTCCGGCAGCCGCATTTCTAAACTGCTCAATATTTTTGCCAACCCGGACATGCCAGAAATTGACGACTACTACGAGCCATTTACCTACAACTACGCGCACCTGAAAAACGCTCCACTCTTAGAAGCGACGCCGACTGCACGCCCTATCTCGCAAATTACTGGCGAAAGCATGGAGAAAATCACTTGGGGTCCTAACTGGGAAGATGACCTGGCAGGGGAGTACCACAAACGCAGTAAAGACAAAAATATGGATAATATTCAGAAGGAGATGTACGGTCAGTTTGAGAATACTTTTCATATGTATCTGCCGCGTATTTGCAACCATTGCTTGAATGCATCATGTGTAGCGGCTTGCCCATCGGGCTCTATTTACAAACGCGAAGAAGATGGCATTGTGCTGGTGGATCAGGACAAATGCCGCGGCTGGCGTATGTGCGTGAGCTCATGCCCGTATAAAAAAGTATTCTACAACTGGGAATCAGGCAAGGCGGAGAAGTGCATCGGCTGTTATCCACGCGTGGAATCCGGCATGCCGACAGTATGTTCAGAATCCTGCGTTGGGCGTATTCGTTACAACGGCATCATGCTATATGATGCAGACCGTATTGAAGAGCTGGCCAGTATGGAAGACGAGCAGGACTTGTACGAAGCACAATGCAAGATTTTCCTCGACCCGAACGACCCGGAAGTGATTGCAGAAGCGCGCAAAGAGGGCATTAACGAAGATTGGCTAGATGCAGCACGCAATTCTCCAATTTGGAAAATGGCAATGGATTGGAAGATTGCTTTCCCGATGCATCCTGAGTTCCGCACGCTGCCTATGGTGTGGTATGTGCCGCCGCTGTCACCAGTGCAGTCGCAGATTGACCAAGGCAATTTACCCGTTGGTCCAGATGGTGCGATTCCTGTGGCTGGTACCATGCGCTTGCCTGTGCAGTATTTGGCCAACTTGCTCACTGCAGGTAAAACTGAGCCTATTGAAAGTGCGTTGAACCGTTTGATTGCGATGCGTAGCTATCAGCGTTCAGTGCATGTAGAAGGCAAAGCCGATACACGTGCACTTGATGCGGCTGGCATTACAGATGATCAAGCCAAGGAAATGTATCGTTACCTTGCCATCGCCAATTACGAAGACCGCTTTGTGATTCCGACAGGTCATACTGAAGAGACGCTGGATGACTCTTTTGGCTTTCAAGGTCAAAACGGCTTTAGTTTTGGTAACGATAGCTCGCATGGGGTTTCAAAAATCACGCTGTTCCCACGTCGCCGCAAGGAGACGGTGGAGCCACAAGAAGAAGCGCCTTTGGTTAAAGATTAAGAGGAAAATATCATGCAAGTTTACAAATTATTATCAGCATTGCTGGATTACCCAAGTCAGGAGTTGGTTGACCACCTCACGGAGTTGAGCGAGTACACAGCGCAGAACTTGGATATAGACCCCGTCGAGCGCGATGCTTTGCGAGGCTTTATCAATCATCTACAAAGTGCACCTCTAACCGAGCTGCAAGCTGACTATGTCAAGACATTTGATATGACGGCTGAACATAGTCTGCATCTGACGCATCATTTATTCGGGGATGACAAAAACAGAGGGCCTGCATTGATTGATTTGGGTGAACTATACAAAGATTACGGCGTAGAGGTCGTGACCAATGAGCTGCCCGACTATTTGCCACTGGTGCTGGAGTTTACCGCCTATCTGGATGACAGCGAAGCGACGGTATTTTTGTCAGACGCCAAAAAAGTGCTGAGTGTGCTGACAGAGAACCTGACTAAAGCAGAAAGCCCGTATGCTGCGCTGCTTTCTATTGTCGAAGGTCGTGCAACATTGACCAAACTGGCTGCTTAAAGGAGAGCAAAATGAACCTACATAATTTTCTTTACGGCGTCTACCCGTATATCGCGCTGAGCGTGTTTTTGCTGGGTAGCTGGTTGCGGTTTGACCGCGAGCAATATACTTGGAAAAGCGATTCCAGCCAGTTGCTTTCAAAGGCCAATATGCGGCTGGGCAGCAACCTGTTTCATGTCGGCATTATTGCCATATTCTTTGGCCATGCCGTGGGGTTACTCACCCCGCATAGTGTATTTAAAGCGCTAGGTGTGTCTGATATGGCGCACCAGATGATCGCAATTTGGGCTGGCTCTATTTTTGGTGCAATGTGCCTGGTTGGCGGCGCAATTTTATGGGTACGTCGCATGTTCAATACGCGCGTGTCATCTGCGAGTCGTGTGTCAGATAAGTTCATCCTGACTTGGTTACTTGTCACCTTGATTATCGGTCTTTCTACCATTCCTGTATCTATTGGGCATGCTAACCATAATAACCCTGGCGTGATGATTGCGCTGGCAGAATGGGTGCAAAGTATTATCTACCTACACCCTGATCCATCATTGTTAAACGGTGTAGACACCATTTTCAAAGTACATTTGTTCTTTGGCATGACCGTGTTTCTAGTGTTTCCGTTTACACGCATGGTACACGTATGGAGCGCACCTTTTGGCTACGCAGGCCGGCCTTATCAAATCGTGCGCAGTAAGCGTTTCCGCTAACGAGAAAACACACAGCAGAGACACGTATGCGTGATGTTTCGAAATTTTTGAGTAGTTTCAGGCGCTTTCAGCAAAACTATCTGGGTGAACGGCACGAGTTGTTTGACCAGCTCGTTCGGCAGGGGCAACGCCCTCGGGTGCTGATGATTGCCTGCTGTGATTCTCGCTGCGACCCGGCCTTGCTGACGGATTGTGACCCTGGCGATATGTTTGTGGTGCGCAATGTGGCTAATCTGGTTCCGCCGCATGTGCAGGCAACCTATTTTGCCGCCACTACTTCAGCGATCGCGTTTGCGGTCCATAACTTAGAAGTCGAGCACATCATTGTAATGGGGCACGCGCAGTGCGGAGGCATCCGCGCCCTGATGGAGCATAAAACGCCAACCTGTAACGAAGAAGAATTGATTGCCAAGTGGTTAGGCATTGCCGAAGATGCGCGCCAGCAGGTGCTGCATGAGTTTAGAGACAAGCCGATGCAGATACTGACGCACGCTTGCGAACAGTCTGCCATTTTGGTTTCTCTTGAAAACCTGATGTCTTATCCCTGGATCAGTAGCCGTGTGCATCAGGGTAAATTGGCATTGCATGGCTGGTATTTCGATATGCAGAGCGGTGAGTTATATGAATACCGACCAGAAAGCGGCGCTTTTGAAGTGATTGTCGACAATCAGGAGGTTGCAATATGAAACATGCCGATAAAGCAAATTACGCCGCCCGATTAAGTAATTTAACAAAACAGTTTTTAATAAAATAGAAATTTCTCTTGAAGCAAAGGATATAACAATGAATCGTCGATTAAAAATTTCTGTATTTTCAGCCTTGTTGGCAATGAGCAGCTTGCCTGCCGTGGCCGAAGAGGCCGCCAAGCCTGCACCTGAAACTCTGCTGGAAGCCATCCAGCAAGGTAAGCCGATGACCAGTTTCAGGTTGCGTTACGAAAACGTGGATCAAGAAGGTTATCAATCCACGGCAGCAACAGCACCCAAACTTAAAACGGGCGAAGCCTGGACATTGCGCAGCTTAATCGGCTGGCAGACTGCACCGTTCAAGAACTTCAGTTTTGGTGTGCAGTTGACGGATGTGCACGAATTTAACGACAACTTTAACGACAGGCGCGACAACGTGCCTGAACCCGGCAAGGCGGCATATCCCAACATTGCCGATCCGGGTTACAGTGACATCAACCAGCTCTATGTCGACTGGATCGGAATTAAAAACACCAAACTGCGCCTGGGGCGCCAACAGCTCAATTTAGATAATGTACGTTTTATCGGCGACATTGGTTTCAGGCAAAACATGCAAGTGTTTGACGGCATCTCCGTACTTAATAAAAGCATTCCCGATACCGAAATATTCGCTGCCCACTTTGACAAAGTGCGTCAAATCACCACCAAACTGCGTGACGGCAACATCGACATGGTGAATGCCAAATACCGTATCTCTCCTACGGAGTCTTTGGTGGGCTACGCTTACCTGATTGATGTTGAGAACCTGGGGCAAAATGGCCAACCAGTTGGCGGTCCAATCGCAGCAAGCTATGTAGTCAGCGGCGGTAACGGCCTGGGCGCCAGTCGAGACTCTGTTAGCACCGCCACTACTGATGCCAGCAGCAAAACCTTTGGTTTACGTTTAGACGGGGCTCGTAAAATCAGCGAAGACTGGAAGGTGCTTTACACTGCCGAGTATGCCAAACAGGATGACTATCGTGGTGGCAGTTCGCTGATTGACGCGCACTACTTCAAGCTTGGCGGCGGCGCAGGATATGGCGCATGGTCATTGCGCCTTGATCATGAGAAGCTTTCCAGCAATGGCGGCAAATATGCTTTCCAGACTCCGCTGGGCACCAATCACCTGTTTCAAGGCTGGGCAGACGTTTTTTTGGCAACCCCGCGCCAAGGCATGCAAGATACTTTCTTGACTCTGGCAGGCAGCGTTCAAAAGGCCAAGCTGTATGCTGAGTATCACGTATTCCATTCTGACAAGGATTTTGAAACACTGGGCAGTACGACCGTCAACCGCAGATTTGGCGATAAATACGGTACCGAGTTTGATGTCAGCGTACTCTACCCATTTACCGATAAAATCACTGGCAAAATTGAATATGCCAACTTCAATGAAAGTGATGTGTATGGTGCCAGCTTAAAAGGGGCGGCACGCAAAGGCGACAAAGAGATGTTCTGGATCACGGGAATATATACGTTTTAACTGACAATCATGCATCACAACACTTATCCATCCGCGTTAATTGATAGCTTTGGTCGCAAGGTGGATTATATCCGCCTGTCGATTACAGATCGTTGTGACTTTCGGTGTGTGTACTGCATGTCTGAAGACATGACCTTTCTGCCGCGAGATGAAGTGCTGACGCTGGAAGAATGCTCCCGCATAGTTAAGGCTTTTGTCTCACTTGGGGTGAAAAAAGTCCGTATAACGGGTGGCGAGCCGCTGGTGCGTAAAGATGCACTATGGCTTTTTAATAAAATAGGTCGTCTGCCTGGCTTAAATGAGCTGGTCATTACCACTAACGGCTCACAGTTGGAATATCAGGCACAGGCCTTGAAACAGGCCGATGTACGCCGCGTTAACATTAGTCTGGATAGTCTGGATGCGGCACGTTTCCGTAAAATCACCCGCGTGGGAGAGCTTGATAAGGTCCTGCGTGGCATCGCCGCGGCAAAGCAGGCCGGTTTTGAAAATATCAAGCTCAATACCTTATTGATGCGCGGCATCAATGATGATGAGGCGTTGCCCTTGGCGGCTTTTGCGGTAGAGCAGGGCATCGACATCTCATTTATTGAAGAAATGCCGCTCGGTGAAGTGAACCATCTCCGCAGCTCAAGCTATGTGAGTAACGAGAGTACATTAGCATTGCTCAAATCGCATTATGAACTCATCCGCAGTGCCGAGGCTACGGGCGGTCCAGCCCGTTATTGGCGCATCCCGAATACGAATACTAAAATTGGCTTCATCTCCCCGCACAGCCATAATTTTTGCGAATCCTGCAACCGTGTGCGGATCAGCAGCAAAGGCGAATTGTTTCTATGTCTAGGCCACGAAAATAAAGTCGATTTAATGCCTTTGCTAAAAGAATTTCCCTATGATGATGGGCCACTAAAGAAAGCGATTGTTGACAGCATGAAAATGAAGCCTAAAGGCCATGATTTTGATTTGAAACGTGCAACCCCAGCAGTAATACGCTTTATGTCTCACACCGGTGGTTAATGTTAAATCCCTCTCTTTATTGCAGCAAACTCAATAACTTCGCGCAAAATCCATACTAATTTGTCGTATGCAAAATAAATCGGCAGGGGCTGCCGTTATCAATAAATATTCACCTTAATTGTGAGAATAAAGATGGAATTTGCCTTAAATCTGAATGAAACCAAGTTGGATGCGACAACTTTTGCAAATTGTGCTGTCGAAACTATATGACTAGTTTTTGTTACTGATGTAGTTACAGATGTATACGAAGTTTTTTACTGAGAGGTTTTCGGCGCGGAGTTGCGCGTTCAGATTTAAATTGACGAAATCTTCATCGTTTAAAAAATCTTTCATCGTGTTGCGAATAGTTTTTCGGCGCTGTCCAAAAGCGGCCATCACTAATTTAGCAAATAACGTCACATCATCTGCTACAAACGGCTTAGTGATGTGGGGCACACAGCGTACAAATGCAGATTCCACCTTGGGCGCCGGGTCAAACGCCTCAGGCGGCACGGTGATTAAATGCTCCATCGCCAGGTGATATTGCAGCATGACGCTAAGCCGCCCGTATGATGGGGTTGAGGGCTGTGCCACCATGCGTTCCACCACCTCTTTTTGCAGCATAAAATGCATGTCGCTGATATGTACAAGGTTATCCAGCAGATGAAACAAAATCGGCGTGGATATGTTGTAAGGCAGGTTGCCAGTGACTCGCAATTGGCTGCCTAATTGGGCAAAATCAAATTTCAGCGCATCCACATTATGGATAGTTAGCGTGTTACCGGCGTAGGCTGGTTTTGCGTACTCAGTTTGCATCCAGCTGACGATGTCTCGATCGATTTCCACCACATGTAAGTGATGAATTTTTTTAAGTAGCGGCTTGGTGAGCGCGCCCAAACCAGGGCCGATTTCTATAATAATTTGATTCGGGAGCGGGTTAATCGCATCGACAAGACTGGTAATAATGGCTTGATCTATTAAGAAATTCTGCCCGAAACGTTTTTTTGCAACATGTCTCATGACGTTTTATGATTTAAATTTTTATTGGCCAATTCAATTGCTAAATTAACCGCCGCCATCATGCTACCAATATCAATATTGCCCGTGCCGGCACTATTTGTTCCTGCCAGGTCAAGCGCGGTGCCGTGATCGACCGAAGTGCGAATAATCGGCAAGCCTAGCGTCACATTGACACCGCTGCCAAAACTGGCATGTTTGAGCACGGGCAAGCCTTGGTCGTGGTACATCGCCAACACGCAATCGGCGTTTTTAAGATACTTTTTGGTAAATAAAGTATCGGCAGGCAATGCGCCTATGAGCTGCATACCTTCGGCACGTAATTTTGCTAAAACGGGATTAATCACTTCAATTTCTTCACGACCTAAATAACCATCCTCGCCCGCGTGCGGGTTAAGGCCTGCGACTAAAATGCGCGGGTTAGCAATACCAAATTTCTGCACTAAATCTTTGTGTAAAATACGGATGGTTGTTTCAAGACCGTCGCGGGTTATTGCTGCGGGTACATCCTTTAGCGCTAGATGCGTGGTTGCCAAAGCCACGCGCAGGCTTTCTGATTTTTGGCCGCCAACCAGCATCATCACCACTTGTGGCGTATTAGTGTACTCGGCAAAAAATTCGGTATGGCCTGTAAAAGCAATGCCAGCATTGTTTATCACACCTTTATGCACAGGCGCTGTCACAACCGCATCGAATGTATGGCTTGTACATCCGTCTGTCGCGCAAGTGAGCGTATTAAGCACATATTGGCTATTGGATGGGTTTAAAACGCCGGCAATGACATGTGCTGCGGTGGGCATATGTAATATTTTTAGCGTGTTTTTGACATGTCGATGCAATGTCTCAGAGGCTTCGTAAGGTTTAAAGGCTAGATTGATATTGAGGCTACGTGCACGATCGGCCAGCATTTCTGCATCGCCAATAATTGTAATGTCAGCGTCAATTTCGTGTAGCGCCAGCATCACGCAAATATCTGGGCCGATGCCAGCGGGTTCGCCAGAGGTAATCGCGATGTGGGGAATAGGGTGGCTTAAAGACATGCTTGCTATCAAGCAGCAAAATTCAGAATTTATCTTCTAAACGCAACTCAACAAAAGCGCGGTCACGCAGCTCGCGTATCCAATCCTGGTAAGCCTCTTCAGATTTGCGTGCGCGAATTTCCTGGCGTGCTTTCAGCCTTGCTGCTTCTTTGGTCATGTCTTGCTGGCGGCGCTCAATCACTTGAATGATATGCCAACCGAATGGAGAAAGTACAGGTTCACTTATCTCGCCCAGCCCGAGCGCGTTCATGGCTTTTTCAAACGGCGGCACCGTATCACCAGGGTTCACCCAGCCCAAGTCGCCGCCATTGTTAGCGCTGCCATCCTCGGAATATTGACGTGCCAGTTCTTCAAATTTGGCGCCATTATCAAGCCGTTCTTTGATGCCGTCCATTTTACGTTTAGCGTCTTTTTCAGAGACCACTTCGCTAAGTTTAATCAAAATATGGCGAGCATGCGTTTGGCCAACCACTAATGAAGAGCTGCCACCGCGGCGGTTGGTCAGTTTTAATATATGGAAACCATTCGGGCTGCGTATAGGCTTCGAAACTTCGCTAGTTTGCATGCTTTTCAAAGTGTCCAAAAAAAGTGCTGGCAGTTGAGAGCCGCTTTTCCAGCCCATGGCGCCGCCTTCAAGCGCGTTAGGAGCATCTGAAAAGGCTGCTGAGACTTTTGCAAAGCTTGCGCCGCCAGCCAGTTGTTTGAGCGCTTCCTGCGTTTTAGTTTTGGCCTTTTGTAAATCTTCAGGCGAGCTGTCTTCAGGTGTGCGGATCAAAATATGCGAGATTTCGAATTCATCTTGTTCTTCGCCGCGATTAGCTTGTGTAGTTAAGTAGTTGTCAATTTCGCCTTCCGAAACATTCAGGCGGTTATCAACTTCGCGCTCACGCAGCCTTGCAATGGTGATTTCGCTACGAATATCTTCACGAAATTTGCGCATGCTGATACCGTCTTTTTCGATTGCATTTTTAAACGCATCTACGCTCATTTTATTTTGCTCGGCAATACGCTCAATGGTCTTATCAAGCTGTGTGTCATCAACCTTCAAGCCGGTTTGCGCGGCTAGCTGCAGCTGCAGGCTATCCGCAATGAGCCGCTCTAAAATTTGTTTCTCTAAGATATTTTGTGGTGGTAATTCTGTGCCTTGTTTTTCTAATTGTGCACTCACTGTACGCACACGGTCTGCAAGCTCTTGCTCGGTAATTACGCTTTGATCGACGATGGCAATAATGCGATCCATCTTGGTGACTTCACCGGTTTTTTTAGTGGGCTGGCTTTTTTTAGCTTCGATTTTTTCTGCCGAAAATGCTAAGTGAGAGAGTAATAAGCTACTTAAAATCAGTAGCTTAAATATATTTGATGCTGAGTTTAAAAATTTCATCGGTTGTAATTCTGCTGCCTGTAAATGTTAGGGATTTCACTAGAACTTAAGTAACCCGGAATATCACGTCTGAGTAAATTAAGCGGATTTGCACCGATGGAGGCTAAGCCACCGAGTTCAAGTTGAAAGAATAGACCATAGTTTGCTTTAGCAGTTGCAGTTTCTACGCGTTGAATCACGGTGCGTGCTTGCCAGCAACCCGCATCATATTCGAGCCCTGCCAAGCTTTCAATAGGTTTCTTATCCCGGATGGAATAATTGAGACGACCAACGCCATACCAGCCGCGGCTAAGCGGCCATTGCGCAGAGGCGTTAATTTGCTCAAGAAAAGCTTGCGTATAACGGTAGCCAACGTTGAGTAATTTTCCAGGTTCCGGGTTATAGCGGGCCAATACGTTACTGCGTACGATACCTGCACCATCAGTGTTATATTGCCAAAATGCGTCTAAATTCCATTTATTAGAAAGCCTTGCCGTGAGCGCTGCGATAACGTCGGAAGAGTTGTTGCGTGATGTTATCCCGCCAGGCAAGGCTACTTTCTGGTCGTCAAAATAATAGCGTTGACCGATGGTAGCGGCAAGTCTCTCTGCACCAGAATTCTTATCAATCATGCGCGAGGTAAAAGCCAAACTGACCTGATTCGCGTTATTGATCCTATCGTTACCGGTGAATTGGTTTTCAGTAAATAGGGTGGTAAGGTTTAAGTCTGCCAGGGCAGAGTCAAACACCGGCAATAAATCTTGTTTTTTATTGGGAATGTACACATAAAACATGCGTGGCTCGAAAGTTTGTGTGTAGCTATTTTTAACAATCTTTACGTCACGTTCAAAATATAAGCCGCTATCTAGGCTAAAAATAGGCAAGGTGCGGCTGTCGTTATTGTTGCTGATATTGGCACCATTGATATTAAAGTTATTATCTCGCAAGCTATAGTTTGTCATGTGCACGCCAACTTTCGGCGTAATAAAGCCGTAAGACTGGGTAAATGGCATGCTGATGCTTGGGTAAACGGTTAAGCGGCTGCCTGTGGCGGCTTGTGGCGCTTTTTTGTCGCGATCAAAATAAGCCCATTGGCTATATAAATCGGTATTGACGTAATCCCATTCTTTATCGGCAGTGAGTGTAAGCTGCGGCAAGCGTTCATAAGGAAAATTGATCTTATCTAAAGTCTGGTATTTTTGCACCAGGCCATTAAAGCGCCACACATCACCCACATAATCCACACGGCCTTCTTGCGGCAAATTAACACGGCTGGTGCTGATAATGCGGGTAGATAACTCAGAAAAATACTGGTCATCAGACACTTTTTCAAGGTTATAGCCAGCCGACCAGCCATTGCCAAAGCCATGACTGTGGCCGAGATTGGCATAGTAGCGCCTGCCTCCATTAAGGCTGTCGTTGTCCAAATATTCCAGGCTATCAATGCCGGAATAAGTTTCACCTAAGTATCTAAACTCACCTTGTAATTGCAGGCCGCGCTTACTTAAATAGCGTGCGCCTACTGTGGCATCCATGTCTGGCGCGATATTAATGTAGTAAGGGATGGAAACTTCAAAACCACTGCGGCTGGTGGAGCCTACGGTTGGCGTGAGCAGACCGGATTTACGTTCGTTATTAAACGAGAAGCTTAGCCAAGGCGTGTATAAGATTGGCACGCCTTTAAACTCTACATAAGCATTTTTAGCGGTTCCCGATTGCGTGAAATCATTCAACTCAATCTCCTTGGCTTTAATATACCAATCATCCACGCCAGGCTCGCAAGTAGTATAGCGCGCTTCTTTTAAGCGTTTTTTATCTTGCCCTTCAAAAAATACCGCTTTGGCGTCACCACGAGATGAATTAAATTTTGGGTCTATCGAAGCCTGTCCAATCGGCGTGGCTGGCTCGCGATAATTATCCAGGTACAGCCTAGGGTTGTCAGTGAGACTTGTTTGCGCATTGAGCAATTTTGATTGTGTATACACGCTTGGGTCGTAGCGTGGCGTTGATTCTCTTTGTGTTGTGCCACTTAATTGTTTATTCAGCGTAATCGAGGCATCATGCATTTCTCCTACACTCTCACCCAAGCGCATATTAAGGGCAGGGCCACGAATTTCGCTATCACCTAAATCAATGCGCGCATTACCATTGACCTGCAGTTCATCATTTTGCACGTCATACTCAATGTCATCGCCATAAATATGTTGATCGCCTTTACTGATGCTCGCATTGCCTGTGGCGCGCATTTTGCGGTCGAGATATAAATCAAGTTTGTCGCCTTCAATTTCAATTGCGCCTGGCAGCGCCGTTGCTGGAGCAGTTTCGGGAGTTTCAGAAAGCTCATTGGTAAGTGTTTCTGCAGATACAGCCACGCCATGGCTAATCAACAGAAGTGTAGCGAGGCTGGCAAATAAATACTTTGCGTAATTAATATTTGAACGAGTGTAATGCAATGAGGTTTTTAATTTAATTAAAAGTGGTTTAAGTTATCTATTTTACGCATGAATGATAAAATCGCATAAATGCATGTTTTAATCAATCAATAAATGGCTTTTTTAAGTTAGATATAGCAAGTTTAAAATGCACAACACCATTATTATAAAGGCTTGTAGTGGATAGAAAAATACAATTAGAAAATTGGCTTAAAGAAATATTAAATACACAGCTATCTACATTAACTACGGCCTCGGCCGATGCTAGCTTCAGGCGTTATTTTCGTGTGCATTTGCAAAGCCCATATTTAGGGCATAAAACACTCATCGCCATGGATGCGCCGCCGCCGCAAGAAGATTGCGCGCCGTTTGTTAAAGTGGCCAAACTGTTTTTGGAAGCTGGTTTGAACGTGCCACAAGTGTTAGCGCAAGATTTGCAGCATGGCTTTCTGTTATTAAGCGATTTGGGTGACGACACCTATCTAAACGCGCTGAACAACGACACCGCGCCTAAGCTTTATGGCGATGCAACTAGTGCGCTAATTAAGTTGCAACTTGCCAGTAAATCTAATATTTTGCCTAATTATGATGAAGCTCTACTCACGCGTGAGATGCAACTTTTTCCCGATTGGTATGTGAAGAAGCATTTGCGCGCCGAATTAAACACTGAGCAACAAACAATCATAAAAAACACTTTTGATATTTTGAACAGGAATATACTTTCACAAGGCCAAGTTTACGTGCATCGCGATTATCATTCGCGTAACTTGATGATTGTAAATGAAAATAACCCGGGCATTTTAGATTTTCAAGATGCTGTTTACGGCGCCATTACCTACGATTTAGTGTCATTGTTGAGAGATGCCTACATCAATTGGGATGAAGAGCAAGTCATCGATCGGGCTGTGCGCTACTGGCAGCCCGCCAAAAAAGCAGGCTTGCCCGTACCTGAAGATTTCAGCGAGTTTTACCGTGATTTTGAATACATGGGCGCGCAACGCCATATTAAAGTGCTGGGTATTTTTGCAAGGTTGTATCATCGTGATGGCAAAGAGGGCTATTTAAAAGACATGCCGCTAGTGATGAATTATCTACGCAAAGTGTGTGAGCGCTATGTGGAACTCAGGCCGATGTTGCGTTTGTTAGATACCTTAGGTGGACAAGACCAACATCCCGATGCGAATTACAAAAAGCTGCTGAAATTATGAAAGCCATGATACTAGCCGCTGGGCGCGGCGAGCGGATGCGTCCATTGACTGACCATACGCCCAAACCCTTGCTTAAAGTTGGTGGCAAGCCGCTGATTGTGTGGCATTTAGAGCGGTTAGCGCAAGCGGGCTTTAAAGAGATTGTCATTAATCATGCACATTTAGGTGAGCAAATTGAAAATGCACTGGGGAACGGCGCGCAGTGGGGCGTGTCCATCCAATATAGCACGGAGAAGGTGGCACTGGAAACAGCAGGCGGTATAGCCTATGCCTTAAATTTATTAGGTGATGCGCCATTTTTGGTGGTGAATGGCGACATTTATATTGAGATAGATTTTGCGACGCTCACATTAAAACCAAATCATTTGGCGCATTTAGTGTTGGTGGATAACCCACCGCAACACGCACAGGGCGATTTTTCTATAGAAAGTGGCATGCTTAAAAACGAAGGCACACAAAGACTCACTTTTTCTGGCGTTGGCGTGTATCACCCGGATTTGTTCGCAAATATTATAAAAGGGCAGCCTGCTAAACTTGCCCCATTATTACGACAAGCGATTGACGATAAACGCGCTACAGCCCAGTATTATCAGGGAGTTTGGCATGACATCGGTACGCCGGAACGGCTAAAACAGTTAGATACAAAATTATCCCAGAAACTATTGAAGCATGTTTAATTTAAAAGAATTTCAACAACGTCGCAACCAGCTTCTAAACAGGATGGGCGAAGGCATCGCCATTATCCCTACTGCGCCAGAACTGATCCGCAACCGTGATAGCCATTATCCGTACCGTTTTGATAGCTATTTTTATTACTTAACTGGTTTTGTCGAGCCTGAATCTGTGTTGGTTTTAATCTCAGGAAAATCACCCCAAAGCATTCTATTTTGTCGCGATAAAGATATGGAGCGCGAAATTTGGGATGGCTTTCGCTATGGGCCGGGAGGCGCGCTTAAAGAATTTGGTTTTGATGAAGCCTATAGCATTAAGCAGATTGACGAATTACTACCTAAGTTTTTAAGTAACCAAGGCAAGTTGTTTTACAGCCTGGGCGCTGATGCGCGCTGGGATGCACGCATCGCAGACTGGCTCAATGCCGTGCGCGATCTGGTGCGTACCGGGGTTTCTGCACCATCGGAAATGGTGGATATACGCCAGTTGGTCGATGTGATGCGTTTGGTAAAATCTCCTTACGAGCAAGATTTAATGCGCCGTTCCGCCAATATCGCCGCAGCAGCGCATAACCGGGCGATGAAATTCACCAAACCCAATAAACAGGAATATGAAATCGAAGCAGAATTTCTGCATGAATTTTATCGCAACGGCACGCAGTCACCTGCTTACACCAGCATCGTCGCAGGCGGTGCCAATGCCTGTACGCTGCACTATAACGCCAATAACTGCACGTTGAATGAGGGGGATTTATTGCTGGTGGATGCTGGTTGCGAGCTGGATGGCTACGCGTCTGACATTACGCGTACTTTTCCTGTAAATGGCAAATTCAGCGCAGCGCAGCGCGATTTATACGAATTAGTGCTGAATGCGCAGTTAGCAGCGATTGCCGTTACAAAACCGGGCAACCCCTGGAACACACCCCATGAAGCAGCGCTGGATATTCTGATACAAGGCTTTATCGATTTCAAGCTTTGCAAGGGCAGCAAGGACGAGGTGTTGGAAAGTGGCAGCTATCGCCAGTTTTACATGCATCGTACCGGGCATTGGCTTGGGCTGGATGTGCATGATGCTGGCGAATACAAAGATCGAGCAGGCAATTGGGTGTTGCTGGAAGCGGGGAATACGCTGACGGTGGAGCCGGGCTGCTACATGCGCCCCGCTGAGAATGTGCCGGAACACTTCTGGAACATCGGCATTCGTATCGAAGACGATGTGCTGATTACCGCAACCGGCAATGAAGTGCTGACCAAAAATGCGGTGAAAAGTGTGACGGACATTGAAGCCATGATGGCAGAACAGTGAGCGCAATGCTAATGCGGAATAAAGAGCAAGTCGTAATTGTAGGCGGTGGTCCAGTTGGCCTGGTATTGGCTTTGGCATTGCAGCAACAGGGTGTGGCTTTTACTATGTTGGAAGCGCGGGCGCAAGGCGCTTCTCATCAAGATAAGCGAGCGCTGGCGTTATCTTATGGCAGCAGATTGATATTGGAAAAACTAGGTGTTTGGGATGGGTTAGAAGCCAAAGCGACCGCCATAAACACCATTCATATTTCGCAACGCGGTGGGCTCGGACGCACTAAATTAAATGCTGCCGAACACAATTTACCTGCGCTTGGCTATGTGCTGCCTTATGGCGCGCTGACTGAAGTTTTAGATAAGTTCTTAGATACAAGCAGTGTGCTGTATGAGGCAGAAGCTACTGAAATAAAGCCTGGCGAGCCCTTTGCGCAAGTGGTATTTAAGCAGCGGGGCGAGTCTACAACGCTTACAAGCCAGCTATTAGTGGTTGCCGATGGCGGCCGCAGCCTAGGCGAAATAGAGAATATTCGGCGCGAAACCAAAGAATATGGTCACGATGCTCTGGTGAGCAAGGTGAGCTGCGAATTACCACACAACAATATTGCTTATGAGCGCTTTACCCCACAAGGCCCCATGGCTTTATTACCTAACGGTGAGCGCGATTTTTCACTGGTTTGGACTGCTGAAAAAAGCAAAATAGACGAATTGTTAGCATTAGATGACGTGACATTTTTAGCGCAACTTCACGAAGCTTTTGGCGACCGCGTTGGCAAGTTTATGAAAATTGAAAAGCGCGTGAGTTTTCCTCTTAAATTAAGCATGCTCAAACCGTCTACTGCGTCGCATCTGGTAGTGATTGGCAATGCTGCGCAAACTATGCATCCCGTTGCAGGGCAGGGATTTAACGTGGGTTTGCGCGATGCCTGGACTTTGGCGGATTTGGTTGTGAGCATGCCACAGCATGTGCTGGGAAGTCCGGAAATGTTGAATAGTTACTGCCTACAGCGCAAACGAGACGCGCGCGGCGGCAGCATATTTACCGATTTGTTGGTGAATGTATTTTCTAATGATTTGATAAGCATCTCGAGTTTGCGGGGTGCTGGGCTTGGTGCTTTGGAATTATTAAAACCCGCTAAAAGTTTTTTGGTGGGCAAAATGAGTTTTGGAAAATAATGACTCAACCTAATAACCAAACATTGAATGCAGATATTGTTGTAGTAGGTGCAGGTCTGGTGGGGCTTGCAGCGGCGATTGTATTTGCAAAGCAGAATAGAAAAGTTGTTCTGATTGATGCAAAAAAACCAGTAGATACGAAACAACCTGCCTGGGACGAACGTATTTATGCACTAACGCCTGGTACAGAATCGTGGCTGAAGGCGCTGGATGTATGGCAAGCGGTGGATTTGAGTCGCGTCAACGCGATTCACGCCATGCATTTATGGGATGAAGCCAGCACTGAACCACTAGTATTGAGTGACAATGATGCGAATTTATCAAAACTTGGCTTGATAATTGAGAACCAAAACTTAATGCATGCGTTGTGGCAGCAAATTCATGTGCTTGGCGTGACAGTAATCACAGACGCAGAATGCAAGGTTTTAGAAAATACAAATCAGCACATTCAGCTTAGTTTGGACGGGGATACTAAAGTTTCAGCAAAATTGTTAGTTGCCGCAGATGGCGTAAATTCATGGGTGCGCCAGCAAGCCGGCATTACGCTAAAGCAAAAATATTTTCACCAGACCGCAATCGTGGCAAATTTTTTAGCAGAAAAAAATCACCAAAAGATTGCAAGGCAATGGTTTGCACCGCACGAAACTCTGGCTTTGTTACCCTTGCCGGATCAATATGTCTCAATGGTGTGGTCTGTGTCAACCGAAAGAGCGGATGAACTGTTAGCGTTATCAAGCGAGGGTTTGGCCGAAAAGGTAGAAACACAGTCTAGAAACGTACTTGGCAAGTTACAGCCAGCTGGCAAGACATTATCGTTTACGCTGAATCAGCAGGTCGCAACGCAACTCATTGCAGGGCGAGTGGTGCTGGTGGGGGATGCAGCGCATCAAATTCATCCAATGGCGGGGCAGGGTGTAAATTTGGGCTTCAGAGATGTGATGGAATTGCAAAATTTATTGGCAGCATCGCATTTGTTGCAAGATATTGGCGAGAATGCTTTTTTGCGCAAGTGTGAGCGCAGCAGACGGGCAGATATTGCTACAATGAGTGCTTTAACAACAGGCTTAGATTATTTGTTTGCAAGTGACATCAATTTAGTAAAAAAATTGGCACATTGGGGATTGGGGCAACTTAATCGTCAAACAACACTCAAAAGGCTATTAATACAACAAGCGGCTGCGTAAGCTTCTGAATAGAAAGAAAAAATGAAATTAAAATTAAAGCATATTAAATTAAAGCAACTGGTGGCGTTATCTTTGTTAGCCGTGAGTCAATTTGCACTCGCCGATGAAGCCAGTCTTAAAAAAGCCATTGAAGCTGCTTACCCAAAATTTAAAGTGGAAAGTGTCGTCAAAACACCATATAGCGGCTTGTACGAAGTATTTATGGGCGGACAGATTGTTTATACCGACGAAAAGCTCACTTTTTTAATTGCAGAGGGTCGTTTGGTAGACCCAAAAACTAAAAAGGATGTGACGGGTGAACGCTTAGAAGAATTAACAAAAGTTGACTTTAATAGCTTGCCACTAGAGCAAGCTATTAAAGTAGTAAAAGGCAATGGCAATCGTAAACTGGTGGTGTTTTCTGATGTGGATTGCCCCTATTGCAAACGCTTAGAGCAAAATGAATTGACGAATATTGACAATGTAACGGTGTATACTTTTTTGTACCCTATTGAGCAGCTACATCCTGATGCAGCTAATAAATCCAAATCGATTTGGTGTGCAAGCAATCGCGTAAAAGCATGGAATGATTGGATATTTAATAGTAAATTGCCTGCAGCTGCCACTAATTGTGAAGTGCCATTAGAGCGCGTAGGTGAGTTGGCAAGAAAAATTGGCGTGACTAGTACGCCGACCCTTATTTTTTCTGATGGCAAACGCATGATGGGCGCGCAACCCTATAAGGAAATTGAGAAATATATGCAGGCTGCAACAAAGAAATAGTGTTGTTAATAGAAAAACAAAAAAGGCAAAGGTTTAAAACTTTTGCCTTTTTTGTTGAGCTTAGTTATTTCAACTACTTTGCATTATACCACTTGACCCATTTTGAAAATTGGCAAGTACATGGCGATAACCAGCCCGCCGATAAGCACCCCTAGCACGACCATAATAATAGGCTCCATCAAGCTAGACATGGCTTCTACCGCATCGTCTACTTCGGCCTCAAAAAAGTCTGCTACTTTACTGAGCATAGAATCCAAGGCGCCCGATTCCTCACCGATCGCAGTCATTTGCAATACCATATTTGGGAAAACCTGTGCATTTTGCATGGCCACCGTTAAGCTGGTACCGGTGCTGATTTCGCTTTGAATCCTTTTGGTGGCATCGTAATACACGCGGTTGCCAGCAGCGCCTGCTACAGAGTCCAAGGCTTCAACCAGGGGTACGCCCGCAGCGAACATCGTGGATAAAGTCCGTGCAAAGCGGGCGATCGTTGCCTTGCGAATGATTTCTCCGAAAATGGGCAGCTTAAGCATCAGTCTATCCATTGTGGCCTGCATTTTTTCAGAGCGCTTCCATGTATAGAAGAAAAACCATAAGCCAAAACCTATCGAGCCAAAAATTGCCCACCACCACTCCACGAAAATGTCCGAAATGGCCATCACCACCAAGGTTGGCCCTGGCAAATCGGCGCCAAAGCTGGAGAACAGCTCTTTAAATGCAGGGATTACGAAAATCATAATCACTGCGGTGATGATAAAAGCTACCACAATAATTGAAATTGGGTAAAACAGCGCTGATTTAATTTTGCCTTTAATGGCTTGGATTTTTTCCTTATATGTAGCTAAACGATCAAGCAATGTGTCCAGAATACCCGCTTGTTCACCCGCACCTACTAGGTTACAGAATAGATTGTCGAAGTATAAGGGGTACTTACGGAACGAGGTGCTTAAGCTGCTGCCAGTTTCTACATCGGCCTTAATGTCACCTAGTAATTTAGCAACCGCAGGATTGTTATGACCTTTACCTACAATATCAAAAGCTTGCAGCAGCGGAACACCGGCTTTCATCATGGTAGCGAGTTGCCGTGTAAATAGTGTAATGTCTTTATCTGTAATCTTCCCCTTGCTAGCAAAGGCGCTCTGTTTTTTAACCTTAGTAACGGTGATGCCTTGCCGACGTAAAGTGGCGCTCACAAACGATTCGCCAGCAGCGCGCATTTCGCCTTTAATGACTTTACCCTTTTTGTCTTTACCTTCCCAAAGGTAGGTAATTTGCTTAGTTGCAGTCGCAGCCATATTGCATCCTTATTTTAAATCCGCAAATGATAGTTCGCAAAATATTAACATGTTGATTATTCATTAAGACTTTATTCATTAGTTACTGCCTCAACTTCTTCAATTGAAGTTAAACCTTGTTTGGCTTTTAAAATGCCAGATCGACGTAAATCGTTAACGCCTTCAAGTTTTGCTTGATCGGCAATGTCATGTGCTGTGCCATGTTTCATGATGATTCGGCTAATCGCATCAGTGACTGGCATCACTTGATAAATACCGACACGCCCCTTGTAGCCGCCATTGCACAACTCGCAACCGCCTTCCTTTGGGCCGTACAGCTGAAATTTTTCTTTAAAGTCATCTTCAATAAAGCCCACTTCGAGCAAGGCTTCTTTGGGTACTTCAACCGGCTCTTTACAGTTTTTGCATAAACGCCTGGCCAAGCGCTGCGCGGTAATCAGCGATACGGCAGAAGCGATATTAAATGGCGCAACGCCCATATTCATTAAGCGGGTCAGCGTGGCAGGCGCGTCGTTGGTGTGCAAGGTAGAAAGCACCATGTGGCCAGTCGATGCTGCTTTAATGGCCATATCAGCGGTTTCCAGATCGCGAATCTCACCAATCATGATAATGTCAGGATCCTGCCGCAAGAAAGATTTGAGCGCGGCCGCAAACGTGAGGCCTTGCTTATCGTTTACGTTTACCTGATTAATGCCAGCTAGCGGAATTTCGCACGGGTCTTCCGCTGTAGCAATATTGACGCCCGGATTATTTAAAATATTCAAGCAGGTGTATAGCGAAACCGTTTTGCCTGAACCGGTTGGCCCCGTAACCAATACCAAGCCATAGGGGCGGCTTATTGCAAACAGTAGTGCGTCTTTCTGTTCTGGCTCATAACCCAATGCCTCAATGCCTAATGTGGCACTGGTGGGGTCTAAAATACGCATTACAATTTTTTCGCCGTGAATTAGCGGCAGAGTGCTCACACGGAAATCGATAGTACGCGTTTTAGAGAGCACTAACTTCATGCGGCCATCTTGCGGAATACGCTTTTCAGAAATATCCAGATTAGAAATCACCTTAATCCGTGAGGCCAGTTTGTCTTTAATGGCCAGTGGTGGCTGGGCAATTTCCCTTAAGATGCCGTCAACACGATAACGTATGCGGTAAAATTTTTCGTAAGGCTCAAAATGCAGATCAGATGCTCCCATGTTGATGGCGTCTAATAGCATTTTATTTAAAAACTTCACTACAGGGGCATCGTCAACTTCTTGCGTATCTTCTACTTTGGCCTCTTCGTCACCAGACATCATATCTAGGTCGAAATCGCCATCAGTATTAAGCGAAGCCATTGAAGTGTCTTTTGACTCAACAATCCTGTCTATCCATTTGCCCAGTTTGTCATCTTCCACCACGACAGGAGACAACGTCATGCCCATCTGAAACTGCACGCTGTCTAACGCATGTAAATTGGTGGGGTCAGAGATGGCAACGAATAAAACGTTATTTTGATTCTTTAATGCAATCACACGGTTCGATTGCATCAACTTGAGGTCTATGGATTTGGGAGGCAGGTAATCTGGATTAAATGCATCTAGGTTAAAATATGGAAACCCGAAAGATCTGGAAGATGTTTCAGCTATTTTTTCTGCAGACACTTTTCTGCTAGCAACGGCTTGCGTAATAAAAGGACTTTTTACAGTGTTGGCCTGTGCCTGAATGGCATTTGCATCAGCTTCGGTGAGCAAATTCTCTTGCACCAGCATACGGGCAAGACCACTTAATTTTATCGATGTTGCGGTAGCAGCCATTGGTAATAATTCGCTTTTATTTTAACTTTTAATCTAGTTATTCATCTATTGTAGTTAAACTATTGTAGTTAAACAATATTTTAGTTTGATGTAATAATGCACTTTAACTTTTTTTTTGTAAAGACAATGCATCTGTTTTTGCATGAATTTACAATTCATTACACTATAAAAGGTATCATTTGAACAACACAATAAAATTATTCTTGACTTTTTACAATTGGTAACATATAAAGCGCGTAGGTGTTTGAGCTCGAGTTATTTTTCAGCCAGCTTTAGTATTATTGCGACTTGAGTTCTTGAGACAAACTTTTTGGGGCGCCCCCCTTTGTTTTATGTAAGGAAGTAGAAATGGCACTAGGTACCGTAAAATGGTTTAATGATTCAAAAGGTTTTGGTTTTATTACTCCAGATGATGGCGGCGATGATTTATTCGCGCATTTTTCAGCAATCGTAGAAGCTGGTTATAAAAGTCTTAAAGAAGGTCAGCGCGTGAGCTTCGAAGTGACTGAAGGCCCTAAAGGCAAACAAGCTTCAAATATTCAAAAAGCGTAAGCATTCAAAAGGCTTAAGTTTTTTTAGAATATTTGACTAAAAGTCTAAAACTAAAATGGCTCGCATTGCGAGCCATTTTTTATGGTCGAAATAACTACATATTTTTAATTATTTCATCGCCAAATTCGGCTGTACCCACTTGTGTAGCGTCATCCATTTGGCTTGCAAAATCGCCTGTGACTCGTTTAGCCATGATGGCCTTGGCAACTCCATTCAACACTAAATCAGCCGCTTCCACCCAGCCTATGTGACGTAGCATCATTTCGGCAGAGAGTATGAGCGAGCTTGGGTTGGCTAGATTTTTACCTGCGATTTTGGGTGCCGTGCCATGCGTGGCTTCAAACATGGCTACGGTGTCGCTCATGTTCGCGCCAGGTGCGATGCCGATGCCACCCACCTGCGCGGCAAGCGCATCGCTCATGTAATCGCCATTCAAATTCAAGGCGGCCACTACGTCATAATCTTGCGGGTGCAATAAAATTTCCTGCAAAAACGCATCGGCAATGCAGTCTTTAATCACAATGCCATTCGGTAGTTTGCACCATGGGCCGCCATCAATTTCAAGAGCACCAAATTCTTTTTTGGCGACTTCATAGCCCCAGTCCCTAAAACCACCTTCGGTGAATTTCATGATATTACCCTTATGGGTAATGGTGACCGATTTGCGGTTGTTATCAATCGCATATTGAATGGCCTTGCGAATCAGGCGCTTGCTGCCTTCTGGCGATACAGGTTTAATGCCTATTGCGCAGTTATCAGGGAAGCGGATTTTTTTGCGCACGCCCATGTCGCTTAAAAATTGGATGACTTTTTCGGCCTCATCGGTGCCAGCCGCCCATTCAATACCGGCATAAATATCTTCGGTATTTTCTCTAAAAATCACCATATCGGTTTTTTCCGGATGTTTAACGGGACTTGGTACGCCAGTGAAATATTGCACAGGGCGTAAACATACATACAAATCAAGCTCTTGGCGTAAGGTTACATTCAGCGAACGTATGCCGCCGCCTACCGGTGTGGTGAGCGGGCCTTTAATCGAGATGACATAATCGCGCACTGCTTTCATGGTTTCGGTTGGCAGCCACGTGTTTGCATCATAGACTTTGGTGGCTTTTTCGCCTGCAAATACTTCCATCCAAGCAATTTTACGCGCGCCGCCATAGGCTTTGCTGACAGCGGCATCTACTACTTTTTGCATGGGCGGCGTAATGTCGGCACCTATGCCATCGCCCTCAATAAATGGGATAATCGGGTTGTTGGGAACGTTAAGCGTATTATCTTTATTGACGCTAATTTTTTCACCACTCAGTGGGACTGTTATTTTTGAAGCCAGATCTTTTGTAACCATTACTTGTTTTCCTAAATGATCATATTATTTAACAAGCCGTTTAACGTGGTGTGCCAATTTAGCCCGCACGAAAAGCATGCCACATTAAAAGACTTTATCTCGATACCTAATGTCTACGCTGCTGGGCGTTTGGATACCGATTCTGAAGGTTTGCTTATTTTAACCGATGATGGCGTTTTACAGCATAAATTAAGCCATCCAAAGCATAAAGAAATTAAAACTTATTGGGCCCAGGTGGAGGGCAATCCGCAAGATGCGGATTTAGTGCCGTTGCGACAGGGCGTGGATTTGGACGATTTTGTCACGCAGCCAGCACAAGTGCGCATCATGGATGAGCCAGCCAATTTATGGCCAAGAACGCCGCCGATACGCGAGCGCAAGGCGATTCCCACCACTTGGCTGGAAATCAAAATTTCTGAGGGAAAAAATCGCCAAATACGGCGCATGACGGCTAAAATAGGCTTTCCGACGCTGCGTTTAATTCGCCACAGTATCGGCAGTTACAACATTGATAATATTGAAATAGGAACATATAAATCGCTATGAAACCTGTTGTTATATTTCGCTTTGTCGCGCACGAAGGACCCGGTTATCTGGGCGATATTTTAAGCGCGAAAAATATAGAATGGCAGCTGGTTAAGATGGATGAGGGTGAGCCAGTGCCCGCGTCGATATTGGCTTACAGCGGCATGGTTTTAATGGGTGGTCCAATGAGTGTGAATGACGATCTGCCCTGGATTCCACCTTTGCTGGATCTGATTCGCGAGGCGCGTATACATGATATTCCATTGCTCGGGCATTGTCTGGGCGGGCAACTCATCAGCAAAGCATTGGGAGGTATCGTGACCAGAAACCCGGTCAAAGAAATCGGCTGGGGCGAAGTATCCGTGAGCAACAACGAAGCGGCCCGCAATTGGTTTGGCGACATCGAAACCTTTAACAGTTTCCATTGGCATGGTGAAACATTTAGCCTGCCAGAAGGCGCTATCCACGTGCTTTCCAGCCCATATTGTCAAAACCAGGCATGGAATATGGGTAAACATCTGGCGTTTCAAACCCATATTGAAATGACCGCAGACATGGTCAAAAAATGGTGCGAAGAAGGGGTGGAAGAATTGGCACAATCTGCCGCCAGCCCTGCGGTGCAGCAAGCGGATATCATGCAGCAGGAGCTGCCACTGCACTGCTTTTTTCTGAATAAAGTCGCAAAACAAGTCTATACGCAATGGATTCAGGGGTTTAAGCCTTAAGATGTTAAAACTCGAATATGTTAAAATAACGTAATTTTTCAAAAAGCAGACATTATGTCCGGAAACACGATAGGCACGTTATTTACGCTCACCTCATTTGGCGAATCGCACGGCCCCGCAATTGGCGGCGTGGTGGATGGCTGCCCGCCAGGGCTGAGTTTATGTGCAGAAGATTTACAGATTGATCTGGATCGACGCAAACCCGGCACATCGCGCCATGTGACGCAGCGGCAGGAAGCCGATGCGGTAGAGATTCTATCTGGCGTGTTTGAAGGCAAAACCACCGGTGCGCCGATTGGCTTACTCATTAGAAACACAGACCAGCGCAGTCACGATTACAGCAAAATCATGGATACGTTTCGCCCTGGCCATGCTGATTACACCTACAGCCAGAAATACGGCGTACGTGATTACCGTGGTGGCGGGCGCTCCAGTGCGCGCGAAACGGCTGTGCGCGTGGCCGCTGGTGCGATTGCCAAAAAATGGCTTAAAGAACGCTTTGGTGTACAAGTACGCGGCTATATGAGCCAGCTGGGTAACATTGAAATTCCGTTTGAAAGCTGGGATTGTGTGAATGAAAACCCATTTTTTTCACCTAATACAAAGGTGTTACTGCGGCTAGAAGAGTACTTGGATAAAATCCGCGCCGAGCGTGATTCTGTCGGCGCGCGCATTACCGTGGTGGCGGAAGGCGTACCGGTGGGCTGGGGTGAGCCTGTATTCGACAGGCTAGACGCTGAAATCGCTTATGCCATGATGAGCATTAATGCGGTGAAAGGCGTCGAGATTGGCGCCGGCTTTGCTGCAATCGCACAACGTGGTAGCGTACATTCGGATGAAATGACGCCGCAGGGTTTTGTAACAAACCATGCAGGTGGCATTTTAGGCGGCATTTCTACAGGCCAGGAAATTCGCGTTAATGTGGCATTAAAGCCCACTTCGAGCATTCCGCAAGAGCGCCGTTCTATTGATAAAAACGGCAATGCAGTGACCATGCAAACCACAGGCCGCCACGACCCATGCGTGGGTGTGCGTGCCACGCCGATTGCTGAGGCGATGCTGGCGCTGGTGCTGATGGATCATGCGTTACGGCATCGCGCACAGAATGCGGATGTGACATGTTTAACACCAAAAATCATTTAACTTTGTTTGGTGTTTGATTTATATCATGGCGAATCAGGCCGTGCAGTTTTATAATGTAGTTTGGTGTGATTTGTTTAAGTGCCGCGCCCGCTGAAGTTAGTATTTTAGGACGTGTGCAGATTTGTTTGTTTAATTAAATAAGGAATTACTATGAGTGTTGACCATCATGATCTAGTCCACGAACTTCCAGAGCACCGTGAAAAAATCCATGCTTTGAAATTAGATAATGCGCATTTTGCCAAGTTGTTCGATGAATACCATGTTGTGACAAAAGAAGTTGAGCATTTGGAAAATACGGGTGTTCCGGTTTCTGATGTCATATTTGAAGGGCAAAAGAAAAAGCGTGCACTGTTGAAAGATCAGCTTTATGCGATGATCGTGTCCTAAGTAATCGTGACCTAAGTTGTTAAGCGCTAAAAAGTCGGCAATCGCCGACTTTTTTTTCGCCCAATTCGCTATACTCTGAGTATGCATTCAGCACTCCACTGGCGAATTTCGCGCTTTTATTTTATTTATTATTTCTTCGTAGGGGCGTTCGTTCCTTACTGGGGCTTGTATTTACAGTCCGAGCAATTCTCGGCGGCGGATATCGGCATCCTGATGTCGCTATTTCAAATCAGCCGCATTTTTGCGCCCAATTTCTGGGGATGGCTGGCTGACCACACCAGGCAGCGTGTTGTCTGGATAAGACTTACGGCTTTTTTAGGCCTGATGGGGTTTGTTGCGGTGTTCTGGGCGCATGGCTTCTGGTGGCTGTTTTTTGTCATGGCCTCGCTGAGCCTGTTTACCAGCTCAACCTTGCCGCTTTCAGAATCGCTCACATTGGCACACCTTGCCACCACCAACGGCCATTACAGCCGCATTCGCATGTGGGGCTCGCTAGGTTTTATCGTGGCTGCAGTTATCCTCGGTTTTTTGATTGATAGTTACGGCATTAAAAGCCTGTTGTGGTTTTTGCTGGTGGTGCAAATCTCTTTATTTGCGCTCACATTCAGGCTGCCCGAGGCCACGGTTGCGCCGCATGCACATGACCATTTTTCTATCTGGCAGATTGTCAGGCAGCCCGTGGTGATTGCTTTACTTGTTGGTTGCTCGCTGATGGTATCGGCACATGGCGTGCTGTATAACTTTTACTCGATTTATTTGTCTGAACATGGCTACAGCAAGGGCATGATAGGCCTGTTGTGGTCTGTGGGGGTGATCTGTGAGATTGTTATTTTTATGCTGATGCCAAAAATCATGGCACGTTTCAGCTTAAAAGCCATCTTATTAATCAGCCTGGCGCTCGCTGTCCTCCGGTTCGGTATGATAGGCGTTGCTGTAGATAACGTGGTGCTTCTGTTGATCGCGCAAAGCTTGCATGCAGCTACTTTTGGCAGCTTCCATGCAGCTTCGGTTGAGGTGATTACGCAATTCTTTAACGGGCGGCATCAGGCTAAAGGCCAGGCGATTTATAACAGTGTAGCGTATGGCGTAGGGGGCACAATCGGCGGGATTTCTGGTGGGTATGCCTTGCAGTTTTTAGGCGGCGAAACCACGTTTTTGCTGGCGGCCGTGTTTCCGTTGCTTGGGTTTATTGTGATAGCATTCGGATTGAAGTTAACGCAGACGCACGCACGCGCTGGTATGTTTAGTTGATAGAGTGAAAAGGAATTTTATGTTTAAAATTAAAGTATGGTTAGTAAGTATCTTAGGGTTTGCGGCGAGTTTGTTGGCGCTACAAGCGCTAGCAGACACGCGTGTGAATGTGGTTGGCCTGTTCAGCAACAAGGCGATGGTGGCGATTAACGGTGGCGCGCCTCGCACTTTAAGCGTGGGGCAAACGGTGGACGGCGTAAAATTGATTTCTGCCGATAGCGAATCCGCCACATTTATGGTGGAAGGCAAGCGCCAAACCCTTAAAATGGGACAAGCCGCATCGGTTGCCGGGAACGCTGGTCCAGCTAATAATGACCCAGTGAGTCTATATGCCGACAAAGTCGGGCATTTTTATGGCAATTTAACTATCAATGGGGCGTCGCTGAAATACGTGGTGGATACCGGTGCGACGACAGTCGCCTTAAATAGCGGCGATGCGAAGTTTGCCAAAATCGACTATGAAAAGGGTGAAAGAATCGAGATGTCAACCGCCAACGGCGTGGTGAATGCTTACCTAGTCAAGCTGAACACTTTAAAGATTGGCACCATCACCCTTAACAATGTTGAAGCAACAGTGAATGAAGGCGGCTCGCCGCCAGTTGTACTATTAGGGATGTCAGCATTAAACCGTTTGGATATGAAGCGCGATAACTCGATTATGACCTTGACTAAAAAATATTGAGTATATCGTTTTAATCGTGAGGTAAAGACGACATTTCAGCAAGCTTTATGTATAAAAGTACAATTGATACTATTTTTTACTATTTTATAGGTTGTGATGATGAATAAGCTTTTAACTTGCCTTTTGTGTGTATTCATATGTGCTAGTAGTACCTATGCGCACGAAGCTACCCCTATAAAAGACGCAGATGGTAATGTATTACCCAAAGATATCCGCATGTTGTTTAAACGGGGCGTGATGACGCAAGAGTTGCCGGCCGATAGGGAAACCGTTCCGTACCCAAATTTAACTTTGAATAGTTTAGCCGAGAGTGAATGGACTAATCACCGGAATGATGGCGATGACGTTTACATTGCGGATGGCGATGACGCAGATGTTTCTCGTACAAAAATATCCGACAAAATGGAGCAATCTTATTTTGTTGGAAATGTATCTAAAGGCTCAAGAAATATAGCTGTAGTGAGTAAAGTGATTTACCCAGTTAATGGTGAGGGTACGATAAAAGAGGTGTTAACGGATGTTTTATTGAGAAAAACCCCTCATGAGTGGTTGGTGCAATGTGGTGAGAAAAGTGAGGGTTCTGCAAAGGTAAACTCCAACTATACGGTGCCTGCTGGTTATACGCTGTTTGCAATCGTGAACGATACCAATGCAGCTAAAAAAATGATTCGTAAAAGTGAAAACGCCCCAGAAAATGTCGCTTGCCATACTTATGAGACTCCTGCAACACGTACATATCTCTTAAGTAATAACAATGGAAAGTTGAAAAAATTTAAAATTAAGGGGTTAAGTTGTGCTCACTTATTGTCAGATTGTGACGCACCTTAAAAATAACGCAATTTGTTGTTGGAGATTTAATCATGCCAGATCCAGAGATTCCAAAGGAGGCCTTACGTTTTGCAAGTAATGTAGGCATTGCTACCGCTAAAGAGATGACAGGTAAGCGAGCTGGTAAGTTAGAAACTGAAACGGGTGCAGTAGTTGCCGTAAGTAACTTTAATGCGGGCAATTTATCTGGCTCTTGGCGAAGCGGTGAACAAAATTTAGAGATAGTAAATGCAGCCAGTCATCCAGGCGTAAGGGCAGCATTACAAACGATGCTACCACCACGGTTCTTAGCTTCAAATGGATCGGAAGTGCCAGAAGGTGGCGTAGTGGGGCTGAAGCCAAATGGCGAAATTATGGTGAGTGGTAGCCGTGTCACTTCGGGTCAAGGTATTCGTGATGGCGGTAGCGCTGGCACGCTTGATCATAAAGGCATTGATGTCAACTATGATAACAAAGTAAGCAGAACGTTTTATTCCCCCGTAGCAGGCATGGCAAGATTACTGAATGACAAGACTAATACCATTGAGGTCATAGATGACAATGGTTTTAAGCATCAATTTTTGCATGGTAAAAATATACATCTGGGTATTAAAGACAATGAGCGCATTCGCATTGATGTGGGACAGCCTTTAGCGGATGTGTCCAATTATTACCAAGGCGTCAAGATCCCTTTACATTTGCATTATCAGATTAAAGACAAAAACGGCGCTGAAGTCCCGGTTGCTAAGCATTTTGAAGATCACCCCATAGAGCATGATCAAAAAACCGTTAAATTGCCTAATAGTGCGGGTACTTTAGCGCTTTCGACAGGAAAAATGACTTTGGATACGGCAGGCGGTCAACATATTGTGTTGGACTTAAATGCAACCAATATCCACAAAATGCGTTTTGACGTTAAAACAAATATATTTAGTTTTAATGCCAGTAACGGTTTAGTGGTGAGCATTGATACACAAGCAGCGCAAGGCGTTGGTGGTAAGTTGACGACGGCGGATGGCAAAGCCACACCTTTTGTGCACGGAGGGTTACGCGGTGATACTAGTGGAGCTTTGACAGTTACAAGCGAGACTGGTGAAAGATTAAGATTTAAGCCAACCGAGTTAGCAAGTGCTGAGAATCCCAAAAAACTTGTATTTGCATGGGTAAAAGAAGCTGTGCCAACGCAACGGCAAGGCAACATGTTGAATCAGATGGACAACATGCTTGCAAGCAATTCTCAAGAAGTTTATTGGAAAAGCAAGGCGGCTGCATTTGAACAAGCGACTAAAAATACGGATCGCAATGATCCACACCTTGCGCAATTTGCGAAAGAGAACCCAGAGTTAGCAAGTTCGGTTGCGGTTCGAAATGGGGCAGTTCACCAAAAGCTTCCGCAAGACACGATTGATCAAATCACCAAAAACCTTGTTAATAAGATTGCGGCGGGCAGTCCGCTTGCCGTTGAAGCTTATGCGCAAGCACCACAAAATAGCATGGCTGAGAATAGTGTTGAACCAGTCATGAAAAATTAATTTTTGCTTTGTATGTAACGTATTGTTGGTAAATAAAAAAACGGGCTTGATAGCCCATTTTTTTATTTAAACCAATCACTTATTTCTTTTTAGCTTTTGCAGTTTTAGGCACATCTTTTAATACAAAGGTGACTTTTAAATTCACACGATATTCCGTTACATTGCCGTTGCTTACTTTTACGCTTTGTTCTTTTACCCACGCACCGGTAATGTCATGTAGCGAATCCGCAGCTTTCGCCACGCCTTGCACAACGGCATCTTCAAAACTTTTCTTGCTGGAGGAAATAATTTCAATTACTTTTGCAACAGACATTTTCAGGCTCCTTTTTGTTGTAAAAACTAACTTATTCGTTTGTCTCTTTCAATCAAAGCATAAGCACAATGATTATGTATTGATTCGAAATTTTGCCAAAATCCATTTACTTAATGCGTTTATCTCGCTCAATTAGCGCATAAGCGCTATGGTTGTGTATGCTCTCAAAGTTTTCACTTTCCACAATGTAAGCATCAATACGTTTCTCGGCATTCAACTGCGCCGCCACGTCACGCACCATGTCTTCGACAAATTTCGGATTATCGTAGGCACGCTCAGTGACAAACTTTTCGTCAGGGCGCTTCAGTAATCCATACAACTCACACGAAGCCTGTTTTTCGACCAAGGTAATAATGTCTTCAATCCAGATAAAATCGTTAATCAGTGCAGTTACTGTCACATGACTACGCTGATTATGTGCGCCGTAATCAGAGATTTTTTTACTGCAGGGACACAAACTGGTGACAGGAACGAGCACTTTTACGGTAATGTCAAATTTGCCGTTTTTAATCTCGCCGATAAATGTGACATCGTAATCAAGCAGACTTTTTACGCCGGAAACAGGCGCGGCTTTGTTTACAAAATACGGAAAACGCATTTCTACATGACCTGATTCCGCCTCGAGGCGCTTTACCATCTCTCGTAGAATCGTTTCGAATGATTCAATCGAAATCGCATGTTCGTTCATGTTGAGAATCTCAACAAAGCGCGACATATGAGTGCCTTTAAAGTTGTGCGGCAAATGCACATACATGTCAAATACCGCTACAGTACTTTGCGCGCCGCCCGTTTTATCTTTGACAATAACGGGATGGCGAATCGATTTGATACCGACCTTGTTGATGTCCAAATGCCGCACATCAGGCGTGTTCTGAACATCCTCAATGCCTTGCAAAGTGTTTTTGGGGTTGGCAACAGTTTCGGTTGGTAGATTCATAAATTCGGATAAGTTCCAAAAATTAAGCGCAATTTTAAGATGGCTTAGGATAATATAAAGTCTACTCGCATGCGCATGACTAAACAAATGTTAAAACAAATTTTTAACTGTTATCTATGTGCAAATATTGGGTTAAAAATAATTAAATCAATAAAAGTAAGTTTAATGATCAGTTAGCTTTTAATTTTTGTTGGATTGCCCTAATAATCCCCAAGCCATCTAGACCACATTCTGCCAACATGGTTTCATGTACACCGTGCTCAATAAAAACATCAGGCAAACCTAGGCACAGCGTCGGCGTGGCTAAATTGAGTGTTTGCATAGCCTCCAGCACTGCTGCTCCTGCGCCGCCCATCAATGCGTTTTCTTCAATGGTGACAATCAAATCGTGCGACTTGGTAAGTTCTTCTATCAAATCAATATCAAGCGGCTTTACAAAGCGCATATTGGCTACGCTGGCATCCAGTATTGATGCGGCCTGCAGGGCAGGTGCCAACATGCTGCCAAACGCCAGGATGGCAATTTTTTTGCCATTATTGACTGTTGAACGGCGCTTAATTTCACCCTTGCCGATGGGTAAGGTTTCAAGTGAGGCACTCATCGCAGCGCCGGTGCCGGCGCCTCGCGGGTAACGCACTGCGGCCACACCCTTATATTGGAATCCAGTCGTCAGCATTTGCCGGCATTCATTTTCGTCACTCGGCGCCATAATCACGATGTTGGGAATGCAGCGTAAATAACTTAAATCAAAACTGCCCGCATGGGTTGGGCCATCTGCGCCTACCAGGCCTGCCCGGTCAATCGCAAACAGCACGTCCAGATTTTGCAGCGCGATGTCATGGATCAGTTGATCGTAAGCGCGCTGTAAAAATGTGCTGTAAATCGCGACGACAGGTTTTAAGCCATCACACGCCATGCCGGCTGCAAAAGTGAGCGCGTGCTGCTCGGCGATGCCGACATCAAAATAGCGGCCTGGATGCTTTTCGGCAAACGCATTGAGGCCGGAGCCGTCGCACATGGCGGGGGTAATGCCAATCAGCTTCTCGTCGCTGTCTGCCATGTCCACCAGCCAGTCGCCAAACACTTGCGTGTAGGTTTTAGCAGCGGCAACTGAATGGGCAATGCCGTTAGCAGGGTCGAATTTACTCACGCCATGGTATTTGTTCGGGTCATCTTCAGCCGGCTCGAAGCCTTTGCCTTTTTGCGTCACAATATGCAGAAACTGCATGCCTTTAAGCTCGCGGATATTATGCAAGGTATCAAGCAATACCGGCAAATCATGGCCATCGATCGGGCCGATGTAGTTAAAGCCAAATTCTTCAAACAAAGTACCGGGCAATACCATGCCTTTGGCGTGTTCTTCGGCGCGTTTGGCGAACTCTTTTACAGGCGGTACCATGTCAAGCACCTTTTTGCTGCCGCGACGTACGCTATCGTAAAAGTGACCAGAAAGTAATCTGGCAAGGTAATTGTTAAGTGCGCCGACGTTGTTTGAAATGCTCATGTCGTTGTCATTTAAAATGACCAGCAAATTAGCTTCCATGTCTCCGGCGTTATTTAGTGCCTCAAACGCCATGCCGGCGGTCATGGCGCCGTCACCAATAATCGCCACGCAGTGACGCTCTGAGCCTGCTTGTTTGGCCGCGATTGCCATGCCTAATGCTGCAGAGATTGATGTGCTGGAATGGCCTGTGCCAAAGGTATCGTACTCACTTTCACTGCGACGCGGAAAGCCTGCGATGCCAGTGGGCTTGCGCAAGCCTGCCATAGCTTCGCGGCGACCGGTGAGAATTTTGTGTGGATAAGTTTGATGTCCGACATCCCACACCAGCCTGTCGTCTGGCGTATTAAACACGTAATGCAAGGCGATGGTGAGCTCGACTACGCCCAAGTTAGAGGCTAAGTGCCCGCCTGTTTTAGATACACTTTCGACCAGAAATGCGCGCAACTCGCCAGCCAATACCGCAAGCTGATCGCGGTCGAGCTTGCGCAAATCGGTAGGCAAATGAATAGAATCTAATAGCGAGAGCACGGTAGAAGGCGCTTAGAAACTACGTTGTGTAATAAAGTTGGCCAGATGCCGCAGCAAATCTGCCTCGCGACCATAAAACGAAAGCGCTGCCATGGCATTGGCATGCAGTTCGCTAGCCAGTTGTTTCGCGGCTGATAAGCCTAAAATTGTGACATAAGTGGATTTGTTGTTGAGCTTATCTTTGCCAGCAGTTTTGCCCAAAGTATGCGTGTCGGCTTCGGTGTCTAAAATGTCGTCCACTACCTGGAATGCTAGACCTATCGACTTGGCAAAATGATCGATGGCTTTGATTTTCTCTTCTTCCGGCTTATCGGCACTATATGCGCCCAACAAAGCTGCCGCGCGAATCAGTGCGCCAGTTTTTTGAATATGCATGTACTCAAGCTCGGCGCGTGTAAGGGGAATGCCAATACTCTCGATATCAATGGCCTGGCCGCCTGCCATGCCGCGCGAGCCGCTGGCTAACGCTAAAATATGTAGCATCTGCAGTTTTTGTGAAGCGTGTTTCAGTAATTTGTCTTGCGAAATCAGCTGAAACGCTAGGCTTTGCAGGGCATCGCCCACTAATAAAGCCATGGCGTCACCATACTGTTTGTGCGTTGTCGGCTTGCCACGACGTAAATCATCGTCATCCATACACGGTAAATCATCGTGCACTAACGAGAAAGCGTGGATGATTTCTACCGCAGCGGCCGGAATATCAATCTGTTCCAGCTTGGCACCACAAAATTCACCTGCAGCATAAGTCAGCAGGGCACGCACCCGCTTACCGCCGCCAAGGGTTGAATAGCGCATTGCCTCGTGTAAGCGCATGGGGGAAACACTGGCAAGCGGCATGTGCGCGTCGAGTACACTTTCAATGCGCATCTGCATATCGCTCGCCCAGGCGTTAAAGTCGGCTGTTTGCTCGTTGATTGGCGTGTTCATTGGTTTATTCATTACTTGGGTTAAACACTGTAAGCTTGTTTGCTTCGGTCAAAATGCGTACTTGCTGTTCAGCGTCGCTCAACGATTTCTGGCAAACTTGTAATAATTCAGCACCACGCTTATAAGCGCTAATGGATTGCTCAAGCGGCAGATTAGCTGATTCCATCTGGCTGACAAGCGTTTCCAGTTCGGTAATTGCACTCTCGAAACTAGGCTGCGATGTTGGATGTTTATTGGACATGATATGGTTTTAATGGAATTAGGTAATTTTAGCAAAAGTTATGATTGTTGAGTGCTTAATCACTCAAAACGTGCAATAAATATGTGCGAATATCGGCAATCTCCTGCTGGTTTACCGAGTGCGTCATTGGGTATTCGTGCCAGTTAATCGTGTAATGCTGCGCTTGCAACACTTCAAAAGAGATGCGGCAGGTATCCAGGCTGATCACATTGTCATAAGTGCCATGCGCCATAAAAATGGGGATGTGCTGATTTTCTTTCGATTTTTCTTTAGCCAAATTAGCCTTTAGTGGCAAATAGGCCGATAGCACCATTACGCCTGCCAATGCCTGTTTATGGCGCAGCGCCGTGTGCAGGGCAATTGCGCCGCCTTGTGAAAAGCCTGCCAGTACGATGCGCTTCGCTGGAATACCTCGATCAATTTCATGCTGAATCAACGACTCTACATAGGTTTGCGATTCGCGGACACCCGCTTCGTCTTCGCGGCTGCCGGCGCTAAAGCCAAATACATCATACCAGGCACGCATTTCATAGCCATTATTGGCGGTCACTTTCTTGAATGCGGCATGCGGCAAAATAAAGCGAATATTAGGCAAATTGAGCATTTTTACGACGGGTACAAAATCATTGCCATCCGCGCCTAAACCATGCAGCCAGATCACGCTGGCGGTTGGGGCTGCGCCGATACTTATTTCAATGGGGGTGTCGTACATGTTAATTTCTTATTGTTTGATGCATTATTAAATCATATAACAAAACATGCTATTCATTGTACAAATTATGAGCTATGCTTAAAATTGTAAAAATAATATTAAAATCAACTAATTAAAGTAGTATTTTTTATATTTCAATGCGCTTGTTTTCACTTGTTAAACTTCAAAAGCTATATTACGCACTTGCAAAACAGCATGGGGTAAGTTTCGCGCTCAGTCTAGCCATTATTGTGCTCATGTTGTTACATGCCGGCAATGTGCTGCCGTTTGCATTTATCCATAAATTAGAAAACTTTAGCTATGACAGGCGGCTGAATTTGCTGAAGCCAAACACTGTTGATAGCCGAATTGTGGTTGTGGATATTGATGAAAAAAGCCTCGCAGAACAAGGCCGCTGGCCATGGGGGCGCGATAAAATAGCCGCGCTGGTGAATCAGTTATTTGATAGTTACCAAATTAATACGCTGGGTTTTGATGTGGTATTTGCAGAGAAAGACGAAAGCTCTGGCCTTAAAAATCTGGAGTGGATACAGCAACAATATTTAAAAGAGGATGCTGGCTTTGCCGATGCGCTGAAACTAGTGAAGCCTAAGCTGGATTACGACCAGATTTTTGCCGATAGCTTAAAAAATCGCAAGGTAGTATTAGGCTATTATTTTCAAATTTATGGCGATATTAATCATGTTGGCCAATTGCCCCCAGCAATTTTTGCCGTTGAGGGTTTTGACAATCAAACCATCGCCTTTACTGAGGCTTCTGGATATGGTGCAAATTTGGCAATTCTGCAAAAAAATGCACTATCTGCAGGGCACTTTAACCCGGAGCCGGATGCTGATGGCATTACGCGTAAAATTTCCACACTGATTAAATATAAGGGTAGTTATTACGACGCATTAGCCATTGCGGTTGCCCGTGCCTATTTGCAAAGCCCGCAGATGGAAGTCACGTTTGCAACGGTAGGTGCTGATGAAAATTATGTTGGTGTGGCAGCAATTAAAATGGCTGATAAGCGCATTCCTGTGGGCGCTGACGCCGCCACGCTTATTCCATACCGTGGCGAGCAAGGTAGCTTCAATTACGTTTCTGCAAGTGATGTACTCAATAATAAAGTGTCTTCGGAAATACTTAAAAATAAAATCGTGCTGGTGGGTACTACTGCGCCTGGATTAATGGATTTGCGGGCGACCCCTGTACAAAGCAACTACCCCGGGGTTGAAGTGCATGCCAATATTATCTCGGGCATACTGGATAACAACATTAAAGAACGCCCAGCTTTCACCAATGGCGTAGAGTTTTTATTGTTATTGTTGGCAGGCTTATTGCTAGCATTCACTTTACCAAGACTTAATCAGTTAAAGGCGACACTGCTAACGTTGACGTTGCTAGCAGCGGTATCGGGTATTAATTTTGTGGCTTGGCAGTATGCTAATCTGGTGCTGCCTATTGCCTCGTTATTGCTAATGATAAGCCTGATTTACCTGGTGAATATGAGTTACGGATTTTTTGTAGAATCGCGTGGAAAGCGCCAATTAACGGGGCTTTTTGGCCAGTATGTACCGCCGGAATTGGTAAAAAAAATGGCAAAGAACCCTGAGGAGATTAACCTGAAGGGCGAAAGCCGAGAGATGACGGTTTTGTTCTCTGATATTCGTGGTTTTACAGGCATCTCGGAAGGGCTGGACCCTAATCAGCTGTCGCAAATGATGAATGAATTTTTGACGCCTATGACGCAAATCATACACAACAATCGAGGAACGATTGATAAGTACATGGGCGACGCGATTATGGCATTTTGGGGCGCACCGCTGAGAGATAAAAATCATGCGCAGAATGCGCTGAATGCGGCGATACAAATGAATGCATCAATAAAGGTGATTAATGAAAAATTCGCAAAAAAAGGCTGGCCAGCAATTCAGATGGGATATGGCTTGAATACGGGCAGTATGGTGGTGGGTAACATGGGTTCCAGTTTCCGCATGGCGTACACCGTGATGGGCGATAGCGTTAATTTAGGTTCACGCATTGAAGGTTTAAGCAAATATTACGGCGCAGATATTGTGGTGAGCGAATTTGTAAAAGCCCAAACGCCAGACATAATTTACCGCGAACTGGATATTGTGCGGGTAAAGGGCAAAGATCAACCGGTGACTATTTACCAGCCGCTTGGCACATCAGAGCAAGTGTCAAAAGAAACATTAAACGAGCTTGAATTGTATCAAGAAGCGATTCTGCACTATCGAAATCAAGATTGGGATTTGGCCATGAAGCTGTTGAAAAATTTACAAAAAACAGCGCCAAATCCGCTTTATGCGCTATATATAGCGCGAATTAAGCAATTTATGCAATCGCCGCCTGGCAAAAACTGGAACGGCGTATTTACTTACGAGAGTAAGTAAGTTTGAAACAAAGCAGTCAATCACAAAACGAAGAAAACGAGGCCATTTATTCATGCAGATAAAAGTATTAGGTTGTAGCGGCGGAATTGGCAGCGATTTGCGCACCACTTCATTGCTGCTGGATGACGATGTGTTGATAGACGCTGGTACTGGCGTAGGTGATTTATCGCTTGAGGCCTTGTTAAAAATTGATCATATTTTTGTCACACACTCGCATCTCGATCACATCGTGGCTATACCGCTGTTGCTGGATACTGTCATGGGTTTACGTACCAATCCCGTGACGGTACACGCCACACTTGAGGTGATTAATATTTTAAAACAGCATATTTTTAATTGGTTGATTTGGCCAAACTTTAATCAGATTCCCGATACTGCCAACCCGTTTTTAATTTATAACGAGATTATTGTTGGTAATGCAGTAAACATTAACTATAAAACCATCACCGCCCTGCCAGCGAATCACGTGGTGCCGGCGGTGGGCTACCAGATTGAGAGCAGCACGCATAGCTTGGTATTTACGGGGGATACCGCTTGTAGCAAGGCTTTTTGGCAAGCAGTGAACAGTATAAAAAATTTAAAATATTTAATTATTGAAACGGCATTTAGCAATGCAGAGGCTGAATTAGCCATGCTTTCAAAACACCTGTGTCCAAATACGCTGGCGGATGAGCTGGAGCATTTACAAAGCCATCCTGAAATTTTTATTACGCACTTAAAACCGGGCGAAGACGCAACAATTATGCAAGAAATGGCGGCACACCCAAAAACGCGGCATTGCCAAGCACTACGTCATCAACAACTATTCGATTTGTAAATAATAAATATGACTGAAAATAAACCTATACTCATTTCTAAATCCACTCTGGCTCGGTTCGAGCCTATGGCAAGGCTTTCGCCCAATCGTCTGGTGGAGCTTGCAGCGGTGTGTTTTGTGGAGCTGGTCAGCAAAGATTTAGACCCAACGCGCATCAGTGCAAATAGCACACAAGCACTTTATTTGGTGAGCGGTGATTTGGGGATTCGGTACCAAAATGGCAACAAACGCATTTTGCGCGCTGGCACCGATGCCGCCAAACACCCAGTGGATACTGGCCGGCTACAAATTAAAGACACCATCGCGCTTACGCCGATTGAAGTGGTGCGTATCGATTTAGATCTGCTCGATATTATGATGACTTGGGATCAGCTGTCAGGCTATCCCCCAGCGCAAATCAAACAGGCAAAAGTGGTAAAAAGTGACTTCCAATTAGATGCGACCAGCTTTAATGCGTTTAAGCTGCAAAATGGCGTATTTAGCAAGCTGCCGGCTGCCAATATCGAAGCTATGTTTGCGCGTATGGAATCTATGGATGTTAAGGCGGGCCAAGTGATTATTACGCAAGGGCAAGAGGGTGACTACTATTACCTGATTCAACAAGGTACTGCTGTTGTTAGTCGGGTAAAAGATCCAAGCAAGCCGCCAATCGTGTTGGCAGAAATTTTTAGCGGCGCAGGTTTTGGTGAAGAGGCATTAGCTTCAGACACTAAACGTAACGCCACTGTGACCATGAAAACTGACGGTCAATTATTACGCCTGAAGAAACAAGATTTTGTCGAGCTGCTTAAAGCGCCTATTGTGAACACCGTGAGCATGATGGAGGCAAAAGCTAAAGTCGCCAATGGCGCAGAGTGGTTAGATGTGCGCTTTGCCTCAGAATACAATTACCACCATATCGAAGGTGCAATCAACGCGCCATTGCACGAGCTGCGCAGCCAGGTAAGCCAATTGGATAACACAAAAGAATATATTGTGTATTGCCAAACGGGCCGCCGCAGCTCAGCTGCCGCATTTATTTTAGCGCAGTATGGTTTTAAAGCTGTGGTATTGGAAGGCGGCACCAGAAATACTAATTAAATATTCGTAGCCTCGATGCAACATAGTAGAATCGAGGTTAAGTATGTAGCCTTGATGAAGCCGCAGGTGCAATCAAGGAATAGTATGTTTCAATATCCCTCGATTCCGTTGCACTGCATCGAGACTACAGCTAAACTCAAACGCATGGTGCAATATCGACGAAATTTAATAAAAGGTGGCACGTATTTCTTTACGGTCACGTTAATAAATCGCCATTCAAACATACTTACGCAACACATCGACTTGTTGCGGGAATCCGTAAAAGCTGTACAGCAGCGTCATCCATTTCAAATTGTAGCTTGGGTTGTATTGCCAGACCACCTGCATGCCGTATGGCAATTACCAATAGATGATTGCGATTATGCAGGTCGTTGGCGCGCGATTAAATCACACTTTGTGCGCGCACTTAAAAAACGTATACCAATAACCATGCGGGAAGATGGATCGGCGCTTGTGTGGCAGCGCAGGTATTGGGAGCATACAATTAAAGATGAAGATGATTTACGCCGTTGCATCGATTATTGTTACATTAACCCAGTAAAACATGGTTTGGTAAAAGTGGTAGCAGATTGGCCATATTCCAGTTTTCATCGTGATGTAAAACGTGGCATTTACCCAAGCAATTGGGCGGGCGTGGTAAAAGTGATGTCAAATAAAAATGAGTTTGGTGAATTGTGAAGTAACTTTGATGTTGTGTGGATGTGTAGAGGGGAACGGTTACCAAAAAAACAAAACCCCCGCATGATGCAGGGGTTGTTGTTACATTGAACCTCGATTTCATTTTCATTTCATCAAGGCTACGCTTGCTTTTTGTTTTGTAGCCTTGATGTAACCGCAGGTGGAATCAAGGGATATTTAGTTTCATTATCCCTCGATTTCGTTACTGTATCGAGGCTACGCTTGCTAATATGGAATATGACGAAAGTAAATTGGTAGAGGAAATGTAGATACAACAGGCGTAAAAAAGCCCTTCGATTGAAGGGCTTTTTTGTTAGCTCGATATTGTTACTAAATCGAGACTAGGTTTGCATATTATACCCAAGCTCTTGGTCTATGTTTAGCAGCGATAGAACCAGCATAAGTCCATGCGCCAGTTGCAGCAGTATAAGTCATGATAAGAGTTTGACCACCGATAGCTGTAGAAGCCATCATTGTAGCAGTGCCAGTGCACACGCCTGCCGCATTCACAAAAGTAACGTTAGAATATTTACCAGCTATAGCAGCAGCTGGTAAACCACAGTTTGCCGCAGCAATATCTTGTGACATGGCTTCAACAATGTCTGTTTTACCACCGGCTAAAATATTTACAGCGTCAGTTACTTGTGCACGTACTGTGTAATCTTGATATGCTGGAATTGCAACCGCAGCTAAAATACCGATAATTGCCACCACAATCATTAACTCGATTAAGGTAAAACCTTTTTGCATTTGTTTCATCATTTTAATTTCCTTTGTAAAAAATAATTTATAGTATGAACACACTGTTAAGTAGTTGATACCAGTGCTTGAATAGGTATTAGCAACAGCCGTGCCAGCTTTTTGTAGGAGCGCAATTTATTGCGCGAAAATAATGCAAAAAATAGCGGTCGTGCCATTTCGCGATTTAAAAATCGCTCCTACAGCGATTGTGACCTTAATAAAAGCATTTTAAATTAATGAGTTATGATTGCTTTGCCTAGGGCATGTCGCGTTTCATCAAAGTGCCAAACGTATCGTTACTAAAATTAAAAGCATAAAAAAAGCGGGTTTTACCCCGCTTTTTTAACCATTTGGCTGACAAAAAGTGTCATATCATACGAAACTCGTCACTTTTTAGCTGTTACTTTATACAATTTGTGTTATCTGTAATTGTTTTGTAGCCTTGATGAAGCCGCAGGTGGAATCAAGGGGTGGGTGTTTCATTATCCCTCGATTGCGTTACACTGCATCTGCATCGAGGCTACGGCTCCGCTGTTGAAACTGTGAGATGCTGAATCGAGCCTGCCCCGTACTACGATACGGGGTTCAGCATGACACGAAAAAAGGGATTGCACATTTGCAATCCCTTTTGTTGTAGGAGGCACGACCCGTGCCGATTGTATTTGCTTTAATCGCGACGAGGGCGTCGCTCCTACAGATTTAGTACAGGTTTACCAAAACTTCCACCATGGTTTTTTATTTGATGATGCGCCAGTTGCCTGGCTTGTTACTTTGAGTTTTCGGCGGCCTTTTTCAAACCAGCTAAACCTGCATCATAAACGTCAGTTACAAATTTAACCGCTGTTTCATCATCCTGACCTGCTGGAATTGGTGGGTTTAGTTTATAAGTACGGTAAAAACGGCCAACCCATGTAACGGTAGATTCGCCAGCGCCTGGGCCAGCAGTTACAGTCATGAATGAGTTGTAATCAGCCACTGGTGCTACGCCGCTCACGATTTCGTATTTAATCTTCATGGCGGCATCATCGGCACTGCGCAGTTTCTCGTAAATCTCGCCACCAGATTTTAATGTAAGCGTTCTAAAGGTCTCGTCACCTTTTTTCTCTAATTTATCGCTGGCAATGGCAGGGTGCCAAGCTTGCATGTTGCCGAAATCTTTCACCAAAGCCCACACTTTGGCAGGTGGCGCTTTAATGGTTACGGTTTTTTCTACTTTTTGTGGGCTAGGGCCGTGCGCAATGGCGCTAAGTGGCAAAATTGCTAATGCTAGCAATGCTAAAAACTTTTTCATTCGAAAATCTCCAATAAATAAACTAGGCTAAAAATAAAAACAACACGTTATTATAAATCAGATGAGCCAATAAGCCCACGTTTTGAGTAACGCTTGATAATGTGTGGCGTTGACCTAGTTTGTAGGAGGCACGACCCGCGCCGATTAGGGTTTATTTATCGCGATGAGGGTGTAGCTCCTACATAATAAATTGTACTTTTTTATTGCTCGGGCAGAATAAACTGCCCAAAAGCACGGCTTTTATCACCCGTTTTAATATGGCTTCTAAGCTTGTTAGTGTTGGCATCAATCACGCTGACTTGGTTTTCACCCCAACTGGCGACCAATATTTGGTTGCTCGCTGCATCATAACTAATGCCTTCTGGTGTCATGCCGACTTCAATAGTAGCGATAGTTTTTCGCAAAGATAAATCAATAACAGTAACTGTGTCATCTTGTGTATTGGTGACGTAAAGCGTTTTATTGCTTGGACTGGGCGTGGCGCAATAAGGGTGTTCGCCCACTTTGATTTTGCTTTGTTGCCATGATGTGGTGTTAATGACTGATACAGTATTATCGTAAACATTTACGCTATAAAGCGTGCTGCCATCTATACTTAGCACAAGCCCGAATGGATGCTTGCCGACGCCGATGCGTTTAGCAATAGTGAGCTTGGCGGCATCTATCACCGCGATTTCATTGCTATCGCGTGCAGCAACATAAAGCCTTGCGCTGTCTAGGCTTACCACCAAGCCGGCTGGCGCTTTAGTTACAATCACTTCGCGCTGTTTTTTATAGTCGGCAGTGTTAATTTCTAGAATGCGATCGCTGTACCAATCTGCCACATATAGTGTTTTACTGTTAGGCGCGATTACTATGCCCATAGGCGAGCCTCCAGTTTTAATGGTATCAATTACCTGATTGGTGGAGGTGTCGATTACAGAAATGTCGCTGCTTTCTACGTTGGTAACAAATGCGCGTTTTAGGTTTTTAGAAACCGCCACGCCCACAGGTGCTTTGCCAACGGCGATAGTGTGAATGACTTTTGCCTGATCAATATTAATTACCGAGACCGTGTTATCGCCTTGATTGGTGATATAGGCGGTGCTGCTTTGCGCACACGCGTTAAGCTGCAACAGCAAAATTAAGCTACTAATTAAAATTAAATTTTTCATAAATTACATTCTAAATACAAATGCGAGCTTTCCATAGCGTCAAAAATATGAAAAAATGGCACTAAATATTTTAGGTAGTTGCAATATGTTAGATCGTGACGGATTTCGCCCGAATGTGGGGATTATTCTGTGTAACGCTCAAAATCAGGTGTTTTGGGGCAAGCGTATTCGAGAACACGCTTGGCAGTTTCCACAAGGTGGTATTAAATACGGCGAAAGCCCAGAGCAGGCCATGTATCGTGAACTGATGGAAGAGGTCGGTTTACAGCCCAAGCACGTGCATATTTTAGGCCGCACACGTGATTGGCTGCGCTACGAAGTGCCATCTAGCTGGGTTAAGCGCGAATGGCGTGGTAGTTACCGAGGCCAAAAGCAGATTTGGTATTTGCTGCGTATGGTCGGCCGCGATACAGATGTTTCACTTCGTGCCAGTGAACACCCAGAGTTTGACGCATGGCGCTGGAGCGATTATTGGGTGCCGCTGGAGGATGTGATTGAGTTCAAGCGCGAAGTGTATAAATTGGCGCTGAACGAGTTGTCGACGCATTTGCATCATAAAATCAAGCCAAGTCCACATGCTAAAAACGCAACAAATCACGCCAAGCTGGTGTAATTTACTGTCGTGCTGAACTTGATTCAGCATTTAGATTTGTTTAAATGGGATGAGATTACGGGTTCCTGAATCGAGTATTAGGATAAACTATACCCGCAATGACAGTGGCGGTTAATTCAGTTTGCACTCATCATTTCACCCAACCTGATAGTGCGCGCTGGCTGCCAAGCTGCATTAAATTGCAGTGCATCTTTTTCAAACAGCATTACTACGGTAGACCCCAGCAAAAAGCGCCCCATTTCATCGCCTTGTTTTAATAGGAAATTCTGGTCAACATAAGACCAGGTGCGAGTGTTTTTTGAGCGTGGGGGGTTAACTACACCATGCCAAACAGTCGCCATGCTGCCGACGATGGTTGCGCCTACCAGCACCATGACAAAAGTACCGTGCTTTTCTGATTCAAATTCACACACCACACGCTCATTGCGTGCGAATAAATTGGGCACATTGGCGGCGGTGGTCGGGTTCACTGAAAATAAATCTCCGGGCACATAGGTCATGCTTTTTAACACGCCATCGCAAGGCATGTGGATGCGGTGATAATCTTTGGGGCTTAAATAAAGGCACGCAAAATGGCCATTTTCAAACTTGACGGCTAATGGCTGCTGGCCTGCAAGCAGCGTCAGTGTTGAATAGTTGCGACCTTTGGCCTGAAAGATTTGATCCTGCTCGATGTTTCCAAACTGACTAATGGCGCCATCGACCGGGCAAATAAACTCGGTTTGCGCCAGAGGGCGCGCGCCCTGTTTCAGTGGTCGAGTAAAAAATTCGTTAAAACTCGCGTAGCTTGCAATATCCGGATTAGCAGCTTCAGCCATGTTGACGTTGTAACGTTTCACAAACCAGCCAATGACGGTGGTGGTCAGTCGACCCGCCTGCAAGTTGGCGAATTTGCCCGCAAGCATGGTAATGGCTTGTTTTGGCAGTAGATATTGTAAGACGATAGAGAATGGCAATTGAAATCCTTCAATAAAAAAGGGCAAAACGTCTTGCGTCTTGCCCTCTAAATATGAATAGTTTGCGATTAGTTTTTAGACTGATCGACCAGTTTGTTTTTCGCAATCCAAGGCATCATGGCGCGTAGTTGGCCACCCACTTGTTCAATCGGGTGAGCAGCGTTTAAGCGACGACGTGCAGTCATTTCTGGGTAGTTGGTACGGCCCTCTAAAATGAACTGTTTGGCATAATTACCGTTTTGAATGTTAGCCAAAGCTTCTTGCATGGCGTAACGTGATTCATCGTTAATCACTTTAGGGCCGGTCACGTACTCGCCGTATTCCGCGTTGTTTGAGATCGAGTAGTTCATGTTGGCAATGCCACCTTCATACATCAAATCCACAATCAATTTCAGCTCATGCAAGCACTCAAAGTAAGCCATTTCTGGCGCATAGCCAGCATCTACCAGCGTTTCGAAGCCTGCTTTAACCAGCTCAACCGCACCGCCGCATAATACGGCTTGTTCACCGAACAAGTCTGTTTCAGTTTCTTCACGGAAATCCGTTTCAATTACGCCGCCTTTGGTGCCGCCGTTGGCTGCTGCGTATGAAAGTGCAAGGTCTTTGGCTTTGCCGGATTTATCTTGATAAACTGCGATTAGAGAGGGTACGCCGCCGCCTTTTAAGTATTCTGAGCGCACGGTGTGGCCAGGGCCTTTAGGTGCGATCATAATCACATCTAAATCAGCACGTGGCGTGATTTGGTTGTAGTGAATATTAAAACCATGCGCAAATGCCAATGTTGCACCTTGCTTCAAATTATTGGCTACATCCGCATGGAAAATTTGCGGCATGGTTTCGTCTGGCAATAGCAACATCACGACGTCAGCATTTTTTGTAGCATCGGCAATCTCTTGCACGTTATGCCCAGCGCCCACAGCCTTAGCCCATGAGCTGCCGCCCTTACGCAAGCCAATAGTGACGTTCACGCCGCTATCTTTCAGGTTTGCCGCATGTGCGTGCCCTTGTGAGCCATAACCCACGATAGTTACTTTTTTTGCTTTGATGAGGTTAATGTCTGCGTCTTTGTCGTAATAAACTTTCATTGCTATTTTCCTTTAAATACAAATGCTTACTAATTAAATTTTATGGTTATAAATCTTAATGGATTAAATTTTTAATACTCTGTCGCCACGGCCAATGCCCGAAGCGCCGGTGCGTACGGTTTCTAAAATTGCGGTTTTGTCCAAACTCTCGATAAAAGCATCCAGTTTGGTGCCCGAGCCGGTAAGCTCAATGGTAAAACTGCCGTCAGCCACATCGATAATACGGCCACGGAAAATGTCACACATGCGTTTCATTTCCTCGCGATGTGTACTGGTTGCTTTAACTTTAATCAGCATCAATTCACGCTCGATAAATTTGCCGTCGTTTAAATCCAGCACTTTTACCACGTCAACCAATTTATTGAGCTGTTTGATAATTTGCTCTATCACCTCATCTGAGCCGCTGGTCACAATCGTCATGCGCGACAGTGTTGGATCCTCGGTTGCAGCAACCGTGAGTGATTCGATGTTGTAGCCGCGTGCTGAAAATAGGCCTGCTACTCGAGACAGCGCGCCAGATTCATTTTCCATCAAAAGTGAAACAATGTGGCGCATGATTATAAATCCTCCGCCAGAATCATTTCAGATAAACCCTTGCCGTTCTCAATCATCGGGAACACGTTTTCTTTTTGGTCGGTAATGAAATCCATGAACACAAAGCGGTCTTTCATGGCAAAGGCTTCTTTTAACGCGCCTTCAACATCGCCTGGCTGGGTAATCTGCATGCCGACGTGGCCGTAAGACTGGGCCAGCTTAACAAAGTCGGGCAGGCTGTCCATGTAAGATTCCGAGTAACGGTTCTCATAGAAAAACTCCTGCCATTGCCGCACCATGCCCAGGTAGCGGTTGTTGAGCAGAATCACCTTGATTGGCAAGTGATATTGCTTGCAGGTAGAAAGCTCTTGGATGTTCATTTGAATACTGCCTTCGCCCGTTACACAGGCTACTTGCGCGGCGGGGTCTGCAAACTGGCAGCCCATGGCGTACGGCAAACCTACGCCCATGGTGCCCAAGCCGCCTGAGTTGATCCAGCGTCGCGGTTTGTCAAATTTGTAATATTGCGCTGCCCACATCTGGTGCTGGCCCACATCAGAGGTCACATAGGCATCGCCTTTGGTGACTTCCCACAGTTTTTCAATCACGTACTGCGGTTTGATCAAGCCGTTGCTGTTGTTGTAGTTCAGGCAAAGTTTGCTGCGCCAAGCATCAATTTGCTGCCACCAGGTCTTAAGTGCTGGCGATTGTGTTGGCGCTTCTGCCGCAATCAAGCTATTCATTTCTGCCAGTACCGATTTCACATCGCCCACAATGGGGATATCCACCTTCACGCGTTTAGAGATAGAGGAGGGGTCAATGTCGATATGAATAATGGTGCGCGATTTGCTGAAAAAATGTTTGGGGTTGCCAATCACACGGTCGTCAAAGCGCGCGCCCACGGCTAACAGTACGTCGCATTCTTGCATTGCCATGTTGGCTTCATAGGTGCCGTGCATGCCCAGCATGCCCACAAACTGCTTGTCGGTAGCTGGATAACCGCCCAAGCCCATGAGTGTGTTGGTGATAGGCACGCCTAACGCTTTAACTAATTTGATTAAAGACTCGGCTGCGTCACCCAGCACTACGCCGCCGCCTGAATACACCATGGGGCGTTTGGCTTCCAATAGCAGTTTAACTGCCTTTTTAATCTGCCCGCTGTGACCTTTGGTGACAGGGTTGTAAGAGCGCATTTCAATGCTTTTTGGGTAATTAAATTCAGCCAGATGTGCAGTAATATCTTTGGGGATGTCTACCACCACAGGGCCTGGACGACCCGTTCTGGCAATATGAAACGCTTTTTTCATGGTGATGGCGATGTCTTTGACATCTTTCACCAGAAAATTATGTTTTACGCAGGGGCGGGTAATGCCCACCATGTCGACTTCTTGAAACGCATCCAGGCCGATGGCTGGCACAGGAACCTGCCCGCTAATGACCACAAGCGGAATGGAATCCATATAGGCGGTTGCAATGCCGGTAATGGCGTTGGTGGCACCTGGGCCTGAAGTCACAAGTGCTACGCCAACTTCACCTGTAGCGCGAGAAAAAGCATCCGCCGCATGCACAGCAGCTTGTTCATGACGCACCAGAATATGTTTGAAGTGATTTTGATTATAAATCGCGTCGTAGATATGCAGAACCGCGCCGCCAGGATAGCCGAACACGAACTTGACGCTTTCAGCCTCCAGGCACTTGATCACAATCTCGGCACCGCTACAGTGCTTTTCGGAAGCGTGCTTATTGATAGCCGACTGATCTGAAGGCAACTTGTCCGAGATTAAGGATTCTGCTGTTGTAATTGAAACTTGATTCATAAATTTCTATTTTTAAGGTAATTCGGGGTAATTTATCTGTAACCCTTAACCTTAACTGTTTGGCAGCATTTGGTCAAGATTGCCAGCCTATAAACCCCTTGAAATAAACAAAAAACCTTCAAAATAAACAAAAAGTTAGTATTGGATCGATTAAATTGAAATTGTGTTTTTACACGTCTGTATTACCTGCATCTATTCAGCGAGATGCTATTGATCTATTGGCGGGGCGACTTTCAGCAACTCTTCAATGGTGGTAAGTCCGGCAGCGACTTTTTCTGCACCGTTCAACATTAACGGTTGCATACCTTCCTGGTAGGCCATGTTTTTAAGCTGTGCCAAATCGGCAATTGGTGTGATGAGTTTGCGTAATTTTGGCGTGATGGTGAGCATTTCATAAATACCGCTACGGCCGCGGTAGCCAGTGTTGCGGCATTCGGTGCAGCCGACTGCTTTCATTATCGAGGCTGGCTTAGGTGCTTTGAAAGGACGTGTGATAGAAGCCCATTCCTCGTCGCTGATTTCTCTGGATGTTTTGCAAGCTGGGCAAAGCGTACGCACCAGCCGTTGTGCCATAATGCCTAATACCGAAGAATGAATCAAATAGGCCGGCACGCCTAAATCCAGCAAACGTGTGACAGCCGAAGGCGCGTCGTTGGTATGCAAGGTAGATAGCACCAGGTGGCCAGTGAGCGCGGCTTGGATGGCCATGTCCGCGGTTTCGATATCACGAATTTCGCCCACCATGATGATGTCGGGGTCTTGCCGCATCAGGGTGCGAATACCGTCTGCAAACGTGAGGCCGATATTGGTTTGTACCTGCATTTGGTTAAAGGCGGGCTCGACCATCTCGATTGGATCTTCCACCGTGCTGACATTGACTTCTGGCGTGGCAAGTTGTTTTAGTGTCGAGTACAGTGTAGTGGTTTTGCCAGAGCCGGTCGGGCCGGTGACTAAAATGATGCCATTAGGCGCCTTGGTCCATTCTGCCCATAACTTTGATTGCTTTTGGGAAAATCCCAGTTGAATAAAGTCTTGCACAATGACATCCGGTGTAAAAATCCGCATCACCAGTTTTTCACCAAAAGCGGTCGGCATAGTAGATAAGCGCAGCTCAATTTCTGTGCCGTCATTGCTGATGGTTTTAATGCGGCCATCTTGCGGACGGCGTTTTTCCACCATGTCCATACGGCCTAGCAGCTTAATCCTGCTGGTGATGGCGTTCATGATGTTGCTGGGCAATTGGTACACTTGGTGCAGCACGCCATCAATGCGAAAGCGCATCATGCCCATGTTACGGCGCGGTTCCAGGTGGATGTCGCTGGCGCGCTGCTCAAACGCATATTTGAGCAGCCAATCCACAATATTCACCACGTGCTGTTCGTTGGCATCCAGGTTTTTATCTTTGCCTAGCTCAATAAGTTGCTCAAAATTTTGCACGCCGACGATTTGACCGGCTTTTGCAGTATTGGCCTGGCTAATCGAGTTGGCAAGATTGTAAATTTCGGGCAAATAGCGGTTAATTTCCAGTGGATTAGCCACTACCAGCTTGATACGCATGTCCATAATGCGCTCTAAATCCGGGATCCATTCAGTTTGGAAGGGTTCGGCAGTAGCGATGGTCGCTTCGCCATTTTTGACAGAAATGGGCATGATTTTAAGCCGCTCGGCATAGGCTTTTGAAACCACTTGTGCAGCCGAGGTGAAATCGAGTTTGAGTGGGTCGATATGATAGAAATCAAGCTCGGCTTTCTCAGCCAGCCAGCGAGACAAATAATCCACGCTCAACACTCTGTGCGGCGGGCGCAAATCTTTCCATTTTTGCTCGCCAATCACTACAACTGGATGCAGGTTTGAGCTATCAAGTTTGCGATCTTTGAACAGCTGTTCGGCCTGTGTTTTATCCAGCCTGTGGTCGTTTACCAGCATGCGTAGCATATCACCTAAGCTAAGTTTGCCTTTGGATTTTAAGATACTTGCTGTTTTACTCATGGGTTGAACTCAAGATAAAAATTGTAAGATTTAGCTTCATGCTATTCGACTTGTTCCATGCTATTTGATTCGTAAAGATAAATCAATGGCATGGATATTTTTTGTGAGGCTGCCGACTGAAATGCGGTCAACGCCAGTAAGTGCAATGCTGCGCACCGAGTTTAAATTGACGTTGCCAGAAGCCTCGAGCAAGGCGCGGCCAGCATTGATGCGCACGGCTTCTTTCATATCGTGGAGGCCAAAATTATCCAGCAAAATACTGGTAGCGCCCGCGTCTAAAGCCTGCTGCAGCTCGTTTAAATCTTCCACTTCAATTTGAATGCTTACGTTTTTGTTCAATTTTTTGGCATGCTCAAGAGCCGCATGGATACTGCCCGCGGCGGCGATATGGTTCTCTTTAATTAATATGCTATCGTATAAAGCCAGGCGCTGATTAAAGCCGCCACCCACAGTCACTGCGTATTTTTGCGCTAACCGTAAGCCCGGCAGCGTTTTTCGCGTATCTAAAATCTGCGCTTTAGTACCTGCAATCGCGATGACATACTGGCGTGTTTGAGTGGCTACCGCTGAAAGCGTTTGCAAGAAATTTAAGGCGCAACGCTCAGCCGAAAGTAGCGCACGCGCATTACCCAAAACTTCGCACAATAATTGATTGGAAGACACTTTTTCACCTTCGTTCACCAGCCATTTTATTTTGGCATTTTTATCTAGCGCAAGAAAACAGGCATTCACCCAATCGATGCCGCAAATCACCGCGTTTTCGCGCGAGATAATGTTGGCTTTGGCTTGCTGTGCAGCGGGTACTAGCGCTGCTGTAAGGTCGCCACTGCCAATGTCTTCTGCCAAAGCTTGTGTAACATCGTGCTTAACTAAATCGATAAAAGCTTGCGAGCCGCGTGGAAATTGTTGTGTGAATAGAGGCAAAGACATATTTCCATTATAATGCAGATGATTACTAAAAAACGCACAGCTGCAGCATGAGAATGGCTTTAAAAAATGCAGAATTTTGGGATGCAGTGTAAGGCGCACGGAGCGCAGGAGCCGAGATAGTACGGGGTTGTACAGCGAGGTTGCGAGTACCGCGCAACGCTGCAATGCGACCAAAAAATGAATTTTTGAGGATTACATGAAACTTTTATACACAGTCAATAGCCCCTACGCCCGCAAAGTGCGCATTGTCGCACTCGAGAAGCACGTTGAGGTAGAGCTGCAAGAAGTCGTTTTGAGCGATCCGGATTGCCCGGTTAAAAACCATAACCCGCTGGGAAAAGTACCGGTGCTGCTTTTGGATGATGGCGATAGTTTGTATGATTCCCGCGTGATTGTGGAATATCTGGATAACCGCACGCCATTGGCGCATCTGATTCCGCATGATAACGGCTCCAGAACTGCAGTGCGCCGCTGGGAGGCGCTTGCAGACGGCATTTGCGACGCAGCAGTAGCCGCCATGCTAGAAGGGCGCAGACCTGAAGAGCAGCAATCACAAGCCAATATAGAAAAACAACTCGAAAAAGTCACACGCGGTTTGGAGGTGCTTAATTTAGATATCTTTAAAAAGAAATGGTGTGTGAAAGAGACGTTCAGTCTGGCTGATATTGCGCTGGGGTGCATGTTGGGCTACCTTGATCTGCGCTTTAAGCATTTGAATTGGCAGGATAAATATCCCAATTTAGCAAAACACTATAGTTTGTTGATTAAACGGCCGAGTTTTAAGCAGACAATGCCAGTGGTGAGGTAATCAATTATTTTGCGCCGTTTTAATGCTTGTTATTTAGGTAGTACTAAAAATAGCTAATAGATTGATTTAATGGTGAGTATAAATTTTAAAAACCAGTTTTGTTCTAGTTTGACGCTTTATATTGCGTCAAATAGGATACCTACTTTACGTTAGACCATTTCAATAAAAATAGGAGGATTCATCGCATGGGTTATGACGAAATAGCAAAGGTCGCTGAAACATTGGGTTATCGTGACAAACTTCGCCTTGCCCAGCTTCTTATCCAATTTGCACGTAAGGAAGAGGAAGAACAAAAGCCTGCTGAGCGCAAAAACCTTAACGCTCAAAATCCTGAGCTTATTGAATACGTCACCGAGCGTTTGCTCAAACTAAAACCTGCAAAAAGAACCTCTCTACTTAACTCAATTGGTGCAATGTTCCAGTTCCAGGGAGGCATCTCAGAAAGCGACATAGAAAACATTGTTACCGAGCTACAACGTAAACGCACCATATCTATTGAGCAAAATGGCCGTGTCACTTACTAGCCATACGTTGGCATGGTCTAACCCATCATTCAAGCGGGACTGGCTAAAGCCAGCCCCTTAATTCAAACGTTAGGGTTTATCTTTATTCGTGTGCCTCTGTGAGCCTTATTCTATGCGGGTCGCAGGCTGGTGTTTTTCGCTCGGTGGTTTTAGTTAGCGGTTTTGGGTAGGTTTTGCTTGGTTGGTTTGGTGGTTGTTTTTGGCTTTTCGGTGGTGCAGTTTTTAGGTTTTTAGCCTTAGTTTCCGTTTGGGTTTGTGGGGTTTGCAAGTTGGGCGGTTTTAGGTTATTTTTTAGTTTTGTGGGGTGCGGTGTGTTGGTTGCCTTTTTGGTGGCTTTCCCTAACCCATCATTCAAGCGGGACGCCTGACGGCGCCCCTTAATTCAAACGTTAGGGTTTATCTTTATTCGTGTGGCTCTGGAAGCCGCGCAGATATTGGCTCGCAGAGCATCGTTTTTCGCTCGGTGGGTTTTGGTGGCATTTTTGGGTTAGTTTTGCTTGGTTGGTTTT
>JBAVIP010000058.1:0-59129 GCA_049687015.1 Methylotenera sp. | reverse complement strand
CCATAAAACCTTCCATGGCCGCGTAGGTTTCATTTCATCTTTGTAGCCATATAAGCGACTGTTAGCGAGCAAAAAACGGACACGGCGAGTTGAACACTGTAAGAACTTGGCAGCATGTTCAACGGTAACAGTGTCGTAATGAACGATGGGTTTAAACACATTTTTTCCTTTCAAAAATAGGGCAAAGTAGAGGCGTTTTATGCGGAACAGTTTTTTTTAGGGGATTTTCGAAAGAAAATCGCCTTGAAAGCCAATACCAATCACACATCACTTCACCATTAAAAAGGTCGCTTAATTCCCACTTTTGGGAATTACTTGCAGTGGTACTAACACTGCAAGTTTGCAAAAACCTTGGGGTTTCACCCCAAACCCGACGTTCGCCACGTGGCAATTGGGCTTGGATTAAAACCCAATCCAACCCAATTACCAGAGCGTGGACGCTTCGATATTCGTCAACCGCCTTTCGCGGCATATCCTTTTTCAATAAATTGAAATGCGGTATTCCACGGTGCAGTTGACTAATCTCTACGCTTAAACGACCAAGCGCAGATTTCCAGCCGCGCCGCGCCGTAGCGCTGCCACGGCTGCTGATCTGCGCTTTTGGTTTTCCGCCAGGTGATTTTGCCAATTTCTTGCCGACAAAAACGTCAACCACATGTATGAGAGTTGATGCGCTTCGAAGGTACGACCGCAGGGCGCAACAAGACTTGCACCACACAAAGACCAGCCAGCCCATGCTTGACCGGGCAAATCGTATCCCGTATAAATACGCAACAGCTTGTACGCGCTGTATGGAATCGCTACTTCGTTGGTTTCCCAATTTTGGATAGTGCGCGGGGTTACATGGAGCAAACATGCAACCTCCGATATGGATAACTTAGCGAGGTAGCGTATTTCTTTAAACTTCTCATAATCAATTGGCTTGAACGGTTTGCGTTTATAGCGCTGCCGCTTCAAGAGTGCCCCTGTAAGCGTTTTTTTTGCTCAGGCAAAGCCTCAGTATCAAACCGCCCCAGATTTAGCTTCTTAACCCAGCGTTGCATACGGGATTTTTCTTGTGCAGGGGTCGGCTTGATATATTGCCAAAGCACATCGGCAATGCGCTTTAATTTTTTGCGGTCATATTTTTGATTGACGGGCTGGTCAACAACTTCGGATGAGAGAACATCAAAAAGAAACTCAGCCATCGGACGTGAGAGCGTCAGCGTGACTGAGTATTTGTTACTTACGGAAATCTTTTCGTATTGCATGGTTTTAGCCTCTAAAAAGGGAGCTTGGACAATGCAGTTTTATCTAAACTGTTCCGCGTAAGTTTATTCCTTACTTCGCATAATGTATATTATGTTAAATAATATACATACCGCTTTATAATGTCTTATATAGTCTGCTACGAATTAAGTAATCAATACTCGCTCTGCCCGCGCCACTCAATAACAAAGGTAATAACATTACAATAAATAATAGCGGTAATTTGTAATTACCAAAGCCATCATTATTTTCATCGACAATGCGGTAGCCTTTGGCAAACTCAGAAAGTGTGCCCCAGTGCTCAGGCCAATGTACTGAGGCAATGGCAACGACGGAGAGGATAATGAGTGATATTGAAAAGAAACGCGTCGCCAATCCAAATGCAATGGCAAAAGCGCCAAAAATTTCAAAAAACGTCGCTATGCCCCAACTGATGTCTGGTGGCAATAAATTGAATGGAAATGGAAATGTTAAATCGGCAAACCAGTTAGCGCCGTGCAGCTTCTCAAAGCCCGATTCGCCGAACTCCCAGGCCAGTGCTAGCCTTAATGCTAGCTGCGGTAGCCATGCGTCTGCGGAGTTTAATTTAGAGCGAATGATATCGTAGAATGAAATAATTTGAGTGATTGATGACATAGCGATCCTAATAATTAGTTGAGATGAAGCTTGGTCGTCTTTGCCGCTAAATCCTTACACTATTTTGTACTTTCGGTGCTATTGCTCGATGTTTAAAATAAAGCCTGATGCCAAGTAGTAAAGCTAACACGGCAGCGTAATACAGTGGCTCTGTCACATCCTTTTTTACCAGCCATAAAAAATGCAAAACAGCCAGAATGCCAATTAAATACAAGGCTTGATGCAGTTTTTTCCATTTGGTTTTTAAGCGTTTAATCGCGTAACTATTCGACGTGGCAGCTAATGGAATGGTGAGAACAAAAGCGGCAAAACCCACCAAAATGCGCGGATGTTTGGCGACATCTTTAGCGATGTCTCCCCAAATAAAAGCAAAATCGAGCCATACGTAAGTGATGATGTGCAGGCAGGCGTAAAAAAACATAAACAAACCCAGCAGGCGGCGCAGCTGAATTTGCCACACCTGCCCTGTCAGCAAGCGAATTGGCGTCATGCTGAGCGTTATCAACATAAATACGAGCGCCCAAGTCCCAGTGGAATGCTCGACAAATTCGATTGGGTTTGCGCCTAAATCATCATGCACGCCCAGCCAAACCAAGCGCACAAGCGGCAATAGAGCCAAAAGGCAAACTGCGACCTTAATATAAACAATTTGCTGCTTATTCATGCTAGAAATTGTTAAACAAGTCCATGCCAGCGTACATGTGCCCTACTTGCTCGGCATAACCATTAAACATTTTTGTTTTGATGCGACCGCCGAACAATCCCGTGCCTATTGGTTTTTCGGAAGATTGCGACCAACGTGGATGATCCACTTCCGGATTCACATTGGCGTAGAAACCATATTCACTAGGTCCGGCTTTTGCCCATGTAGTCAGCGGCATTTTTTCCACAAAACGGATTTTTACGATGGCTTTTGCCCCTTTAAAGCCATATTTCCACGGCGTCACAAGCCTCACTGGCGCACCGTTTTGGTTCGGCAATACTTCGCCATACAAACCAATAGCTAACAACGTCAGCGGATTCGTGGCTTCATCCATGCGCAAACCTTCGACATACGGCCAATCCAATATTGGCGAGCGCGCGCCAGGCATGGTTTTCGAGTCATTAGCAGAAATAAATTCGATGTATTTGGCATTGCCGGTCGGCTCTGCCCATTTCACCAAACTCGCGAGCGGCAGCCCAATCCATGGAATCACCATCGACCAGGCCTCTACACAGCGATGGCGATAAATACGTTCTTCTAGTGGTGCCAATTTCGTCAGCTCTTCGATGCTGATGGTTTTGGCTTTTTTAACTTCACCTTCTATGCTGATAGTCCAAGGGCGTGGCTTAAACAGCGTTGAATTAATGGCTGGATCAGATTTATCCGTGCCAAATTCATAATAATTATTGTAGGTCGTTACATCTTGGTATTTGGTGAGTTTTTCTCCAACGCCATAGGTGGTTTTACTGTAACCTGTGATTTTTTGACGTGCGGAAGAGCTTGGTTTGGCGAGTTTTTCTGCCTTAGCAGGCGCATTAGCGCGACCAAGCAGTCGCGCATCACCCTCTGTGGTACCTCCAGAGATATTTGCTGCGCGTGCTTTTGAGCTTAACAGTAGCGCAGAACCTGCAGCCAAGCCAAACCCGGCAGATTTAATAAACTCACGCCGATTTTCAAAAACTTCTCTTAAGGTGATTTCTGAAGGTTGAATATTGCTTGGGTTTGCGGCTGATTTGCCGGTAATGATCATGGATGTTCGCCTTTACACGTATAAAATTATGCCAATGTGGCTTAGTCGTAGTGAACACACAATCCTTACATGCAAACACACCATTAATTCATTTTATTAAGCGCAGTCTCTATTTCGGCAGTCAAACCGGTGTCGCCAACAGTTTTCGCCAGCTTAAGAGCATTACCCATCAGACTTTTTGCTTTCGCTGTATCGCCGCTTGCAGCCTTAATTTGTGCCAAATCAAAGCTCGCTTTCGCTTCATAATAAGCACCACCATTTTCTTTAGCAAATTGGATAAGCTTTGTATAAGTATTTTCAGCGTTGGCGTATTCCTCGGCTTTTTCGTACGCCTTCCCAAGCGCAAGGCTCGCATCGGCATATTGATCTAAAGTGCCGGATTTTTGTTGCATCAAAGTCGCTTTAAGTTGGTATTCTATAGCCGAATCATGCTGCCCGAGCGCGCTGTAAATGGTGCCTAGTCGCTCAAAACTATCTGCGCGCTCGTTATCATTCATTGCAAGCTTGGAGCCCGCTAAATAGCTTGCTAGCGCGGCATTTAAGCCATTATTTTGCGCTTGCGCTTCACCCATTAAGTTGAGGCTGATGCGCTTAAATTTGTCATTTTTCTCAGCCTCACAAATTTTCAAACTTTTTTCATAACTGGCAATTGCCTCTGCATTTTTATTGTTTCCTTTATGCAAATTACCGATAAAAATATTAGCAATAATTTCATCAAAGCCCGGCTGTGATTGCTTCGCAGCCATTTCCAGCACGTTAAGTGCTGCGTCATACTTACCTTGGGCGCCAAGCGCCCTGCCCTTACACAGCAATCCGTCGCGGTTATTTCGATCAACTTTTAGAATTTCATCTGAAGCCACAACAGCAGACGCCCAATCGCCTTTACTTAACGCAGAGTTGCATGCAGAAATTCTATCAGTAAGTTGATTGGCGCTTGCATTAATACTTATAAAAAACAATATGATAAAAGTTATAGCTAAAGTGTTATGTGAAGTTCTGTTCATGTAAACCCATTCAAAAAAGTGTTGTTTGATTTTTTGCATTACTATAGGACGCGTTTTGATTGGAGCTAGTTGCCTCGCCATCTTTCAATAAAGATAATAAAGCCGCCTCGTCTAAAATCATCACGCCCAAACTTTGCGCCTTTTCCAGCTTGCTACCCGCTTCCGTGCCTGCGACGACATAGTCCGTTTTCTTAGAAACGCTGCCGCTCACTTTGCCGCCTGCCGCTTCTATCAAGGCTTGGCAGGCATCTCGGCTTAAATTGGGCAGTGTGCCGGTGAGTACCAAAGTTTTGCCTAGCAATACGCCTGCAGCCCTTTGTTTACCTGCCGTTTCAGGCCATGTTACGTTTAAGTTTTGCATCGATTTAATCACATCGCGATTATGCGGCTCGCCAAAAAACTGCAATATCGATTCCGCCACAATCGGCCCCACATCATTTACTTCGAGCAATGCCTCGAGAGGCGCATCCAGCAAGGCTTGCAGGCTGCCGAAATGCGCAGCTAGATCTTTCGCTGTCGCTTCGCCCACATTGCGTATGCCCAAACCGTAAATAAAGCGCGCAAGTGTTGTATTCTTACTTTTGCCTAACGCATCAATGACGTTTTGCGCCGACTTCTGCGCCATGCGCTCCAAATTGGCCAGCGTCGCCACGTCTAGCTTGTATATATCATCCAGATGATGCACTAAATCCGCCTCTACCAGCTGATCAGCCAGCTTCTCGCCCAAACCTTCGATATCCATGGCGCGGCGCGAGGAAAAATGTGTAATGGCTTGTTTGCGCTGGGCGGGACAATACAAACCGCCGGTACAGCGCGCCACGGCCTCATCTGCAGGCCGCTCAATATGCGAGCCGCATTCCGGACAAACGGTTGGCATACTGAAAAGCCGCGTATTTTCTGGGCGCTGATTGTGCACCACAGAAACCACTTCCGGGATCACATCCCCTGCGCGCCGCACAATCACCGTATCACCAATGCGGATATCTTTGCGTTTTAATTCATCTTCGTTGTGTAGCGTAGCGTTGGTCACTGTTACACCGCCCACAAACACCGCTTTTAGGCGCGCTACAGGCGTAATCGCGCCTGTGCGACCCACTTGTACGGTAATGTCTTCTACAATGGTCGTAGCCTCTTCTGCAGGGTATTTGTGCGCTATCGCCCAGCGTGGTGCACGAGAAACAAAACCAAGCTCGTCTTGCTGGCTGAATTGATTCACCTTATAAACCACGCCATCAATATCAAACGGCAAATCTTGTCTTTTTGCACCAATGACTTGATAGTATTCTCGCAAGCCCTCGGCACCGCATTTCACTGTACGCAAATCACTAACGGGGAAATGTAGTTTTGCCAAATAATCTATGGCTTCTGCGTGCGAATGCAGTTCTGGAGCACCTATGGCCTCACCCAGCCCGTATGCAAAAAAATGCAACGGGCGCGTAGCAGTGATTTTTGGGTCTAGCTGACGCAAACTGCCTGCAGCCGCGTTACGCGGGTTGGCGAATAATTTAGCGCCTAATTTTTCCTGAGTAGCGTTAAGGCGTTCAAAATCATGCTTTAGCATCAGCACTTCGCCGCGCACTTCTAACAATGCCGGTGGTTTGGAGGTAGCCAGTCGTGTAGGAATCGCACGAATGGTGCGTAAATTATGCGTGACGTTTTCGCCCGTATAACCATCGCCGCGCGTGGCACCCTGTATGAACACACCGTTCTCATAAGTCAAGGTAATGGCCAAACCATCAAACTTTGGCTCAACCGCGTACTCGACAGATTCGATGCCTAAACCATCGCGAACGCGCTTGTCAAACGCCAGTAATTCATCATCACCAAACGCATTGTTGAGCGACAGCATGGCCTGCCGATGCGTTACACTCTCAAATGCTTTTAATGCAACACCGCCAACTCGCTGTGTAGGTGAATCTGGGCTGATAAGTTCTGGGAATTTTTTTTCCAGCTCAACAAGCTGACGATATAAACCATCGTATTCATTATCGGAAATGGCAGGCGCATCCAGGACATAATACCGGTAATCGTGCTGTGCTATTTCAGAAACAAGTTGTGCAACTTGCTTACGTGCCGCTTCTAAATCAGCCATAAGCTAAACTAGCTGAAAAGGCGCATGCTGCCTGGACTGCCAGGCATAATACCGCGCGCAACCATAGTGGCATGGATCACTTTGAGTTGCTGCCGAATTTTTTCAATTTGCAAATCGCCGAGGGGTTTTTGGTTGTCATCTACCAAACGCCCATTCAGGCTGGTGGCCATTTTTTGTGCCATCAGAATCATTTGATTAAACACCTGCTCGCAGTTATTGACCTTGGGAATTTCAATTTGAAAAGTCACGCTTTTCAGCACATTGCTACGCAGGCTTTCAGCCGTAAATGGTTGACTATTAGTATCAATCAACACAAATAGCGGCTCATCTTTACCATTTGCAAGGTAATGGAATTTACCATCGCCCTTTAACTGCAAACCATTTGCTTCTGCCAAACCCTTAAATTTTGTGCCGTGAATAGGTGTGTCGCCTTGCGCGATATGCACACTAATCATTTGATCGACTTCGATACAGAATTGATCCAGCTCAATCGCGCGCTGCATGGCGTCGCCACTGCCCTGCCACTCTACATGAGCATTAAGCTCTAAACCCGCCTCTTCAATCGCAAACTGAAATTTATTCAGCAATTTTTTCGCAATTGGCCCGCCGCGGTCTGCCAGCTGCAAACTGCACGCCACTTGTTTAAATGTGGCGCTAGCTGAGCTTTCGTCCACGACATGCCATTTATCCTCTTTATCCAAACCGTGTATCGCCAATGGCAAACCAATGTCACCAATTGAAGCCTTAAGTGTGCTTAATTCTTTACCACTAATGTCTTTCGTGGCGTATAAAATCGCTGTTAGATCAATTTGAGGATGCGTAGAATCAGGCAAATTGGCTTGCATGCCTTGTAATTTCTCGTGCAAAGTTGCCTGCACTATTGGTTCGGGCTGCCCAGGCGGGATAGGTTCGGGCTGCAATTCTTCGGGTAAAATTTCTTGTGCAGTATATTTTTCGGTTTGCGCCTTCACAGGCTGAAGCGCTTCGCCGACACCTTCTTCTGCATCCTGAAAAACTTCTACTTGTGGCGCGCTTTGGGCTTCTGCAGAGAATGTATGCTCCGTAGATTTGATTTTTCCGGCAATTTCAGCAAGCTCTTTATTAACGTATGCATCAGCATCGATATAAAAATCTTCGGTCAACACGTCCTTTTGCGGGACAATAAACTCACTGGTGACCTCTTTACGCAACTTTCTCTCTTGCATCCAGTTGTACACTACAACCCCAGCAATAATAAAAGCGCCTAAAATAATAAGTGCTATTTGCAAATCTGACATATTTTTATTTTACTTTGAATTGGTGCTAATTTTCAGTTTAATTCAATAATATTTCAAGCATGCATTTGAATTGCTGCCTCGATATCTACATCTACAATGCGCGAAACACCTGATTCCTGCATGGTAACACCAATGAGCTGCTGCGCCATTTCCATGGTAATTTTATTATGTGAAACAAACAAAAACTGCGTTTTTTCGGCCATCTTTTTCACCATATTACAAAAACGCTCGGTATTGCTGTCATCCAGCGGCGCGTCCACTTCGTCCATCAAGCAGAATGGTGCAGGATTTAATCTGAACAGTGCAAATACCAGCGCCAGCGCAGTTAATGCTTTCTCGCCACCCGATAAAAGCTGAATGGTGGTGTTTTTCTTGCCTGGTGGCTGTGCAAATACCTGTAAACCCGTATCCAAAATTTCGTCGCCCAATAATTCCAACCTTGCCTGGCCGCCACCAAATAGCGTAGCGAAAAGTTCACCGAAATGCTGATTGGCTGTATTAAACGTCTGCATCAGTTTGTCGCGCGTTTCACGATCAATCTTGTGAATCGCATCTTCTAGCGTTGCCGTAGCTTGCGCCAGATCCTGCATCTGGCTATCAAGGTAGGTCTTGCGCTCGGTTTCGTTGGCCAATTCTTGTATCGCAGCCAGATTTACCGCACCCAACTCGGCTATTTCCTGTTGCAATTGATTGGTTTTACGTACTAATTCAGTCGTTTTAGTATTTTCTGCCAAGCCAGCAGCCAGTTCTTGTTCGCTATGACCATTCTCAACCAATCCCGCTTGGCATTGCTCGAAATGCAGGCGCGCCTCCTGCTCGTTTAAACGGCTTTGCTCAAGGCTATCGCGCATAGGATGTAATTGCTGCTCATTTTGCATGCGCTGGCGTTCTAACGCTTGCAGTTGTTGTTCCTGCCCTGCCAGGTGATTGCGCGCCTCAGCCAGCGCCGCTTCGCGCTGCAGCTTGAGATTAATCGCTTCGCTTAAATTGACCTTCAGCGTTTCCATCTGCGTAAGCTTCAATGTTTCTTCCACTTCAGCCTGGCGCAATAAAAGTGCTGTTTTTTCTTCATAATTTAAATTAAGTTTATTATTTAACTCATTAATATTATTAGTTATTATTTTTAAATTAAAAATAGTTTCCTGATGCAATTTTTCAGCTTGCTGAACTGAATCCCGCAACGCTAAATACGCCTGTTCGGCATGCTGTTTTGCAGTCGCATCATTATTTTTTGCCAACTCCAATTGGCTTAATTGGCCTGAATCCGCTTGTAAAGCTTCTAGTTTTTCAGCTTGATCTGCAGCCAATTGCGTGAGCTTTGTTTTTGCGGCTTCAATATCGATTTTAATGTTTTTCTCGCGCTCGAGAGAAGTTTGGCGCGCATGCTGTAAGCGAGAAAACTCAAGTTGTAATTGATGTAGCGTATGGGTAGCGGTTCTCAGCTGATGATTTTCATGCTGTTGTTGCTGACGCGTTTGTGTTAGTTTGCTCTCAGCGGCTTTAAGCGACTCGGTCACTTGATGCTGCTGCTGCTGCAGGTTGGGTAAATTTACCTGCAATTTTTCTAGTTGCTGCTGACGCTCCAGCACGCCATGCAGGCTTGAGTTTTCGCCGTGATAGGCTACGCTATGACGGCCATAGATATCGCCCTCCTGATTCACCAGCGTTTCACCTAAATTTAACACGGCGATGACTTTTTGTACATCATCGCCAGAAGCCAATAAATAAGCACCTGCCAGCCAATCGCTTAAAATGGGTTTTAAGTCTGCATCACACGCTATAATTACGCTGATAAGGGGTATTAGATTCGAATTCTGCTTAATGGACGGGGCATTTTCAGCCGCCCTGTAGCCCAGTACCAGCGCGCCTGGCGGCCGGGTTCCCAAATCATGTTTATCGGAGATCAGCGCGTTTAGTTTTTCACCCAATACAGCTTCTAAGGCAACGCTCCAGGTCTCATCAATTTTAATCTTTTGCCATAACCTTGCATTATTTTTTAAACCTTTACTGTTCAGCCATTCTCCCAGCTTACCCCCAGTATGGAGTGACTGCTGAATTTTCTGGAGCGAGTGAATCTCGGCTTCGGCCTGGTTTGCAGCGCGCTGTGCCTGATGTTGTTGCTCGCGTAACTGATCGATTTCAGCATGCAATGTGACTTCATCTGCACGTAATTTCTGCACGGTTTGCTCAATACCGGCAATCTCTTGCTGCGCCTGTAGCAAGGTGGATTCGCTGTCTTTTAACTGTGATTCATCAGGCAGCACTAGGTTTGACAAGTCCGTCTCGAGTCTTTGAATACGCTGGTTACTCTCAGCAATTGCCTGGTTCAAATAGTGGATATGGCTATTCTCGATTTGTATGCGCTGATTTGCTTCTGTTAGCGCTTGCAGGCTTTTTTGGGCAATGTCAGTTGCAGCTTTAAGCGAAGCCTCTTTCTCTGGGAGCGTTTGCTTAAGCCCGTCCAAGGCCATTTTAGCCTGTTGTTCGCCTACTGTTGCAGCTTCCAGATCGGTATTTAACTGTGCCAGGTTTTGCTGAAAAGCCTGGCTGGCACTGGCATTCCGTTCCAGCGCATGCTGCAATTGCTGCAGTTGCTGTGCCATGCGCTCGCGCGCCTCGGTATTTTGTTTCACCTGGTGTTCGAGGTTGGAAACTTCGGCATTCGCCTCATAATAGGCCGCTTGTGCAGTATTAATGCCCTCGCTGGCCGCATAATGCGCCTGGCGGCAGGTTTCCAGCTCGGCTTCACTTTTTCTCAATTCTGCGGTTTGCGCTTCAAGTTGGTTCACCAATTGATTAACCCGCGCTTTGGCCTTTTCCCAATCGCGGCTGGCATCGCGTTTTTTAAGCAGCCACAATTGCCCTTCAGCCAGCTTTAATGCGGCTTGCAGTGCATGATATTGCTGCGTAACAACCGCCTGCGACTCCAGCTTGGTGATTTGTTTTTGCAGCTCGCGGCAGATATCCTCAACCCTGGTAAGGTTTTCGCGCGTATCACGCAAGCGCAACTCAGTCTCGCGGCGGCGCTCTTTGTATTTGCTGATACCTGCGGCCTCCTCCAGAAACACCCTTAGCTCTTCAGGTTTGGCCTCTACGATGCGCGAGATAGTGTTCTGGCCGATAATCGCGTAAGCGCGGCCACCTAAGCCTGTGCCAAGAAATAAATCAGCCACATCGCGGCGGCGCACAGCGGTGTTGTTAATATAGTAAGTTGAGCCTTTTTCGCGCTCAATCACACGTTTTACGCTGATTTCAGCATACTGACTCCACTCGCCGCTTGCCCCGCCAAGGTTGTTGTCAAACACTAGCTCAACACTGGCACGCGATATAGGTTTGCGATTAGCCGAGCCATTAAAAATCACGGCATCCATGGCATCGGCGCGCATTTCTTTGGCAGATGACTCGCCCAGCACCCAGCGCACCGATTCCATGACGTTGGATTTACCGCAACCATTAGGCCCCACCACGCCCACACGTTGACCATGCAAGTGAATAGTGGTTGGGTCTACAAACGATTTGAAGCCGGCGAGTTTTAGATGAGTTAAGCGCAAAATGAATGAGTCAATGAGATTTAATTTTAAGCGTTATAATAACGTTTTTTTAGGCCGAAATCCGCATTTTCTATGACGAGTGAACAAACTTTAGGCGCCAAGCCAACCGCGCAGCCGACCAAGCAACTGGAAACTTTTGCCAACCCCAATCCAGATCGCGATTTTCATATCCATATGGAAATACCCGAATTTACTTGCCTGTGCCCTAAAACAGGCCAGCCGGATTTTGCAGTGATTTATCTGGATTACATTCCAGACCAGCTTTGTGTGGAACTTAAAAGCCTGAAACTATATATATGGTCGTTCCGTGAAGAAGGCTGCTTTCACGAAGCAGTCACAAATCACATTCTGGATGACCTGACAGCGGCGACGCAGCCGAAGTTTATGCGCGTGACGGCCAAATTTTATGTACGTGGCGGCATCTTTACCAATGTGGTGGCTGAGCATCGCAAGGTGGGCTGGCAACCGCAGCCATTCGTAGATTTATTAAAATTCGAGTCGCAATCCAACACGCGCGGATAAGCATAAAAGCGTTGGCAATTGCACAATTCCGTTGACATTTAGCTTAGCCATCTTTAATATTGCGCCTTCTTTGAGTTTTGGCTTTGAATTGAAGCTGATTCAAGAACCCAAATTAGTAGTAAGTTGGGGGTATAGCTCAGCTGGGAGAGCGCTTGCATGGCATGCAAGAGGTCAGCGGTTCGATCCCGCTTACCTCCACCAAATTTGTGGTAAATTCATTTTAGAAATAGAGTGAATTGTAGTAAAATAGCAGCGCTGTAATAAGTAGTAAATAATGAGTTAAATTCTTAGGTCCCCATCGTCTAGAGGCCTAGGACACCTCCCTTTCACGGAGGCGACCGGGGTTCGAATCCCCGTGGGGACGCCAATACAACCTTAAAATGGTTGATTCGCAATAAAAATCACAACTTCAAAGAATTAGAAAAATCTTTTTGGGTATAAAGTTGCATACATTCAATTTCAACAAAGTGAAAAATATCGTTTTACTTAAGACTCTATAGAGCGTTCTAACGGCTGCAATTTTCAGCTGAAATAGCCTAATAAGTACCTTCAACACTAAGCCAAGCAAGTCATTAGGGAAAAGCTACCTACCGACAATCGTAACCCACTAATGGTGTCTAACAAAGCTTGGAAAGCCCAAGCCTCTTGATGAGGTTATATGCCGTCCAGTCAAATTTTTCGCTTCATGAAACTATTAACCAGTATTTCTTTCCAATAGAGCGTTTACTTAAATAAGTATAATAATCAATCAATAAACTGGTAGAGCAATAATGCAATTAACTGCTTTAGCCATTCAATTGGCAGAAAAAAGTCTCATTCCCGACCGCATGATTCGTCACGGTATTCGTCAGCTATCAAAAAAACGTCTGCAGGAGATAAATGCGGGAGACTGTGAACACAGCGCTGAAAATCTTAGCACTTTTGTATCAAGGATGAATGACTCACCTATTGCACTGGTACCGGAGTTAGCGAATGCTCAGCATTATGAGCTGCCAACAGAGTTCTTTATTAAGTGTCTCGGTGAAAACCTAAAATACAGTAGCTGTTTCTGGTTGGCTGATACAAAAACGCTTGATGAGGCTGAATCAAACGCTTTAAAGCTAAGCTGCGAACACGCAGATCTAAAAAATGGTCAGAAAATCTTGGAATTAGGCTGCGGGTGGGGTTCGCTTACCCTATGGATGGCTAAACATTATCCCATGAGCACTATCACTGCTGTTTCTAACTCTAATTCGCAACGCGAATTCATCATGGAAAAAGCAAAATCACTTGGTTTGAACAATGTTAATGTCATCACGTGTGACATGAATAAATTCGAACCAGCAGAACATGGCATTCATCATCAGTTTGACCGCGTCGTCTCTATCGAGATGTTTGAGCATATGCGCAACCACAGGGTGTTGTATAAAAAAATTCATGATTGGCTGATACCAGGTGGAAAGTTTTTTATGCATATATTTGTGCACCGCAGCACGCCCTATTTGTTTGAAGTGCAAAATGATGATGATTGGATGAGCCAGTTTTTCTTTTCAGGCGGAATGATGCCTACTGACGACTTGCCGCTGCACTTTCAAGATCATTTGCGGCTAACAAGACGCTGGCGCTGGGATGGCACCCATTACGAAAAGACTGCTAATGCCTGGTTAGAAAACATGGACAAAAACGAAGAAGAAATTGATTTAATCTTAAAATCGACTTATGGTGCAGAAAATGCAGAAAAATGGCGAAACCGCTGGCGAATCTTTTATATGGCATGTGCAGAACTGTTCGGTTATCAGAATGGTCAAGAATGGTGGGTGACACACTATCAATTTGAGCGCCCTATTTAACCATGCTGATTACCAACCTTATTTTATTTCAACTGGCCTGGTTTTCTTGTGTTGCCGGTGCTGCATATCAGATGCCATGGCTGGGGGTTTTTATCACGCTGGCAATCCTGAGTTGGCACCTTTCAAGGGCGAATCAGGTAAAGCCAGAGCTGCTGCTCATAATTTTGATGCTCATTATTGGCGCGTGCTTTGATCAACTCTTGCTCATGGCACAGTGGGTTGAATATCAAAGCCACGGATGGAATGATTCTATTGTGCCCGTATGGATTCTTGCGCTTTGGGTGGCCTTTGCCTCGACGCTCAATGTAAGCCTCGCATGGATGCAGGGCAGATATCTTATTGCCATGCTTTTTGGCACAGCAGGCGGGCCAATTGCATACTTTGGCGCAGATAAATTAGGGGCTGTCACATTGAATGGCAGTGCTTCCTATATCGCCCTGTCTGTTGGGTGGGCAGTGATCACACCTTTACTTTTATACCTTGCCAAGTACCTGAATGGATTTAAAGCTGAGGGCACTGCATGAATTGGGATGTTTACTTGAGTGGACTCTATGCCTTACTTGCATTTGGTATTGCAGGTTGGGTTTTCAGCTTATATCGTCACAATGTCACTCATGTAGATAGCATGTGGAGTTTGTTTTTTGTGATTGCTGGACTTGTCTACATGAATCAAATGGATTCAGTGACCGAAAGGTCGCTCATTCTCCTCACGCTGGTCATTTTGTGGGCACTACGTTTATTTGCTTATCTCACTTGGCGCAACTGGGGGCCGCACGAGGACCATCGCTATGTCGAAATCCGCAGGAACAACTCTCCGAATTTTGCTTTCAAAAGTATCTACATCATCTTTGGATTTCAGGCTGTGCTGGCATGGGTCATCTCACTTCCGATACTTGGTGCTATCACCTCTGCCGCATCTATCAACGCGCTGGATTTTATAGGAATTACCCTAATTAGCTGCGGACTTGTTTGGGAAACTATGGCTGACTGGCAACTGACGGCGTTCAAACGCAATCGCACCAATAGCAACAAGGTCTTAAATACAGGCTTGTGGCGCTATAGCCGACACCCCAATTATTTTGGTGAGTGCATAGTATGGTGGGGCTTCTATCTGGTTGCCCTTGCTGGCGGTGCATGGTGGGCGATTCTGTCGCCAATTTTAATGACATTACTGCTGCTTAAGGTAAGCGGTGTTGCGCTACTGGAAAAAAATATTGCGGAGCGTCGTCCGGAATATGTGGCCTATATTCGCTCAACCAACGCTTTTATTCCAGGAAAACCTAAGGAGATAAACGGATAATGAAGCTGATGCTGATAATGCTTACCATCATGATTCCTAACATCGGGTTTGCAAAAGAGTGGAACTTTGATGTGTATCTGGATAAAACCAAAATTGGTCAGCACACATTCAAATTGAATGAGGCCAGCGAACTCATCAGCCAGGCAAAGTTTAATGTAAAGGTGTTATTCATCAATGCCTACAAATACAACCATAGCGCGGCCGAGATTTGGCAAGGTTCGTGCCTTAAAAGTCTTGAGTCCAGCACTTTGGAAAACGACGTTGCGACTAATGTGAAGGGTGAATACAGTCATGGTCAGTTTGTGGTAGATGACGGCAAAGTAAAACAGGTGTTACCAGATTGTCCGATGACCTTTGCCTACTGGAACCAAAAGATTCTGGAGCAGACGAAGCTGTTGAATCCGCAGAACGGTGAATGGCTGGACACCAAAATCAAAAAACTTGGCAACGAGATACTGGATGTAAAAGATAAAAAAATCGAGACCACGCGTTACAAACTGGATGCAAGCATGCAAGGTAAACCAAAACTTAATATTGATTTCTGGTATGACGCCGACAGCCATGAATGGGTGGGGCTAAAGTCTATCACGCCTGAAGGATACACCATCAACTACAAACTGAAATAACTATTTTGAGATAACCATGATGAACACTTTAAAGAAACTATTGATGATGACGATACTAGGATCACTTTTAGGCTGCGCAAGCACAAAACCCAATATACAAACCATGCAGCAGGTCGACATCAATCGATTTATGGGTGCATGGTATGTCATTGCGGCAATCCCGACTTCTATCGAAAAAGAATCATTCAATGCGATTGAAACGTATAAGCTTAATGATGACGGTACAATCGATACCACCTTTACTTTCAATAAGGGAAGTCTGTCTGGTCCGCTAAAGACTTATAACCCCAAAGGCTTTGTAGTTAAAAGGTACAGGCAATGCAGTATGGGGTATGCAGTTTATCTGGCCAATTAAAGCTGAATACCTCATTACGTATCTGGATGATGCCTATACACAAACTATAATAGCCAGAAATGCGCGCGACTATGTTTGGATTATGGCCAGATCACCACATCTAAGTGAAGAAGAGTACGCTACACTCACAAAAAAAGTTGCTGATATGGGTTATGACATCAGCAAGTTACGCAAAGTCCCTCATGACCAACGTGTAAACTAGCAAGCGCAGATTATGTTCAGGGAAATAATCTCATGGTTTGACAACAAGGCTGTGACTGCTGATTCTTTGGTTACAGAAGGCAACTGGTCACATATTGACTGGCTGCGGGTAGTCCCATTCGTGCTGATTCACTTGGCGTGCTTTGCTGTGTATTTTGTGGGCTTTAGCAGGTTTGCAGTCAGCTTTGCCATTGCGCTCTATGCACTACGTATGTTTGCCATTACCGGGTTCTATCATCGCTACTTCTCACATAAAACTTTCCGTACATCACGTCCATTTCAGTTTATTATTGCAGTTCTTGGCACCACTGCAGTTCAGCGCGGCCCGCTGTGGTGGGCATCACACCACCGTCACCACCATGCCTATTCAGATGACCATCAAGACTCACATTCTCCATTACAGCACGGTTTGTTATGGAGCCATGTTGGCTGGTTCCTAGCTTCCAGAAATTTCTTTACTCTGACACACCGTGTTAAAGAACTGTCCGCGTTTATTGAGCTGCGCCTTTTAGACCGTTTTGATAGTATCGTGCCTGTCCTGCTGGGTGTCGGTATCTATATGTTCGGTGACTGGCTTTCAGTGGCGCACCCAGATTTGGGCACCAACGGCATGCAACTTTTTATCTGGGGGTTTGCGATTTCAACAGTTGCACTCTATCACGCCACATTTACAGTCAACTCACTTGCGCACGTATGGGGTAAACGGCGTTACGCCACCAAGGACGACAGTAGGAATAATCTACTGATTGCGCTGATGACGTTGGGTGAAGGCTGGCATAATAACCATCATCACTACCCTGCCTCGGCTAGCCAGGGATTCTACTGGTGGGAAATAGACCTCACCTATTACGGGTTGAAAATCTTGTCTGCGCTTGGTTTGATTTGGGATCTCAGAACCATTCCCTTGTCGATACGCGAATCCAGAAAACTAGATTCCCTGAACGCTCATTAATCTCAGTAGGGACTATCCAGATTGAAAATTGCCATTATCGGTAGCGGCATCGCAGGCAACACCATCGCCTACCATTTACATCAAAACCATGCCATTACAGTGTTCGAAGCAGATCAGCATATAGGCGGCCATAGCCATACACATCAAATCCAATACGAAGGTCAGAATATTTCGGTTGATACAGGATTTATTGTATTCAATGACAGAACCTATCCAAATTTCATTGCATTGCTAGATGAGCTAGGTGTCGCCTGGCGCCCAAGCAGCATGAGTTTCAGCGTTCGATGCGAAAATACCGGCTTGGAATACAACGGTACTACGTTGAACAGTTTTTTTGCACAGCGCATGAATCTCTTCAGGCCCTCATTCCACCATATGATCAGTGACATCCTGCGTTTCAATAAAAACGCACTAGAACTACTGGCAGAAGGTAACGAAATCAAACTTGGTGACTACCTGCATCAAGGTAGCTATAGTCAGCAATTTATAAACTACTACATCATCCCCATGGGCTCAGCCATCTGGTCAACCGATGCAAAGCAGATGCTTCACTTCCCTGCTCGCTTCTTTATCAGATTTTTTCATCACCATGGCATGCTCACCGTGAATGATCGTCCACAGTGGCGCACTATTACCGGAGGCTCTGCCAGCTATGTGGATGCATTGACAAAGGCGTTCAGACAGCATATTCGCTTGAATACACCCGTTGAAAGTGTGCGTCGCCTGCAGGATGCAGTGATCGTGAAAGCCCGTGATGGTGAAGAAGAGCGTTTTGATTATGTATTCTTTGCATGCCATAGCGATCAGGCGTTGCAGATGTTGAGTGACAAAACAAGCGCTGAAACTGAGGTACTAGGTGCAATTAGATATCAACATAACACCGTGTTTCTGCATCACGATATCACCCTACTACCCAAGCGTAAACTTGCCTGGGCAGCATGGAACTATCATGTCACCAATCCTGCGTCAGAGCGTGTTACTGTTACTTACAACATGAACATACTGCAGGGGCTACAGACGAAAGTGCCATTGCTGGTAACCCTTAATCATACTGCTCAAATTGACCCGGACAAGGCAATCAAACGCATAGACTATATGCATCCTGTATACACGCTAGAAGCTGCTGCAGCGCAAGCAAGGCATGCAGAAATCAGTGGAGTTAACCGTACTGGTTTTGCCGGTGCCTACTGGCGCAATGGCTTCCATGAAGATGGGGTGGTTAGCGCACTGGAAGCGCTAAAACATTTTGAACGCTACCGTGATGACAATCGCTGATATTCAGAAAAGTGCAATTTATAGCGGCTGGGTGTCGCATAGCAGGCGAACCCCCAAGCAGCATCAGTTTAGCTATAAAGTATTCATGATGTTTTTGAACCTGAACGAGCTGCCAAAATTATTCGATCACTCTCGATTCTGGTCTTACCAGAAAAAAAATCTTGCATGGTTCAAGCGTGCTGATTATTACGGTGATTCAGAAACCCCTTTAATTGAGTCAATATCGAATCTGGTGCACCAATCCACGGGGAGGCGACCTCAGGGACAGATATGCATGCTGACCAATATGCGCTATTTTGGCTACTGCTTTAACCCCGTGACTTTCTACTACTGCTTTGCACCTAATAGCGACCGTGTCGAAGTGATGGTGACACATATTACGAATACGCCCTGGGGGGAGAGTTTTGTTTATGTGCATGACTTTGGCAAAACATCAACTAGCTCAAGCGAAACCGCGACATTCACTTTAGACAAGGCCTTTCATGTGTCGCCTTTTATGCCAATGGACATACAGTATGACTGGTCATTCAAACTGCAAGATGAAGATCTTCTGATTCGCATGCTTAACTTCAGTAAAGGTGAGCAGACTTTCAATGCGGCACTTAGTTTAAGACGCACAGCACTAAGTGAATATACATTAAATAAAATACTGCTGAGTTATCCGTTCATGACATTCAAAGTAATAGCAGGCATCTACTGGAATGCATTGTTACTATGGCTAAAGCGTGTACCTTTTTATGAACATCCAAACCTGAAAATAAAATAAATATGTCCATTTCAATATCACAACAAGAGAGGCTAACAGTCAGCCTAAAGCATAAAAGCCGTTCCAAGTGGGTGGCAGGCTTTGCCAAATCACAGATACTGAAGCATTTAGATGATTTAAAAATAGGCAAACTGACTCTAATAGATGGTAAAGATACCTATTTTCACGGTAATGAGACACATGAACTTCATGCCACTATCCATGTGCACGACCCAAGATTTTACGGAGAAATAGCATTTGGTGGCAGTATAGGTGCTGGCGAGGCTTACATGCTCGGTTACTGGACTTCTGAGAACTTGACTGAGGTCATTCGTCTGATGTGTCTAAATCAATCTGTCATGGATAATCTTGAGGGTGGCTATCAGTGGCTAACAAGACCAATTATGAAGTTACTGCACTGGCTTAACAGCAATACAACAGAAGGCAGTCGCAAAAATATCGCTGCACATTATGATCTTGGAAATGAAATGTTCCAGCTATTCCTAGACCCTACCATGATGTATTCAAGCGCTATCTTTAACGAACACACGCAAACCTTGCAGCAAGCCTCAGAGCTAAAGCTTAAAACTATCTGCGACAAGCTGGATTTAAAACCAACCGACCACGTCATTGAAATAGGTACAGGCTGGGGTGGTTTTGCCATTTATGCAGCAACAAACTATGGATGCAAGATCACGACCACCACCATATCAGAGCAACAGTATCAACTGGCAAAACTACGCGTGGCATCTGCTGGGCTAAGCGACAAAGTTACGCTGCTATTAGAGGATTATCGTCACCTAGAAGGCCAGTACGATAAACTCGTGTCGATTGAGATGATAGAGGCTGTAGGTTATCAGTTCTATGATGTATATTTTTCTAAGGTAAGTTCACTATTAAAACCTGATGGGCTGGCATTGATTCAAGCGATCACGATTGCAGACCAACGCTATGAGAGTGCAAAAAAATCTGTCGATTTCATCCAACGTTACATCTTCCCCGGCTCCTGTATTCCTTCAAATACTGCTATGTTAAACAGTATCACGAGAATGACTGATTTAAGGCTTTATGACCTTGAAGATATTGGCCCCCACTATGCAAGGACACTGCTTATGTGGCGTAAAAATTTCTTCGAAAACATTGCTAAAGTACGCGATTTAAACTATTCAGAAGAATTCATTAAAATGTGGGATTTCTACATGTGCTACTGTGAGGGCGGTTTTGAAGAACGCGCATTAGGCGATGTTCATTTATTATTGGCTAAACCTGATAATCGAAGGCCTGTTTTAAGGGCATAGTGTGGAGGCGGGTTCTTGAGAGTTTCATTAAATTTTCAACAGTTAATAAGAAATTTCTAGGCGCATGATTTCATGATTCAGCAAGTAAAATTTTCTGTCACTAGCTTACGATAAACCTTAATGCTAGTCACGGTTACCCAACCACTCAAGCGGATAAGCCTGTTTTTTTGGATTGCCGACAATGCCGTTGAAAGCCGACGCGGCAGACAGATATAAAAGTATGGCAAGTGTTGCGACTCCGGTGAACCCCATATGCAGGGCGAGCAATGCAGCTACTACCGCTCCCACTACCGTTGCGCAGGCATTGACGCCCCAGGCCCATGGCAACAGGGCTGGTGCTGCCGCATCGAGTCGAGCCATTCCAATCGGGAACGGCATACCCATCAGGAAAGCAAGCGGTGCAATGAGGGCTGTTACGACCACGACGCGCACAATAGCGGGTAGCCCAACGCCAAACTGCATCAACAGCGTTGAAGCCAGTAAATTCAGCAATACCATAAGCGCAATTCCTGCAGACAGAATGTATGCATGGGAGAAACCTTTCTCGCGCGACCACCTTAGCATGAGCGGCGCATTTCGACTGCCTATACCAGCGAACAGCAATATGGCGCTTAGCACCCCTGCCATTGCATAGAGTGGATGCCCTAGGTAAAGGGTGAATTTCTGGATAAAGGAGATCTCGATGAAAATGAAGGCAAAGCCTATCAGCGCGAAATAGGAAAACGTCGCCAATTTTCCGGGAACAGCGCGTATGCTGCTTTCACCGCGCAGTCCTAGCCAGAGAGGCAGCAGGATCAGCACCGCCGAGGCTAGCATCGCCTGCAGCAAGGTGGCGAGCAGAATTGGGTAGCCCAACTCCAGCAACGAGAGACCGCCACGCGCATGGAGGCGGAGAATCTCCGGCAAGGTCTGCCAGCGAAAGAAATGGAAAAAGTAGGGACGGTCATCGGTGGATGGCCTGATGTCAAATTTGTAGCGATCGATGAAATCCTGCTTTTGCGTATTTGCCAGCGCCTGAATGCCATCGTAAAAGTATGGCTGGTCAAGTACGTTGTAATGATTGCTTTCCTCGCGCGCCAGCCCATGCAGCCATTCCACATCGAACGATCGCGCTGCGGAAAAAGCGCGGATTTCGGCAATTTCGCCGGCAGTGAATTCACCATTCTTTACCAGTAGCGTGCCAGTCTGCCAGCCGCGAATCAGCGCTAACCGCTGTCCTGGCAAGGAGACACCCTCGCGTTCCTGCGCGGCAATCGCGGTAGCGGCAAGTTTGAGCAGGTCACGTGGCGGCAATGTAATCCAGCGTGTCAATGCTAGCATGCCGCCTGGCTTCAGATGCCGCAAATAGGATTGCAAGCCTTCCACCGTATAAAGGTAACTCTCACTCAAACCATAGAGTCCGCTAGATGTGGCACCAAAAGCATCCATCAGCTCTACCTGGATAAGGTCGTAGCGCGCATCGCTCGCCTCGACAAAGCTGCGCGCTTCGGCGACATGAATTGTCACCTCCGGACGTCGGTACAGATCGCCGCTGAAATTGGCAAAGCGGTTGCGTACCAGGTCGACCATGCGTGCATCAATATCCACGGCTTCAACCTGTGGCACATGATGGATCAGCGCCTGCAGTACGCCGGATCCTGCTCCGGCGCCCAGCACCAGCACGTGAGGCTGCCGCAGCAGATGGTAAGGCAGTGCCGATGTGGTCTGATCGAGATAGGCTAGTGGTTCAAGCCTTCCGTCGAAGCGTGTTAGTGCGGAAAGTCCATCGCCGTCGGTAAAGATGCCAAGTTGCGGCGGCGGTTCCTGCACCGCGTTGAGGCTCAGCCCAGGCGCATGCCGGAACGGGGTGTGCAAGCTCTCAACCACCGTGAGCAGACCCAGCGGACTGGAACGCTCCTCTACCACGTGCATGCCCGGCACCTGCAATGTTTGACTCAGGCTTTTGTAAGGGGACATGCGCAATTGCGTACAACTGGACGGCAGGCTCGTCGTTATTATCAGCGCTATCACGGCGAGCAGTGGCAGCATCAGACGCGAACGCAGGTTGAAGTGCCACACCGCGTGCGCCGCCCCAACCAACCCCAGTAAGCTGACCGCGCGCAATGCCGCCATCGGTGGCAACAGGTACAGCAGCAGCAAGGCCAGCAGACAGCCGCCAGCGGCCCCGAGCAGATCGAAGCTGTAGACACGGTGCGAAACCACCCCATACCGAGCAAAGGTAAGGCCAATGCAGCTGGCAGAAAACAGGAATGGCACTGCCAGCAGCAGGTAGAGCAGTAGCAGGTAAAACGGTTGCCGTGCATCCCAGAATATTTCCAGCGGATTGAACGGCAGCTGCTGCGCAATCAGGAAAGCGCCCATTGCACTGATGCCGGACGCGGCTGCGCATAGCGCGAACACAGTACCGTAGTTAGGCAAAAGACGCTCGCGTAACAGCGTCAGCAATGTTCCGCTGACACCATAACCTAGCATCGCCAGGCTGATCATCATGTAGGCGAAGTGATGCCACTGGATGATAGAAAAGAGGCGTGTCAGCAGAATTACATAGGAGAGCGTTCCCGCCGAAACCAGCATAATTGCTGCGAGAGGCGGGTTATTTTTCATTTCTAATGACCGCCAGTCAGCAGCACAAATTGCACTGGCAACAGTTCACGCGTTCTGATGCGGTCTTGCATGTCCTTTTCCACCAGCACCAGGTGTTGCGGCATAAAACTACTGCCGAGCGGAATCAGCATGCGCCCGCCGCGCTTCAATTGTTGTATAAGTGGAGGAGGTACATGACTCGCAACGGCGGTCACAATGATCGCGTCGAACGGGGCGTGTTTTTTCCAGCCGTAGTAGCCGTCCCCCGCCTGCACCTGTACATTGGTGTAACCGTTGCTTTTGAGTGTTTCAGTGGCGCGTTCAGCGAGCGGCTTGATAATTTCAATGGTATAGACTTCTTTCACCAATTCGCCCAGAATCGCCGCCTGATAACCTGAACCAGCCCCAACTTCGAGCACTTTTGAATCCTTGTTTACCTTTAGCAGTTCGGTCATGTAGGCCACCAGAAAAGGCTGGGAGATGGTCTGGCCGTAGCCAATCGGCAGAGGCCTGTTGCGGTAAGCGTGGTGCCTGACCTCGGGTGGCACAAAGAGATGGCGCGGCACCCTGCCCATTGCTTCCATGACCTGGGCCGAAAACACACCCTGGCCGGTCTCTGATTGTATTTCTTTGGCCAGTGCGCTGATTTCAACCATAAGCGCGCGGCGTTCGGCGGCAAAATCGGTCTCTGCAGCCCAAACATACGGCTGGAAAATAATAGCGCAGACAACAACAAGGATCCTTAACATGTAACGCTCCTTCTGCAAGTTTGATGCACCTCCCCTGCCCAGCCAAAGATCGCTAAGGCCCACCTGAACACATACAGCACCGATTTATGCAAGCCACATCAGCGCCAAGTCATTACCTTCAGTTGATTTCTTGCGTCCGGCATCAGGCAAACCCAATTATGCCTAGTATTAATCCAGCTTTTCAATCCCCATCGCCTTAAGCACATACTTTTCGTAAACTGGTTCAGAACTGCCCTTCTTCATTTTATAAATGAAGTATTTCTCAAATGCGATTTTCGCCAGATGTACCCATTTACCTTTTTTAATCCAATTTGTATTACGTGGCGGGATCTGCGGCAAGGCAACAAAAACGGCACCGGTATCACCCATGTCGGCTAGACAAATGGCGTTCCAGGTGCCTTTTGCGTCGGCCACTTGCCCGGCAAGTTCGGCGGCAATGTTATGCGCAATGGCCGTGACCATGGATTCGATCATATAGCCAGTTTTAGGTGCGCCGGTCGGTACGGGCGTGACTTCCACTGGCGGAATGGCTACGCATACGCCTGCGGCGAAAATGTTGTGATATTTCCTGCTGCGCTGATATTCATCAATCAGCACAAAACCTCTTGGGTTACATAAGCCTTCAACCGCTGCAACTGGATCGACGCCCTTGAATGCCGGCAGCATCATGGAGAATTTGAATGGCAGCTCATGCTCTTTCACCACATTGCCGTTCATGTCGAGCTCGGTCACAAACATCTTGCCTGCTTCAACTTTGATCACTTTGGCATTGGTAATCCATTTGACGTCATTGTTGCGATATTCCGATTCCAGCATACCTTTGGAGTCGCCCACGCCGCCCAAGCCCAAATGCCCAATGTAAGGCTCGCTAGTCACATAAGTGATAGGCACTTTGTTGCGAATTTTCTTCTTGCGTAGATCTCTGTTCACAATAAAAGTAAATTCATAAGCGGGGCCAAAGCAGCTTGCTCCTGGCATGGCCCCAATAATCATAGGCCCCGGCTCTTTAAGGAATTCCTGATAGGCATCGCAGGTTTTTTCAGCGTGATCCACGGTACATATCGAATGCGTGTGGCCACCGTTTGGACCGGATCCTGGCACTTCATCGAAAGAGAGCTTAGGCCCGGTGGTAATCACCAGATAGTCATAATTCAAAAGCTCGCCGTTGGCTAACTGCAGTTTGTTATTATCTGCATCAATCTTGGTTACCGGCTGCGCTACGAAATTGATACCCTTTTTTTCGAGGTACGGGCGTATAGGAAAAGTAATCTTCTCACGCTTGCGCCAGCCCACGGCAAGCCATGGGTTAGAAGGCACAAACTGGAAATAATCGACCGCATTGACCACGGTAATCTGGTGTTTATTGCCAACCTTTGCTTTAAGTTCGTAGGCAGTCGGCATTCCACCAATGCCAGCGCCCATTATCACGATATGTGCCATTTTTATCTCCTTGTAAACATCATTAGATTGATCGATTTCTTATTTTTGTACTACATCCATTTTGCGCTTGATGGAAATCGCACCGCGAACTTCTCCAACACTGTAGCCTGTCGCCTCGTCTTCCGGATATTCCTTTGTCAGCATGGCTTTCACCCCGGCGGAAATATCAGCCGGCTTGCCGTGGCATTGCAGACACATCGGCTGGGTGGGAATGGCTTTCATGTAGCGGAACCAGCGTCCGTCCGCATCAACACTCACCATGGAAGCCTCCATAGTATCTACGGGCTTACCTTTGCGCTGGGCTTTATCAAAGCCTTCTAACGTTTCTTTTTCCCAGGCATCAGGCGTGCCCTGCATTTTATTACGTGCTTTAAGTGATACGCGCTTGACGACCCGACCGTCTTTGGAATATTCCGCCGCCAGCGCGGGGGCAATTTGCTTGCATACTCCGATGGCGCTCTCTGCACCGCCGGTCTCCAGTTGCTTTTTCAGCGCTCCGCCCAGTGTCTGCATGAACTCCTGCGCAGTCTTGCGGCTTTCTTCCAGATACTGTGTCTGTGCTGCCTCGCTTGGGGCTTTAGTGGCGCAGGCCGGTGCTGTGAGTATGAGTAATAATAAAACGCCTTTTACAAAAATGTGGTTCATTTTTTGCCTCCTAGAGCTTAGATATCGATTAGATTACTTCGTGGTTTTCAGCCCATCTTTATTCCAAGCAACAATACCGCCCGTCAGGTTGAGTACCTTGCTGAACCCCGCTGCTTGCAGCGTACTGGCGGCCTTTGCTGAACGCTTGCCGCTACGGCATTGCGTGATAACGGTGCTGCTCTTATATTGTGCAAGCTCACTGAGCCGGCTTTCAACTTGCGCTAATGGAATATGTATCGCGCCAGCGATATGTCCCTCGTTCCATTCGCTGTCTTCGCGCACATCCACAATAATGGCCTTTTGCTCGGAGAACATTGTGGCTGCCTCTTTGGGAGTGACTGACGCAAGATTTGAAGGTTGACAGCCCGCCAACAACAGCGTGACTGAGGTCGCCCCAATCAGAATCCAGTGAATAAATTTTTGATGAGCACCTTGTTTTGCCATGGTTTTTTTCCTATTTCGTAGTAAAAAATTATTTGGGTTAAAATTACTTGCTAATGAGCAACTGGTTGATTTCCTGCAAACGCGGTTCGCCTAGTTCACCTGCCGCCGCGGAAAGGTTTGTAAGTGCCAGCAACACCTGATATCGGCTGCGATAAAGGGCGAGGCGCGTGTTGTAAAGTTCCTGTTCAGAATTCAGCACATCGAGTGTCGTCCGGTCGCCCACATCACGCCCGAGGCGGGTGGAATCCAGCTTGATTTCGGCGGAATGCTCTGCCTGCTCCAGCGCCTTGACTTGCCCCTGCCCCACAGTCACTGCCATCCATGCAGACCTGGCATCACGCGCCGCCTGCTGGCGTGCAAATTCAGTCTGGTTGCGGGCTTTGTCTTCCAGCGCAATCGCCTCCTGATATTTAGCACCGCGCATACCGCCGCTATACAGGGGAATGGTCAATTGCACGCCAAGGCTCAGCTGGCGATTGGTAAGATCGGCATCATTGCCGCTTAAGCCCTGCAAGCGCTCGCCGCCCGCCTGGGCAACCAGATTAAGCACTGGCGAATACTTGGTTTGAAATTTATCACTTTCGGAATGCGCAATATCCTGCTGCAACTGCTGTGCCTGCACCTGCGGATGATTGCTTTGCGCACGGCCGAGCCAGCCTTGCAGATCACCGCCCACATAACGCTGCAAATCAGCCTTCCGGGGCAACTGCGCCAGTGCTGCATCCTGATTGCCAGTCATATCAGCCAGGGCAGCGCGAGCAAGCTGCAGATTGCTTTCGGCTTCAAGCACCTGCGAAGCTAGCATATCGTAGCGCGCCTGTGTTTCATGCGTGTCGATAATAGCCACATCGCCTTCCCTGAACCGCTCTTTTGAACTGGCCAGCGCCTCGGCCACCGCCGCTTGTTGCGTCTTAAGCGTTGCCAGCGTGTCTGCCGCCAGCAGCGTGTCAAAATAGCTCTGTGCCACTCGCTGCATGAGATGCTGCTCATCGGCGGTCAATTGCACTTCGGCTAGTTGCGCCTGTTTATTGAGCTGTACCGCAGAATTATTGCGTGTGGCATCATAGAGCGGATATTCAGCACGCAGATTCATGTTCAGATTGAGGCCGCCATCGGTTCTGGTGCGGAAGTCTGTTGTACCTTTCGCACCCGCACCGCCTCCAGCGAATTGGGCATTAGAAAACTGCGCATCGGTAATCTTGTTATCGCTGTTTACACCCGCAGCACCGGCGTTAAGCGTCACTTGCGGGCTTTTCAGTGCCTGTGCCTGTAAGGTTTTGGTGCGGCCGGCTTCGGCACCTGCACGGGCAGAGGCAAACTGCGGATCGTATGTACGCGCTGCTTGCCAGGCTTCCAATAGATCAAAAGCCTGTGCCTGACTTGCCGTCAGCATCAGCAATAGCAATGAAGTCTTAACAGATTTGTTGATATGCATCATTAACAGCCTGCGCGCACACCCAGTTTGCGCAAAATATTTTCCATCAGACACCAGTTGGTCAAACCGCTTTGGAATAGATTAACCCCAATAAAAGCGGTAAAGTACAACCAGTACTTGCTCACGAATAATGGGCTTTCTGGCACGCCCAACGTAAGCGACAGCAGTATCAATAAGCCAGCAATCACACGAACCAATTTCCATGAAGTCATCTTAATTTCTCCTAATTAAATTTACCTAGTTAAACTTATGGCGATACGCCACAAAGTACAGTAGCGGAATCACGATCAGCGTCAGCAGAGTCGAAACGAAAATACCGAATATCAGCGAAATGGCCAAACCGTTAAATATCGGGTCGTCCAGAATAAAGAACGCCCCCAGCATGGCGGATAATGCCGTGAGTACGATAGGCTGCGCGCGGGTAATGGCTGAGTTAATCACCGCCTCTTTGAATGGCTTGCCTGATGCGACTTCCAGGTTGATAAAATCTACTAACAAAATAGAGTTTCTGACGATGATTCCAGCCAGTGCAATCATGCCGATCATAGACGTGGCTGTGTATTGTGCGCCCAGCAGCGCATGCCCAGGCATGACGCCAATAATGGTGAGCGGAATCGGCGCCATGATAATCAGCGGTGTCAAATATGAGCCAAACTGCGCAACCACCAGCAAATAAATCAATATCAAGCCAACCGCATAAGCAGCGCCCATGTCGCGGAAGGTTTCATAAGTCACCTGCCATTCGCCATCCCACTTGAGGGCATAGCCGCGCTGATTGTCTTCTGGCTGGCTGATAAAAGATTCGCCAAGTTTGCCGCCGCCTGGTACTTGTATTTCACTTACCGCTTTACGCATACTAAACATGCCGTACAGCGGGCTATCCAGCTTGCCTGCCATATCAGCCACTACATAATTCACCGGCAATAGGTCTTTATGGTAAATCGGTTGCTCACGCAAGGTTTCTTCTATTGTCACCAGTTCGCGTATCGGCACCAGCTTACCGCCTGATGTTGATACTGAAAGTTTAAGGAGATCTTCAATATCACCCTGCGCTGCTACTGGCAACCGCAGCCGTGTTCCGGCCGGATATTTGCTGGCATCGTGCAAATAGGTGACATCTTCGCCAGCCAGGCCTGTGCGCAAGGTGCTGACAACGGCCGCTTGCGTAACGCCAAGCAGCGCAGCTTTTTTCTTATCGACCACCAATTCAATCTTTCTGGCATCAGCAATACCGCTGTTATCGGTATCTACAATGCCTTCAGTGCCATCAAACACTTGTTGAACTTGCCTTGCCAGCTTCAACCTGTCAGCATCAACTGGGCCATATATCTCAGCCACAATAGGAGAAAGCACCGGTGGCCCAGGCGGCACTTCTACCACTTTCACTTTGGCACCCATTTCATGCGCAATCTTTTGCAACTCAGGTCTAACGCGGCTGGCAATGGCATGGCTCTGTTCACTGCGATGGTGCTTGTCTACCAGATTCACCTGAATGTCGCCAACCTCACCTCCACCTCTAAGATAATACTGGCGTACTAAACCGTTAAAATTGATAGGTGCAGCAAGACCTACATAAGCCTGATAATTGGTGACTTCCGGCACGGTAGACAGGTAAGCGGTCATTGCATGCAGCACACTGGCTGTTTTTTCTGGCGGCGTTCCGGCAGGCATATCCACCACTACCTGAAACTCGGATTTGTTATCAAACGGCAACATCTTCAATACCACCAGTTTGGCTGCTGGCAAGGCTAGTGAGATAACAATCAGCCCAAGTACTACCAGCCACAATTTACGTCGATTCTTTTTGCCATTCATATCACTCAAGAATGGGCTGAACATGCGTGTAAACACTGGTGCAATTTTTTTAGTAAGCGCATCTTCGTGATGTGCATGACGCAACCAAATGCGGGATAACCAAGGTGTAATAACAAAAGCCACAGCCAGCGATATCAGCATGCCCATGCTGGCGTTGATGGGAATCGGGCTCATATACGGGCCCATCAGGCCACTCACAAATGCCATGGGCAATAGCGCGGCAATCACGGCTAACGTAGCCAGAATTGTTGGCCCGCCAACTTCATCTACCGCAATGGGGATAATTTCTGTCAGGCTCGCCGTAGGTTTAAGCTTCATATGCCGATGGATATTCTCAACCACCACAATGGCATCATCCACCAGAATACCAATCGAGAAAATCAGCGCAAATAGGGAAACACGATTCAGCGTAAAGCCCCATGCCCAGGAAGCAAATAGCGTAGCTGTTAATGTTAGGATAACTGCCGTGCCGACAATGGCCGCCTCACGACGGCCCAGCGCTAAAAACACCAGCGCAATAACGGCAGAAGTTGCGAAAATCAGCTTCTGTATAAGTTTCTGCGCCTTGTCATTCGCAGTTTCACCATAGTTTCTGGTGATTTTTACTTCGACTCCCGCAGGAATCAGCACATTTTTCAGGCTATCAATCTGCTTGATGACGGCATCGGCCACTGCCACTGCATTTTGACCAGGTTTTTTGGTGACACTAAGCGTAACGGCCGGATATTCAACCGTACTCTTACCTGCTTCGCCATACCAAACATAACGCTCGGCGGGGGGCGGGCCATCATTAATTTCAGCAACCTCGCCGAGATAGACTGGGCGACCATTATGTAAGCCAACGACCAATTCAGCAATATCTTGGGCATCGGTGAAATATTTTCCAACTTCTACTGCGATTGACTGATTGGCATTCGTCACTTCACCTAGTGGCGCGCCAAGATTGGCCGATTGCAGTGCACGTCGCATATCAGCTATCGTCACATTAGATGCCGCCATGCGCACCGGGTCAACATCGATGTTCACTGCGCGACCTGGCCCACCTAGCGTTACCACCTCGCGCGTGCCTTTTACATGCTTGATTTCTGCTTCTAACGCGTGCGCTACGCGCTCAAGCTCATAAGCACCTTGCTGATTATTTTTGGCATATAAGGTCGCGGTTAAAATTGGCACATCATCAATACCCTTGGGCTTGACGATAGGCTCACCCACGCCAAGATTTTTTGGCAACCAATCCTGATTGGATTGAATTGTGTTGTATAGGCGAACCAAAGCCTCGGTGCGCGGCACACCGACTTGAAACTGCACGGTAATGACCGACATGCCAGGGCGGGAAGCCGAGGTAACATGCTCCACATCCGCTATTTGTGAAAGCACCTGCTCGGCAGGCACAGACACCATTTGCTCTACATTTTTTGCTGAAGCCCCAGGGAATGGAATCAACACGTTCGCCATTGTCACATTGATTTGCGGCTCTTCTTCACGCGGCGTGACCAGCACCGCAAATATGCCAAGCAGCAACGCTACCAGCGCAATCAGCGGCGTAATTTGCGCTAATTGAAAGTATCTGGCTATGCGCCCTGAGACGCCTAAATTGTCTGTATTTGTAGTCACTATGCTTTTTTCTTAAAATTCTCGCTACTTCAAGTTCGCCGCTGCGATTGGGTCAAGCGCGACTAGCTCACCTAGTTGCAACCCAGCAAAGACTTCAATATTTTCGCCTTGCCTACGCCCTAACCGCACTTGTCTAAGCTGTGGACGGCCTTTCTTATCTACCACATACACTGCCATCAATTCACTGCGCTTAATCACTGATTTTGCTGGCACAAAAATTTGACCTTTGCCTTTTACATCATTCACTGGCAGCATGGCGCGGGCAAACATGCCTGGCCTGATACTAGCTAAATTCTGTGGCAATACTAGACGCACTATAGACATATTGCTCACTGAATCAGCTGTAGGCAATACCGTTAAATTAGTGCTTATTACACTACGCTCTCCTTCAGAGGCCGCCGGAACTTGTACGTTTACACTTGATCCTGCTTTTAAATTAGCTAGCTGGCTTTGTGGCACATTCACCTTAACGCGAAATCCGCTTGGGTCGTATAAAGCAAGTATTGGCTGACCTGGCATTGCCATGCCGCCCACCTCCGTCATCACCTCGGCAATCACGCCGGAATACGGAGCGGTGATAGCATGCAAACCTGTTTGCACACTGGACATACCCGTTTGCGCAAGTTGCGCCTTGGTTTGCGCTTCGGCTGTTTTGTAATCTGACTCAGCACGCTCCAGCGCGGCTTGGCTGATATATTGTTTTTCATACAGGCGATGCTTGCGCTCATATTCCTTACGCGCGGCACTTAACTGTGCCTGTGCAGCCGCCACTTGCGCCTGATTCGCCATAGATTGTTGTGCCGCCATACGCGTGTCAATACGTGCTAACAACTGACCCGCCTTGACGTGATCTCCAGCTTTTACTGGCAACGCGGTGATACTTCCGGCCACCTGCGGTGCAATTACGCTGGCTTTTACCGCCTCAACTACCCCTTCCGCCGTAAAAGTGGTTTCATTATTCGACTGCTTAACAGCTACCGTGGCTAAGCTTGCTGCGCCAGCAATAGGCGAAAAGGTGATACTTAAAAAGGCAATGCCTAAAAAGCGTATCAAAACCAAAAACCAGTAATATTGTTTAATCAAACTTATTTTTCCTTGAACAATGCCGAAGCCAGTTTAATAACCTGCTAATATTAATTACTATATTACCATATAGTTATATAGTCAATAAATAAATATCGTGTATAATTTATTTCATCTGGAATACGGTAGGTGTTAAAACATGAGCAAACTTGATGATAAAGCGCTTCAGTACGTAGCCAAGTACTTCAAGGCACTGGCCGAGCCAATGCGACTCAAAGTGCTGAATGCACTACAGGATGGCGAGAAAAATGTCAGCCAGTTAACGGAAATATCAGGCGGCACGCAGGCAAATGTCTCCAAGCATCTTTCACTGCTAGCACAGTACGGTCTGGTCAAGCGAGAATCCCGTGGAAACTGCGTGTATTACAGTATTGCTGATTCCAGCGTTTACGAGCTTTGCGATCTGGTCTGCGGTCAGATAGGCAATAGAATGGCCTTAGAAGCCGAGATCAGTAAAATATTTACAGCCAGCCAGCAGGCCGCCTCGCGATAAATAATGTGTTAGAATTATTTACTGGGACGTCAGCTAACTCCCCTATACTAAAATTTACTTGTCATAATGACCATGTTGCTAAATCTTGTAACCATTCGAACTTCAACTATTAAGCTACAGCAGCTTATAGCTGCATTACTGATGTCAGTAATCGCTATTACAACCTTTGCAGAAGATCAAGAAAGCAACAGTGTTTGGTCTCGCGCTCAAGACTCATTATCCCAAACCTGGCAATCAACAAACTATGAGCTATATGTGCCCGTAAACGCTTGGCACAACCGCAATTACTATAGCTCGGAAAAAATTGACGGCTACAATGAACACCCCTGGGGCTTGGGTGTGGGCAAATACAGATTCGATGATGATGGCGACTGGAACGGTTTCTACGCAATGGCTTTTTCAGACTCTCATCGAGATATAGAGCCTGTGGTGGGATTTGGATTTCAAAAAATGTGGCGGCCTACCGATAACTTTCGATTAGGTGCTGGATATACGCTTGGTTTGACACTGCGTGAAGATATGCACTACCTGCCAATCCCTGTGATTGCTCCCCTTTTCTCGGTTGAATATAAGCAATTAGCAGTGCAATCAGCTTACATTCCTGGTGGCGAGGGCAACGGCAATATCTTGTTTACCTGGTTGCGCTGGCAACTGAAATAGCATTTCAAAGCAGGATAAGTATCAACTTCAAGCGGTTTATTTAACTTGATTGGTACCTAAACTGATTCCCTCCCTGGACGTATTCCCTTAGCGGCCTGGCCGCCTTAAACGCAATGCATTGGTAATTACCGAAACGGAACTCAAGCTCATTGCAAGTGCCGCGATCATCGGTGAAAGTAGCCAGCCCGTAAGGGGATACAACACACCCGCAGCCAATGGTATGCCCAGCGTGTTATAAACAAATGCGAAGGCGAGATTTTGCTTCATATTGGCGATAGTATGCTCAGAGATAATTCTTGCCTGGGCGATGCCACGCAAATCGCCTTTAACCAGAGTTACCGGTGCGCTATTCATTGCCACATCTGTGCCCGTACCCATTGCCACGCCCACGTCAGCCTTGGCCAGTGCCGGGGCATCGTTAATGCCATCACCTGCCATTGCCACAATGCGACCTTCACGTTGCAACTTATCGACCAGAGCCAGTTTGTCGGCGGGTTTTACTTCACCATATACTTCCTCTATGCCCAATTTAGCCGCAACCGCCTTTGCTGTCGTCAGCCCATCCCCTGTCGCCATGATTACTCGCATGCCTGATGACATCAGTGTGGCCAAAGCCTCCATCGTGCTGGCTTTGATTGGATCAGATACCGCCAGCAGGCCGGCAAGTTGGCCATCAACCGCCAGCAGCATCACACTTGCGCCTTCAGCACGCAACGTTTCGGCCTGAGACTTTAAGTTTTCAACAGATATGTCCAACTGATGCATCAGCGCGGCATTGCCAAGCGCCATGCGCTTACCTGCCACGTTACCGCGAACGCCGATGCCGGTGCTGGATTCAAAACCATCAACCCTATCAAGTGTGAGTCCACGTTCACGAGCCGCTTGCACAATGGCCTCGGCCAAAGGATGTTCGCTACCCTGATCAAGACTCGCCGCAAGGCGCAACACTTCACCTTCGGCAAACCCTGTGTTGGCTATGGCACGATCGAATCGCGGCTTACCTTCTGTCAGCGTGCCGGTTTTATCCACAACGAGCGTATCTACCTTGCGAAAGTTCTCAATCGCCGCCGCATCTCGAAATAGCACACCCTGCGTGGCGGCCTTGCCGGTAGCCACCATAATTGACATTGGCGTAGCCAAGCCCAGTGCACAAGGGCAAGCAATAATGAGCACGGCCACTGCATTAATGAGCCCATAGACCCAGCTTGGTTGTGGCCCAAACAACCCCCAGGCGAAAAAAGTCAGCAGCGCCACACAAACGACAGTCACAACAAAATAGCCGGCCACCTTATCGGCCATGCGCTGCATCGGCGCCCTGGAGCGCTGCGCCTGCAAGACCATCTGCACTATGCCGGCAAGCACAGTCTGCGAACCTACCTTTTCGGCTTGTATCACCAATGCACCAGAAGTATTAAGTGTCGCGCCGATCAGTTTGTCACCAGCATGCTTGGTGACGGGTACCGGCTCACCGGTAAGCATAGATTCATCCACTGCACTGCTACCCTCAATCACCACGGCATCAACAGGCACCTTCTCACCAGGGCGTACGCGCAACGTATCACCGACATGCACGTGAGTCAAAGGAACGTCTTCTTCGATGCCATCGGCATTGATGCGTCGCGCTGTTTTGGGCGCCAAACCAAGCAAAGACTTAATCGCTGCCGAGGTTTTAGAACGCGCCTTAAGCTCAAGAATCTGACCAAGTAGAGTCAGTGAAATAATCACCGCTGCCGCCTCAAAGTAAACTGATACGCGACCCATAGACTTGAACGATGCAGGAAACACTCCGGGCACGGCCGTGGCGGCTACGCTGTAAACAAAGGCTGAAAAAGTGCCCAGTCCAATCAATGTCCACATATTCGGACTGCGGTTGACTATTGACCGTACGCCTCGCTGAAAGAATGGCATGCCTGCCCACAGCACAACCGGCAATGTGAGCACAAGCTCGATCCAGCTCTGCGTAGCCATGCTGAACCACTGCAAACGGTGGCCTGCCATCGCAAGAACAGTAACGATGAAGGTCAGCGGCAATGTCCAGATAAATCTTTGCCTGAAGTCTACCAGTTCGGGGTCTTCGCCCTCCCCTAGACTTGGCATCTCGGGTTCCAGTGCCATGCCACATTTGGGGCAGGCTCCTGCATGGTCTTGACGCACCTCTGGGTGCATCGGGCAAGTGTAAACTATCCCTGAGCCATGGGTATTGGCTGGCTCAGTGATTATTATCAACTTTTCGGTTTCGGCCGTATCGTGGTCTTGGTGATTGGCATGGCTATGGGGTGCTTCGGTGCGGCCCACATACTTGGCTGGATTGGCCCCGAACTCATGCTGACAATGTGTTGAACAAAAGAAATATTTTTTGCCTGCGTAAATGGCGCTGCCAGCAGCCGACTGCTCATCTACCATCATTCCACATACTGGATCAATAGCCATGATTGTTCCCTTAGTGATAGCGACATTACTCTTAACTCATCAATACCATTACAAATAGACTGGCCCGCTTCTCATCTGATGTACGCCTCTATCGCGTAACGGCGCATCATGCGATGACTGTTAAAGTAGGAAGCATTCTTGCTGATTGCGCCTTTCATCACTTTGATCCAGTTGCTGCGGTCATTGCTGTAATAGAGAGGGAGCACCACCTGCTCAAGCTTATCATATAACTCATGCCCATCGTTATCGGCTACTCCCGTCACGTCGCCAATCGCCCAGCCGGTCACACCCTCGATACAACCCTCGATCCACCAGCCATCGAGAACCGAGAGACTGGGTACGCCATTGAGCGCGGCTTTCATGCCACTGGTGCCAGAGGCTTCGAGTGGCGGCAATGGCGTATTGAGCCACACATCCGTTCCCGCGGTCAGCATCTGGGCCACTTCCATGTTGTAGTCAGGCAGATAGGCAACCGTAATCGTGCCAGCCAAGTCGCGGGCATGTGCATACAGTTGCTCAATCAGGTGTTTGCCATTTTCGTCATGCGGATGCGCCTTGCCGGCAAGCACAATCTGGAACGGCTGATGGCGAGCTATCGTCTTTAACCTGTCAATGTTGGAGAACAGCAAATCCGGGCGCTTATAGGCGGTCATACGCCGCGCGAAGCCAATAATCGGCAGCTTTGGATCCAGCGAGACTCCAGTGAGAATTTGTACTTTCTCAATGAGATGCTGTTTCGCCTGAGCATGCGATTCCCAGATCGCTGCATCGGGAATGCAACAATCGGCACGCATCAACAACTGGGGCTCATGGCACCAGCTGGAAATGTAATGGTTATATAACTGACGAAAACTTTCAGCCGCCCATGTAAACGGATGTACGCCATTGGTGATGGCATGTACCCGATAACCGGGAAACATTGCATTCGACACCTCGGCATGTTTTTTAGCGACGCCGTTAATATATTCACTCAAATTCAAGGCCAGCCGCGTCATGTTCAGGTTGTCTTCGCCAGCCAGACGCTTGATGCCTTCCATGTCGAAGTCATTGTCAAGCACCCTCTGCACCAAGTCGTAAGAAAAACGGTCATGCCCCGCTTCGATCGGGGTGTGCGTGGTAAAGCTGCATAGGTCACGCACTCTAGGGATATCATAAAGTGACTCGCCCGGCCTGACATCCTCGGTTGGATAGGTGTATCGGCGTAGCAATTCCAGCCCAAGCAGTGCGGAGTGCCCCTCATTCATGTGATAGTGGCGCACTGTAATACCGAGTGCTTGCAGCATTCGTACACCGCCAATTCCGAGTATGATTTCCTGCTTGAGCCGATAGGCTTCGTCACCACCGTATAAATAATGCGTGATCTCACGATCCTCGTGGTGATTCTCGTTCAGGTCGGTGTCGAGCAGTAGCACCGGCTGGCGCCCACCCATATGCCCCTCAACCACATATAGCCAAGCGCTTATCCATACAGTGCGTCCCTCGATTGGCACCGCAACCTTGGCATCGAGTGCATGTGCCCAGCGCTCCGGCTCCCAGAAGACCGCCTGCTCAACCTGCCGGCCCTGGGCATCAATCTGCTGTTTGAAATAGCCAGCGCGACTCACCAGGCTCACCGCCACTATTGGTATCATGAGATCAACCGCAGACCGCACCGTATCGCCAGCAAGCACGCCGAGACCCCCGGCATAGGTCGGGATTTCATTGCGCAAGGCAATCTCCATAGAGAAGTATGCTACGCGTGGTTCGTGGATAAATTCATCCAGCATGATTACTCTCTCTGTAATGGTTTGGTAAATTAGGTCATCAAAAAAAGTTTATGTTATACTTTTCTTTGTACTCTTATGGCAATAAATTACTAAGGGTTACTCAGCATCATTCTCAATTTTTTTATGATCTAACGCACACAATTTAAACTCCAACGTTCGGATACGCTCCAGAAAAACCAGCATCAAACCCAATGAATTTGGTTCTAACTCAAAATCGCGCTTGAGCCGCGAGAGAGTGCGAATTGAAATAACGCAATGACTGCTGAAATACCAGTCTTCAGAAGGCTTTTCTTCTGTCTGGCTGATGGGAGTAAGTGCTCCGCTTTCCACCAAATACTGTAGCTCTTCCGAGGATAACCCTGATAACTCAACAAGATCTTCCAACGTGACATCATGCTGTTCATCAAGCCATGCTAATTCAGAATGTTCGATATTCACGATATTTCCCCTCATTTTAGCAGACCGCACGCAAGTTGGATAAACGCTAGTGAGATAAAAGCGCACAAATTTCTGCCCGCTGCAGTAAGTTGTTAGTTACGCCGCCTAGCACCCATTCGCGTAAGCGACTATGCCCATAGGCACCCGCAACAATAAGGTCGGCACCTTGTTTTTTGGCTATGGATATAAGCTGGCTGGCATCATCATCCACTGAAGCAGAAATTAAATAATCAGCTGTAATATCATGTTTCTTAAGCCAGCTAACCACTTGCTCCAGACATTTGGTGACTGATGCCTTCTCTTTTTCGGTAGCAATCTCAACGACTGTCACATGCTTGGCTAGTTTTAATAGTGGTAAGGCATCCGCAATCGCCCGCCTTGCCTCACGCGTGTCTTTCCATCCCACCAACATCCTCTCCAGCTCCAGCTTCTTTGCTGTAACAGGCACGACTAAGACCGGCCGCCCTGATTGCAAAATGAGTTCACCAGCGTTTACGCCATACGGGCCTTCATAAAAATCGCTTGGAGCAATTTCTGTAATAATGATGTCGGCACTTCGCGCCTCCCCCACTATGTATTCGGATAAAGATCCTAATGTGACAGTCGAGCGCCATTCATTAGTCCGGGAATAACCCTTAAATGCAGTCTGAAAAGCTGCCTCAGCCTCAGCTATTTCTTTTGTAATTTTCTCATGTTCCTGATTTAGAAAATCCAAGAGTGCATAACCCTGCCCATATAGCATTTGCGTTGGCTGCCCCGCTGCAATGCCGATCATATCCGTATGGAAATTGTCTGCAAAATCACTGGCAATTTTCAGCAATGCTTTATTTGAACGCCCGAGCTGCAAGTGCACCATTACGGTTTGGTAGGTCATGATTTATCTCCTATTAAAAACATACTTAACAATTGTCTCGTTTTATCAGGCCGTTTCATATTCAAAATGTGTACGTGGATTAAATGTTGAGGTGTCTGCCAACTGTTTAAATAATGCAATTTCCTGCTCGGTTGGATTAGTGGGAGCCACAATCTGTATCACCACAAAAAGGTCACCATGTTCCTGATTATGTTTAGGCATGCCGCGTTTGCCAATACGAAGTTTTTGCCCGCTTCTGGCGCCTGCGGGTACTTTAAGATTAACCGCACCATGTAATGTCGGCACTTTAACCGTAGCCCCTAGGGCGGCCTCCCAAGGGGTAATAGGTAAATCAATCAACACGTCATGATCAATGACGCGAAACAATCGGTGAGGAAGAAAGCTAATATTCAGGTAAAGATTGCCATCTTTGCCGCCATTAGCACCTTTGCCGCCCTTGCCTCGCAGCAGCATTTTCTGACCATTGGTCACCCCTTTGGGAATGCGTGCTTTAAACGTATGAGGCACACGCCTCAATTGGCCCTGATGATCATATTCTGGCACTGAAAAACTGAGGTCTACCGTAGCGCCATGATAAGCATCCTCAAGCGAAATTTGAGTTGCCAGTTCATAATCCTGCCCTGGGATAGGCATGTGATGGCCTTGATGTTGCGTATGTCGACCGCCTTTAGAAAAGCTTGCAAACAAGTCAGCCAAGTCGATATCATCGAACGAATATGTTTGACCGCTCTGGTATCCAGCCTGGCCTCCAGCCCAACCTGGAGGCGGCCTAAATTCTTCGCCAGATGAATGACGCCCTAGCGCGTCGTAGGCAGCGCGTTTTTCTTTATCTTTTAAAGTGGCGTAGGCTTCACCAATTTCTTTAAATTTTGCTTCCCCAGCCGGGTCTTTAGAAACATCAGGATGATATTGATGCGCGAGTTTACGGTAAGCCTTTTTAATCTCATCACTAGTTGCTGTGCGAGCCACCCCGATAATTTCGTAATAATCTTTAAATTTCATTTAGTTATAATTTCTTTTTAATGTGAAATATATTATAGCCAACAAATGCCATGCACTCCTCAGCCTTCATATTGAAGCAGGCCTTAACCTGCCAAGATTACCACTCAACTATATCTTTATATTTCCAGATCTTAATGTTTCCAGCCCTTTTTCTTTTTGCCCTCGTGATTGTCATATCGGCGTTCATCACCACGCTCTCCTCTACGCTCATCATAGCGGTCATCCCTGTGGTCACGGCGGTCGTCCCAACGCTCGCCATAGCGGTCATGATGATACTCCCGATAAATCGGAACATACTCATGCTGGTACCAACTATCCTGCACAAAATAAACCCGTTCGCCGCAAGCATGGTATTTATAACAGTGCTTGCGCCAATCTCTAGCATGGCCCGGTGGTACGCGCATATAGATCGGCTCACGCTCTACATATACGCGCTCAATTATTCTTGGATGGCGATAGATTACGACTGGCGGAGGATAGGGATAATCGCCAATGTCGATTCGGCCATAAAAACCTGGTTGGCCAATAGTAACCGAGACCCCAACGTCGGCAGCCAGCGCCGGGGTAGTAAAGGCGACAACTGCCACTGCTGCAATCATAAATTTTTTCAATTTAGTCTCCATTCATGTTACTTGATAAAGGCGCTAGATACACCGATGACAAGGTATAAAACTATTTTTTCTCAGCATCTTCAACGCCCTGAGCTTTTTCCTTAGGCGCCTCCATTGACCTGTCGGCAGCCTCTTTAGTGGCTTCCATTGCTTTTTGTGCAGCGTCTCTGGCAGCCTCAATCGCTTTTTTAGTAGCTTCTTTACCGGCTTTAGCTAAATTTTTAGCAGCTACAGCCGCTTTTTTAGCAGCTTCTTTGGTAGCTACAAGCGCCTTTTTAGCAGCTTGCTCAGCCTCGCGCGCCGCCACTTTAGTTTCCGTGGTCGCTTTCCTGGTTGCTTCCATCGTTTTTTGTACAGCCAGTTTAGCAGCCTGCTCAGACTCATGTGTGGCCACTTTGGCAGCGTCGACCGCTTCCTGCGTAGCATCTTTGATTGATTGCTCAGCTTTTTCTAAAGCCAGTTTGGCGGCTTCAGCGGCCTTGTATGCAGCGTCTTTAGCCTCTTCTGCAGCCACTTTCGCGCTTTCTTCGGCTTGCTGTACCGAGGTTTTAGGTGCTTCTTCTGTCTTTTCTGCAGAAGATTCTGCAGCCTGCACATTCAGGCCAACAAGCAATACCGACAAAATTAACCATATTTCTAGTTTTATTTTTTGTAGGTTTGTTTTTTGTAATTTCATTACTCATTCTCCTTACTGGTCTGCAAAATCTTAATCACTTCATCGTCTTCTACCTGTGGAAAGTATCGATAAAACTGCCCTACTGCACGAAAATCACTTGGCGCTTCAAGACAGACAACTTCATCAGCAAGTTCAGCTACCTTTTTCAATGTATCCGGTGGCGCTACGGGCACTGCGCAGATGAGTTTGGCAGGTTTTTTGTTGCGCAATCCATGCAGGGCGGAAATCATGGTAGCCCCGGTGGCGAGTCCGTCATCAATAACAATCACAATACGCCCTGCGGGGCTGATAGGATGATGCACTGGCGTATACTGAGCACGGCGTTTGTAGATGGTATCCAGTTGGGTCTGTCTCTCGGCCTCGATATATTCACTATCTGCACCTACCGATGCCGCATAATCGGCAACGTAGGTCCAGCCACTTTCATCCACCGAGCCAATGGCCAGTTCCCCATAAAGCGGCGCCCGCAACTTGCGAACCAGCACCACATCGTAGGAGCCGCCAAGTTTATCTGCGATGATCTTTGCCATGGGAACAGAACCGCGGGGGATGGCAAGAATAAGCGGATTCTTTCCCCGATAGCTATCTAGTCTTTCCGCCAGCTCCAGCGCAGCTTCTTCACGGTCATAAAACATGGTTAAATCCCGCCCTAATTGATAATGGGCTTAAGCAGATCAATTTTAAACTCCGTCTCATACGGTGGTACATTACATTCGATAATGTCTGGTGGCGCCACATCAAGCCGAACGCCTGCGATATCAATCCTCACCGGCAGCTTGTTTGCGCCGCGGTCTACCAAAACTGCCGTGCGGATTTCAGCCGCCCGCTTTCTTGCAAGGTATTCCACTGCACGCAACATAGAATGACCGCGGAACATGACATCATCCACCACTAATATCGTCGTGTCCGTGAGGTCAAGCGATGCCTGCATGGGATTTTCTGTTAACTTTGTTTCGGGGTGCAGCAGTGTTAAATCGTCTGCGTAACGCTTGATTTGCAAATTCATCAGAGAAATATTCGCTAAATCAAATTGGCTCACAAGCCTTTTATGCAGCATTTCTGCAAGAGGTGCGCCACGACGCAGAATACCCACAATCATGAGGCGCTCTTTTGTGGTCAGGAAACCGGCGGCCTGCCACGCCATGTTATCCAGCACAGCATCAAGTTGCGCTGTTTGATAAAGACAGGTTCTTTCTCCCGATGGCGCAAGATCCAATCCCCTGCTCCCCTAAAAAAACTTACTTTGCAGTTTACGCATCATCTGCCATGCAAACAAACCTCGACCAAACCACTTTCCGATGCGACTAGGCCGCAATATTTTCATTAAAACTGCGCTACCACCAACCATCAGCAGCGGGTGTGTTTTTATATAACTTATTGCAGCAACACCCTTATCTGCCATCGCTAACGGTGCGCGCAACGTATCAACAGTCTGCGTCAACTGCATACGTTGCTTATCGGCCTCAGAAACCAGGCGTTCACGCCGTTGTGCTAATTTTAAGAGTTTCTTGTTCATGTTTTATTTTTTTCTGCGAGAAGCATATCAGTCTGGATCGAGTGTTTGTCTATCTTTAAACAACTCTAGCAGGCTCGCTGAAAAAAGTTTAGGTTTTGTTTTAGCCATGCGTAAGGCGAAACCACCCGCCAGCACACCCAGCAGTAGAAAAAACCCGGCCAGTGAGCCTAATGCGATTAGACGATGCGTTTCCCAGAAGGCAACCACAAGAAATATTGCCACCAGCACCAAGCCGACTGCAAAGAAAAACATGGCGGTCAGGTACAAGGCCACCAATGAAAATAAACGCTCTCTATCCTCCTCCAGATCTGTGGACAACAACTCAAGCCGTGTATGCGCGATATCAACCAAGGTTGTCGCGAACGCGGCCAAAGATCCAAGCAAGCCTTTGCTTGCAGCAGGTGTTTCAGCAGCCATAGCGAATCGATCCGCTCTGGCCTACTAACGGCGGCCTATAAGCAATCCAACAACCAAACCAACACTAGCCGCAAAACCAATTGATCTCCATGGGTTCTCATGTACAAATTCATCAGTCACCTTCGCAGCTTCTTTGGTTTTAGCAATCACCACCGATTGAGCCTCTGCTATCCTAACCTTCGCAGCCTTCAGCGATTCCTCGGTCTTGGTCCGTACCTCGGCGACCTTCTCTCCCCCTTGGTTAGCCGTCGCTTTAAGCAGTGCCTCTGCATCAGCTACCACTACTTTAAAATCGTTGACCAACATCTCTTTACTCACTTCACTTGGTAATATGTCCATGACTTTCTCCTTATTAATATTTTATTCGTAGCACAACGCCATTTACTGCTTCCGCCTGACTTGCTACATAATTATAGACAGGCTTTGTCACTCTTTGTTGCAAACTTTACCGCAAATTCTTTTGAATTAACAATCTGTCACTCTCTTTGTTTCATGCTACTCTGAAACCAGCCACTTAAACTCGATTTTTTGATGTTTATTGGCATCCACATTCACTTTCTGCTGTTTAGCTTCTCCGTGATGCTCTGCTGTGACCAAATAATTGCCCTGCGGCAAATTTGCCAACAAAAATGGTCCGTCGGTTGTAACATCCAGCACCACATTTTGCTGCTCATCTAGAATCTGCACCTTAACATCAGCCAAAAACTCTTCTCGTTGCCCTGGTTGTTTCTGTATAAATGAAACTTCCAACAGATAATCTTTAGCAAAATTTCTCATTACTGCAGCCTCAGATCTACCAACACCCCCGGTGATATAAATCACATTACCAACCAGCTGCTCTTGCATGCGCATTGGGGCAGACATTAACGTGCCTACTGGTAACGCTATATTCAAAACTGTGGCTGCTAACGCAAGTGTAATCAAATAATCTGCTGCTTTCATTTTTATATCCTTATTTTTACTTAATTATCTTGATGATCTTTATATCGTTGCCATTTAATACGTTCTTAAGTGGCGTAACGTCGTCGCCTGCTTAATAGGTCGCATCGTAATCTTCAGGCAGCGCCTGCCGACATCTTCCGCCACGCTAAAAAATAACTCGCTGGCGAACTGTTTACCATTCACGGCCGTCACCTCATAGCGATGCCCTGCAATGGAGAGAAAGCGCAAATAAGGGTTAACTTTTTCATCCATTACCAGCGGCATATTGGCCAGTTGCGGCAAAAATCTAGCGATTGGCAGCCATTTTAGTTTGTCAGGTTCGCTACCCAACAATTCGCAACTCGCTTTATTGCAGTCTAGAATCATGCCATTCTCAAGCAGTATCAGCTCTGCAAGATTTCTTTTGTTGCCTTCAAGACCCATGCTATCAAGCTCCAAGCCATAGTCTCGTATATAGTTTTCCTGACTGATCTCGGTTTGCCTTGCTTGAGTGTTACCTGATTGATCATTCATTTGCCCTGCTCCGCTTCAGCCTCAACTTCAGCCTCTGCATCCAGCCAATCCTGAATCTCATGGCCTGGCTCATAACCCCGTGCTTCTGCTTTGTAGTAAGCACGAACGGCAATCTGGGTACACCTATCCTCATCGTTAATTTCATGTGTCGATTCCATTCCAATAACGGGAATAGGACTCTTCGCTTTCGTCGGTGCTGCCTTTAAAAGTTCCATCGTAACCTCTTTCATGCAATACAAAAAAGTCGACGGTACTAAAGGGGGATAAGCGCAACCATCGGCTGCCAGAGGAGTGTACCGTCGATGCATGCAATTTACTTGACTTGCCAGACCGCGTAAATTAGTGCAAGCACGTAAGGGATTGCCCTTATATAGAAACTGTTTTATAGACAGGTATGCGCTTTTTATCTAGACTGTACAAACCATCAATCCAGAATAATGAATTAGGACATTCTTGATAAATCCGCTTGAAGAACTAAGTTTTCTGACTTTGTTTAATGCCGCCGCCGATGCCATGCTGCTGGTGGATGTGACTGGCCATGTCATTCAGGCAAATTCTGCCGCGCTGGATTTGCTTGAATACACCGAAGATGCCATATGCGGCCTTGAAGTTGAAGCCTTGATGCCATTCAGGTTTCGTGAACCTCACCGTCAATACCGGCAGACCTTTTACAGCAAGCCCGAAAAACGCTCGATGGGTCATGGACGGGACCTGTTTGCACTCAGCCGCAGCGGCAAGGAACTGGCTGTCGATATCGGTTTAAGCCCCATACAAACAAAGCAGCAGCTATTCACCCTGATTACCTTTTACCCTGCTGATAAGCGCCGCAAGGTAGAACAGGCATTGCGTACCAGCGAAGAGCGGCTGCGCTTGGCCAAGCAGGCGGCAGGTTTTGGGGTTTTTGATTTTGACGCCAAATATAACGTAATTCACTGGGATGAAAGAATGCGTGAACTTTGGGGCGAAGATTCCGGCGATACGATCAGCTATGAAAAGTTTGTGGCGGCAATAAACCCGATAGATCATGAAATCAGACGAACAGCGCTTGAGCGCGCATCCGACCCCGCCGGCAATGGTGAATTTAAGGTGGAGTACCGCGTGACCAATCCCAAAGACGGGATTGAACGATGGGTAGCCGCCGTGGGCCGTATGCACTTCGAGGATGGCCATGCCACCCGGTTGATAGGAATAGCGCGCGATATAACGGAGCGCAAGGCGAATGAGAAAAAATTACAGGCGCAGCGCACCGAAACAGAAAATGTTTTTAAACAGCAGGTCGCGGCACGCACGGCTTCAGCCATTGCACATGAGTTTAATCAGCCGCTAGGCGCAATATCAGCCTATAGCGAGGTGGCATTGCATGCGCTGCAAAGTGAGTCTATTGATCAGGAAAAACTTAGACGCGCGCTGCAAGGCTGCGTAGATCAGGCACATCGCGCCGGGCGAAGTTTGCACGAATTGCTGGCTTTTCTGCTAAAAGGTGAATTGGTCACCGAGAAACTGGATATCAATACAATCGTAAAAGATGCGCTGGACATCGTCCACAGTAACGGCTATGGGGATTTCCATTCAGTGTTACACTTAAACCCTGATGTGCCTGCCGTGCTCTGCAACCGGACGCAAATACAAAAAGTGCTGATAAACCTGTTAAGAAATTCAGTCGAAGCCATGCAAAGCGCTGGCATGCCCCCCTCGGCCATCACTATTACTGCGCGCACCAATCAGGATCTCAACATGGCACATGTCACGGTGCAGGATAGCGGCCCCGGGCTTGATGCAGAAACAGTTAAACGCATTTTTGATCCTTTTTTCACCACCAAAGCTACCGGTATTGGCATGGGGCTTGCCATTAGCCGCGCACTGATCGAGGCCAACGGCGGAAAACTCTGGCTTGAGCCGGACGTCAAGTCTGGCGCGATATTTCATTTTACGCTACCATTTGCGTCATGAGTACTACTAACGCGACTGTTTTTATCGTTGACGACGACCCTGCAATACGGGATTCATTATCGTTAATGATTGAGCAAGAGGATATTGCAGTAAGCACCTTTGCGAGTGCTGAGGCGTTTCTCACCAGCTGCCAGTCCAGGTGTTATGGCTGTGCCGTTATCGATATCCGCATGCCGGACATGGATGGCATGCAACTGCAGGAAGTGCTTTCGAAACGTAATATTCATCTACCGGTTATTTTTCTCACCGGACATGGCGACATTCCCATGAGCGTTCAGGCCATGAAGGCCGGTGCAATGGATTTCCTCACCAAGCCAGTCACACGTGACAAGCTTTTGGCTGCTGTTCGATTGGCCATTCAGAAATCTGAGAGAATATTGTCAGAAAATACTAATCACCAAGAGGCGCTGTCGCGCCTTGCAGATTTAACTGACCGCGAGCGAGATGTGATGCTGCTGGCTGTTCAAGGCCATCCCAACAAAGACATTGCGCGTAAACTAGGAATTAGCCACCGCACGGTGGAAATCCATAAATCCAAGATTATGCACAAGACAGGCGCAGCCAATTTGCTTGATCTTGCGCGCATTGCCCATGAGGGTGAAGGCGGCAATTAACTTCAGCTTTGCATCCACTGCCTTCACCATGCCAAAAAATCGTTACTTAAGACTGGAATAATAAGTGGCAATGTCGTGTATATCCGCATCAGTCAAAGAATGCCCCAGCAATGGCTGTGGAGAATAAGCTTCACGCACATTCTGCATCGCCTTGACCAGTTCCTCATATGACCTTCCGCCAAGCGGTGGTACGCCTACCTTGCCATTTTTACCGTCAGGCCCATGGCAAGCTGCGCAAGTCTGAATTTTTTCTGCGGAGGCTGTATTTTTTGGGGCAGGATTAGAAGCGCCCTTCTGTGTCGTGCAGCCTATCAACGAGAGAAGAGATATGCCAAGTATGATGTATTTCATAAAAGCTCCTTAAATATTTCCAACAATCTAAAACTTGCAAAATGATTGTAGCCCTGACTTTCTGGTGATTGATATACGTGTTAGCGCGGATAACCTGCTGCTCGAATTCTTGTTACATTTTACTTTCGGCTTAGATTGTACTTAAGCCGAATAGTGTTATTAAAATTAGGAGCGAATTCTATGTACTACATTGTTGAAACCAGTAAATCATTCAGCCAGGCGGCGACTGACCTTGAATCCGCGGTTAAACACCATGGTTTCGGCGTGCTGCATATTCATGACTTGGGCGCCACACTGCGCAGCAAAGGCATTGCATTTTCAGAAGAATGCAAGGTTTTTGAGGTTTGCAACCCAGGTCAGGCCGCAAAAGTGTTATCGACCGATATGCGCCTCAATATGGCGTTACCTTGCCGCATCTCCGTATTCACAGAGCAAGGCAAAACAAAAATCGGCCTGATTAAGCCAGGGCAAATGCTCTCTGCGTTATCACAGGATGCTGCACTGACTGAAGTGGCGAAAGAAGTTGAAGCAAAGACCATTCAGATGGTTAATGACGCTCAATAATCGAAAGGAAACGCCATTACCAATCGACGCCAGTTCTTAAAAACATGTGCCGCGCTGGCAGTTAGTGTACCCGCGGCGCCTGCCCTAGCAATCGACAGCAACTACCAAGTCGCAGCGGACAGGATCTGGCGACCCAAAAGCGCGCCTTCGTCAAACATCACTGAACGAAGCAAAGAATGGGTACGAATGGCCACACTGGCTGCATCCAGCCACAACTCACAGCCCTGGAAGTTTCGATTGGGCAATAATTCAATCACTATTTTCCCTGACTATAAGCGACGCTGCCCAGCGGTTGACCCCGATGATAGCCATTTATTTAAGAGTTTAGGCTGTGCTACCGAAAATCTAGTGCAGGCAGCAGAAGCTGATGGTTTTGATGCTGAGGCGCACTTCGACCCTGCGCAAGATGCGGTTGTCATCTACTTAGAGTACTCAGTAGAAACTAAGCTGGATAACTTATCTGCTGCAATCATTAATCGCGGCTGCAGCCGTATTCCGTATGACGGCAAACCTATTGCCGCGCCCACACAAACGTCCATAATCAATGCTGCAACATCCCATGGCATAACACCCTTCCTGTTGCAGTCTTCTCAACAAATGGAAGGAATGCTCGAATATGTGCATCAAGGAAACATTGCACAGTTTGACAACCCTGCCTTCGTTAAAGAGCTGCGTGACTGGGTTCGGTTCAATCCTGCCGATGCAATCACTACTGGTGACGGCCTGGCAGGTGAAGTCAGTGGGCAGCCTGCAATCCCTGGCTGGCTAGGTCGCAGGCTTTTTAGTTTGATTTCATCTGGAAAGAAACAGGCTGACATCGATGCCAGAGCGATCCGCAGCTCTTCCGGCATCATCGCTTTTGTCAGTGAGCGCGACGACAAAGCAAGCTGGGTTGCCGCAGGCCGCGCTTACGAGCGCTTTGCATTGCAGGCAACCGCACTCAATGTGCGCAATGCCTTCATTAACCAGCCCATCGAGGTGCACCGTCTGCGACCGCAACTACACGCCTGGCTTGGCGTGCCGCAGCAGCATGTGCATTTAATCGTTCGCTATGGCAACGGCCCAATGACCCCACACAGTCTGCGCCGACCAGTTGAAGATGTCATCATCGCATGAACATTAAACAGCTTATGGCACCAGCGCTCGCTTACTTCGCGCTCAGCCTGGTTTTATTAGCGCTCATGCCATTATATTAGTGAATCGTTTTCGATAAACCACCGCACGGGTGCCAAATCTATCATTAATGGCATGCGCTATTTACGTTGTTTTTTTATCAATATACGTGTTCGCGCGGATTACCTGAAAATCAAATTCTTGCTACTGTGCAAAAACTGTTATGTAAAATAAGCAGTTCATTAGAGGGTAATCTAACTATGCAATTACCTAAATTAGAAATGACCATTTTCGAGGCGATATTAGCAAGACGCTCTGTGCGTAGCTATAAAGCACAGCAAGTAGATATTGGGACTATTCGCACCCTTCTCGAAGCAGCCGTGCGCGCGCCCACTGCCATTCATCAAGAATCATGGGGCTTTGTCGTTATTCAGGATAGGCCGCTATTACTGAAACTGTCGGATCAGGCCAAACCGTTATTTCTTGCAGAAGTTAACCAGCACGCGCAAGAGCATTCTAAGCATTTGTCAGAGATTTTCGATAAGCCGGATTTCAACATTTTTTATGATGCCAATACGCTTATTCTTATCTGCGGCAAAACTTCGGCCTCTTTTTACGAAGCGGATTGCTGGCTGGCCGCAGAGAACCTGATGCTGGCAGCCTGCGCTATGGGCTTGGGAACATGTGTTATTGGTAGCGCCCTGCCCGCTTTGAATATGCCAGAGGTAAAGGTTAAGCTGAATATCCCAGATTATTATTCTGTTGTTGCCCCCATTATTTTGGGGTATCCGGCAAATGAAACCGCACCTGTTGTGAGAAAAACCCCTGTTGTTTTAGCAAGATTCCCCACCGCTGCAAGCGGTCAACTATCATGATTACCCTATATATTGGAAGCACACTTTTTGGAAGGACATCCTTATGTACAAACAAATTCTTTGTCCCGTAGACGGCAGCTCAACATCCAACTGCGGCATGGCCGAAGCGATCAAGCTTGCAAAAGAGCAGAATTCCAAACTACGCTTTTTACATGTAATCGATATGTACTTTCCGATAATTGATGCAACCGGAGATTTTAATGTCGTCAACATCGATGACATCTTGCGTAAAAATGGCAATAAAGTCCTGAAAAAGGCGGAAGCGGCTGCACAAAAAGCTGGCGTGGCATCTGACTCGCAAATGATTGAAGCCATTGGGGCGCGTGTCTCTAAATTTGTAGTTAATCATGCTAAGGAATGGCCGGCCGATTTAATCGTGATAGGGACACATGGCTTGCGCGGGGTTGAGCGCCTGGTGATGGGAAGCGATGCTGAAACTATCATACGGACGAGTCCTGTGCCCGTCTTAGTGGTAAGAGACAGTCAGGCAGATAGGAAACATTCTTGATTGTGCAGCTTAATACGGTAACCAAACATGAATGACACTCTGACATCTTCTGCGCTTACTGACAAAGAACTCCAGGCTATCGACGCCTATTGGCGTGCCTGTAACTACTTGGCAGCGGGTATGATTTATCTGCGCGACAACCCATTATTAAAAGCACCGCTCAGGCCGGAACATATCAAGCAGCGCTTACTTGGACATTGGGGCTCGAGCCCGGGCTTAAGCTTCGCCTACATCCATATTAACCGCCTGATTAACAAGTACGACCTGAATGCTATTTTTCTTGCAGGCCCCGGCCACGGCGCGCCGGGCGTGCTGGGACCGGCCTATCTGGAAGGCACTTACAGCGAGGTCTACCCCAACAAGGGTGAGGATGAAGAAGGCCTGCGTCAGTTTTTCAAGGAGTTCTCGTTTCCTGGCGGCATAGGCAGCCATTGCACGCCAGAGATGCCAGGCTCGGTCCACGAAGGCGGAGAACTGGGCTACAGCATTTCACATGCTTTCGGCGCCGCTTACGATAATCCTGATTTATTAGTCACGGTGATGGTGGGTGATGGCGAGTCTGAGACCGGTCCGCTGGCGACTTCCTGGCATTCCAACAAGTTTCTTAACCCGATCCGCGATGGCGCGGTGCTGCCAATCCTGCATCTCAATGGCTACAAGATCAACAACCCGACTATCCTTTCGCGCATTTCGCACGAAGAACTTGAAAACCTGTTTATCGGTTATGGCTGGACGCCCTATTTCGTTGAAGGCAGCGATCCCGCGACCATGCATCAGACGATGGCTGCAACGCTGGAAGCATGTGTTGCAGTGATTAAAAGCATACAAGAAACCGCCCGTGCCAGTGGCAAGCCGACCCGCCCGCGCTGGCCGATGATTGTGCTGCGCAGCCCGAAAGGCTGGACTGGCCCCAAGGAAGTGGATGGCCATAAGGTAGAAGGTTTCTGGCGCGCTCATCAGGTGCCGCTGGGCAAGGTGAAGGAAAATCCGGAACATTTGAAACAGCTGGAAGCTTGGCTGCGTAGCTATAAGCCGGAGGAATTGTTCAGCGAAAACGGACAGTTGCGGCCGGAACTCAAGGCGCTGTCCCCCAAAGGCAACCGTCGCATGAGCGCTAACCCGCATGCCAACGGCGGCTTGTTACGCAAAGCCTTGCGTATGCCGGATTTCCGCGATCATGCGCTTGAACTGGCCGAGCCTGGCAAGATAAGTGCAGAAAACACGCGTCCACTGGGCAAGTTTCTGCGTGACATCATGCATCTCAATATGCATAACTTCCGTGTATTTGGGCCGGATGAAAACAGCTCGAACAAGCTGGATAATGTTTATGAAGTCAGCAAAAAAACCTGGCTGGCAGATTATTTGCCGGAAGATGCGGATGGCGGCGAACTCGCGCCCGATGGACGCGTGATGGAAATGCTGTCTGAGCACACGGTTGAAGGTTGGCTGGAAGGCTACCTGCTGACTGGCCGCCATGGTTTCTTCTCGACTTACGAATCGTTTGTGCACGTGATAGATTCCATGTTCAACCAGCATGCCAAGTGGCTCGCCATGTCCAAGGCAGTGCCTTGGCGCGCCCCGGTTTCTTCGCTCAACCTGCTGATTACTTCCACCGTCTGGCGGCAGGATCATAATGGATTTACCCATCAGGATCCGGGCTTTCTCGACATCGTTGTGAATAAAAGCCCGGAGGTCACGCGCATCTATCTGCCGCCTGATGTAAATTGCCTGCTATCCGTAGCCAATCATTGCCTGAACAGCACCGATTACATCAACGTCATCGTCTGCGATAAGCAGAAACATTTGCAGTATCTGGATATGGATGCAGCCATCAAGCATTGCACCAAGGGTGTCGGCATCTGGGAATGGGCCAGCAATGATGCAGGTGACGAACCAGATTTGGTGATGGCATGCGCTGGTGATATCCCCACCAAGGAAGCCCTGGCAGCCACTTTGTTACTGCGCGAACACTTTCCACAACTCAAAATACGTTTTGTCAACGTGGTAGATTTGTATAAATTAACGCCTCAAAATGAGCATCCGCATGGTCTTTCTGACCGCGATTTCGATAGCTTATTTACTGTTGATAAGCCGGTTATTTTCAATTTTCACGGCTACCCCTACCTGATTCACCGCATGACCTATCGCCGCACCAATCACGACAATCTGCATGTGCGCGGCTACAAGGAAAAAGGCAGCATCAACACACCGCTGGAACTAGCGATTCAGAACGAAATTGATCGCTTCAGCCTGGCCATTGCGGCGATCAACCGCATCCCCGCCCTGCAGACGATTGGCGCACATGTGCAGGAGAAGCTGCGCAACCGGCAGATTGAATGCCGTAACTATGCCTATGAATACGGTGTGGATTTGCCCGAAGAAGATAACTGGGTTTGGTCAAATGTAGGATCAAATTAATGGACAAATTGAGCATACTCACCATCAATAGCGGCTCATCCAGCCTTAAGGCGAGTTTGTTTTTGTCCGGCGGCGAGCGGCAGAACTTTCGCTACGCGTGCCAGAGCGGCTGTCAGCATGCCGAGGCATTTGATGCTTTGATGCGTGATTTAAGCGGCGCGCAACCGACAGTGGTCGGCCATCGGTTCGTGCACGGCGGAGAAATTACCGATGCGGCGCGCCTCATCGACGCGGATGAGCGTGCACGGCTGGAGAGCATTACTTATCTCGCGCCATTGCACATGCCTGTTAACCTGCTGGGCGTGGATTTGTGCGCCGCACGGTTTAACGTGCCGCAGATAGCCTGCTTTGACACGGCCTTTCATGCCACATTGCCGGAGATGGCCTACCGCCTGCCGATCCCGCAAGCACTTAAATTACGCCGCTATGGCTTCCACGGCCTTAATTATGCTCATGTCGCACAGCAGCTGCCCGAGTTCCTTGGCGCTGCTGCACAAGACCGCATCGTGGTGGCGCATCTCGGTAATGGTGCCAGCCTGTGCCTGCTAAAAAACCTGCGTTCGGTGGATACCAGCATGGGTTATACGCCAGCTGGCGGCATTCCCATGGCAACCCGCAGCGGCGATCTCGATCCTGGCGTCATGCTGGAGCTCGCCAAACGCTATGACGATGCTGAACTATCCACACTGGTTTATGAGCAGATGGGCTTGCTAGCGCTGTCAGATGGCGAAGATAGCGAAATGTCCGCGCTGGTGAAAAGCAGCAGCAAGAGCGCCCGGTTCGCAGTGGAATATTTCGCGCGTCAGGTGTGTGGTGCAATTGGCAGCTACGCCGCCAAGTCCGGCGGCATCGATGGCCTGGTTTTTACTGGCGGCATCGGTGAGCATTCTGCCCAGGTACGTGCACTGATTTGCGAGCCGCTGGGGTTTCTTGGATTCGGCCTGAATAAAGAGGCCAATCAGGCACATTCAACAAGATTAAATAAGCCCTCTTCCAAACCGGTTTTAGTGATCCCTGCCGACGAAGAAGCCGAGATTGCAAGGCTAATTTCAGGCCTGATGGCGACTATTCGCCCAAATAAAAACGACATGGAAATGCTAAACAATACACAAGTAAACAACACACAGGTGGTGATGTCATAAACAACGAGAATCTGAGGAGATGAACGATGACAGCGCAAGTGATGCATAACAGGCATAATCAAAAGAGAGAAAGCACGCATACGGCGCACCTTATCCTGCGCAGGATATTTAAGGGATATGAAGGTGCGTTTACGATTAAACTTTGGGATAACAGTGTGCTGCAAATCGGAAATGGCGTTTCTGCATTCACGCTGACCTTTCACGCTGCTCATGTGTTGCGCGACCTGGTGCTGTTCCATGACCCGATTCGTCTGGCCGAAGCCTATTTTGACGGAGCGGTTGAGGTCGCGGGTGACTTTAATGCCGCAATGGGCTTGCGCTATTATCTGGAAGATTTAAAACTACCCTTCCAGGAAAAGCTATTGCTGGTTTTCCGTGCGCTTTCACTCGGCAATCAAAAGTCCAGGCCACGGAAAAAGGCAAGAAAACCAGCCAATACCATGCGTCAGAATGATATTGAATCGATTGCATTTCATTACGATGTTTCCAATGAATTCTACAAGCTTTGGCTGGATGATCAGATGGTGTACTCCTGCGCTTATTTTGAAACCCCCGGGCAGGATTTAGAGGCTGCACAACGCAACAAGCTGGATTATATCTGCCGAAAATTGCGTTTACAGGAAGGTGAGTCCTATCTTGATATCGGTTGCGGCTGGGGGGCGCTAGTCTGTTGGGCAGCCAAGCACTACGGCGTTCGCGCGCATGGCATCACCCTGAGTCGCAATCAATTTGAGCATGCAAGCGAAGAAGTGAAAAGACAAGGGCTGGAAGGCCAGGTCACGATCGAAATGCGCAATTACCGCGACCTTCCCCGTGAAGCCACTTATGACAAAGTGTCCAGCATTGGCATGTTTGAACATGTCGGTCTGAAAAATCTGCCGGAATATTTTTCAATCGTACATCAGGTATTAAAGCCCGGTGGCCTGTTTCTAAATCACGGCATTACTTCGGCTGAGCCTGACTGGGGTCACAGCACTTCTACCCAGTTCATCAACCGTCATGTTTTCCCCGATGGCGAGCTGGATATCGTAAGCAATATTCAGCGTCGCATGGAGGATGCGAAATTTGAAATTTTTGATGTGGAAGGCTTGCGGCCGCACTATGCTTTCACATTGCGGCACTGGGTAAACCGTCTTGATGCAAAGAGTGAAGAAGCCATTCGTCTGGTTGGCGAACGGACTTACCGTATCTGGCGGCTATATATGACGGGTAGCGCCATGCAGTTCGAACAGGGCGCGACGGGCATTTACCAGATACTGGCCGAGCGCAAAGTGGATGGAATGCCGAATCTGCCGCTGACCCGGCGCGATCTTTATGTGTCAAAAAAATCAATTGAATAACAAGGAGAACCATCATGACAATTGGAGCAATATGTAATCGTGAAGTGATCACTGTGCAGCGAGATGCGACTGTGCTGCATGCGGCCATGCTGATGCGTCAGTACCATGTAGGCGATGTAGTTGTGATTGAAAACCGCAAAGATGTGACGGTTCCTATCGGCATTGTAACCGACCGTGATGTGGTTATAGAGGTGGTTGCAACAGAGCTTGATACTGCCGTCATTACTGTCGGCGACATCATGGTAGCCAGCCTCGCCGTGGTAAAGGATAGCGTGGGCGTGCTAGAGGCTATCCAGCTCATGACCGGTAAAGGGGTAAGGCGCTTACCTGTTGTTGATGACGGCGGCAGCCTGATGGGCATTGTGACACTGGATGATTTGCTGCTTTTACTGGCAAAGGAGTTTGGCGCGCTCAGTAAACTAGTGGCTCGTGAACAGAAAAATGAAGCCAGTAAAAGACGTTAGAAAATGAAAATAAACCCGAAACGAAAGGAAACACATCATGAGTATCAATAAAACACCATCAGGCGTTCACGCAGTTAGCCACGACCGCCCGCTTTTTGAGCAGGATGTCGATGCCTACAAAAGTAAAGGCAAATTATCCGAGCCAACGGTCTGCCCGCAATGTGGCGCCGTGTATCATGAAGGACGCTGGCAATGGATAGAAACCTCTGCCGATGCAGATCAGGAAACTTGCCCTGCCTGTCACCGCATGAATGACAAACACCCATCTGGGTTCGTCACATTGAAAGGCCCCTTTTTTGATGCCCACTGTGAAGAAATCAGGCGATTAATACAGCACCACGCAGAACATGAGCGTGCCGAACATCCACTCAAACGCATCATAGCGATAGAAAATCAGGAAGGCGCTATGTTGGTAACAACAACGGATACCCACCTCGCGCGTGGCATTGGCGAAGCTGTACGCCATGCTTACCAGGGTGAGCTAAAGGTAGACCACGTCTCAGGCGAAAACCTGGTGCGCGTTTACTGGAGTCGCTGAGGTTTCTCATGATAAACAAGCAAAGCACAAGGCGTTTTCTGGTGGCACTGCTTGTGATATTGGGTGCAGCCATGATTTTTCTGGCTACCGAAGCCTGGCCAGGTGTCCTGTTAGTAACACTTGGCATATCGATTGAGGCAATTGGTATTGCCATGAGGCACAAATGAAGGCCATGCTGCTGGATTCGGCTAACAGCCCGTTGCGACCAGCTGAATTGCCGATTCCGATACCAAAAGAAAACGAAGTATTATTGAAAGTACATGCCTGCGGTGTCTGTCGTACCGATTTGCATGTAGTGGATGGCGAGCTTGCAAACCCAAAATATCCGCTTATTTTAGGCCATGAAATCGTCGGCGTCGTCGCGGATAAAGGGCAAAAAGTGCAGCGATTTACTGTTGGCCAGCGTCTGGGGGTGCCCTGGCTTGGCCACACCTGCGGCCATTGTAGTTACTGCACAACCAAGCATGAGAATCTATGTGACAACGCGCTGTTTACGGGCTATACCCTGAATGGCGGTTATGCTGAATATACGGTAGCAGACCAGCGCTACTGCTTTCCTATACCAGACATCTATTCTGATGCAGAGGCCGCACTGTTGCTATGTGCTGGCTTGATAGGTTACCGCGCTCTGGTGGCCGCTGGTGACGCAAAGCGGCTGGGTATTTATGGTTTTGGGGCAGCGGCGCATATCATTGCTCAAGTAGCGCATTACCAAGGCCGCAAGGTCTTTGCTTTTACCAAGCCTGGGGATATTGACGGCCAACACTTTGCTATTGAACTTGGCGCCGATTGGGCTGGAGACTCAAACATGCCGCCGCCGGAAGAAATGGATGCGGCCATTATTTTTGCTCCGGTGGGAGCGCTGGTTCCGCAGGCACTAAGCCATACTATCAAAGGCGGCACAGTCGTATGTGCGGGTATTCACATGAGTGATATCCCGCAATTCCCCTACTCTGTACTTTGGGGCGAGCGCATAGTACGTTCCATCGCCAATCTTACCCGTCAGGATGGTGAAGAATTTCTGGCACTGGCGCCAAAAATCGGAATACGCACCGAAGTGGAAACGTTTCCATTGAGTTCCGCTAACGAAGCGCTAAATCAATTAAGGTTAGGCAAAATTCATGGTGCCGCCGTATTAGTGATGAATTTGTAGAAAAATCACTAAAATGAAGGCGTAGGTTCACTCGTAAACGTTTTTTCATGCAGGCTCTGACATTTAATGCAGCGTTTTGCTGTTGGGTAGGCAGAAAGCCGCTCGAAGCCAATATCTTCACCGCAATCAATGCATATGCCGTAAACGCCCGCCTGGATGCGGTCCAGCGCTGTGTTCAGGTCACGCGCATGTTGTAAGTGCAGGCCAATAATCGCATTGTCGGTATCAACGATAGTGTCAGCAACCGCTTCATCGTCAACATCAGCAGCACCTCCATCAATATCATTGATGCTTGCTTTTAATTCAGGATTCATCTCGTCCTGCGTTTCATCGACCAATCGGGCAAGCTCTGCTTCCATTAGGCCTTGCAGCATATCAATTTGATTCTTGGTAATGTTTGTCATCATATTTCCCCGTTCATTATTCTTTAATTAAAGTTTTTTATTTGCTTGATAATGTTCGCATGGAATGCTAAATCCACCGAAGTGGCTTCATTCTAAGCGCCTGTATCCTCATCTGCGGCTTCTTCTGATTCTTCAGTTTCCCGTATACGCTTTGGTTCGTGCTTCTTGATTTCACCGCGCAGTTTGCGAACGTAGTCCTTAAGTTGGCGTATTGCCGCATCGAAGGCATCGCGCAAGGCAACATAAACATCTTCGGCATGGTCTCGGGTCACTACAATCTCGTTGCCCGGCACGCCAATATCAATGCGCACACTAAACTGTTTACCCTGCTGGCTATGCCTGTGCGGCATTTCAACCGCCACACGGCAGGATGTAATATGATCAAAAAATTCCTCCAGCTTTTCCACTTTGGCGCGAATTCGCGTTTCCAGCGCTTCTGAGTGATCAACTCCATGAATAGTGAGTTTTAACGGGCTTTGCATGTGTTTCTCCTAATAATTCGAACAAATTAACAACGATTATATTTTCCTGTTCACTTTATATCTAATTCAGACATTAATATTCACGTAGGGTCTGTCTGGTTTCTTTACGCTGCGACAAAGCTTTTGGTTCAGTACTCAAAAATTTGTAATAGCGAGTATTCAAATACAGTGCGACATCGACAATATCTTCCTCACGCCAACCTAGCTTGGCATAGACCTGCCAACGGCTTACCTGCGCTTTAAGGCTTTTCCAGTCAGTCGCCAGCTTCTGCTCACGCCAATGAATTACCGAGGTATGACACGTATTGCAGTGTGTTGAATAAAGCAATTCACCCCGCGATTCATCAGGCGCTCTGGCATGCGCCAAGGAAGTCATGCCGCAGCATACGCATAATGCAAAAACCAACTGTTTTATTATACTCA
>JBAVIP010000057.1:0-28020 GCA_049687015.1 Methylotenera sp. | reverse complement strand
GCAACCTCACTGGCATGGGTTCACTTAATGCACAAAGTGTAATTGCAGCAGCCAGCCTTGGTCAAACAGCACAAACGCTGAACAACCCAACGGTGTGGCAAGCTGAGTTGGTGAAACTGGGGTAAGTCAACGTATATGAAACACTACGAAATTAAACTTTGGTCTCAAGCAAGTCTATGGGGTTAAATCTTCATGGGCTTTCTTGATATAGCTTCAAGTCAGAATTCAACGTCAAACACATCCCCACCGCAGGATGTGTTTGATTTTGCACCGGGCATCCTAGGCGTGCAGGATCGTCCGCCTTCGCCTTTACCACGTATGGTACTTCGTGGTGTGCTGATTCTATTCTTAGCTTTGTTGCTATGGGCGATTTTTGGACGTTTAGATATTGTGTCTGTAGCAGAAGGCAAGCTGGTGCCAGTAAGTTACCTTAAAATTGTTCAACCCTCTGAAGCAGGCATCGTGCGTGAAATTGCCATCAAAGAAGGCCAGCATGTAGAAAAAGACCAGCTTCTCATTCGCATGGATGCCAATCTGTCGGAAGCGGATAGCAAATCGATACAAAATGAACTCCAGCATAAAGCACTTGAACTACGCCGTATTGAAGCGGAACTCTCGGGCAAACCCTTGAAACGAGATTCTACTGACTCGGTTGAGCTATTTAATCGTATCTATGCGGAATATCAATCCAATCGCCGTGCCCTGGAAGATGACATTGCTTCTGAGCAGGCCTCCCAACAAAAAGCCTATAGTGACCTCGCTGCCACCAAAGAGATACAGCACAAACTCGAACAAACCCTACCCAGCTATCAGGCGCAGGAAGCTGCTTACGACAAACTGGTGAAAGATGGCTTTGCAGGTAAATTGATGGGACAAGAAAAACAACGCGACCGTATCGAAAAAGAACAAGACCTGCGTGCGCAAGAATATAACGCAAAGAGCCTGCAAGCCAGTATCGCGCAATCACAAAAACGATTAAATCAGATTCAATCCGATTATCGCCAAAAGCTGGAAGCTGACCGTGTCGCGATCTATGCTGAACACCAACGCTTAGAACAAGAATGGGCGAAACAATCGCATAGAAACAGCCTACTCGAACTAAAAGCACCACAAGCAGGCATCGTCAAGGATTTAGCCACGCATACCCCAGGTACAGTTGTCTCGCCAGGTACCGTGCTGATGACACTGGTGCCGAATAACGAAGCCTTGCAAGCCGAAGTCTGGCTGAAGAACGAAGACGCAGGCTTTGTACATGAAGGACAAATTGTGAAGCTCAAACTGATGGCTTATCCTTTCCAGAAGTACGGCATGGTCGATGGTAAAGTGCTGCAAGTGAGCGCGGATGCAACAGATAAATCAAACTCAAACAATAATCAAAACAACCAAGCTAATAATTCACAAAACACATTGGGATCAAACACACAACTGGCTTATCGCACCATTGTTCAGCTCGACAAACAAAACCTCGAAATTGAACAAGAAAAACTTCACCTTACACCCGGTATGCAAGTTGCTGCCGAAATCAAACTTGCCGACCAAACTGTGATGCAATATTTACTCTCACCCGTGACCAAGGCATTTCATGAGGCAGGTAGAGAGCGTTAAACGCAACACGTCTAGTAAAACGTATTCATGCGCATCCTGTTTATTCACCAGAACTTTCCTGGGCAATTCCGCCATCTGGCAGAACATTTCAATCAAGATCCAAAGCATCAAGTCATGGCATTGTGCCAGCCGCATGCCCCCAAGCTAGCGGGTATTGAAACCCTACAATATCAACCTGTAAGAATACCCAGTCCACATACGCATCACTACAACAGACCGCTAGAGGCACATACCTTGAATGGTCAGGCAGTCGCCAAGGCGTTATTAAAACTAAAAGAAAGGGGCTTTCAACCTGATATTGTGGTGGCGCATGCAGGCTGGGGTGAAGCCTTGTATGTGAAAGATGTATTTCCACAAACTAAACTCATCGGATTCTTTGAGTTTTACTATCATGCCTATGGCGCAGATACCGACTTTGATCCTGAATTCCCACAGGCTTTTGACGATGTATTAAGAATACGCAATAAAAACGCCACCCATTTACTCAGCCTGGAAGCAGTGGATGCAGGTATCTGCCCAACACAATTTCAAAAAAGCACCTTTCCTAAAGAGTTTCAATACAAATTAAATCTTATTCATGAAGGTATTAATACTGAGCTAGCCAAACCGAATGATAACGCCAGCTACACATTACCCAATGGTGCAACATTAACCAAAACGGATGAAGTTATTACCTATGTTAGCCGCAACTTAGAGCCATATCGAGGATTTCATCAGTGGATGCGAGCAGTTGAAGTTACCTGTCAACGACGACCTAACGCTCAAATTATCATCATTGGTGGAGATGAAATAAGCTATGGCAGAAAACTTCCCAAAGGTGAAACTTGGCGTCAAAAAATGCTCAAAGAAGTCACTGTTGACGAGAGCAGAGTGCATTTTTTAGGCCGTGTGCCTTATCTAGATTACTTAAAATTACTGCAAATATCCTCTGCACATATCTATTTAACAGTGCCCTTTGTGCTGTCATGGTCGATGTTAGAAGCGATGGCAACAGAGTGCGCGGTGATTGCTTCTAATACCCCGCCAGTGCGTGAAGTCATCAAGCATGGCAAAAATGGTTTATTAGTGGATTTCTTCACACCCACTGAGATTGCGGATGCTGTGGATAATCTTTTAGATAACCCCAAGAAATATCTAAAAATGCGACAAGAAGCCCGAAAAACAATCATAGACTGCTACACCATCGAACAAGGCATAAAGCAATATATGGATTTGTTTGATTCAATATTACACAGCGGTATAGCAGATTAGGCAATTGAGTGCATTTTTGATTTTTGAACCGATTTAATGGCAGTTTTTTGTGCTAGTTTGCGAAAATGATATGCATTTAAGTAACGAAATTTTGTTCCGCAAAAATAGAAAGAACCACGTGCCTACTTAGTGTAAATAGTTTGAAAAACGAGATTTTGAGGAACTAAACTAGCCTTGTAAGCCAATTAAATGTTGGATTTCTGGTATGGACTTTTAATCCGTTTGTCGTGGGTTCGATCCCCGCACGCTACCAAATATAAAGCCTAGTCAGAAATGACTAGGCTTTTTGTTTTATAATTGTGCTTGCATAAATGTTTTAATGCAGAAGTTACAAATAATGGGGTGTTAGCTCAGCTGGTAGAGCAGCGGACTCTTAATCCGTTTGTCGCGAGTTCGATCCTCGCACGCCCTACCAATAATAATGCGGCTTACAGCGATGTAAGCCGTTTTTGTTTTTGCCCGACGGAAAGGTTTGGTGTCTTTAGACGTGCCCTGCACGCCGGCGAGAGAACAGCCAGCCATAGATTGCGATGTTGACGATGACGACCACGCCGGCAAGTGTGAACTGAACCTCTCGTGTGAGGCCAGTAGGGTAGATGATGTCCAGCAGATAGTGTTCGACGAAGCTCTCCGTGTAGCCAGATTGCCCCGCCTTGATGCGAAAGTAGTTCTCCAGATACGTGAGCGGACAGACTCGGCCCGTAAGCTCAACAAAGAATCCCCAGGCGGCGGCTGGAAGATGGATAAAGGGGATCCAGCGCCGCCATACCGTCATTGCGCCACCCAGAAGTGCAAACAGGATGAAAGCCAGATGAAACAAGAGGACGCTGTCAGCAGCCAAACGTAACAACATGGCCGGTCCAGTACAATGAATAAAGACTATTCGTCATCGCTGTTTGAGCTCTGTCCACCGGTTACCCCCGCGGTGAGCGTAAAGCGCATCGCATCTTCCATGCTCATGTTCAGGCGTCGTGTGGCACTGCGCGGAACCAGCACGACAAAGCCGCCGATCCCGTAACTCATGGGGAAATAGACCAGCAAACTGTCTTTCTGTCTGAAATCCGCTGGCATGTGGTTCATGTCGGTCTGGGTGACAAGTCCAACCGCCTGCATACCGGTTTCCCCAAACTTCACCGCGACAACCTGCTCGAACTCTTTCTTCTTTTCGGACGAAAAATAATCCAGCAGATCACGAATCGACAGATACACTGATTTAATCAATGGCAGCCGATAGATGATCCTTTCACCTCCGGAAAACAAACGCTGCGCAATAAGGCTATGCATAAGCAGTCCCACAAAGAAGGCCACCATCAGACCGGCAACCACCCCCATCCCAGGCCTGTACAGATCTTCCGGCACCAGAGTGCGGATCACATCCCCAAGCAGGGACTCCGTTGTCACCACAAACCAGTAGAGCAAATATAGCGTTAGCACCACCGGCAAGAGCGTAATCAGGCCAGTAAGGATATTTTTATTGATAGATCTCAACATCTCTGTTTCCTCATTTATAGAGATAATAATATTTGCAAGAACATTCAGAATCCTACCGTTTTCACATTGGCTTCCGACGGAATCCATTGCCAGTGCGCTCAATATTTACAAACACACTACGCCGTATGGCCGTTATTGAGGTCCCGCGCAGTTTGTTTCTAGCCAGCATTTCGAGCCGTGTTATTACCTGGCACACCAGTTTTGTATTGTAGAAAAAATAGAATTTTTTGAAGGCGACACACAGGGTGAGCACAAACTCGCACACGGCTTTGAGCCGCCCCCACTTGTTCGTATCACAAAATCTCTCATCAAGATTACGAGGCAATCATTAAACAATTTTTGGCGCGCGAAGCAAAAAGAATCGCCGCTTATACCAACGAGCTGGAAGAGTGCGCGCCTTTTGATCGGTATAATCACCACGCAACATCTTTGCCGTCATAAGCAATAAATCTGTCCGTATTGTTCAAATTCAAATGTCAATAACCTCGCACATGCTCACCGTGCTGGGTTGTTTGCTGGCTAAGGCATTTGGCCCTTCATATTAATTGCACACAACCGGATCCAGTGTAATAACGCTTATAGTTTTTATTTGAAGGAATTAAAGATGGGCGGAGGCGGCGAACCCTGAACCCGGGTTATGAACTCCCTAAAATACGTGTTACTTGCGCCTACAGAAAAATCGTAAATTTCTAACGATGCTCGTTGTTTTCAAAGGGCCGGGCCATAAATTTTGCTTTACACATCTTAATTACTTCGGATGATGGTCAATTCTCCACCATGGGACATTTCGCTAAAAAAGCTGAGGCGGTGCCACCAGAGATAGCCAGTAAGGCGTTATATTTTTCTATTGATGGTGCACACTCACTAATCTTGGAGGGGTCGGGTGCAGTTAAACATACCTTTGCTTCACATGCTAATTTTTCAATGCCTTCTAACAAACCGTCATCAGCTTTCGCTGAATTTAACACTAGGAATAAAAACACACTCCCTATGAATCTAAAAATTTTCATTTGCATTCACCTTAGTAGATTTATATATCAAGTTAAATTTATCGCTGGAGTGTTCATGATTAATGAATTTCACAGGATATTCATACTTCCATGTAATTAGAAAATGAAAACACAAACCAGTGTTTAAACACCTAGTCGCCTAGTTTTACAGCCAAGCTATAGAGTACTACTAATCATGCTATTTTAGCAATTTAAAATTGTATGTGTTTAGCGGAATCGTAATGATTTTTCCACTAAATTAGGTTTAATTTGGTTTTGGCCACTCATTTTTTTTGAGATGTCACAATAAATTGTAGTTTTTCAAAATTTAAGGTTGTCAATAGCTCGGTTGGGTAGTACGATTACGATGGTTGCGTGGAGCTAATTAATTTTATAAAACTTAATGGTTATACTTCTCTGTTATATTGGAGAGTGTACGCGAAGTTTAGCTTTATATTTAATGACTAATAACTTAAGTGTTGTGAAAATGCAATAAAAAATATAAGCGCAAAAAATACTATAAATGCTTTTATTTGTTGGGAGGATATTCTTGGTGAGGAAAGTGATAGCAACTTTGGCTGTTGATCGCAGCCGTGCGACCTATGTTAGCAAGGGTTTAGCTTAGCATGGATTTTAACGCATTAGTAGCCGAATGCGCGCCATGGGTTGCCCCGAAAACCATGGCAGCTATTGTCAGGACCGAATCTCAGTTCAAGCCACTGGCCATTAACATTAATGGCGGTGCCAGGCTTGAGCGTCAGCCAGCCACCAAAGATGAAGCCGCAGTCACAGCGAAATGGTTAATCGCCAATAACTACAATATAGATATGGGTTTGGGGCAGGTGAATTCTGTTAATTTAAGCAAAACCAATTTAAGCATTGAAGATGCGTTTGACCCATGCAAAAACCTTGCTGCTGCTGCCACCATATTAAAGTGGAATTACGATTCTGCCAGTAAGCGAGTACCAGGCCAGCAAGCAGCGTTAGGCGCAGCAATATCTGCATACAACACGGGCTCTTTCACTAAGGGCTTTTCTAATGGCTATGTGCAAAAAGTGGTGAATAATTCGCGCAGTGTGGCGCCAACAGAGGTTGCACAAAAATCTGTGATTATGCCAATACCATTAGTGAGTACGCCAAAACGCCCAGCAGTGAAGACCGCTAGTACGGTAATGGCGGATGTTCCAGCGTTAAAAATTAAAACAGCAAAGGCTGAAGCAGTAGAGGCTAGTCCAAACAGTGTTTATAGCGAAGCAAAACAAGAGCAAAGCATCATGGTATATCGCTAAGTAGAGATTTAAAGCTAGTAGAGATTTAAAGCTTTAGTTTCTATTAAGAAATAATATAAAAATAATAAAAATCAATAAGATAAGTTTTACAGCGGTTTACCAAAATTAGCTTCAATGTAAGTCAGGTAGCTGATGTTGATAAATCGAAGTAAGAACTGGAAGATTTAAAACAAATTAAGTTTCCCAGTGTTTTTTCTATCAATTTTGGAGGAGATGGTAGTGATGCGTATGAACAATTTTATTAAAAACACAAAAGAGGCTTTAAGCATTAAGCCTTTTCATTCAAGCTCAATGCAATCTAGCGAGCAACAAAAACAAAACCAACGGTTAGCAAAATTTGTGTTGGTCACTACTGGTGCATGCTTGTTGGCGTCTGAGCCTTCAATCGTGATGGCTGCTGCTGCTGGAGGAACAAGTAATATAGAAGCGGCTGCGAATAGAATTTTAACGGCATTAACAGGTCCTTTAGGCAGAACTATTGCAGCATTAGGCGTAGTCTCGTTAGGCGTCATGGCAATGTTTGGTAAATTGGCTTGGGATACCGCAATCAAAGTAATTATAGGCATTGCGCTAATATTTGGTGCAGCTACAGTTGTGACTTGGATAGCTGGATCGTAATAACTGATACTGGTTATTTGAAGTAATTACAATAAAATGTAACGAGGGTGAGTGATGAGTGAAAAAAATAAAGTAATTCACAAAGATTTGCTCTTTGTTGCATTGACTAGGGTGCCCATGATAATGGGCGTACCCTATGTTGCCTTTGTTTTGGAGCTGATGTTTGCATCTATCATGAATATTGTAGTTGGTAATCCTCTATATGCATTGTTGGTATTGCCTGTGCATGCTGTGTTTTATGTTATCAGCTCACGAGACCCTGGCATTTTTGCAGAGATTGAAGTTTGGACAAAAACCATAGGGCGTTGTTTGAACAGAGGTTTTTGGGGTGCGGCGAGTTTTTCGCCAATTACCACGCGTAAGTGGAAAAAATAAAAACTCATGCTGGATATGCAAGCAAATTTAGATTGTTGTAAGAGATAAAGGGAAGTTATGGGTGAGATGTTTAGTTTTGCTAAGGCATTGAAAAGTGAGGTGGAAGCTGCCTCATTTATTCCCTATTCCAGTCATGTTGCTGAGAACACTATCAAGCTGGTAAATGGTGATTTTATGCAAATCATCAAGCTGCAAGGCGCCGCACACGAGAGTGCAGATATTGATGACATTAATAATTGGCATAATCAGCTCAATGGCATGATGCGCAATATCGCATCGCCGCATGTCGCGTTATGGTCGCATGTAGTGCGTCGTGAGTATAACGAATACCCTGATGGTGATTTTCCACCTGGCTTTTGCCACGATTTTAACGAAAAGTATCGTGCACAAATGGCAGCTGATCGCATGCTGGTGAATGAGCTTTACCTCTCCATTATCTATCGCCCACAACCGGTTAAAGTGAACAAGTGGCTAGGTATTTTTGATGTAAAAAGTGCAGAGGAGTTAGAAGAGCTACAAGCAGATTGTCTTGAAGCGATTAACGAAGTTAGCGGTGCTGCGATGGCTGCGCTATTCCGCTATGAACCAGAAATGTTAGGCTGTTATGAGCATAATAGCGTGATGTGTTCAGAGTTGTGCGAGTTTTTGGGGTATCTAGTTAATGGAGAATGGCAAAAATTCTCACTTCCAAGGGCGGAAATTAGAGATGTATTAACAACATCACGTCCATTTTTTGGTAGGGGCGGCTTGATGTCGCTTAAGTCGGTAAAGCAAAATCGGTACGCGTCTGTTATTGCAGTTCAAGAATATCCATCAATGACGCAGCCAGGTTTGTTGAATGATTTGCTAGGCTTGCCGTTTGAGTTTGTTATTTCACAATCATTTACATTTTTATCCAAATCGGTTGCTGTAGGTCGCATGCAGCGTCAGCATGGGCGTATGGTGAATGCTGGCGATTTGGCTAAATCGCAGGTAAATGCAATTCATGACGCATTAGATGATTTGATTTCAAACAAATTTGTGATGGGTGCTCACAATATCAGTTTAATGGTGTACGCAAAAACTCAAAAACAGTTAACCGAGTACGTCAATATGGCAGGCGCCTCATTATCTAATATCGGCATTAAATGGACGCGTGAAGAAATGGGTATTGCTGGTTCATTTTACGCCATGCTGCCTGGTAATTTTGAGTATCGCATTAGGATTGGTGACATTACTAGCCTTAATTTTGCAGGATTTTCCAGCTTTCATAATTTTCCCATTGGCCGTATCAGAAATAACCAATGGGGTGATGCGGTTATGATGTTCAAAACCACGTCTAGCAGCCCATATTACTTTAACTTTCACCGAGCTGAAGGTAAAGAAATGCGTATGGACAAAAATCATAAAGATTTAGCCAATACCATGGTGATTGGTCAGTCTGGCGGGGGTAAAACCGTGCTAGAAATGGCCATGCTGGCTATGTCCATGAAGTTTAATCAGCCACCAGAAACCCCGGCTACTTTTATTGTGTTTGATAAAGATTTGGGAGGCGCCATTGGTGTACGTGCCATGGGCGGTAAGTATTACCCCATTAAAAATGGCGTTCCTTCGGGATTCTCACCTTTCCAATTAGCGCCTACACCAGACAACTTAGTATTTTTGGAGGCGCTGGTAAAAAAACTTGTACAGCATGAGGGCATGCCGCTCACGCCAGCGCAAGAAAAAGAAATTAATCAAGCAATCACAGGCGTCATGGGCGCAGCTCAATCTAAACGTCGCCTAGGTGCGCTATTGGAGTTTTTTGACCCAACCGATGCCAACGGCATACACGCAAGACTTTCGCGGTGGTGTCGCGGTGGTGCCCTAGGTTGGCTGTTTGATAATGCCGAAGATAAATTTTCGCTAGAAGGCTCACCGATATTTGGCTTTGACGTGACGGATTTCCTCGAGAATGAAGAAACACGCACGCCAACCATTATGTATCTGTTCCATCGCATAGAGAAACTCATTGATGGCCGCCGCTTGATTATCTTTATGGATGAGTTTTGGAAACTGCTGCAAGATGAATATTTTGAAGATTTGGTGCAAAACAAACTCAAAACCATTCGTAAACAAAACGGCTTTTTGGTGATGTTTACGCAATCGCCACGCGATGCGCTTACCTCAAAAATCAGTCATTCGCTGATTGAGCAAAGCGCGACAAAGATTTTCTTGCCCAACCCAGGTGCGGATTACGAAGATTACGTCAACGGTTTTAAATTAACGGTGCGTGAGTATGAAATTATTAGAGACTTGGGCGAAAAATCGCGCCAGTTCTTAATTAAGCAAGGGCAAAATTCTGTGGTTGCAGAGCTTAACTTGCGTGGGTTTGATGATGAGCTGGCTGTGCTTTCAGGCAATACAGCCACATCGTTATTAGCAGAGAAATTGGTAGCAGAGCTGGGCGAAGACCCCAACAAATGGCTACCTGAATTCCATCGTATTCGTAAAGGAGAATCACATGAATAAAACACACATGAAGAAAAAATTCAGTGCAGTGGTTTTAGTGGCGTATCTGTTAAGCGCAAGCAATGCTAATGCGACAGGCATTCCTGTGGTAGATGCCCTAAAAAATGCATTTGATATTGCATATAAAGCGGCGGAAGATGCATGGAAGGAGGCAAAAGATGCATGGGAAGAAAGTGAATGGGGTAAGCAATGGAACCAGTTACAAGCTCAAATTAAAGAAGCTCAAGAAATTAAACAACAGTTCTCGGACATGACTTCAGGGCTTCGCGGCATAGCATCATCATTTGACCCTAAGGATGTTTTATCTGCAAATGCTAAAGACACCATTGATTATCGCTATGCAGATCAGTTGCCAGAAAAATATCTCCCTAGCATCAAATGTTCAGAAACTGGCACTGGTTGCATTGTGGTTGGGACTGGCTATGCTGGAAAAGCGATACAAACAAATTCTGCAAATATTCGTAATGCCTTGAGATTGGATCCTGCAAGTGTCGGTTACGACCCAATTACCGGCATAGGGAAAAGCATTCAGAGAATATCTAATGAAGCAGCCGAAAAAAATGCTCAAGAAATAGCTGTTATTCAGGGTATGGCATCAGAAGCATATGTGGAAGCTAACAATCGAATTAAAAAACTAGATGAACTGCAAACGGAGATTGGCAAGGATTCAGCAAAAAACGATTTGAAACGAATGGCGGATTTGCAGGCACAGATTCAAGCGCAACAAGCTTACTTGGATAATGAGCAAAGTAAATTGGCAGCGCTTGCCATATTGCAGCAATCACAACGCGACTCTTACGAGCAGCGTAAAAAAGAGATAGCGGCTTATGTTAAGACAGGTGATCGCGATCTAAACCCTGTTCAGGAGTTGGAACGGGCTGCTGTTGGTGTTGCTACTACAGCTGCATACGCAGGCGTGAAAGCCTTATATACGGTTTATTAATTAAGTGAGTAATGTTGATGTGCTGTTGTTGAATTAGATAGTTTTACTATCTAATTTAGGGATGGATTAGCAGAGTATTCATACCGCTGATGTTTGTTATTTTCTAATAGTGAGGGATGTTTTACTCTCGCTAGTTGTATGTGGATGCTCATGCTCAAATCAACCACATTAAGTGGCTAATTTGAGTGTTCTCGAACGAAATTTGTTGTTAGTGTATTTTAGGAAGAAAATGAACTGGGCTACACTTTTTGGAGGCTTGCCTTCGCTTGAGGTGCTAATTAACTTATGGGGTGCTTTGCAGATTGCTCAATCGGCAATGGCTTCGTACGCCAGTTATGCCATGCAAAGTATTAAGCCATACGTTTATACCTGGCTAACTCTTTTTGTGGTGCTATATGGATTTGCATTGATGAGGGGCGTAATTAAAGATCCGATAAATGATGTTGCTATTCGAGTTTTTAAGATAACGGTAATCACAGTGTTAGCAATCAATATCGGAAATTACGACAACTATGTTATCCAGTTTTTTTGGACAATGCCGGATAAGTTAATTGAATGGATAACGCCCAACCCGGTTCTAAATTTACTTAGAAACATTGTACCGCCTGGATATGGTGGTACAGATTTAAGTATTTTGTTGATAAGTGGCTTAATGTCAGCAGTGATGGAAATAATGAATTCTGGCTTATTGGCGGCAAATGTTGGTGGTCAAACTGACCCTACTGCATTTGCAGCTGGTTTGGGCATTGGTGTGGCAGGTGCAGGTATAGTAGGCGTAGTAGCTGGCATTTTATTGGTGGCGAAAATGTCCTTATCAATTTTACTAGCCCTAGGACCTTTTTTTCTTATCACTATTTTGTTTGAGAAAACCAAACACTATTTTGATGGCTGGTTAGCGCAGGTAGTTAACTATGTAGTAGTAGTGGTATTACTAACTCTAACCATTTATTTGCTGTTTCCAATACTGCTTATTACCGTTGGCTCTTATTATGCACTTGCTAAGATTGCGGGAGCGCTTTCATTGAAAGAAAGTGTAGAGTTAATGACATTGCTTGGTATTTTCTTGGCGGTTATCAGACAGGTACCAACAACCGCGGCAGCCCTAGTTCGTGGCTATGCAATTAGTGGACCTCAAGAGAGAAGCTTGGTTGGTTCATCGTCAAATAGCCAAAGTGGGAAAAGTGCTACGCAAATACAGGCTGAGCAAAGAAATGCGTCAGGAAATTAATTTATTGTATTTAACAGCTGTAAATGTGCAGCTGTTTTTAGCGAAATGGGATGGGGTTTATGAATAAATCGGTAATTTTATTTCTTCTAGCATCAGGTTTGCTGGGATGTGCATCAGCGCCAAAGCCAGCGGAGTGCAAGGGAGAATTTAAACCAGTAAACGCGATAGAAAAAAAAGGCGCTGCATTAAATAAAACTAGCGCAGTTGTGCGTTGCAATAAAGGGGAGTTGCATGGTAACGAAGGTTGATAAAAAGAATTTTGCCAATTATTTAGCAGAAGCAAAATCTTGGGAGACTGATAAAGTCGTAGGGCTGGAAAAATCTAAAAGATTAGCTTGGATAATTGCAAGTTGTGCTGGAGTGCTGACATTTTTATCAGTATTTGCATTAGCCATGTTATCACCACTAAAAACAGCCGTACCCTATGTAATTCGCGTAGATAACGCAACAGGTGCAGTGGACGTTATTAGTGCTTTGAAAGATGGGAAGCTGACCTACGATGAAGCAATGAACAAATACCACGTGCAATGGTATGTGCGCTGGCGCGAAGGATATTCTAAAAACCTAATTAACGACTATTATAAAAATGTGGGCATTATGAGCTCGCCTGAAGAGCAAACAAAATATAGTCAATTACTCACAATTAAAAACCCCAATTCTCCTCTAAATATTTACGGGAATGATGGAAATGTTACGATTACGATTAAGAGCACTTCATTTATTAAAGATAATATTGCTTCGGTACGCTATATCAAGGAAGTAAAAGACCAAAGAGGGGCTAAGAGTGGGACTACACACTGGGTTGCGACTGTTATCTTTCAGTACGCTGGTACACCTATGTCAGAGCAAGATCGTGCAGTGAATCCGTTAGGATTCCAAGTGGTTGAGTATCGAAATGATCCGGATCAAGAAATATCAGAAAACTCGTTACCATCAAGAGTAGTTAGACCGCAGGAAGCTACACCCGCAGCTTCGGCTGTGAGTCCTGCAGTTCCATCAATTCAATAGGAGTTTGTTTTGAGATACTTACTATTAGTAATAATGTTGTTGCCCATGCTGGGAATAGCTGAAATAACACCTAATAAGAGCCCTTATGATTCGCGGGTACGGGTGATCGATTACAATAAATTGGATGTTGTTAAACTCTCCACTTTTTATGGTGTTTCTACACATGTGCAATTTGCAGATGATGAGACAATTAAAGATGTGGCAGTTGGTGATGATCAGGCTTGGAATATTGTGCCACGTGGCAATCATCTCTTTATTAAGCCAAAAGCTAGAAAGGCCGATACCAACGTAACGGTAGTGACAGATAAACGCGTATATAACTTTGCTTTGGTTGTAGCACCAAGATCAACCAAAGACTCAACCGCCTGGAAAGACCCTAATCTAGTATATGGCGTTGCTTTTCGTTACCCAGAGGAAGAAGCTGTAAAATTGGCGGCAGAGAAAGCAGCAAAGGCTAAAGCAGATGAAACTAAACGCCGATTTGATAGTATCAAAAATAAATTTTCTAAAACAACCAAAGATGGGGCCGTGGATTACGTCGGGCAAAAAGACATCCCGTTAGAGCAGCAAAACTATGATTACTGGTCTGCGGGCTCGCCAGAAATTAGCCCAACAGCAGCGCGTGATGATGGTCGCTTTACCTACTTAGCCTTTAGCAACAATCGAGATATGCCTGCCGTGTATTCTGTTGATGCAGAGGGTAAAGAAGCGTTAATTAACACAAATGTGGAAGGCAATACAATTATTATTCACCGTGTTGTCCCAACTCTAAAGTTGCGTAAGGGTGGTGCAGTTGTTTGTATTCGCAATAATTCTTTTGACCTTGATGGTGGGGCTGATAATAGCGCAGGCACTATAGCGCCAGGTGTCGAGCGTGTAATCAAGGAGAAGCAGTAATGGGGTTCTTCGACCAGTTTTTTAAGAAAAATAACGCAATTAAAAATACGCGCAACACGCATATCAACATACCCGTATTAGGTAGGCAATCAGAAGTGCTTGAAGAAGACATCATCGATGATGAACTGCCATCTGTGAACCGTCGCAAAGGTAGAAGTAAATTTATCGATATGCTGGGTTTCGCCACCTTGCTTGGCGCTGGCCTTGTGATGATTTATTTTATTAATACTGGCAATGATAAAAAAATAGAAGAAGCACCTAAACAGTTAGAAATTGCAAATCGATTACCTCCGCTTGAAATGCCAGAACCGCCGGCGCCTCTGCCACCGCCAGAAGCTAATATTCCCCCGATTGGACTTCAACAATTACAAGCTGGCAAGCAGCCCTCGCCAAATGTACCTAGTGGACCACCAAAACCCACTTGGTTAGATAGGAGAATGGGGGGCTCGATGGTATTAGGTGGAGAAAATGTTGTTGGATCGCCAAATTCTAAACCAGGTGAGAATAACAGTCCTAAATTAGCAAATGTTGCTGCGTCAGCAGATGCCCCTAGTCCTTTAGCATTAAAGCTTAAATCCACTGTTTCACCAGGGGTATCAGCTAATTTGCTACCGGACCGTGATTACTTAATCACTAAAGGCACCGCTCTAGATTGTGCCTTAGAAACTGCTCTCGATAGCACAGTGCCAGGCATTACGACTTGTCGTTTAACAAGGGATGTTTATTCAGATAATGGTCATGTGGTGTTGCTGGATAGAGGCTCTCAGCTTGTTGGAGAGTACCAAGGCGGCATCACCGCAGGGCAGGCGAGAATTTTTGTGTTGTGGACACGCGCTAAAACGCCGAATGGTGTGATTGTAAATCTTGATTCTCCTGGTACCGACGCGCTTGGCAGGGCAGGCCATGCAGGCTGGGTAGATACGCATTTTATGGAAAGATTTGGCGCAGCTATTATTCTTAGCCTGATCAAAGATGGCTTTAAAATAGCACAAAGTAATAATGACTCCCAAATCAGTGTAGGCGGCGGTGGCAGTGATCAACTGGCCACGGAAATCCTTAAAAATACAGTCAATATTCCTCCAACTTTATACATTAATCAGGGCGAGCATATCCAAGTGATGGTGGCGAGAGATTTGGATTTCTCTACTGTGTATGGTTTAGAGCTGAAAGAGTAAACGGTGTTAGTAGCTGCGCAGACAAGTTTTGATGACATACAATCATCGGAAATGTTGGGTGAGTATTTGTTGCCTATACAAAAGTTTATTGATGATAGCTCATTAACTGAAATCTGCATTAATCGACCACGTGAACTGTGGACAGAAGGTAGCTCAGGCTGGCAACGTTACGAAGTGCCGGAGCTTTCGTTCAGCCATTGTCGGCAATTGGCGACTTTAATCGCTAGCTACAACGGGAAGTCTATCTCGGCTGATAAACCAGTACTTTCCTCGGCTTTGCCAAAAGGTGAACGGGTTCAGGTGATTATCCCGCCAGCTTGTGAGCCCAATACCGTTTCAATCACAATTCGCAAACCCAGCATGCTTGATAAAACCTTGGAAGAACTGGATTCTGAAGGGGCATTTCATGAAGTGGCACAAACAGATACAGGGCTTAAACCCTTTGAGCATGAACTCTTAGTGTTAAAAAGCGAAGGTAAGATTAAAGAGTTTTTGGATCTCGCAGTTCGTTCGCAACGCAATATTCTGATTGTGGGCAAAACTGGTTCTGGCAAAACCACAGTAACAAAAAGCTTGACTCGCAGCATCCCACAGGATGAGCGATTAATTACGATTGAAGATGTGCACGAATTATTTTTGAATCAGCATCTGAATAAAGTGCATTTATTTTATGCGCGCGAGGATGAAGGTGGATCGAAGGTGACGCCCAAGCAGGCTTTAGCCTCTTGTTTGCGCATGAAGCCAGATAGAATTTTACTCGCAGAATTGCGCGGGGACGAAGCCTGGGAGTTTATTAAATCTGTGAATACAGGGCACCCAGGTTCAATTTCCACCATGCATGCCAATGGTGCATTTGAGGCGTTTGAGCAGCTCACGGCACTGATTAAAGATAGTCGTACGGGCGCTCATTTGGATACTAACTATATCAAACACCGCTTATATACTACGCTGGATATTATCCTTTTTTATCACAAGCGCAAGCTGCGTGAAATGTACTACGACCCTGAGTTTAAACAAAAACAGATGAAAGGCGAAGAAGGGCATTCCCTCAGTCACGAAACACCCCATAAAGCACACCTAGTTCGAGGCGGCAGGCGCTCGACAGACCGCTAATTTCGGCATGAAGAATTTGTTTTATACCCCTTGGGGCAAAGCTGCTTTAGCTTTTTTATTGATCGGAGCTGTAGCTGTTTGGCTGTTCATCGCCGGTGCTGTATTGTTAATAGCACTTCACAAAGATCCGAATGACACTTCATTATTAACCTTATACCAGTACTGGTATTACTACAGACAAAACCCAGCAGTTTTAGATTGGATCTATAAAGCAAGTGGCATTGCGCTTGCTATTATTTCTATTCCCGCCGTAGCATTTTTTCTTATGCCAGACGGCAAAAAAATGTTTGGCGAAGCAAGATTTGCCAGACGCCACGAAATACAAAAAGCAGGATTGCTGGGCGACAAAGGCATTATTGTGGGGCAACTAGGTTCACGATATTTAATGTTCGATGGCCAGCAACATGCCATTATTTCAGCCCCTACCAGAAGTGGTAAAGGTGTCGGCATTGTGATTCCAAACTTGCTCAATTGGCCTGATAGTGTCGTTGTGCTGGATATTAAGCAAGAAAATTGGGATATCACCAGCGGATACAGGAAAAAGCACGGGCAGGAGTGTTATTTATTTAACCCAGCCGCTGCCGATTACCGCACACACCGTTATAACCCACTGGCCTATATCAGTTCGGATCCCAACTTTCGCATTGATGATGTGCAGAAAATTGCCAATATGCTGTTTCCTGATGTTCAGGGCACAGATGTTATTTGGACTGCGACGCCGCGCAGCTTATTTCTGGGTGTTGTGCTTTATCTTGCCGAGACACCAGATAAACCCGTTACCTTAGGTCAGGTTGTTAGGGAAACATTAAAAGAAGGCGATGGCGCGCAATATTTTGCTAGTGTAATTAACGATAGAGCGGCCGCGGGAAAGCCGCTCTCTAACGCCTGTGTACGTGCACTCAATAGCTATATTTCAATCTCTGCAGAGAATACGCGAGCAGGCATTATGACTTCGTTCCGCTCGCGTTTAGAACTGTGGATGAACCCATTGGTAGATGCTGCTACCAGCGCTAACGACTTTGATCTGCGTGATGTGCGAAAAAAACGTATGTCTGTTTATCTGGGCGTCACGCCAGATAATCTGGAACGCATGGCACCATTATTAAACCTGTTTTTTCAGCAGCTAATCGATCTTAATACACGCGAACTACCCAATCAAAACAAGCAGATTAAACATAGTTGCCTGCTGTTAATGGATGAATTTACCGCGATTGGAAAAATTGGCATATTATCAAAAGGCATTAGTTATATAGCGGGTTACGGGTTGCGCATGTTGCCCATTATTCAAAGCCCTGCGCAAGTGGTAGATGTGTATGGCGCAGATGCTGCGCAAACATTTACTACCAATCACGCGCTCAATATTATTTTTCCGCCCAAAGCCTCAGAAACACAGGCTGCGAAAGATATCTCAGAGTGGCTTGGTTACGAGACAGTTAAAACCACCTCCAAATCAAGATCGAGAAAAATTTTTAAAACTGAAAATGACACCAACAATACATCGGAGCAGCAACGCGCCTTAATGTTACCGCAAGAGATTACCAGCCTTGGGCAGCGTCGTGAGCTGATTATTATGGAGAATGTACCGCCGATACTTGCCGATAAAGTGGTTTACTATAAAGATGCCATTTTTATTGAGCGGCTTAAAAAAATATCCAAGACTCTGCGTGGGTTTGGTGGTAAATTTCCTACGCAAAAGCAAATGGATGAAGCGATTGGCTTGGGTGAGCTAGCCGCAAAAGTGCCAAAAATTGATCTCGATGCGCACCATATAGAAACAGGTGGCGATATACCTATAACCGTCACAGCGCCCAAAGGCGGCAGCACCACAACGATCAAGCGGCCGGTAACGGCTGAAGATATCCCTAATTTAGGCAATCTAAATTTGGAAGATTTTGCTGTAGATTTTTCTTCCGTTAAAAAACCGCCGCCAGGCGAAATGGACGAAGCTACGCTAAAAGCCTATGCCGATGATTTATGCAGAGCGATGGGAATGAAGGTTTAGTTGGACTTTCTATTTAGAACTATCACCTTGCTGCATGATTCATATTGTAATCAAAAAATATGATTAGTTGAATATAGTATGAGAGAAAACAATATGAACAAATGCAATTTTCACGGCGAATACTTTCCTTTCCAACCATCTATCAAGCGGAACGCTGCGCTAAAGCGCATCGCCCCTTATGTCAAACGTTAAAGGTGTGAACACTATGCTTAACATTCGTTATCTCTTGGCTTTCATATTTCTCGCAGCTTCAAATTTCTCTATTGCAGCTTCCACAACCGAGAAAGAGTTTCATCAAAAAGTTACCACAACTTATAATTTTGAACCACACACCCTCAAGGGAAGTGAGTTAAAAGTAAAATCTGAACAATTGGATTCTTTCTGGTCTTTTGTTAGAACGAAGCCTGAAGGAGGCCTCGGTTTACTTAGAAAGGAACTAGCTGACCCCACTAATTCAGCATTTTTCTTCTACGATGGTGCCAGTTTACTTTTATCAATATCGCGTGAAAAGAGCGACCAAGAGTTGGCCCTTCGCTCTATTGCAAAAACAGACCTTCGCAGCGTTCAGCATACTGACTATTTAAAAAATGTGCATTGGTTTGCTGTAAATGGGTTTGACACTCGTGAAGCGGCTTTTCGAATCCTTGCTTTTCCTGATTTCCAATCATTTATCGTAGAACATGTCATGATGCTAGGTCAGAACTACTCGCTGATTTACATGCTATTTCCGATGGATGAGTCAACATTTGTCAACGATCTTGCTAAATTATTAGTGACCGAGACTGACGTGCGATCACAAAAAAGTCTGCTACTTGCACTTTGGTACACAGTTACGCCAGAGGGCAATGCGGCGCTCAAACGCTTTGTTGAAGACTCTAGAAACTCTTCGGAATTAAAATCGTATGCGACTAGTTTGGTTAATCGCGCCCATACCACTTCAACCGTAAGCAGTGATTCGGAAGCTTCCTTGCGAGCGCGTAGAAAAGATGTCATGCGCAAGCCAATAAGCAATGAGGCTCTTGACGAATTTGAAAGTCTAACTACCGAACTTCTTTCCAAACAATGACACCCCTAGCTCAACCACCACGAGGGAAGCCGGTTCAAGCGCGACCCATAAGTTAAACCACAAATGCTGATTTTTATGTAGGCAGATGCAGAAATATTGGACGAGGAGAAAATAATGGGCGAAGTAATTAGTCTATTAGACAAGCTTGCAGAACAAGCGCGCAAAGCTGATTTGAAGGCTTATTACCTACAAAAGGCAAGCAGAGTAGCCACGATTAAGCGGCCGGTAACTGCTGATGATATCCTTAATTTAGGCAATCTAAATTTAGAAGATTTTGCAGTAGATTTTTCATCCGTTAAAAGACCGCCGCCAGGCGAAATGGATGAAATGGCGTTAAGAGCCTATGCTGATGACCTATGTAGGGCGATGGGGATGAAAGTGTAACCCCCCCCATGGACAATACTGACGCAAACTCAGCGGGTAATAGCGTGGATAGCGCAGGACAGCAGTTGCATGTGATTAAAATCTACCCATTAGATGGTAAGCCAATCGCAGAAAGTCAGTATTGGGTCGCTGTAGCTCAAATTCAAAACGAGGTTGCAAAAAGGTTGTTTTTACGCGATGGCCAGCAACACCGTTTAATTTCAACAGAAACAGCATTAAGCCTGCTTTCTGATGAAAATAAAAAAGACCTGTCAGCAATACTCAAGTTTGTATCCAATAAAGGCGGCTCATCTACTGGTATTAAAAATAACTCCATTGAGCAAATTGATCATTACATAAGTCTATCCAATATCATCCATCAAACTACTCAGCATCAGCTCGAGCAAGCATCAATTGGGCAACAAACATACAATGCCACAGCAGGCGGTATCCACCTTGGCGGTGAGGTTTGCCGCGCAGAGATTGAAGACAGAGGCAGGGTGCTCAATACCACCTCAAATAGCGCTATTGTTATACAGTCGATGGTGTTAACTGCACAGTTGCGTAGCTGGGGTGCAATTAAAATCACTGGCACAGAGTATTTTAAACGCCAAATATGGCTAGAAGCCGCTGCCAGAGGCATGTTTATTGAGGGCTACATCCATACCGAAGCAGATAGACACGAGCTGTTTAAACGCACCCCAGAATCGGCGCGCAGCAATATCAGGGCTGAGTATAAGCCCGCACAATTTCAGACAAAAAACGAGATTGAAAAAGCAGAAAAACTAGCAATGCCTGCAAAACAAGCGCTTGCCGCGAAATATATCCAAAACAACGTAGATTTACACGAGCTTTCAGAAGAAGACCTCAATTTTTTACTTGCGCGTGTTCAACAAAATGAGATGAGTAATGAAAATAGCAATCCTACGCAAACAAACTACCAAGCGCCAACTCAGCACACAGCCTCTTCACACCGTAATGTAAATCAAGTGCCGCATCAAACTGAGGCTAGTCACCGTGATAGTTCGTCTCGTGACGCCAACCCCCGTGATTCAGCGCGGCGCGAAGAAAGCGCACGCCGAGACTCTGCTCGTCACGATAGTCATCTTGAGAATATGCGTAGCGAAGCCACGCATCATGAGCATGCGCAACACGATACTATACATGGCGATGCTAGTCATACACGCAACGGTACTACACATGCTCCCAGTGATGCTCAGCATCATGAGGGAGCTCAAAATGAATCGTTACATCATCATAAAACGACATATGTTGAGCATAAGAGAAAAGTAGAGCCGGCACCCGAAGAACCCATTAACAAAGAGCCTGAACTATAGGACAATTACGCACTTGTAGTCAAATGACTACAAATAAAACTTAATAAAATCAATAGCTTAATAAGCCAGCCTAATAATGTGTAGTCAATTGACTACAAAACTAACATAATTTTGTGAGTCACACAGTAAAACATCATATAACTTATTGAATAATATAATAAATTTAGTTTGGCACGCGCTTTGCTTATAGGGATCTAGTAGAGATAGTTTTATGTGGCGAAGGTTGATGCTTAGACTATATCGATATGGATGCTGTTGATGGTAAGTAAGAATGGCAAAGCAAATATTTTAGAGTTTAACGGGGGTAAGTATGAGTATTGCTAGAGATGATAAAAATCCGAGTATCACCATAATAGATACACCACAAGGCAAGATTAGGTTTAACTTTGGAATTGGCAATGGAATTGAAACAGGAAATAAATTTGGGAAAGTCGAGGCACTCGGTTCCGATAAGAGGATTGAAGTTGAGGCGGCGCTAGATGCAACATTTAATCGACCAAGCTCTTCAATTGAAGCACAAAGATTACAAGGTAACTTCAATTCAACCATTATTGCCACACAAAAGGGCACGCCACTAGATGTTGCAACTTCATCAAAAATGACTCCAGAAAACTCCGGTGGCGGTGTAATGGCCATAAACCAAAAAAATCAAGAGGCAGTATTGTTGCTGAATGTGGACGTAATAAAGCAAACCCCTTATAAAACAGAGGTTAGCGGGGATATGAAGCAATACCCTATGACGCGCGTGCAGGATCAGATTGACCACGAATTATTTCATTATGTAGATCAATATCTTGATAATTCTAACTCTAACAACATTGACCCTAATATCAGGGAAGCTCGAGCTCTGTGGTTTGTTAACCAGATAATGAAAGCAGAGAACGTGTCTCCTCGTATTAACTATGAACACAATATCACAGGTGAGATTGACCGGACTGGTCCGCAACTTTATACAGCGGATAACCGACTTCAGAAGAAAACGATTCCCGGGTTAGAGAAGGAAGACGGAGAACATAAACTTGGCCCTAGATTTGGGGAACCGTCCATGGGGGAACACAGAACGTGGCCTCATAACATGCAGAAACAAGTAACTCAAATTGATCCAGCATTAGCCGGTCATCGGGATACGGAGGCAGAGAGCAAATATGCGAAAGATTTAATCGATATAGCAATTCTCAAGCGTCAGCAAATTCAACGTGGCGAAGTTCCTGTACCTGAACAGGATCCGCAAAGGGAAATAGTGGTACAAAAAATTATGCACAATATGGACAATCATGATAGAAACGCTACGCAAAATGGCGTCAAGCCGCCGCTAGCTAAAGAGCAGACATCGGAGCCAGATTTCGGTCGACGTTGAGAATTAGGTAAGGTTTATATTTTTTAGATGAATTAAGGAAATTGACATGCCAATAGAAAGAGATACACAAAATTTAAATATTACCGTTGTGCATACAGCGCAAGGAGATATACGCTTTGATTTTGGGGACGCTGATAGAAAAGTTGAAGTGAATATCCCTCAAGTCAGCCCCTTTAAATCGTTTGATGAAAAGGGCAGGAAAGAATTAGAAACATTGATGGACAAAACGTTTAATCCGCCTGCTGATTCAACCCAGGAATTAAAAGATTTACAAGCAAAGTTTAATGCCACAATTATTGCCACGCAAAATGGCAAGCCTTTGGAAATCGGCACATCAGAGAAACTCACTAGCCTTGATACGGGTGGCGGAGGTTTACTTCGTAAGTTAGATACAAATGGCCAGACAGTGCAAGATGTTGCGTTAGGTATTAATTTGGCCGAGGTAGTTAAAACCCCATACAAAGATACTTTAGGTAGACAGCACTTTATGCACCCAGAGGATATTTTTAGGCATGAGTTGTTTCACTATGTTGACAAAGCGGCTGATCCTAATCGTGCTTTGAGTGGTTCTGACGACCCTGCTATTGCGCCACTGTTTAAAGAGAGGCGTGCTGTATGGTTTGTTAACCAATTTCAATCAGCTGACACCCCTCCGCGGGAACAAAGAACTTCATACATGACCCCGGATTTTAAATTTGATCACGGGTTGGCGGGGTCGGATGGCAGGGTAACAGGCAAGCAAATACCTGGGATTACAAGAGGTTACCCAGAACCTAGCCCTGATGATCATCGGGAATATCCTTGGAATCAGCATAAGAAAACCGAAAATAATTTTACGCCTGATCCGGTTGGTGAAAAAGAGAAAGCTTCTGGAAAACCAGAGCAGCATAGCAGCGTTATTAACATGTCCGATTTAGAAAAATTGGCACATGCTTACAAAGAGCTTGGCAAGCTACCTGAACTCCAACGTGGAGCGGCGTTTGAACAGCTGGCGGTGATTGCCAACAACAAAGGTATGGTAACAGAAGAAACACAGTCACTACAATTGGGGCAGAACCCTTAGCGCTTTTTGCTATTAGTAAGCTGCGTTTAATAAAAGCAGTAATTCAAAAAATATTAAAGAGTGCTTTAAAAATGGCAGAGCAAAACTTAAATCAAGATGAAATGAATGAGCGGTTAAGTATATTTCACGATGCTATTTGTGCGTCATCTTTGGAAGAGAAAGGGCGCTTATTGCACCACCACCATGAGTTAATCAATATTGTGAATTACTATGCTGCTGCCGTTAAATCTCATGCTCCTTCGAATAAGGAGTTTTGGGATAAGTTTAATAGCGGTAATTACGAACGCACGCTGGCGGGTGATATTAGAGAAAATCACCTTAATATGTATGGTCACCTGTTGCGTTTCAAACTAAAAGTAATTTTATACTTATAAACAAGGCTTACGATTCGCCATCAGGTATGTTGCAGGGATTTGACATTAACCTGGAAGGCAACAAAAAAAGCGCCTCATGTGGATTTGCAAGATTATGTACCTGCTGACAAAACGCCTGCGGAGATTAAACAATTGCGGGAAGATTTCTATGATATATACCAGGCAGCCATTAACAATAATCCCACTGACGCTGACCGTGCTTTTAATGTCATTGCGCAAAATATCCTGCAGGCATTTCATGGCGTGCCACTGACCAAACGCAGAATGAGCAAGCTAGCACCGGAGTACTAATCATGCAAGGCAGACCTAATTTGGCGGTTATTACGTCTCCAGAAGCGGTGGGGCTCTTTATGGAGCTTCATATTCGAAGAGCCCATATTTCAAATTTAGAAGCAGGCAAAGTTATTGGGTTTCCTCAATCTGCCAGCTTGGAAACTTTGCTGGTAATCACCAGTAACAACCTAAAAGTAAGTGTCAAAAGCTTATCCTTGTCACAAAAAGTCAATGCATACTTAGGCTATGTCGCTACCCTGCCACTAGATCAGCAAAAAATGTATTTAGATAAACTTAAGGAAAGCAATATGCAAGGTGATGTGGTGGTAAATCCTAATGAAAGTTTGGGGGTTGATAGGGATAATGGAATAATCAACGATGACCCTGAACCAAACAAGCCTGGTCAGGAAAGAGGCGCTTAACGGTGACATCCGCACTGCGCTTGCTATTTGCTTTAGCTAATTGTTAGCAAAACCTTTGCGCAATAACAAACATGCCAATGTAGTCAAATGACTACAAATAAAAATTAATAAAATCAAAAGGTTAACAAACCACCTCAAATATATGTAGTCAATTGACTACAAAATCAGCCCCTGGTTTTTAGCGTGCATGTTAAAAATACAATAACCTATTGATTTTTATAGAAAATATAACTTGGCACACGCCTTGCTAATACTATGTTTAAGTAGCGTATTTTTAAGCCATCGTTAATAAAAAACAGTGTTCAACATGTAATTAACGATGAATGAGAACTAAATTTGAGAGGGTAAAATCATGGCTGAACAAAAGACAGCAACGCAGCAATTAGAAGAGTTTCGAGCAGCGTTGGCTGACATGCAAGCCAAATTGCCAGCTTTAGAAGAGCAGGCAGCAAAAGAAAGTTCTGCTCAGAAAACAGAGAATTTGGAGGTGCCACCAACCATGGTTCCAGAGTCAGTGCGTACCCAATCGGTGTCTAATGGCACAATAGACGAGGATGCCGAGCATAAAAAGTTTCTTAAACATCTTGCAGAGCTACCAAAAGAGCAGCGTGACGCTGAAATTAATAAGGCTGCCAATCCTGCAATTATGGGTAAGCAAGTAGCAGAGGCAGTTGCAAAAAATTTGAATTTAGAGCTAGATGAGCTGAATAAGATACAGCCGTTTGATAAAGTTGTAGGTGGATTTATACAGAATAACGTTAGCACCACATCTAAATTTAGCCCTGATGGGTATGCTGGACAAAGTAGTACAGTACAACAAAATCTGCCAATTCTCCCTGAGGGGATAGGTGCATTATTTGCAAATACAACGATAAATCAAGATAAAAATTTAAATGTAACGGGCGGTAATTTTGGATTGAATTATGCCTCGCCTGTTAAAAAATGGGGCGATTTAGATATTGTTGGAATTGCAAATGTGGATTTAAATTTTCCAGCCGAAGATAGCTTTGGTGGAAAAAATGTATCTGGGCTGGTTGGTACAGTCATTAAGCCGCATGAAGGAACAGACAGAGCTAATTATACTTTAGCAGCACTTTTAAATGGACAAGGTAATGTTGGTGCGTTAGGTAGAGTATCTAAGCAACTTTATCAAGATGGTAATTGGGAAGCAACTGGTTATGCTCAAGTTGATTACAATATAACTAACAATCTACTCAACCCTGGTGGCGGGCTACGCTTAGATTATGACCTTGGCAATGGTAATTCTATCTATTCAAATACTTTCCTTGGCGCAAATGACGCACTTAATAAACCTGAGTTGACATGGGTTGAGCAAGGTGGCTTCGCTTGGGGTGGTGCCGAGAAAAAAAGCGAAACAGAGAAAAACTTTGTGAATGCAATCCAGCCTAGTAAACCTTCAAATTTGGTTGCTAGCAATGATACGCAAGAAAATTACACTGTAACTCGCTATCAGCCGCTAGGAGAAGGTGGTGGTAGAGAGTTACACTCTCAAAAACCAGAAATAATGAATACTTATGCCCCACATGCCGCTAGTACTACATCTTATGAGCCGGATGCGGGTGATCCTATGCTGGCAGCGAGCAACAAATTCTACTCCTTGCATGGCAGTAAACAGGAACAATTTGTAGATCGGCTTGCTCACAATGTCGCTAGAAATACTGGCATGGATGCAGCCGCTGCTAAAGACTATCTTATCGAGCGTTTTGCTGATTATCAAAACCAGCATGAGCAAGTAGCACAACGCTAATTAAGCTTACTTAACTTGATGATTGTACATACATTATGGCTGTAGACACCCCAATCAAGGGCCTTGCCGAGTTAGCTGAGCAGCGCTTATATATTAGTGAACTTAACTGGATGCCTCAGCAAAATGGCACGATGAAACTGGCAGTAGGGGAGTATAGCGAACATGAAATAAGTGAAATGATTAAGAGTTTCGCGCGCCACAACATTTTGGCAGTGAGAGATTCTATCGAAGGCACCGGTAATCGGACGCTGATAGTAGGTCAAAAAAGCGCAAACATTATTAGAGAAATGTTCTTAGAAGCAGAATTAAGCACGCTGGATGCGCTGTGGCAGAACGGCCCAGATGATAGAGGTTTGAAGAGTTTGCTTGAAAGGCAAGAGGCTGAACTACGTAGTATTAGAGTGGTGAATGACGCGGCAAACGTAGGGACATATTCGGCAGAAGAACTGCTTGAAATGTTTGAGCAAAATGAAAAAAGTGTAACGGATGCAAATAAACATACTTATTTAAAAGGTGCGGTGGGCAAAAGCATTGGTTTATTAGGGCTTGGGCTGGCGGCACATACCACTTACAAAGAGGTCGAACAAGAGCTTGTGCAAGATAGGCCGCAGGCCGCCGCAAATGTGGTGGCCAGGAATGTGGCAGCCCTGACAACTGGCACGTACGGCTTCTTTGCGGCCAGTGAGGCGGCGCTGCCTTTATTGGCGTTTGGCCCGCCTGGCGAAGTTGCCTACGGAGCAACCGTGCTTGGGGCGGCCTATGCAAGCGGTGAACTGACCGTTCAATTATCGAGAGGTTTTGAGTATTTAGATGCCAAAACCAAAGAATTTCTTGAAGCGCAGAAGCAAGTAAGGGAGATAGATGCGCATCTGCGAGACATTGCTGAAAAAAACGGAATAAACCCTGAAAATTCAGGTAATTTTGCTCGTTCAGTTATCAGTGAAAAGCTAAGGCAAGATAGTAATGCAGAAAAAAATATCTTTGAAAACGATATGCCATCCATTCTCAAAGATTTTGAGCCTGCAAGTGATCATTTGCCATGAGTATAGATTAATTGGCTGATGTAATTTTACTAATAAAGTAGCCATGACGTAATGAATTGAAGAAATATCAACAAAAAGCTAACGAAGTGTCTCGATTTAGTTGACCATTACACAACTGGGTGGGATTGATTATCAAGCGTATTTGTATGTGAGCCAGTTTACACCGCAAAGCGAGATGGCGGCGCCTGAAAGATAGAGAGACTTAACGCCTTGATTGCGCATCAATTTATTAAGGATATGCATCATTTTAAGGAGAGTGAGAGATGACTGATATAGTCGATAACATGGTCGAAGGACTCAAAATGTTTGAATACGGCATGCTTAAAGGCAGGGAGACTTCTGTAGCCAGTGACGGGGATAAAACAATGCTGGAGAAAATGGCGGCAGATTATCTAAACCTCTCTCCGCAAGATGCTATAAACCAGAACTTGGTGTCAGTCCGTGTTTACGTTGCCGAGGCGGTGTTAAGGGATCACGGGG
>JBAVIP010000056.1:0-2482 GCA_049687015.1 Methylotenera sp. | reverse complement strand
GAAGTATCCAGATAATAATAAAATAAACAAAATGTATGCCCAGGTTTTAATCAAAGCTGAGGACTATGAAGGGGCGGTTGAGGTTTATCAGAAAATTATAGCGACCGATCCAAAAGATTTTGAAAGTCAATTTGCGCTGGGATTAGTGTATTTGCAATTGGATCAGGATGAGCAGGCCGAAGAGAGTTTTAACAAGCTGTTGGAACAACCTGAGTGGCGGTATCAGGCCAGTTTTTATTTGGGAAAAATAGAAGAAAAACGGGATCGTCCCAAAAAGGCGCTGGACTGGTTTGATAAGGTAACAGATGGGCCGTTTGCTTTGGACGCATCGATTTCAGCAATTTCTTTGCTGGCGAAGGATAAACAATTTGATGAAGCCAACTCACGTTTAAGTCTCTTGCAGGCAAAATTCCCAAAACAAAAGCTGCGACTAGTGTTGGTGCAGGCTGAGTTATACAGTCAGCAAAAGCAATATGAGAAAGCATTTAATCTGTTAACTGCTTCGCTGGTTGATTTTCCAGATCGAAAAGAGCTGTTATACACTCGGGCATTGATGGCTGAGCGAATCGATAAGCCAGACATAGTGGAAGTAGACCTGAAAAAAATATTGGCAATGGAACCTAATAATGTAGAGGCATTAAATGCCTTGGGATACACCTTGTTAAACAAGCCTGACCGCTATGCCGACGCGGAAAAATACCTCCAGAAAGCTCTTAGTCTTGATCCGAATGCGGCAGTCATTATTGATAGTTATGGCTGGCTACAATTTAAATTAGGGAATACTGAAAAAGCTCTCGACTATTTGCAACAAGCGTATGAAAAACAGCAAGAAAATGAAATAGCGGCACATCTTGCCGAGGTGTTATGGGCTTTAGGCAGAAAAGAGGAGGCAAAAAAATTATTTAATAAAGCCATTAAAGATGCGCCAGATGATGAATACTTACTGGATTTTCAACGTAGAATATTGAAAGGCACAAAATAGAGATGTTAAGAGTTAAAGCAAAATGGTTAGGTTGGTGGTGTATTTTATTGATGCTGTCAGCCTGTTCTACCGTGCCTGTGGAGACTGAAGTTCATTATTCAAAGATTGCAAGAGAACATCTTTACAATTTGGAGAGCTGGTCATTTGAAGGTCGTTTGGCGTTAACCGGAAAAAATGATTCCTGGTCGGCAAGTATAAACTGGGGACACAAATCTGATGATGAGAAAATTAGGTTATCTGGGCCTCTGGGGCAGGGGGCAACTATTATTCAGTTAACAGGCGATTTAGTCACCATAGATCGCGGGAATGGACATGCCCAAACATCAACACAGCCAGAAGCCTTTATTAATCAACAGCTGGGCATGTTTGTCCCGGTACACTCCTTGCGATATTGGGTGGTAGGTCTGCCTGAGCCAACTAGCGCATTTGTAGAGACTGCTACTGGTTTTATGCAGTCCGGATGGTTTATTGAATATAAACAAATGCAGTCCGTAGATAAACAGTCTATGCCGCGTAAAATCACAGTCACAAATGAGCAGGTCAAATTAAAATTAATCATAGACGAATGGGTTTTAAATGTCGCAAAAGCAATATAATCAATCTGCATGGGCAGAAAAATGGCCTGCACCGGCAAAATTAAATTTAATGTTACGGATTGTTGGCCAAAGGCCTGATGGTTATCATTTGCTGCAAACAGTCTTTCAATTTATTGATTTATGTGACTGGATACGCTTTCATCCTGCTGCTGACGGGCGGGTCAGTTTACAAAAAACGATTCCAGGTGTGGCAGAGGCAGAGGACTTAACGGTTAGGGCGGCGAATCTGTTAAAAGCCGAAACAGGTTGTGAGGCAGGTGTTTGCATTGAAGTAGAAAAAAACTTACCCATGGGCGGCGGCCTGGGTGGGGGCAGCTCTGATGCAGCAACCACGCTGGTAGTATTGAATGAATTGTGGGGGCTGGGCTTATCAAAGGAGAAATTGATGGCGCTAGGGCTAACTCTGGGCGCTGATGTGCCAGTGTTTGTGTTTGGTCATTCAGCATGGGGGGAAGGTGTAGGTGAGCGCCTGGAGAAGATTAGCCTGGAAGAGAAGTGGATGGTCATTATTAAGCCTGAATGTCACGTTAATACTAAAGAAATATTTTCAGCTAAAAATTTGACACGAAATAGTAAATCGATCAAAATAGCCGACTTTATAGCAGGTCAGTACCAAAACGATTGTGTCGAGGTGGTTTGTCAGCGTTACCAGTCTGTAAAAGATGCGCTGGTTGATTTGTCTGAGTTCTCAGAGGCAAGATTAACCGGAACAGGGGCTTGCGTATTTGCGCAGTTTGATTCACATGATTCCGCAGTCAATGCCTATCAGTCGCTTAAAGCTAAGTGGCAGGTTTATTTGGCTAAAGGTATAAATGAATCGCCTTTGTTTTCAAAGCTAATGATTGGTAAATAGTTATCTTTATTATTGGGTCGTCGCCAAGCGGTAAGGCACGGGGTTTTGATC
>JBAVIP010000055.1:0-21651 GCA_049687015.1 Methylotenera sp. | reverse complement strand
CTGCAGGATACGATGCCAAACCGCATGGTATCAATGCTGAGGGCCTTAAACGGCGCGGCTTTAGCGCAGATAGCATTCTGCAGATCAAACGTGCTTATAAGGCTTTGTATCGCAACAACTTAACATTAGAAGAAGCTAAGCTAGAATTAGCAAGCATGCAAAAAGACTGTAATGAAATAACACTGCTCACAGACTTTCTAAACGTTTCAACTCGCGGCATCGTCCGTTAAAACTTGTAAATTTGTATGCCAAAAATTGCGATTGTGGCCGGGGAGGCCTCTGGGGATTTGTTGGGGTGTCATTTAATTCGTGCCTTAAAAGCACAGCGTAGTGATTTATCCTTCATTGGCATTGCAGGTCCTAAAATGATGGGCGAGGGTGCTAAGTCGTTATTTCCGCTCGAAAAACTGTCAGTACGTGGCTATGTGGAAGTGATTACACATTTGTATGGTTTGCTCAAGCTGCGTCGTCGCTTGCTCAAACAATTGTTAGCTGAGAAACCCGATATCTTTATTGGGGTAGATGCGCCGGATTTTAACTTCTGGCTGGAGCGCAAACTCAAACAACGCGGCATCCCTGCCATTCATTACGTTAGCCCCTCCATCTGGGCCTGGCGCGGTGGCCGTATGGGCAAAATCAAACGTTCGGTCTCGCATATCCTGGCGTTATTTCCGTTTGAGCCCGCCTTGTACGAGGCCGCCAAAGTGCCCGTGACCTATGTCGGCCATCCATTAGCGGATGAATTGCCGTTAGATCCCAATCAGCAGGCCGCACGCGAGACGCTTAAGCTCGAGCCGTCCGCACTTATAGTCGCCATGTTGCCTGGCAGCCGCCAGTCAGAGGTCAAACAGCATGCGGATTTGTTTGTAAAAACAGCGCAACGTATCAGCTTGGAAAATGAAAATGCACAATTTTTAGTGCCGCTCATCACGCGTAAAACCCGTGAAATTTTTGAGCATGCCATACATCAACATTATCTTCAACATCCTGAACAGGTATTGAATATACAATTGCTATTTGGCCATGCGCACGATGCCATGGAAGCAGCAGATTTGGTGATTGTTGCATCGGGCACAGCCACACTAGAAGCGGCATTGCTTAAAAAACCGATGGTCATCACCTACCGCATGCCACGTTTGAGCTGGTGGATACTCAAACGCATGAACTACCTGCCTTATGTCGGGTTGCCAAACATTTTGGCGGGCAGGTTTATTGTCCCTGAATTGCTGCAGGATGCGGCGACCCCTCAAAATCTGGCAGATACAGCAATCAAACTCCTGAATGATACCAATCACCTGGAAGAAATTAAACGAGAATTTACTAATATTCACCTCTCGCTCAAACAAAATTCAGCAGAAAAAGCTGCCAAGGCCATTCTGGCTTATTTGTAAAGCGACTTATTAAATGAATAATAATCTGCTTATTTGCGGCGTGGACGAAGCAGGGCGCGGGCCGCTGGCAGGCAGCGTTTATGCGGCTGCAGTGATTCTGGATATGAATAATCCGATTGACGGCTTGGCGGACTCTAAAAAACTCTCCGAGAAAAAGCGCGATTTTTTAAGTGGTGAAATCAAAGTCAAAGCGCTTGCATGGGGCATTGCCAGTTGCACATGCCAAGAAATCGACGAAATCAATATTCTGCAAGCAAGCCTACTGGCCATGAAGCGCGCTATTGAGGCCATGCAAGCGCAATTCAACATTGTTCCAAATTTAGTTCAGGTGGACGGCAATAAATGCCCAAAAATCAGCTTGCCATGCGAGGCGATTGTGAGGGGCGATAGTAAGGTTCAAGCCATTTCTGCGGCATCTATTTTGGCAAAAGTCGCGCGTGATGCTGAGCTTCATGAACTGGATAAACAATACCCGCAATACGGCTTTGCACAGCATAAAGGCTACCCAAGCCCCGCACATCTATTGGCTTTGCAGGCACATGGCATTTGCCCGCAACACCGCTTGAGTTATGCGCCAATCAAAGCGCTAATCCGCTGAGTCTTTTTTAAGCATATTCTCAATTTCTGCAAGTTCTGCTAGGGTGATTTTTGGATTCTTTTTAGCCATTTGCAAAAAGAGCTCACCTTCCTTTAAAAGAATAGTTGCAACAAAACCTTTTGGAATGCCTCTATTGCTATGTCTTAAGTCGGTACGCAGTGACAGAAGAAATTTTTCAGTTAAAAAGATAGTTTGAGCATCTGGAGGGTTTTTTTGTAGATAGTTTTTCCATGCTAAAAATGTGGTAATTGATTCAGGACCACTCCACAGTATTAATTTTCGCATAAATTCTCTAAAGAAAAGAACCAAATCGTCGGGTTTCGGAACTGAACTGTCCTCAGAATTAGTGTGGAATAAGTCAAAAAATTTCTTCAAAAATTCATCATAAATTTCCATTTTTTTATCACGGTAGAGTGCATCTAATTCCCTTTTCCGCTCGTAATAGCGACCAACCATAACAACCATAACGGCAGTTATGGCAGCGATTAAAGATGCGCCGAGCTCTTTAGGAATTTCGCGTACATATGTAGAGAGGTTCGTCACTAACCAGTATATAAGCCACAAGGCTAAGACAATAATTGTGATTGCTAAAACTATTGATAACAATTTCTTAATTAGCTCTTTCATAATACTCCTTGTGGCAATTTTAATTACTGAACTAACATTAAAAACACGGTCGGCTTTTTGTGCAAATCTGGTAGCGCACCTTGTTTCCATTCGCTGATGCGCTTCGTTGCTATCATTTCATCTTGCAAACTGACGTGGCAGGCAATACACAAGCGGGTATTGGCGTTGCAGGTGCTTAAAATCGCTTCCAGCATTTGTTGGTTACGGTAGGGCGTTTCGATAAAGATTTGCGTTTCGTTATGTGTTTGCGCGCGTTTTTCGATTTCTTTAAGCTTTGTTGCGCGCGCGACTTTATCCACTGGCAAGTAGCCTAGAAACGCGAAACTCTGCCCATTAAGGCCAGAGGCCATCAGCGCCAATAAAATCGCGCTAGGGCCTGTTAGCGGCGTTACACGGATGCCTTTTTGATGCGCCAGCGCGACCAACTTCGCGCCAGGGTCAGCCACCGCGGGGCAACCTGCCTCGGACATTAAGCCAACATCTTGCCCAGCGAGCAGGGGTTTCAATAGATTTGGTAAGGTTTTGTCATCGGTATGTTCGTTCAACAGTTCTAGCTGCAACTCGCGAATGGGCTTGAGTGGTTTGATTAAACTTAAAAATTGGCGTGCGGATTTTTCGTTTTCCACCACAAAATGTTCCAGCTTTTGGGCTTGTGTAACGACGTTGGGCGGTATCACTTGTGCAATGTCGTCATCGCCCAAAGTCACAGGAATTAAATAAAGTGTGCCGAATTTCACAATAATCGATTCATTTCAATGTAAAAAACATGCTCTGCAAGCAGTATCCATGCGGCTTGCAGAGCATATAAAATTGCTTTTATAAAACAACTATTTTAGTATTTTACCTGCGCGCGATACGTCAGCGTGGTTTTGCCTTCAGCCGGAACATCAATCTTCCACAAGGCTAAGTGGCTATTGGCTTTGACGTGAGGGTGGCTTTCACTCACTATCGCCCAATCGCCGCCAATCGGCTCCTGCACGGTCACCGTTACTTTTTGTTTTTTGGCGTTTTTAAGCGTTAACTCAAATGCACTTTCGTAAGCGCTGTGGCCTTTTTGCGGGTTAGACAATAATTTAAAATCCGTCTGTTTTCTGTCGGCAGTCACGTCAAACGCATCGCCCAATTTCAGGCGCACGCTCTCGTTTTTCGGCGTGTGGTCAATATTATCTTCGCCCACAAATTGTGCGTTGCCAGCGCTATCTTTTTTGTATACACGCAATATGCCCTTGGGCAACGGCATGCCGAGTTTGCTGGCTTCTTTGTTCTCAAACTCAATAAAAACGCCAACTTTCATCTTAGTGCCGATTTCGCCGTACTGGCCTTGGTAGTAGTATTCTGCGCCTTTTAACACTAATTCTTTACGCGCTGGCACGCCAGATGCCGAAAGAAGTGCCACTTGCTTGGTTTGGCTTTCCATAATGTTAGTAGGGCGGTCTAGTGTGTATAAATGATATTCCAGCAGGCCTTCTTCCTGCATAGGCGCTGCCCCATCAGCCATCATGACTTCGCCACGCATGGCTTTTGCCATTGGCTGCATTTCACGCTGTACGCGATTTACATCACCGGCTACTAATTGCAGCTTGGCGTTTTTGTAACTTGTACCGCTGGTATTAGTCAGCGTGACCCAGCCTGATAAATCCAATTGATTTTCTTTATCGTTCAGTTCTGCCACATAATCGGCTTTCCAACCCAAGCCACCAGTGAGATAGCTCAATTCCACAGCTTGATCGGTCTTGCCTTTGTTGTTGATTTGCGTCACCAAAGTAGGGCGGTCGCGTAAATTATCTGGCACATTATCATAGACAATACGGCCCGGAATCCCGGTCTCGATGCGGTTACCCACCTTCAACACCACGCCGTTATTGGCTGAGAGTACAGTCGCTTGTTCTGTAGTTTCTACTCCAGTTGTCGGATTGGTTTTTACTATGCCAACCGATTTGCCCACGTATTTTTCCAGCATTTTCTGCGGTGTGAGTAAATCAAAATCGAAATTTTGTTCTAGTAGTACTAAACTGCCAGGCGCGTTAATGCTGCGCAGCAGGGCTGTTTCCGGGCGAATTTGCGCACTCACGTCACGTAATGCCAAGGCGTTTAAACCTGTTTTTAGTTTAACTTTGCGCGTATCTTTTACCAATGCCAGATCGCCGTTATAAATCGTGACTGCAACGCTTTGCTGGTCGTTTAAGGTGCTTTTAGCTTCAATTGAATTAGTTTCGGGCATATTTTCCAGGGCAAGAGCGCCAGCAGATAGTGTTGAAATTATAGCTAGTAAAAGGGTTCGATGTTTCAAGCGCATTGTAATCTCCGTTAAACCATTAAAATAGAAGCGATTGGAGCTATTTTCGGCATACTCCAAGCGCGTTATTTAGTTAAACGTAACGTGCTGCAGAATAGGGTTAAACTTTTTTAATTATTTACAGTATTGCAACACCTTCGTTTTGTAACATGGTGACCAACTTAATTAAAGGCAAACCAATCAGCGCATTTGGATCTTCACCAATCATGCGCTCAATAAGCGCCACGCCTAAGCCTTCCGATTTGGCGCTACCTGCACAGTGGTAAGGCTGTTCTTTATTTAAATAGCTTTCAATTTGCTCATCTGTAAGCTGGCGAAAGCGTACCAAATAAGGCACAACTTCGGCCTGAATATTACCTGTAGTGGCATTATATAAACAAAGCGCGCTATGAAAAGTGACCTCTCGACCACGCATTAATTGCAGTTGTTTGGTGGCGTTTTGATGGTTCAGTGGCTTGCCTAATTGCTCGCTATCCAGCGTCGCAACTTGGTCGCAGCCAATCACCAGTGCGTGCGGATGTTTTTTGCCTATTTTTTTGGCTTTATCTTGGGCGAGTCTCAATGCGGTTTCATGTGGCTTTTCGTCTGGTAGCGGCGCTTCATCTACTTTCGGCGAAACACTATTAAACGGAATCTGTAACTTTTGTAAAAGCTCGCGCCTATATTTGGATGAAGAAGCTAAAATTAAGGTTTGTTTCATTTATTTAATCTACAAAAAAGCCGACAAAGTAATTCTGTCGGCTTATGGGTTAAATTTCAATTAAATTACTCAGGTTGAATTTCAAGTAAAGACTCATCTGGGGTGACTGAATCACCCTTAGTAACGTGCACAGCAACCACAGTGCCAGTGGTTGCGGCTTGAATTTCATTTTCCATTTTCATGGCTTCGATTACAAGCACTCCATCGCCAGCTCTGACTTTATCACCCACTTTGGCTTTTACTGCCACAATCGTGCCTGGCATAGCGGTGGTCACACAGCCCGCATGGTGTGGGCGAGGGCGGCCGCTTGATGTTAACGAAGTTTTTTTCTTGCCGCTGCTTTTATTGCCATTGCTTCCAGGTCCGTTGCTGGTTCCGCTAGCGGAAACTTCAATTTCGTCCAAAGTTTCTACGATGACTTCCTCGGCAATGCCGTCTACAGACACATAGAACGGACGTTTTTCTTCACCTGCGTGACCGCTGCCTGTCAACTTAATGTGGAAAGTTTCTCCATGTAATGTAACATTAAATTCATTCGGCGCGAAGCGCGCGGATGCTGTATTAGCAGTCTCTTTGGTTTGTAATGCTTCAGGTTTTAAGCTGCCAGCATTGCGTTCCTGCAGAAAGGTTTGGCCAATATCCGGGAACATGGCGTAGGTTAAAACGTCTTCTTCACTTTTTGCAATGCGCTCAGATTCAACTTGTAATTTAGCCATTTCTGGAGCCAGTAGATCGGCCGGGCGACAAGTAATTACTTCCACATCACCCACTGCCTGTTGTTTCACTTTTGCGTTTACGGGTGCGGGCGCTTTGCCATATTGACCTAGCAAATAATTTTTAACTTCATTCGTGACTGACTTATAGCGTGCGCCTGTCATCACATTTAACACGGCCTGCGTGCCTACAATTTGCGATGTTGGTGTGACCAATGGCGGAAAGCCCAGATCTTCGCGCACACGCGGAATTTCAGCCAAAACTTCATTCATGCGGTCTAACGCGCCTTGTTCTTTCAGCTGATTTGAGAGGTTGGAAATCATGCCGCCAGGCACCTGATTCACCAGCACGCGTGTATCCACGCCGGTGAACTCGCTCTCATACTGCCAATATTTTCTACGCACTTCGCGGAAATACGCTGTAATTTCTTGTAACTTAGCCAAATCCAAGCCGGTATCGTATTCTGTGCCTTTTAATGCAGCTACCATGCTCTCTGTCGTAGGGTGGCTGGCACCTTCTGAAAATGATGAGTTGCAAGTGTCAATAATGCTTGCGCCATTTTCAACGCCTTTTAATAGCGACATGCTGGCTAAGCCGGATGTGGCGTGGCTGTGCACATGAATTGGCAGATTCACTGCTGATTTAATTGCGCGAACAAGCTCACCTGTGATTTGTGGCGTGAGTAGGCCTGCCATATCTTTAATGCCAATACTATCTGAACCCAATTCTTCCAGTTCTTTCGCCATGGCGACAAAATAGGCAATATCATGCACTGGGCTGGTCGTATAAGACAATGTGCCAATCGCGTGTTTTCCCACTTTTTTAACGGCAGTGATCGCTTCGCGCAGGTTGCGCACATCATTCAAAGCATCAAAAATACGGAACACGTCTACACCGGCATTGGCGGCTTGTTTTACAAAAGCATGCACTACGTCATCAGAGTAATGACGGTAGCCAAGTAAGTTTTGTCCACGCAGTAGCATATTAATCTGGCTGTTCGGCAAGGCTTTACGGAGTTTTGCAAGACGTTCCCAAGGGTCCTCTTTCAGAAAGCGCACGCAGGCATCAAATGTTGCGCCGCCCCAGGCTTCGATCGACCAGAAGCCAATGGCGTCCAGCTGGGCACAAATCGGCAGCATGTCTTCGGTACGCATGCGCGTTGCAATTAACGATTGATGGCCGTCGCGTAAAACCAATTCAGTGATATGTATTTTGCTCATAGCTTTATTTCTTTATGGTGATTCTTAAAAAATTATATGCCTTCATGTGCCGCAATAGCCGCCGATATCGCTGCCGCAATCAACTCTGGCGGCAGCTCGGTTGCGTAATTGGTGAGTTCAGGATGCGTTTCTACAAAACTGGTATTAAAATTGGCATTCTTAAAGTCGGGGTGCTTCATGATTTCCTGATAATACGGAATCGTCGTTTTAACGCCATATACCACCATGTCGCCTAGGGCGCGGCGGCCGCGCTCAACGACACCGTTCCAATCGAGCGCCCAAACCGTGAGCTTGGCACACATGGAATCGTAATAGGGCGGAATGACATAACCGCTGTAAATGGCAGCGTCCATACGCACGCCCGGCCCGCCCGGCGAGTAATAGCGCGTGATCTTACCAAAACTTGGCAAGAAATCATTTTTGGGGTCTTCCGCGTTAATGCGGTATTCCATGGCAAAACCACGATAACTGATTTCGCTTTGCTTGTATTGCAGCGGCAGGCCATAAGCAATGCGGATTTGCTCCTGCACGATGTCGACGCCGGTAATGGTTTCGGTGACAGTATGCTCCACCTGCAAACGCGTATTCATCTCCATGAAATAGAAATGATTGTCCTGATCCAGCAAAAACTCGACCGTGCCGGCATTTTCATAACCTACAGCCTTGGCCGCCTTTACTGCCAGATCGCCAATATACTCACGCTGAGCTTTGCTCAGTTGTGGCGATGGTGCGATTTCAATCAACTTTTGGTTGCGGCGCTGAATCGAACAATCGCGCTCAAACAGATGGATCACATTGCCTCGACTGTCTGCCAGCACCTGCACTTCAATGTGACGTGGCGAAACCACGCATTTTTCCAGAAACACTTCAGGCTTGCCAAACGCTTTGCTTGCTTCGGATATCACGCGATCGTAGTTGCCAATCAAGTCTTTCTCAGAATCACAGCGCCGAATACCGCGTCCGCCACCGCCATTGGTGGCTTTTAGCATCACCGGATAGCCAATTTTTTTGGCTAAGGCTACGGCTTCGTCTAAATCAGCCAAATTGCCGTCACTGCCGGGCGTACAGGGAATACCCGCGCTGGTCATGGCTTTTCTCGCCTCGATTTTATCGCCCATTTGACGAATTACGGCTGCATTTGGGCCGATAAATTTAATGCCACGGCGCGCGCAGATTTCGGCGAGCTCTGGATTTTCTGATAAAAATCCATAACCAGGGTGCAACGCATCGCATCCTGCGGCCACAGCTACGTTGACGATATTGTGTGCGTTTAAATAACCTGCAACTGGGTCTGCACCTAAGTTATAAGCTTCATCAGCTTTTTTAACGTGCAATGCATGGCGATCTGCATCGGCATAAATTGCCACAGATTTAATACCCATTTCGGAGCAAGCGCGTACAATACGCACTGCAATTTCACCCCGATTAGCAACTAGAATTTTTTTGAACACAGTATTGCCTTAATATCAACCAACAAACCGCGAAAGTATAACATGCATGCGCGCTCTAAGGGGTGAGCTCAGTTACAAAAATACGACCAATTTATTTATATTTATGATGAAATCATTGATTATTAACAACTTAGAATTCGCACAAAACCAGCAAAAACTCGTCGATAGTTTTGAGGTTTCCAGCTTAAAAAGACTAACGGAAGCGCTGGCATTGCACGACAAAAATTCCAAGTCAGCCATCATTCATTTTGAACTTGCAGGTGATTGCAAGCAGCTTAGCCAGCCCAGTCTGCATTTACGTATCAAAACAGAATTGCCAGTAATTTGCCAGCGCTGTCTGGAAGAAATGCTGATCCATTTGGATTTGAGCTTTGATTACTTAATCAGTAACACCGCAATTGATGCGGTCGATGAAAACGACGAAATTGACTGGTTAGAAGCGAGCCACGAGATGGATTTGCATGCGCTGATAGAGGACGAACTGCTTTTAGCGCTGCCAATAGCACCAGTACATGAAAAAAACTGTACGAAACTCAGCATGCAAAGCGGCGAGAAGCCCAACCCGTTTGCCATGCTAAAAGGAAAAATCAAATAAAACCATCAAATAAATCTTAAGCTATTGATTTACATTGGGGCGCATTTGAATTAGAATGCGCGCTTAATTAATTTAGTAGCTATTTTTAGCAAGTTTTTTTTGGAGCTTTATCATGGCAGTTCAGCAAAACAAAAAGTCACCTTCAAAACGCGGCATGCACCGCTCACATGACTTTTTAGTAAACCCACCATTAGCCGTTGAGCCAACAACCGGCGAAACACATTTGCGTCACCATATAAGCCCAAGCGGCTACTATCGTGGTCGCAAAGTAGTGGCGACAAAAGGCGAGTAATCTAGTCTTTTGACACAGCATTCTGTCCCAACCAACACGCCGCGCTTTCAATATAGTGCGGCGTTTGCCTATCTAGCGCTTGCTAAACACAGCTTAGCGTTGACATTTAATCCATAATTACATCTAATTCAAATGATGGATATCACAATCGCAATTGACGCTATGGGAGGGGATCACGGCCCCCATATCACCGTTCCCGCCGCATTAAACGCCTTAAAAGCAGACGACCAGCTCAATATTGTGCTGGTTGGGCTGGAAGACGCCATACAAGCTGAACTCAAAGCACATAAGGCGACAACAAGCCCGCGTTTGCGCATTCATCATGCGGCCGAAGTGGTGTTAATGGATGAATCGCCGCAAAGCGCGCTTAAAAATAAAAAAGATTCTTCAATGCGTGTGGCGATTAATTTAGTCAAGTCTGGCGAAGCCAATGCCTGCGTGAGTGCAGGCAATACCGGCGCACTGATGGCTACTGCACGATTTGTGTTAAAAACCTTACCGGGTATTGATAGACCAGCCATCGCTTCAGCATTGCCTTCTGAAAAAGGCAACACCTATATGCTGGACCTTGGTGCTAACGCTGATTGCACAGCCGAGCAATTACTGCAATTTGCTGTGATGGGTGCGATGTTAGTAAGTTGCGTCGAGCACAAGCCTAATCCCACAGTCGGCTTGCTCAACATCGGTTCTGAGGACATTAAAGGCAACGAGGTAGTGAAGCAGGCTGCTGAATTGCTGCGTGCCAGCCACTTGAATTTTTATGGCAATGTTGAGGGCGATGACATATTTAAAGGCACCACGGATTTAGTGGTGTGCGATGGTTTTGTAGGGAATGTTTCACTTAAAACCACCGAAGGTTTAGCGCACATGATGGGTAAATTTTTAACACAGGAGTTTAAGAGAAATTGGCTTACTAAACTCATGGCGTTAGGGGCCTTGCCAGTTTTGAAAGCTTTTAAAAAACGTCTGGATCCCCGCCTATACAATGGCGCGAGCTTTTTGGGCTTGCGTGGTATTGTAGTGAAAAGTCATGGTGGAGCAGACAGTGTCGCATTTGCTCATGCAATACATGTGGCCATTGAAGAGGCACGCAGTGGCGTGCTGCATCGCATTACGCAGCAATTAGAAATTGAACACATACAGCCACATCAAGTGGCAACTGAGACAGAAGAAAGCGCATGACCTATTCAAAAATTACGGGCACCGGGAGTTATTTACCAAAAAAAATCCTTAGCAATGCCGACTTAGAAAAAATGGTGGACACCACCGATGAATGGATATTTTCGCGCACCGGCATCCGCGAGCGGCACATTGCCGCAAAAGGTGAACACACCAGCGATTTAGCATTAGAAGCCGCTAAAAACGCCATAGTTAGCGCAGGTATCGAACCAAGTGATATTGATTTAATTATCGTTGCGACAACTACGCCCGATAAAATATTCCCGAGCGTTGCCACCATGCTGCAACGCAAGCTTGGCATTGCAGGTTGTCCCGCATTTGATTTGCAAGCAGTGTGCAGCGGCTTTATCTACGCGCTCACTACGGCCGATAATTTTATCAAAACAGGCAGCACTAAATGTGCTTTGGTGATTGGTGCAGATACCTTTTCGCGCATTACCGATTATGCTGATAGAAGCAACAGTATTTTATGGGGCGATGGTGCAGGGGCTGTTGTTTTGCAAGCCTCTCAAGAGAAAGGCATCATTTCTACGCATCTGCATGCTGACGGCAATTATGAAAAAATGTTGCACGTGCCACGCAAAGCAGAAGGGCACGAGACCGTGCATATGGAAGGCAACTCCGTATTCAAAATGGCAGTGAATACACTCGACCAAATTGTGGACGAAACGCTTGCCGCCAACAATATGCAGAAAAGCGATATTGATTGGCTGGTGCCGCACCAAGCCAATATCCGGATTTTACAAGCCACAGCAAAAAAGCTCGATATGAGCATGGACAGAGTGGTGGTGACGGTAGACAAGCATGGCAATACGTCTGCTGCTTCGATTCCGCTGGCTTTAGATGTTGCCGTGCGCGATGGCCGCATCAAACGGGGTGAAATCATACTGATGGAAGCCTTTGGCGGCGGCTTTACCTGGGGCTCTGCCTTGGTCAAATATTAGTCTAAGATATTAAAAATTATGAATAAAACAGCATTTTTCTTTCCTGGCCAAGGCTCACAATCTGTCGGCATGATGGCAGGATTTGGCGATTCTGCCATTGTTAAGCAAACTTTTGTCGAAGCGTCAGATATTCTAGGCGTTGATTTTTGGGCGATGGCGACTGAGCCTAATGAGTTGTTAAATCTTACGCAAAATACTCAGCCGTTGATGTTAACCGCCGGCGTAGCTACAGCGCGCGCCTATGTTGAGGCTGGTGGTGCAAAACCTAGTATATTCGCGGGACACAGCCTAGGTGAATATTCGGCTTTAGTTGTGGCATGTGCGCTTAGTTTTACCGACGCATTGCCACTAGTGAAATATCGCGCAGAAGTGATGCAAGGCGCCGTGCCGGAAGGCGTAGGTGCGATGGCGGCCATATTGGGTCTAGATGATGATACTGTGCGTGCTGTGTGTTTAGAAGCGGCGCAAGGTGAGGTCTGCGAAGCAGTCAATTACAATTCAATTGGCCAAGTGGTGATTGCTGGCAATAAAGCAGCCGTAGAACGTGGCATGGAACTGGCGAAAGCCAAGGGCGCAAAACGCGCATTGCCGCTTCCGGTAAGCGTGCCATCGCATTGTGCATTAATGAAACCTGCGGCTGAAAAACTGGCTGAATATTTAAAAAATGTCACAATAAATGCACCACAAATCCCGGTTATTCATAATGCAGATGTAGCAAGTTATAGCGATTCAGATAAAATAAAAGATGCCTTGGTGCGTCAACTTTATTCTCCTGTTCGCTGGGTGGAAACTGTGCAGTCTGTTTACGCACAAGGCGTTACCAATAGTGCAGAGTGCGGCCCTGGCAAAGTACTGGCAGGGTTAACTAAAAGAATTGCTGCAGAATTGCCATGTGTCGCTTTAACTAGCAATGAAGCTATTTTAGAGTTTATAAAGTAATATAAATCAATTGGTTGCGAGGTTTATTTAATGTCGAATAGTCAAATATTAAATGGTCAAATTGCTTTAGTCACCGGCGCAAGCCGCGGCATTGGCGCTGCCATTGCGCAAGAGCTTGGAAAACAAGGTGCAACTGTGATTGGTACTGCGACAAGTACTGGCGGCGCAGAAAATATCAATGCATCTCTACACCAGGCAAAGATCAAAGGCATAGGCGTGGCGTTAGACGTAAATGACGCGACACAAATAGAAGCTGTTTTAAGCGAGATTGCCAGCAAATTTGGTGATGTAACGATTTTAGTGAATAACGCTGGCATTACACGCGACACTTTACTGATGCGTATGAAAGATGAAGATTGGGATGCCGTGATTTCGACCAATCTAACTTCGGTTTATAGGATGAGCCAAGCCGTGTTACGCCCGATGATGAAAGCGCGTACAGGTCGTATTATCAGTATTTCCAGCGTGGTTGGTCACATGGGTAATGCGGGTCAAACCAATTACGCAGCGGCCAAGGCGGGCATGGCGGGCTTCACTAAATCGCTTGCAGCTGAGGTTGGTAGCCGTAATATTACGGTAAATTGCGTTGCGCCAGGTTTTATTGAAACCGACATGACTGCTGAATTGCCTGAAGCCGTTAAAACTAAAATGTTAGAACGTGTACCTTTGGGGCGCTTAGGTAAGGTGCAGGAGATTGCCGCAACAGTAGCTTTTTTAGCCTCAGCCAACGCAGCTTACATTACTGGTGAGACGATTCATGTGAATGGCGGCATGTATTGTGCTTGATCTAATTTAACAAGTATTTTTTGTATTCTGGCAGAGTTTTGTTAGAATACGCACTTAGCTAATAGCTAATAGCTAATTTTTAATTAAAGGGGTAATTTAGATGTCTGACATCGAACAACGTGTTAAAAAAATTGTTGCTGAGCAATTAGGTGCAAATGAGGCGGATGTTAAAAATGCATCATCATTTGTAGATGATTTAGGTGCTGACTCGCTCGACACAGTTGAGCTGGTAATGGCGCTGGAAGAAGAATTTGACTGCGAGATTCCTGACGAAGAAGCAGAGAAAATCACTACAGTCCAGCTGGCGATTGATTACATCAATACCAACCTCAAATAAATTCAATTTAATCAGCCCTCGCAAGAGGGCTGATTTCTAATCATTATGTCAAAACGCAGAGTAGTCGTTACCGGCTTGGGTGTAGTGTCTCCAGTAGGCATTGGAACATCTAACGCTTGGAAAAATTTAATCGCCGGCAAATCAGGCATTTCTCGGATTACTAAATTTGATCCGAGTAATTTTTCATCGCAAGTTGCGGGAGAAGTAAAAGACTTTAATGTCGAGGATTTCTTGCCAGCAAAAGATGCGCGCCGCATGGATACTTTTATTCAATACGGCTTGGCTGCTGGCATTGAGGCATTCAAAGATTCTGGCATAGAAGTGACTGAGCAGAATGCTGAACGTATCGGCGTGTCTATAGGCTCGGGAATAGGCGGCTTAGGCTTGATTGAGGCCACCAATGATAACTATGATGAAGGCGGCCCACGCAAAATTTCACCATTTTTTATCCCTGGCACCATTATTAATATGATTTCAGGCAATCTAAGCATTATGTTTGGCTTAAAAGGCCCGAATGTAGCGATTGTAACGGCCTGCACTACAGGTACTCACTCGATTGGCGATGCTGCACGTATGATTGAATATGGCGATGCCGATGTCATGGTGGCCGGTGGTGCAGAAGCCGCGATTACCGAACTTTCAGTCGGTGGCTTTGCTTCGGCACGTGCGCTTTCTAACCGCAATGACGACCCTGCCACCGCAAGCCGGCCGTGGGATAAAGACCGCGATGGCTTTGTAATTGGCGAGGGCGCCGGTGTGATGGTGCTTGAAGAATACGAGCATGCTAAAGCACGCGGTGCGAAAATTTATGCCGAGCTTTCTGGCTATGGTATGAGCGCAGATGCTTACCACATGACCGCGCCGAATATGGATGGCCCGCGCCGTTCCATGGTGAATGCGCTTATGAATGCGGGTATCAACCCGGATCAGGTGCAATTTATGAATGCGCACGGGACTTCGACTCCTTTAGGCGACACGAATGAAACCAACGCGATCAAAGCGGCCTTTAACGACCACGCTTATAAGTTAGTAGTGAACTCAACCAAATCAATGACAGGGCACTTATTAGGCGGCGCAGGCGGCCTGGAATCAGTGTTTACTGTGCTTTCGATTTACAATCAAGTTTCACCGCCGACGATTAACATTTTCAACCAGGATCCGGAGTGCGATCTGGATTATTGCGTCAACACCGCGCGTGATATGAAAATCACCTATGCGCTCAAGAATAACTTCGGCTTTGGTGGTACTAACGGCAGCTTGGTATTTAAAAAATTATAACGTTAGTCTTAAGTAGAAGCCTGCAAATTAGAACCTTGCAGGCTTTTTTATTGACGCTGGCTATGGTTTAATTGAGGCTCATGGCGCATATCTACACATATTCAACTACATATTTAATTAACGGCAGTTTCGATCACACGTTATCGCCCTTAGATCGCGGGTTTACCTATGGCGACGGCGTTTTTCGCACCCTGGTCATGCGTAACGGCTTGCCTGAAAACTGGCCGCTGCATTACCAGAAACTGGTTGCCGATTGCGCTGTGATTAATATAGTCTGCCCAAGTGCAGAGCTGTTGATGAGCGACTTGCAACAGCTATTTTTGCTTGATGGCCTGGCTGAAAATCAATTGGCCGTAGCAAAAATTATCATTACGCGTGGCGAGGGTGAGCGTGGCTACACACCGCCTGCTGTGACGATGCCGTTGCGCGTTGTCGTTAAAACGGCCATGCCGCAATATCCACAAGAAAACTTTGTGGAAGGCGTTAATTTGCACGTATGCGAAACTCGGCTGGCGCACCAACCTAAACTTGCAGGCATCAAGCATTTAAATCGCCTGGAAAACGTGTTGGCGCGTATGGAATGGCATGACCCCACCGTTGCTGAAGGCATGATGTTAGATACCGATAGCAACGTGATTGAATGCACCAGCGCCAATATTTTTGCGCGTTTTGGTGATACGCTGATAACGCCAAGTCTGCACCAATGCGGTGTTTCAGGCGTAACCAGGCAGCGTATCATGGATATTGCATATACACTTTCATTAAAGGTTGCGATGGAAACTTTTAAATTAGAGAAATTATTCTCCGCGGATGAGGTCATTATTTGCAACAGTTTATACGGGGCCTGGCAGGTAAAATCTGTTCAGCAAAGAGTTTGGCCTGTTAGCGCTCTGGCAAGAGATATTAGAAAAGCGCTTAACACATGATGCGACTGGTTAAAATTGGGTTACTACTATGTATGTTCGCTGCTGTCGGCTTTGGTGCCTGGCTGTTTGTTTACGCCAAAACACCGCTTAATCTCACGCCAGAAGCCCAAGAAATTAGCATAAAACCCAAAAGCGGACTCAAAAGTATTGCCGATCAGCTGGTTGCGCAGCACGTCATTTCTCAGGCTTGGCCATTCGTGATTTTAGGCAAAGTCTTGCGCAAGGAGCCTTATTTGCAGGCGGGCGATTACACGCTCAATAAAAACATCAATCCTTATCAGTTATTGCTGTCACTCATCCACGGCAAGGCCACCCAAGGCGGCATTACCTTTATTGAAGGCAAAACTTTCAAGCAAATGCGTGAAAAACTCGCCAAAAACGATGCGATAAAAACCACTATTCAGGATTTATCAGATATCGAAGTGATGCGCGTAGTGGGCAAGGGCGAAAAGCATGCTGAGGGTTTGTTTTTTCCTGACACGTTTTATTTCGACCGCAATACTGCTGATATTGTACTGCTGAAGCGTGCTTACGAAAGCATGCAAAGTAAGTTGGCGTCCGCATGGGCTAACCGTGCGCCGAATTTACCTTATAAAAACAGCTACGAGGCGCTTATCATGGCTTCTATTGTTGAAAAAGAAACCGGCAAGGCATCTGAGCGAAAAATGATTGCTGGTGTTTTCCTGAATCGTTTGCGCATCGGCATGCGCCTGCAAACCGACCCAACGGTGATTTACGGTATAGGTGACCAATACGATGGTAATATTCGTCGTAAAGACTTGGAGACTGATACGCCGTACAATACTTATACCCGCGATGGTCTACCGCCTACGCCAATCGCCATGCCTGGCCTGGCTTCTATTGAGGCAGCCCTGCATCCTAAAAAAACTAAAGCTTTATACTTTGTAGGCAAGGGCGATGGCAGTCACGAATTTTCAAACTCTTTGGCCGAACATAATCGGGCTGTTGTGAAATATCAACTTAATGGCCAAGCTAGAAAACAGAAAAAATAAACCATGGCAGCCCAAACACCACAAAGAGGAAAGTTCATCACCTTAGAAGGCATGGATGGTGCTGGAAAAAGTACGCATATCCCGAATATTATTACATTATTAGAAGCGCGTGGCGTAGAGGTGGTTTCAACTCGGGAGCCAGGCGGAACAAAGCTTGGCGAGCAGTTGCGTACTTTGTTGCTGCATGAGTCTATGCATCCGGAAACAGAAACTCTACTTATGTTTGCTGCACGGCGTGAGCATATCGCCAGTGTGATTGAACCTGCTTTGGCGCGAGGTGCTTACGTGCTTTCTGATAGATTTACTGACGCTACTTATGCTTATCAGTGCGGTGCCAAGGGCGTTTCCAGCGACAAAATCAAACAGCTTGAAACATGGGTGCAGGGTGAATTACAACCGGATATGACGTTGCTTTTTGATGTGCCTGTAGAAATTAGCATGGCCAGGCTTGCAAGTGCGCGTGAGCCCGATAAATTTGAACGTGAAAATGCAAAGTTTTTTGAAAAACTACGTCAGGCTTATCTAATACGCGCTAACGAAAATCCAACACGCTTTCATGTAATTAATGCAAATCAAGCGCTTGATGAAGTTAAAGTATTAGTTGAGAAAATAATCATAACAATATAAATATTAAGTAATTTTTATGTATATTTGGCAAAAACCACAATGGCAGCACATCATGCAACAACACGCAAGCTTGCCGCACGCTTTGCTGTTGCGCGGGCGGGCAGGTATAGGCAAACATGCATTTGCCTATAATTTGTCGCGCGCCTTGTTATGCCAGCAAGCAAACGAACAGCGGGAGGCTTGCGGCAAATGTCAGAGTTGTTTGTGGCTGGCTGAAGGGCATCATCCAGATTTTCGTTTAATCAGCCCTGAAGATGCTGAAAATACAGATGAAACATCGAAGAAAAAAACCGCAAAAAAAAGCCAGATTTCCGTCGCGCAAATCAGGCAGCTTATTGATTATTTGAGCCTTTCTAGTCACCAGGTAAACGGTTTGCGTGTTATTTTAATTTCGCCAGCCGAGACCCTTAATATTGCCTCAGCCAATGCACTGCTTAAAATGTTAGAAGAACCGCCTGCCAATACCTTGTTTTTATTGGTGACTAGCCAACCACAGCGTTTGTTAGCCACTATTATCAGCCGTTGCCAGGCTATCGATATGCCACTGCCAAGCAGAACAGATGCGTTTGCATGGCTGGCATCGCAAGGTATTAAAAACGCCGAGATAGTACTGGATTATGCAGGAGGCGCACCTTTACTCGCTTTACAGATAGCCGAAGAGGGTGAAACTAACTCGAGTTTAGCTAAAAATTTAGCCTTAGGTGCTAAGCTGGACCCCTTTGCCTGTGCGCCTTTATTTCTAGCGTTAGGCATGGAGCGCGCCATTGAATCGCTGCAAAAATGGACTTTCGACTTGGCTGCATACAAGTTGTCACAGGTATTGCATTATCATTCTCAATACAGCGGTGCTTTGCAAGCCTTGTGTAAAAGCGTAAACTTAAGTGCATTGCTCAGTTTCCAGCAAAAACTGTTAGAAGCGAAGAGAACGGCTAATCATCCATTGAGTAACGAATTGCAGCTTGAGAATATATTGTTACAATACACGCAGTTATTTAAGCCCGTTAATGTGAAACTATAAAGAGAACCAGCATTGAACATGGAAGCAAATACCGATCAGATTAAAGAGGCCAGTAATAAGCCTGGCGTATTGTCGCTCGCCATTAAAGAAAAATCAGCTTTATACGCTGCATATATGCCTTATATAAAAGGCGGCGGCTTATTTATTCCAACCAATAAAAACTTTAAAATTGGCGAAGAAGTGTTTATGCTGCTAAGCTTGGTTGACGATCCTGTGAAACATAAAGTGGTTGGCAAGGTGATTTGGATTACGCCGGTGGCGCAGGCCAATCGCCCGCAGGGTATTGGTGTGCAATTCAGCGAAAAAGACGGCGGTATGGAGGTGAAAAACAAAATTGAAACGATCTTGGGCGGCGCCTTAAAAGCCAATCGTGTTACTCATACGATGTAACACGTAATTGCTCGGCAATATGCCAGAAAAATATTTGCTTCAACTATGTTAGTCGATTCACATTGCCATCTAAATTTCCCTGAAATTTCTGAGAATATTCATGCTGTAAGGCAGCTGATGCAAGACTCACAAGTGGGTCACGCGTTATGCGTTTCCGTCACGCTCGATAAATTTCCAGAGGTCTTAAGCCTGGCAGAGCAATTCGACAATTTTTATGCTTCGGTCGGCGTGCATCCTGATTATGAAAATATTGAAGAGCCCAGTGTAGATGCGCTTGTTAGGCTTGCACAGCACCCTAAAGTTGTAGCAATTGGTGAAACCGGCTTAGATTATTTTCGCCTTACAGGTGATTTGGAATGGCAGCGCAAACGCTTTCGTACGCATATTCGCGCAGCCATTTTAGCGGGGAAACCCTTGATCATTCATACCAGGAGCGCCGCGGGGGATACTTTGCGCATTATGCAGGAAGAGGGCGCACATCAAGTGGGTGGTGTGATGCATTGTTTTACCGAAAGCCTGGAAATGGCCGAGGCCGCCATTGAAATGGGGTTTTACATCTCGTTTTCTGGCATTGTGACGTTTAAAAATGCCACACAATTAAAAGAAGTTGCCCAAGCAATTCCACTAGATAAAATATTGGTGGAAACCGATTCGCCTTATCTTGCGCCTGTGCCGTTCCGTGGCAAAACTAACCAGCCCGCTTATGTGAAATATGTGGCGCAAGAAATTGCCAATTTGCGTGGCATCAACCTGGAAGCGGTAACGCAGGCCACCACACAAAATTTTTTCACATTATTTAAACACGCTAGAATTTAATAGATGCAACTCACCATGCTGGGAGTAGGTTCAAGTGCGGGCACGCCAGTGGTGGGCTGCAGCTGTGCTACATGTAGCTCGGAGAACCCGCGTAACAAACGCACACGCTGCTCTAGCCTGGTTACGCTGGATTCCGGAGAAAATATCCTGATTGATACCGGGCCTGATTTGCGCATTCAATCACTGCGTGAGGATATCAAGCGTGTAGATGCTGTACTCTATACACATACGCATGCGGATCATCTGCATGGTATTGACGATTTGCGCGCTTTTTGCCAGATCCAGCGAATACAAATTCCTTTGTATGCCAAAGAAGATGCGGTTACGCATATCAAACAAAAATTTGGTTACGTGCTACGTGAACCCAGTGATTTTTGGGATCTTCCCGTGTTGCGAACAGAGATTGCACATGTGCCTTTCGAGCTGTTCGGTACGAAAATTACGCCCATACCGGTATTACATGGCAGAAGCCATATTTTTGGCTATAGAATTGGCAACTTTGCTTATATGACGGATGTTTCGGAGATTCCAGAGTCATCATTTGCACTGCTAGAAAATTTAGATGTGGTGCTATTAGATTGTTTGCGCGAAGCATCGCATCCGACACATATTAATATTGAACAAAGTTTGGCTTACATAGGTCGTATAAAAGCTAAACAAAGTTATATGATTCACATGACACATGAATTAGAATACGCATCTTTAACAAGCAAGTTGCCAAGCGGCGTATTTGTTGGCTATGACGGCTTGAAATTAGGCATTGACTGATATCTGAGTATTAGACAAGTCAACAAAACGCGTTATAAATCGTTATAGAAATTTTTAAATATTGTAATTAACAGGTTTTAGAGGAAAATGATGCAAAACACCTTCAAGAAAATTTTAGCATGCGGCCTTGTTATTGGTTTGCTTGCGGCAACAAATGGTTATGCGGCAGGTAAAACATATTCAGAAAATGAGTTTTTAGATAGCTTCAGCGGTAAAAGCAAAAAAGTGATTAGTGATAAATTAGGCGCGCCAGTCAAAAAAGAACTTTCTGTTAAACCTGCAAATGCTGGAGCAATCATTGGCAAAAATGTCGATGGGGATAAGTCTAAGCCTGTCAAAGTTGAAATGTGGTATTACAAAAATATTGTGAGGTATGACCAAAAACGTACTTACAAAGAGACTGAGATAACTTTTGTCAATGATCGCGCGATGAATATAGCGTTTTTCAATAACAGGTAAGCGGTTGGATTAACTGCAATATCAACAAGCCGGGCAATTTACCCCGGCTTTTTAATTACCTCATATACTTCGTATAATGTATAGATATATAAACTCATTTTAATATTCCAAGCTCATAGTTTTTCAATAATTTCATGTTAGTTTTGTCTTTCGGTTATCAGCCATAGAAGGATTTTCTAAACCTGCCTTTCTCGATTTGGAGTTTGTTTTTTTATCATTCCTTGGGCATCCGTTGCGGTAATCGCTTAATATCGGGGCCACGTTTACCAGCTTTCATGAAGGTAAGC
>JBAVIP010000054.1:0-1599 GCA_049687015.1 Methylotenera sp. | reverse complement strand
GTTATAATATTTCAACGTTAAACAAAAAACAGCTCAACAAAAAAAAGCTGCAACAGCGGCACTCTTTGCCCGTTGACGTTAAAATCCCCGTTTTTGCACTCATCAGCCGTCTCGTGGAGCAAAAAGGCATAGATCTTCTATTGGAGTGCCTACCCGAGATGCTAACTCTTCCTCTGCAATTTGTTTTGCTGGGCAGTGGCGAAAAGCGTTTTGAGAAGCAGCTGTCCGATTTTGCTGAAACATACCCCGATAAAATAGCGATAACCATTGGCTATGATGAAACGCTGTCTCATCTGATGGAAGCAGGCGCGGATATTTTCCTGATGCCATCACGATTTGAACCTTGCGGCCTAAACCAGTTATACAGTCAACGCTATGGTACCATTCCGATAGTCAGAAAAACCGGAGGTTTGGCGGATACGGTCGTTGATGCGCTACCGGAAACCCTGAGCAATAACACCGCAACGGGCTTTGTATTTAATGAAGCGACTTCCGGAACGTTAATGGAAACGATTAAACGCGCACTTATTGTCTATAGCCAGCCTGAAACCTGGAAAAAATTACAAAGCTGCGGGATGCAAAAGGACTACTCTTGGATTAGAAGCGCCAAAGAGTACATGGCGTTATACGAGCAGTTGTAACTGACCGCCCCCTAACGGATAGGAAAAACCGCCTGCCAGCCAACAATGGAAGAGGGTACAGGCGTTAAATATGACTGCTGATCCAGCGGATAATATCGCCTGCGCTCATGGCACCGGATTGGCGGGCAATCTCGCTCCCGGCTTTAAATATGATTAGAGTAGGGATGCTGCGAATGTTAAATTGAGATGCAATGCCTTGTTCCTGTTCGGTATTGAGTTTGGCCAGGCGTACCTGCGGTTCAAGTTTTCCAGCTGCCTGGGCATAAGCGGGAGCCATCATCTTGCAAGGCCCACACCAGGAAGCCCAGAAGTCGACAACGACAGGAATATCATTACGAGAAATGTGGCGTTGAAAAGAGTTACCTGTTAATTCCAGGGGCTGCCCGCTAAATAAAGCCACTTTACATTGACCGCAACGGGGGCGCTGCGCTAAACGTTCTGATGGAATTCGATTTATGGCGTGGCAGTGTGGGCAGACGATGTGCAGTGAACTCATGTGATAACCTTTGCGTTGAAGTTTGGTTACTATTGATATTGGGCAGTCACAGGTAAAAATCAACGTTAAGCATGTAGATCAAATCTGTTTTTTAAAAGTGCTTAGTTTTCCGGTCTCAAGCGAGAGTTATTAGTGCCTGGATTCAGTATTTTTTGGAAATAGTCTTCGGTGAAATCCCGAAATGTTTTATAAATGCAGCACTAAAATTACTTGCATGGCCGTAGCCAACAAAATCTGCGGCTACATTAACGTGGCAACGTGTGGACTCCAGTAACCGATAGGCATTATTCATTCTTATTTCCAATAAAAAACCATAAGGCGTGTTATTAAAAAAATGGCGAAACAATTTTTTTAATTTAAATTGATTTGTTCCCACGCGTTTTGACAAGGCTTCAACAGAGGGAGGATTTTTGAACTCATGGAACAGAATATCTCGGGCCAACTTCGCTATTTCCCGGTCTT
>JBAVIP010000053.1:0-2077 GCA_049687015.1 Methylotenera sp. | reverse complement strand
GGCCTGGTCTGGCCCAAGGTCCTCAACCGCCCGATCCCGCCCGCAGGCAAGCGGCCCTGGCCCGCCTTTGTCCCCGCCATCGACGCCGACGGCAACGATCCGCCGGGCATCCGCCTGCCAGCTTTGGCGGCTGCGGAGGGGACTTACCTCGGCTGGAACCTGCGCAAGGCGGGCTACGGCGAGGGGGACCTGTGCCTGCTGGCGGGGAGCTATCTGCCCTTCGCCAAGGACGCCGCGAGCCGGGGCGAGGATGCGCGGCTGTCGCTGGCGGAGCGTTATCCGGCGGCGGATAGGTCGGCGCGGGCTGCCGCGGCGGCGGAGGCGCTGCAACGCGAGGGATTCCTGCTGGCGGAGGATGTTGGGAAGGTGGCGGGGGCGGCGAAATAGGGTTTCACCTGACGCAATCTACCCCTCCCCCTTGAGGGCGAGGATGGGTGGGGGTGTACCGCCCTATCGAGAGGGCACACCGCCCCTCGCCCAGTCCGGCCAGGCGCATTCGCAATCTACCCTCTCCCAATGGGGAGAGGATACGCAGGCTTGAGAGCGCAGCGAACTAGCCGGAGTTGGTGAGGGGGTTCCGACCTCCCGGCGCCCAGCCCCCTCTCCCAGCTTCGCCAGCCCCTTGCGGGGCAAGCTGCGCTACCTCTCCCCGCCGGGGAGAGGCTTTATGGGTTACGATTATTGGGATGTGGTATTAGGGAACCTTATATGAGGAAGGTCAAGAGGCGCTAGTCACAGGGCAATCGGGTGAGTTTGCGCGTGACAAACGGTTGAAGTGCTGAATCTGTGCTTTCCCAGACGGTTGGGTTGGGAGAGCATGAAATGGTTACGGGTGACGAAGCGCTATACGAGAGCGTTGTTTTTCTGGATTATTTCTCAGATCTTCCGGATCCGCGCCAATTGATCAAGGTGATCTATCCGCTCGACGAGGTGCTACTACTGTCTCTTTTGGCGGTTCTGGCTGGGTCTGAGACGTTCACCGACATCGCCCGGTTCGGGGAAAACAAACTCGATCTGCTGCGTAGGTTCCGACCGTTCCACAACAAGACGCCGACCCACGACCGACTGGGTGAGATCTTTGCCGCGCTTGATGCCGAACGGTTCCAGCAGTGCTTTGTAGCCTGGGTGGCGGCCTCGACGGGCATATCGGCAGAGGTGATCGCCATCGACGGTAAAACCAGTCGACGCTCGTTCCAGAAGAAGGGTGAAGACTCGCCGATCCACATCGTGTCGGCCTTTGCCACGCGGCAAAGGCTGGTGCTCGGCCAAGTCAAGGTGGCCGAGAAATCCAACGAGATCATCGCCATCCCCAAACTTTTGGACATGCTGGTCATCGAAGGCGCGATCGTCACCATCGACGCTATGGGGTGCCAGCGCGACATCGCGCGCAAGGTGATCGACAAAAGGGCCGATTACGTCTTCGCCCTGAAGGGCAACCAGGGCACGCTGCGCGACGACGTGGAACTCTTCGTCACAGAGCAAAAAGCCAATGACTTCAAAGACACAATCATCAGTCAGCATCAAAGTGTCGATGGCGATCACGGCCGCATCGAAACCCGCCGAACTACCGTCATCCATGATGTCCAATGGCTTTGCGATCGCCACAAATGGCCGGGTCTGAACGGCGTCGTCATGGTCGAAAGCATGCGCGAGAGCGGCCCCAAAATCGAAACCGAAACCCGCTTCTACATCACCTCGTCAACCGATTTCGCCGACTATCTCGCCAACGTCATCCGCCAGCACTGGGCCATCGAAAACAGCCTCCATTGGGTTATGGACATGGTCTTTCGCGATGACGAATGCCGCATCAGCACCGGCCACGCTCCAGCCAATTTCACAACCGTCAAACATGTCGCGCACAACCTTATGCGCCAATCCCCGGCCAAAGATTCCATGCGCCTCAAACGCAAAGTCGCCGCATGGAACGACGACTTTCTTCTCAGCCTCATCGCTCAATGATTAACTCACCCGATTCCCCTGGGCCCGCAGGCAGGGCAATCGCTTCAGATGAACAGGACTGGCGTTGACTGACAGGTTGTGATTCACGCGAGGCTCCATATCCTGGGAGCCTTTGATG
>JBAVIP010000052.1:0-2953 GCA_049687015.1 Methylotenera sp. | reverse complement strand
GGATGCACCTCGACACACTGGAGGATAGCTGACTCGACCTACCGGGGGCCGGGCGACCGCATTCCACCTGCGGACCAGCCGCCCTGCCGCTCGCCGAATGGTGCTGCCGGGGAGGATTGAACTCCCGACCTCAGCCTTACCAAGGATGCGCTCTACCACTGAGCTACGGCAGCAGGACCATTCGGACGATTCCGCCGGGGCGGAGTTTGCGGCTCCGGGCAAGGCCCGGGCAGGCGCGGCCTATTGGCTGCGGGTCCGGTCTTTGTCAAGCTGCGCCTGTCCTGGGCAGGGCAATCGCATTTCACAATAGAGCCAGCAGCTTGACGAGATAGTCATTGCTCCACGCGGCGCGTTTGAGTTTGACGCGGAGGGAGCCTTTGGCGGGGTCTTTGCGGACGGCGTTGAGGGCCAAGTGGCGGAGAACGGCGAGATTGTGGGGTGCGTTGTCCATGCGGGCGCGGGCTTGATCCTCGTTCATGATGACATCGAGGCACCAGTGGAGGCTGTTTTCGATGGCCCAATGGGCGCGGACGATCTGGGCGAAGCGTTCGGGGGACACTGCGGTGCTGAGCAGGTAATAGGCGGTTTCGGAGGTGGTTTTCCCGTCCATTTCCCGACTTCGGGTGATTTTGCCGATGGCCGCGAGGCCCGGCCAGCCATGGCTTTCTTCGAGCCATGCAACATCGTCACTGATGATGGCGATGCGGGTTTCGATGCGCCCATGATCGGCCTCGACCAGCGGTCCCGACGATTGGGCCGGGCTCGCCGGATCGTCGAGAAAGTCGCGGATATCGGCGTGCAAACTGCCCTGATTGCCTTTCAGCGCGAGCGCGTAATCGCCGCCTTGATCGACAATCTGCCGGGCAATCGCGCGCTGACAATTGAGCGCGTCAACCGTGACAATCGTGGCTTTGAGCGACAGCATCGCCAGTAATTTGGGCACGGCGGTAATCTCGTTGGACTTGGTGTCGGTCGCGACTTGTGCCAGCACCAGCCGCTGATCGCAGCCCCAAGCCGAGACCATGTGCAGTGCCGACTTCGCGCTGGCCCGGTCAAACGAGCGGCGCGAGACCTTGCCATCGATGGCGATGACCCCGTGCTCTGCGGCAAAGCGCGCCATAAAGCGCCCAAAACAGCCGGAAAATTGCTCCGGATCGAGCAATCGGAAGATCCGGCTGAACGTGTCGTGGCTTGGCAGGCCGTTCTCAAGCGTGAGAAACTCGCGCAGAAACTCCTCCTTCGCCTCGGCAAATTCCGCCATATCAACCGCCGTCTGACCGCCGCACAGCACCGTGCACAGCGCAATCAGCAATATCTCCAGCAGCGAATGCCGCGCCGCATTACCCGTGCGAGGATCTTCCAAATCCTCAAAAACTGCCGCAAATCCGTCAATCATAACCTCCCGCACCATACCCGGCACGGGTAGAATCATTCTCCGCTGCAACCGCAACCCTACCCCATCAGTTCAAATGCGATTCCCCTGGCCCTGCGGGCCCAGGGGAATCGCTTCAGATTAACGCGTAGCGTTGAGTGACGAGGGTTTCGAGGTAATCAGGGTCGAGATTGGCGCGTTTTCTGCGGACTTTGAGGCTGTGTTTGTCGCTTGGGTTGCGGACCATGTTCATGGCGATGTGTTTGACGACGGCCATGTTCTGGGGTCCTGATCCGGTTCGCAGCCGTGCGAGGTCGTCGTGGAAGACGACATCGAGTACCCAGTGGAGGCGGTTTTCGATGCCCCAGTGAGCGCGGACGGCGGCGGCGAAGGCTTGGGGGTCGAGTTTGACGGAAGAGAGATAATAGCGCCGTTCGGTGCTTTTTTGCCCGTCTCGTTCGACATGATTTTCGACCATGGCGATCATCGCGAGATGGGGAAAATGGGGTTCGTCAGGATAACGGCGCGCAGAAAACAGCCACCCAGTGCTGTGACAGACGCTGTGGCGGCGTTCTTCGATGCGGCCGTGATCGGCGTCGGTTGTGACGTGGAGTGGCAGGATCATGTCGGCGGGCGGGTCAGCGAAGAAGGCGACAACATCGGCAAACAGTGCGGGACGATTACCCTTCAAGGCGAGCAAATAATCCCCGCCGCGCCTCACGATGGTCTCGGCAATGGCGGTCTGTGTCCCCATCGCATCGATGGTGACAAGCGCACCTGTGAGTTCCAGCCGTTCAAGCAGTAGCGGGATTGCGGTGATCTCGTTCGATTTTACATCCACCGCTTCCTGGCCCAGCACCAGCCGTTGGCGCGATGCCCAGGCTGAGACCATGTGCAGCGGCGCGCGGCCTTTGCTGCGCGCGTGGCTGCGCCGCGAGGTCTTGCCGTCAATCGCGATGATATCGGGTACCTCGTCGCGCAGTGCCTCGACCCAGGTGGCAAAGCAGGCCTTGAACAGCTCAGGATCAAGCGCATTGATCACATCATTGAGGGTGTCGTGCGCCGGTATCCCGTGCACAAAGGGCAGAAAACGGCGCAGAAAATCCAGCCGGTGCTGGCCCCACAGCCTGATCTCGACAAAATCCTCCATCCCCGACAACGTCGCGCACAGCACCAGCAACAACACCTCGCGCAATGGATACAGCACCCGCCATTGCTCGCGATGATCGCGAAGCGCAGAAAAATGATCGAGGATTGAACGCGACGGTGGCAATGAAGGCATCAAAGGCTCCCAGGATATGGAGCCTCGCGTGAATCACAACCTGTCAGTCAACGCCAGTCCTGTTCATCTGAAGCGATTGCCCTGTCAATCTCCGTAATTCCCATTGCCGCACACTGAGGGGGCTGGTATCCTCAATCTTGGTCATTGCCTGACGCAAGGCGCGTGGCTATTTGGAATGCCGAGGTTGAAGCGCTTTCGCACGCAGTTGGGTAACTATTCTACTCGCAGCTCATGGGCCCCCCGGCCAACGACAAGCTGAGCGGGGCGCAGAGTGCGCGCATTCTCAAGGGATTATCGAC
>JBAVIP010000051.1:0-2213 GCA_049687015.1 Methylotenera sp. | reverse complement strand
GGCTTCTTTAAAGGCAACGGCTTTGGCGGCAATGATGTGCATGTGTGGCCCGCCTTGCATGCCAGGGAAAACGGCGCGATTGATTTTCTTGGCAATTTCTTCATCGGCGCGTACCAGAATCATTCCGCCGCGAGGGCCGCGTAGTGTTTTGTGAGTAGTAGTAGTCATTACATCAAAACCATAATCGAAGGGATTTTTGAGTACGCCGGTAGCGATGAGCCCGGCAATATGAGCGACATCCGCCACGGTGTACGCCCCCACTTCTTTGGCAATCTCCACAAACTTGGCGTAGTCGAGTTCTCGACTATAAGCGGAAAAGCCAGCGAGAATGATTTTTGGTTTATGTTCTAAAGCGACTTTGCGCAATTCATCATAATCAATTTCACCAGTATTAACATCTTTCATCTTATACCGCACAAAGTTGAAAACTTTGTTAATACTTGTAGTCGGGTGTCCATGCGTGAGGTGTCCCCCGTGACCCAAATCCATCCCCAGCACAGTATCGCCTGGTTCCATCAACGCAAAATACATTGATACATTAGCAGCTGCACCACCCAGTGGTTGGACATTAGCGAAACCCGCTTTAAATAAAGTTTTGGCTCTTTCAATCGCGATGGTTTCAATTTCGTCGGTGTATTGTTGCCCGCCGTAGTACCGGCGGCCGGGGTAACCCTCCGCGTATTTATTCGTGAGCACCGACCCGGCCGCCTCGCGCACCGCCAAGCTCACATAATTCTCACTCGGAATTAATTCGATACCAGTGCGTTCGCGTTCCTCTTCCCCGATCAAGGTTTGGTAAACTTCATCATCCTGTTCTTTAATAAATTGGTAGTGTTCCATATTTTTTTATTCAGCGCCTCCCAATTCCTCCGCCTCAATTAGATTAGCGTGATGAATTTGTTGGATTAAGAGTTGAGCCAACTTGTCGCCAATCTGGAAAGTTCTCGCTTCGGTGCCAATATTTTTCAATTCAATTTTAATTTCTTCGCGGTAACCGGAATCAATTACTCCAGTTGTTACCTTAAGAGTTTGGCCGGTAGTCACTCCATTTTGACTCCAAATCATACCGACATAACCAACTGGCATAGCCATTGCTACTCCAGTCGCTATCACAGCCCGCTTACTTGGCTCAATAGTCACCTCCTCACTCGCATATAAATCTATTCCTGGGCCAGCTTCTCGATCATAGACTGGTAATTTTGCATTATGATTTAGTCGTTTAATTAGAATTTCCATAAATAATTTATTAGGTGAGTAAAGGTCTGATTAAACCATATAATTCGGTATTAACATTGTCTTTGCTGCGTAATTTTTCGTCCATTATACAAGAGACCACTCGCCATTTCTCCAGACTAGCGACTTGTTCTGCGCATCTTTGGACAGCTAGCTGATATTCTTCATCGGTCTCAGTGTGGCCAAGGTTGGGCTTTCGTTCATCGGTGGTCAGGAGAGCGTGACGAATATCGAACGGCATATCCAGATAAACCACCATGTCAGGATGCGGCATTTTGAAGACATCATATTCCAAACGACCGAGCCAAAGTAGAAAGGCCCCACGTTTTTGTATTTCGGTAATTTTGGCACCTTGATGGAGCATGCTAGCACTAACGTAACGATCAAGAACAACATTCTTTCCTTCGGCTAACCAGTTCGTAATGGTGTCACGACTTTCGAATCTATCGCCTGCAAATAAAATAGAAGACAATCTGGGATCAAGTTCGATAAAATTTCCATGCACTTCGTCAATCCATTCTTTGATATAAGAACCAAAAAAAGTATCGTCGTAACGCGGAAACTCTAATGTCTCAACCGCCACCCCTTCTGCTTTAAATCGCTCCACCAACATCTTGGCTTGAGTAGCCTTACCAGCCCCATCGGCTCCTTCAATGACTATAAGTTTTCCTGTTTGTTTACCTGACATATTATTTTATTTTGTTGCCATATTTTACCATGCCTTTGCTCATTTATTTTTCACTTCAAACCCACCAATATTAGCAATTTCTGCTTTAAGTGAAGGGTGTGACTGATAATCGATGAGCTCAATATCGGCTACAGTAAAATCGTCTATATTTGTAATATTTGGATTTAATTTTATTGTTGGGAAGGGATATGGTTCACGAGTTAATTGTTCTTTAACTTGATCAAAGTGATTAGAATAAATATGGACATCACCAAAACTATGGACAAATTCTCCAGCGGGAATACCCACCACT
>JBAVIP010000050.1:0-141291 GCA_049687015.1 Methylotenera sp. | reverse complement strand
CGTTTGCGCCTTGTTTAGTCTCTTCAAGCAATGTGATCCGATCGCTTTTTATCGCGATTCGTTCTTGCATTACAACTGTGTCCGCGCCTGCCGGAATTACCGCGCCGGTCATGATTTTCACGCATTCACCAGCGTTCAAATTGCCCATAAAAGGTTGGCCAGCAAAGGCAGTGCCGATGATTTTAAGGGTTTTTAAATTTGCAGAAAACTTAAATGCAAAGCCATCCATGGCAGAATTGTTGTGGTTGGGCACATTGCTGGGCGAGACAATATCTGTTGCCAGTACCCGCCCTAAACTCTCGCGGATGGGCAGGGTTTCCGCTTCACGTACCGGGCTTAAAAACTGTTTGATAAATAGCCGCGCTTGCGCGACAGACATCGCGTTCGGGTCGTAATCATCCAGACATGAGGGGTTGGTGATTAATTCGGAAAGTGTGGTTTTATTTTTCATCATTATTTAATTTTAATTCCAACGCTGCTAAATCTTCAAACGTATTTAGGTTGGTAAATCCATCAGGATTATCACTAAAATCCACCTCTACGTATTGCTGGCTTTTTTGCCAGGCGCTCACTTTACGTTCGCCGTTTGCCAGATACTCCATCAGGCTGGATAACAAGCTCTTTTTGCACAAACAGAATACAGGATGCGTGTCGCCAGCGCTGCTCGCAACGGCAATATCCGCGAGGCTCTCCAGCATGCCTTTTAACAATCTTTCTGCCAGATCCAGTGGCAGTAACGGTGAATCGCACGGCACAGTGAGTACAAAATCATGCCTGGCATGCTGCAAACCCAAACTAAAACCTGCCAATGGCCCCAGAAAGTCATCCGTTCCATCTTGCAGCACTGGCAAACCAAAAGACTGATATTGCGTTAACTCGCGGTTTGCATTGATGAGAATTTCAGCCACCTGCGGCTTCAAGCGTTCAATCACATGCGCAATGAGCGGTTTCTGTTGTAGTAGCACCAAGCCTTTATCTACGCCCTTCATGCGTGCAGCACGGCCGCCAGAGAGGATGATTGCTGAAACGCTCATTACCCGCCGGTATGCGACATAAACCGTACCACCGCCGGTTCTGCGCGGCGCAAATCAAAGTCGTGGCCTTTGGGTTTAATCGTCATGCTGTCTAAAATCGCTGCGACTAATGGTGCGTCGTTATTGGGGTTTGCACGTAAAAGCGGCATTAAGTCGATTTTATCTTCTTGTCCCAAACACAAATACAACTCGCCTTTGCAGGTGATGCGTACGCGGTTGCAGCTTTCGCAAAAGTTGTGTGAATGTGGTGAGATAAAGCCAATTTTTGTCTTGGTATTAGCCACGCGCCAGTAGCGCGCTGGGCCGCCAGTCGTCTCGGTGCTGGGCAGTAGTGAATACTTACTTTGCAACAGTTTTAGTGTGTCTGTATTGCTCACAAACGTGCTGTCGCGGGCATGATTCACTTCGCCCAGCGGCATTTCTTCGATAAAGCTGATGTCGATTTTTTGGTCGATGGCAAATTGCACCAAGTCTGCTGCTTCGTCATCGTTACTGCCGCGCATTAACACCGTGTTTATTTTGATGCCTTCAAACCCCGCATGGATACTGGCTTGCAGGCCTGCCAAAACTTTGTTTAAATCGCCCGTGCGGGTAATTTTTTTAAAGCGTTCGGGCCTTAGGCTGTCGATAGAAATATTAATACGTTTTACGCCGGCTTTTTTAAGCGCGGTTGCCTGTTGTTCTAACTGGCTACCGTTGGTAGTGAGCACTAACTCTTTGAGGCCTTCCAACTGGCCGATTTCCTCAAACAGCCACAGCGCGTTCTTACGTACCAGCGGTTCACCACCGGTGATGCGGACTTTAGTCACGCCCAGGCTGACAAATACTTTTACCAGTCGTGCGCATTCTTCCAAGCTCAGTACTTCGTCGCGCGGCAAAAAAGTCATGTCCTCGCCCATGCAATACACACAGCGGAAATCGCAGCGATCGGTAATTGAAAGGCGGATGTAATCTACTGTGCGGCCGAACTGGTCCGTAAGTTTAGATTCAATAAGTTGAGGAGCTTTTAGTGCCATATCCATAAGTGGAATTATGCAATAAAAACGTGGTCTTAACTAAGCATTAATGCGCTATTTTTGGCTTTAACTGGCGCTTAATAAGGTATATCATACGCAGGTTGTATTTTAGGCCAGAAGCATAAGTTGGAGACTTTTGTGACAACCGCATTATCTACACAAGAATTAACAAGAATAGAGGCGCACATTACAGCGCATAAACACATGCCGGGTGCGCTGTTGCCCTTGCTGCACGCCATTCAGGACGATATTGGCTGGATTTCGGAAGAGGCTTACTTGCCGATTTCGAAAGCTTTGGCTTTATCAGTGGCCGAGGTGCATGGCGTTGTCACTTTTTATCATCATTTTCGCCGTTATCCTGCAGGCAGGCACGTGTTGCAGGTCTGCCGCGCAGAGTCTTGCCAAGCCATGGGCGCGGAAAAACTGGAAGCGCATATCAAATCTACCTTAGGGATAGATTTTCATCAAACCACAGAAGACGGCGCGATTACGTTAGAACCCGTGTATTGCCTGGGCAACTGCGCATGTTCACCTGCGGTGATGATGGACGACGAAGTATATGGCCGCATGGATGCTGGCAAAGTGGCTGAATTGATTTCTGGGGCGAGAGGCTAACATGATTAAGGTTTATGTCCCTCGCGATTCCAGCGCGCTGTCACTAGGCGCAGACCGCACCGCAAAAAAAATACAGGAAGAAGCACAGAAACGCGGCATTGAAATAGAGCTAATTCGCAATGGTTCGCGCGGCTTGTTTTGGCTAGAGCCGATGGTAGAGGTTGCCACAGACAAAGGCCGCGTGGCTTATGCGCCGGTGCAGCCAAAAGATGTGCCAGGCCTGTTTGATGCAGATTTTTTACATGCTCAGTCTTCAAAAGCAAAGTCTCATCCGCTAAATTTAGGGCTAACCGAGGAATTGACTTGGCTTAAAAAACAACAACGTTTAACTTTTGCGCGGGTCGGCGTTACCGATCCTGTCTCTTTGGAAGATTACATCGCGCATGATGGTTATAAAGGCCTTAAAAACGCGCTCAAATTGTCGAGCGCAGAGATAGTAAAAGCCGTAACCGATTCTGGTTTGCGCGGTCGCGGCGGCGCGGCTTTCCCTACCGGCATCAAGTGGAACACGGTTTTAAATGCGCCAGCAAACCAAAAATACATCGTCTGCAACGCCGATGAGGGCGATTCTGGCACCTATTCTGACCGCATGATTATGGAAGATGACCCTTTCGTGCTGATTGAAGGCCTGACGATCGCAGGCGTGGCCGTGGGTGCAAATCAGGGCTATATTTACTTGCGTAGCGAGTATCCGCACGCGCTTAAAGTGTTGAATGAAGCCATCGCCAAGGCTGAAAAAGCAGGTTATTTAGGCGATAAAATTTGCGGTTCAGCTCACACATTTAAGCTGGAAGTGCGACGCGCGGCAGGTGCTTATATTTGCGGCGAAGAGACTTCATTATTAGAAAGTTTAGAAGGCAAGCGCGGCCAGGTGCGCTTTAAGCCGCCATTGCCTGCAATTGAAGGTTTGTTTGGCAAGCCGACGGTGGTGAATAATGTGATTTCTTTGGCGACCATACCGATTATTTTAGACAAAGGCGCAGCTTTTTATGCCAACTATGGCATGGGCCGCTCGCGTGGCACATTGCCGATTCAGCTCGCAGGCAATATTAAGCACGGCGGGTTGGTAGAGCTGGCGTTTGGCGCGACTTTGCGTGAATTGCTGTACGACTTTGGCGGCGGGTCATTCACGGGCAAGCCAATTCGCGCAGTGCAGGTGGGCGGCCCGCTGGGCGCGTACTTGCCAGAAAGTCAATTTGACACGCCGCTGGATTACGAGGAATTTACCAAGATTTGGGCGGTGTTGGGCCACGGCGGCATTGTCGCTTTTGATGATACGGTGGACATGGCAAAAATGGCGCGCTATGCGTTTGAATTTTGCGCGACTGAAAGCTGTGGGAAATGCACGCCGTGCCGCATTGGCTCTACGCGTGGCGCAGAGGTGATTGATAAAATAATCACTGGCAAAGACCATAGCAAAAACATTCAACTGGTCCGCGATTTAAGCGACACCATGCTCAACGGCTCGCTATGTGCTTTGGGTGGCATGACGCCTTACCCTGTATTGAGTGCGCTAAATCATTTTGCTGAAGATTTTAAACCAAGAGATTTTGGCCTTGAAGCCAAAAAAGCGGCCGCCTAAGCGGCAAGAGGTGCATCATGGATGATATTAAATATAACGCAGACTTGAAGTCGGTTAATAAATACGACCCCAACAAAGACTACGGCACGCCGAAAAAGATGGCCGAAAAACAAGTTACGCTGAATATAGATGGCGTAGATATCAGCGTGCCAGAAGGCACGTCTATCATGCACGCAGCGCAGTTAGCAGGCGTGACCGTGCCTAAATTGTGTGCGACTGATAGCCTGGAACCGTTTGGTTCATGCCGCTTGTGTCTGGTGGAAATTGAAGGCCGTAAAGGCTACCCCGCCTCATGCACCACGCCTGTGGCCGAAGGCATTAAAGTACATACGCAAACTTCAAAATTGGCGGACGTGCGCCGTGGCGTGATGGAACTTTATATCTCAGATCATCCGCTGGATTGCTTAACCTGTGCCGCAAATGGCGATTGTGAGTTACAAGACATGGCGGGCGCAGTGGGCTTGCGCGAGGTGCGTTATGGCTACGAAGGTGAAAATCACCTGAAAGCTGAAAAAGACGAATCGAATCCTTATTTCACATTTGACCCCAGTAAATGCATTGTTTGCTCACGTTGTGTGCGTGCGTGCGAAGAAACGCAAGGCACTTTCGCTTTAACCATTGAAGGTCGTGGTTTTGGCAGCAAAGTTTCTGCGGGCAATAAAGACTTTTTAGAATCAGAATGTGTATCCTGTGGCGCTTGTATACAAGCTTGCCCTACCGCAACCTTGATGGAAAAAACCGTGATTGAAGCGGGCACGCCGGAGCATAGCATCGTCACTACTTGCGCCTATTGTGGCGTGGGCTGCAGCTTTAACGCCGAGATGAAAGGCGAAGAAGTGGTGCGCATGTCGCCAAACAAGGACGGTGGCGCCAATCATGGTCACGCCTGCGTAAAAGGCCGCTTTGCATGGGGTTACACCACGCACAAAGACCGTATTACCACGCCAATGATACGCAAAAGCATCACTGACCCATGGCAGGAAGTGAGCTGGGATGAAGCGATTAGCTACGCTGCCAGCGAAATTAAACGCATCGAAGCCAAATACGGCAAAGATGCACTGGGTGGTATTACCTCATCACGCTGCACCAATGAGGAAGTTTACGTCACGCAAAAACTGGTGCGCGCTGTGTTTGGCACCAACAACGTGGATACTTGCGCCCGTGTCTGCCACAGCCCAACGGGTTATGGCTTAAAACAAACTTTGGGCGAATCTGCCGGAACACAAACCTTTGATTCCGTCATGAAATCAGATGTCATTATGATTATCGGCGCCAACCCGACGGATGGCCACCCTGTATTTGCAAGCCAAATGAAACGCCGCCTGCGTGAAGGCGCGAAGCTGATTATTGCCGATCCGCGCGAAATTGATTTGGTGAAAAATTCGCCTCACGTACATGCCGATTATCATTTGAATTTGCGTCCTGGCACCAATGTAGCCTTGATTTCAGCCTTGGCACACGTGGTGGTGACCGAGGGCTTGGTGAAAGAAGATTTCGTTAAAGAAAGATGTGAGTTGGATTCTTACGTGGTTTGGCGTGATTTTGTGGCGAAACCGGAAAATTCACCCGAAGCCTTGGAAAAAGAATTAGGCGTCAAAGCAGAAACCGTGCGCGCAGCGGCAAGGATGTATGCTACAGGTGGAAACGCGGCGATTTATTATGGCTTGGGCGTGACCGAGCATAGCCAAGGCTCGACCATGGTGATGGGGATTGCCAACCTTGCCATGGCGACAGGTAACCTAGGCCGCGAAGGCGTGGGCGTGAACCCATTGCGTGGCCAAAATAATGTGCAAGGCTCGTGCGATATGGGAAGCATGCCGCATGAATTTACCGGCTATCGCCATGTGTCAGATGACGCCACACGTGCCTTGTTTGAAGCGGCTTGGGGCAGACCCTTGAGTAACGAACCTGGCTTGCGCATCCCGAATATGCTGGATCTTGCCGCTGAAGGCAGATTTAAAGGGCTTTATTGTGTGGGTGAAGATATTGCGCAATCTGACCCTAATACACAGCATGTGACGCATGCGCTGGAAAATATGGAATGCGTCATCGTGCAGGACTTGTTCCTGAATGAAACCGCGATGTACGCGCATGTGTTCTTCCCGGGCGCGTCTTTCCTTGAAAAGAGCGGCACATTTACCAATGCGGAGCGCCGTATTTCACCGGTGCGCCGCGTAATGGCGCCGAAAAATGGTTATGAAGATTGGGAGATCACGGCCAAATTATCCGAAGCGTTAGGCTATCCAATGAGATACAGCCATGCTAGTGAAATTATGGATGAAATCGCTACATTGACACCCACTTTCAAGGGCGTAAGTTTCAAAAAACTGGATGAACTGGGTAGCATACAATGGCCTTGTGATGACGAGAATCCAGCCGGCACGCCGACCATGCACGTGGATGAATTCGTGCGTGGCAAAGGCAAATTCTTTGTGACCCAATATGTGCCAACGACTGAAAAAGTAAATGCAAAATTCCCGCTCATACTCACCACTGGCCGGATATTGTCGCAATACAATGTGGGTGCGCAAACGCGCCGTACCAAAAATGTGGAATGGCATAAAGAAGACGTGGTGGAAATTCACCCGCATGATGCAGAGGATAGAGCCATTAAAGATGGTGATTGGGTAGGGATTGCCAGTCGGTCTGGCGAAATTGTGTTACGTGCAAAAATTGCCGAGCGTATGCAACCAGGCGTGATTTATACAACTTTCCACCACCCTGAATCTGGTGCTAATGTGATTACCACGGATAACTCCGACTGGGCGACCAACTGCCCAGAATACAAGGTGACAGCGGTGCAGGTAACGCGAGTTAATCAGCTTTCAGATTGGCAACAGCATTACAAAACATTTAGCGATGCGCAAATTGACTTTGCAGGTAGCAAATTGAGCAAAAAAACGCGGCAGCCTGCTTAAACATTGAGCCAGTTTTCACATTGAGCAAGCCAACATTTATTGTCGCTGATACGGCAGTCTCCGAGGTCGGCGTGAAACGCTGGCGTAACGGTGTTTTAATCGATGCAAAAGATAAGCTTGCTGAAGAAACGCCGATTGCATTTATTTACAACGGCGTATCGCATGCGGTGATGCTGGCCACGCCGCAAGATTTAGAAGATTTTGCATTAGGTTTTTCGCTAAGCGAAGGTATTTTGCAAGATAAAAGCGAGCTTTATGACATTGAAATAGTGGTGCAGCCCCAGGGCATAGAATTACGTTTGGACATAGCCACAGAGTGTTTTGTAAAGCTGAAAGAACGGCGCCGTAACTTGGCGGGCAGGACTGGTTGCGGCTTGTGCGGTGCGGAAAGTTTAGAGCAAGCGCTTCGATTGCCTGTAAAAACATCGGATTTGTCTGAAAACACTATCTCTAGCATCCATGCGCCTTCTGGAGCATCACCTGAAACCATTGAAGCAGCAAGTATTCAAGCTGCTTTTCATGCCGTGCAGTCAAAACAGATGCTGCAGCAGACCACCGGCGCGACGCATGCCTGTGCCTGGGTGAGCGCGGATGGTGAGGTACAGCTGGTGCGAGAAGATGTTGGACGCCATAACGCGATGGATAAATTGATAGGCGCACTAGCGAAGCAAAAAAACGAACAAAAACAGTCCCAGGAACATGGTTTTGTACTGACCTCCAGCCGTGCCAGTTATGAAATGGTGCAAAAAGTAGCGATTGCAGGTTATCACGTGCTTGCGGCTATTTCGGCCCCTACCGGGCTTGCAGTGCGCATTGCAGAGGCGTATGGTGTGACGCTGGTGGGGTTTTTGCGTGATAATCAATTTGTGATTTATACGCACGCAGATAGAATAAAATCATAGGATTAAGCTTTAAACTTTTACAACTAAAAAACTATCAATAAAAACTATGCAAACTGAAACATTAATCAAAATGGCCAATCAAATTGGCGATTTTTTTGAGGCCGAGCCAAACCAGACGCAAGCGCAAAAAGACATCGCCAATCATCTAAATCATTTTTGGACAAAAGATATGCGCCAGCAAATAGCCGCACATGTGAAAGAAAAACAGGGAGCAGGCTTGCACGCTAAGGTCATTTCAGCGATTTCATCCTACATCAGTATTTAGCTATTTTGTCTGATGCCCTCTTACTTATACCGCTTGTATTTTTAGCGGCTTTATTATTTTCATCGGTTGGTCATGGCGGCGCAACAGCATATTTAGTGGCGTTTGCACTGGCTGGCATGGCCCCAGAAAATATGCGGAGTTCTGCGTTATTTTTGAATGTGCTGGTAGCTTCAATCGCGCTCTACAAGTTCCATAAGGTGCGTGCGTTTGATTGGCATTTGTTCTGGCCTGTCGCCATCACTTCTATACCCTGCGCTTTTATTGGCGGACAAGTAACCTTACCGGATCACACCTATAAATTAATTGTTGGGCTGTGCTTAATTTATGCGGCATGGGTGATTTTTAGCCAAGCGAATAAACGTGACGAAATTGATGTGAAGCCTGTGGCAAAACCAATTTTATTCACAGTGGGGGCAATATTGGGGTTTCTTGCAGGCATTACTGGTGTTGGTGGCGGCATTTTTTTAAGCCCCATATTGCTGTTTTTTAGCTGGGCAAAAACTAAAGTGATTTCAGGTGTCGCCGCAGCGTTTATTTTGGTAAATTCGATTTCCGGCCTGCTCGGCATTCTCACCAAGTCGCCTACCTTACCAGCAGGGTTGGGTTACTGGGCCGTGGCAGCCATACTGGGTGGCTGGATTGGTGCGGAATTCGGAAGTAAGCGATTGGCGAATCCAACCATCAGAAAATTGCTAGCAGTCGTGCTGGTGTTTGCCGGTGGAAAAATGTTGTTTTCTAGTTAATGCGTTGATACAGCCTGAAACCTTCACGTCTCTCGCTCACTCGCTTGCCGTTCCAAATCAGCTCCCAGTCGGGGCCAGGTTCAACTTTCTCCCTGCCTCTATCGTCCTGAATTAAATATAAGTCACAGTTGAGGGCTCCCTCAGTCTGAAAAGTTTGTGTTTTTAAATTAGCGTAATAGTGCAGCAAATCGCGCTGCGAATCACCCAGCCGATTGCTGGCGACGCAGGCATACTTTTTGGGCAGAGCAGTTTTTAAGCTGGTAAATACGTTGTGATAACTACGTGCAGAATCAATCATCGGCAGCCAAAGCGTCATCAATAGCGTCCATACGCAAGTCATGCCGACCGCCCAATTGGTTGTACTGGAACGGTTAGAATGCTGTGAGCGTAAGATGGCAAACAGCCAAATCAGCGTGACAGCAACTGCAATTACAAAAGCAAGCACGCTGAAATTGAGGTGTGGCATGCCAGATAAAAACGACAGGCGTTCTTTAATTTTAACAGGGTTGCCAGTGAGCATTGCCAGCCAGCCCAGCCAAAGTAGCCCGCTCATTAGGCCAAATAAAATAAGTCCAAACCAATTTAATGCGCTGGCAGTGCCGCGTTTAAGGGTTTCGATGCTGCCGCCAGCCATGGCGGTTAGCGGAATTAGCAGGGGCAATGCAAAGACTTCTTTGTCGTCGCCCAAGCCGATTACAGCCCATGCAATCACAAAAAAAGTAATAATCAACTGGAACCTGGGCTTGCTAAGCAGTTGAGTTCGATAACGCCATAATCCCCATGCTGCCAGTGGTAGCGCGGGCCATGCGTGCCATAACAATGTTCTTAAAAAATACAGATGTTCGCTATGTTCGAACTGCTGCAGTGATAGCGCCCACCATTGGCTAAAAGTATCAGGGTAAAAATAGTGGCATAAAACTGGCCAGCCCAATAAAAAAGGGCTAGCAGATAAAAGGGATAAACCAAAAACGCTGGCAAAGCTTTTGTTTCGCCAATGATCAAACAAAACAGGCAAAGCAATACAAGTAGCTAAAATAATTGCTAAAGGTTGCAGGCCAGTGGATAGAAAACTTACTCCCATGCCAAAGCCTAATAAAACGCTGGCTCTGTAGGGGCGCCTTTTGGCAAGACCAAGTGCATAGAAGCTAGCTGCAATGCCTGTTAACGAGGATACAGCTGGCATCAATGTATGGGCGCTTAATACCAATCCTAGCGAACCTATCAACACAAAAGTAGTTTGCCTCCCAAAACCTTTGCCCCACAGTTCGCGACCAGTCATGCCAACCATAAGCAGAGTAATTATCATCCACAAACCTGTAGCGATGCGCGCAGCATCGTGCAAAGGTAATATCGGACTGAGTACTTTAGCTATGACAGAGGCGCTTAAATAAAAGAGCGGTGGATTAACGATATGACTGTTGCTGGCGGAGATTGGCGCGAGCAAGTTGCCTGTATCCAGTATGGTTTTAATGGTGCTGATAGCGTGTGATTCAAAGGGCTTCCATGGCGCATGGCCGATTAAGCCCATACACAACCAGATCGCGCACAACACAAGTAACAAGTGTGTTTTGGCCCGCTCACCCACTTTTGCGCGGGGAGTGGACATATTGCCTTGCCAGTCGTGGTCGAGATCGAAACGCATTTGTGTCAATAATTAACTAAATAGCTTTGTTGAATTTATAGAAGTTTAACATTGTGTAGAGGCGAAAATAAAAAAAGGCAGCGCGGCTGCCTTTTCCGTCAAAAAATCGACTGTAAGATACAAATTTTACATGCCGTATTTTTGTTTGAATTTCTCAACACGGCCAGCCGTGTCTAATATTTTTTGCTTGCCAGTATAAAAAGGGTGGCATTGTGAACACACTTCAATACTCATATCACGGCCATGGGTTGAGCGTGTTTTAAATTTATTACCGCAGCTACAGGTAACGTTAATTTCTGGGTAGTTTGGATGAATTTCGGCTTTCATGCTTTTCTCTCTAAATTTAAGCAGTTGCAGTAAGCCGCGCATTATGAATTAAATTGCTAAAAATAGCAATAATTAGCCAAATACAGTGGCTAAACATTAATTAGCCGCGGCGCATACTGTCAAAAAAATCAGCATTGTTTTTAGTCGCTTTGATTTTATCCAGTAAGAATTCCATCGCCTCTAAGTCATCCATTGGGTAAAGCAGTTTGCGCAGCACCCATATTTTCTGCAGCACATCTTTTTCGATGAGCAATTCTTCTTTGCGCGTGCCGGATTTATTGACGTTAATCGCCGGGTAGAGGCGTTTTTCGGCCATGCGGCGATCGAGGTGAATCTCCATGTTGCCAGTGCCTTTAAATTCTTCGTAAATCACATCATCCATACGCGAGCCAGTATCTACAAGGGCTGTGGCAATGATGGTCAGCGAGCCACCTTCTTCAATATTACGTGCGGCACCAAAGAATCTTTTTGGTTTTTGCAATGCATTGGCATCCACGCCACCCGTGAGCACTTTGCCTGAGGATGGAATAACTGTGTTGTAAGCGCGTGCCAAACGGGTGATAGAGTCTAGCAAAATTACCACGTCTTTTTTGTGCTCGACTAGGCGCTTGGCCTTCTCTAGCACCATTTCAGCCACCTGCACATGGCGTGTTGCGGGTTCGTCAAAGGTGGAAGCAACCACTTCGCCTTTTACTGAGCGTGTCATTTCGGTCACTTCTTCAGGACGCTCGTCTATCAGCAATACGATTAAGATCACGTCAGGATGATTGGCCGTGATGGCATGCGCGATGTTTTGCATCATTACCGTTTTACCGCTTTTCGGGCTGGCAACCAATAAACCACGCTGGCCACGGCCAATGGGCGCAATCATATCAATAACGCGACTGGTGATGTTTTCTTCGCCACGGATATCGCGCTCTAACTTGAGCGGAATGGTTGGGAAAAGTGGTGTTAAGTTTTCAAATAAAATTTTATGCTTGGTATTCTCTGGTGCTTCGTCGTTCACCATGTCGACTTTCACAAGCGCAAAGTAGCGCTCGCCATCTTTTGGTGTGCGAATTTCACCTTGAATACTGTCACCTGTATGAAGGTTAAAACGGCGAATTTGTGACGGGGACACATAAATATCATCTGTGCCTGCCAGATAGGAAGTGTCTGGCGAACGCAAGAAACCAAATCCATCCTGCAACACTTCTAGCGTGCCATCCCCGTAAATACTGTCACCTTTTTTGGCCTTGTTTTTAAGAATAGCAAAAATTAGATCCTGCTTGCGCATGCGGCTGGCATTTTCGATTTCGTTGGTAATGGCCATGTCGACTAATTCGGTAACAGGAAGATGTTTAAGGTCAGATAAATGCATGTGAGAACTCGCTAGAAGGGAATTACAACAGAAAAAGAAAGGTTTTAGAAAGCTGACTTCTGATTTAGAAGCCAGCTTGAGTAGTATTAAATATTGCTATCAATGAATGCCGTTAATTGAGATTTGGATAAAGCACCTACTTTAGTTGCTTCTACACTGCCATTTTTAAATAGCATTAGGGTGGGAATGCCACGAATGCCATACTTAGGAGGTGTCTGCTGGTTGTCATCAATGTTGAGTTTGGCTACTTTTAAGCGGCCAGCGTACTCTTTTGAAATGTCATCCAAAATTGGTGCAATCATTTTGCATGGCCCACACCATTCTGCCCAATAATCCACCAGAACGGGTAGTTGTGATTGCAATACTTCCTGCTCAAAAGCAGCATCGCTTAAATGGGTAATATGTTCGCTCATTGTGACCTCGATTTTGAAATTGTATGAATTGCCAGATGTTTGCAACAGCCCAGTTGGTTAAACCAAGTTATTATTGTTAATTTGTTAGCTGGGGTTTAAATTTGGAAATTAAACGATAATTTAGCATAAGTATAACAATATCGCTTGCGTTATATCAAGCTGTATTGAAAGCGATCAAATCTTGCTGTGCGCTCTATCAGTTTTTTGATCAGTATAATGCTTGAATTGTTATCATAGCTAAGTCTTAGGACGTCGCCTGTTTTACAAAACCCAGGCGCTGTAATAATGCTTGCCGCCTGTTTGATGCCACTGAGCTCAGGCAATAATAAAGCTTCGCCTTCCAAAGGACTTTTATCGAATTTTGCAGTAATAGCAATAGCGCTAGGCGAAATCAGTTCCAGTCCTACATCTAATTGATTCAGTTCGTTTACATTCGCCCACCGTAACACGGCCAGTTCCCACTGCTTATTTTTACTATTTTTCATGGCTACTATGTCGCCAATGCGCGCTGATGCTTGAGATGAACTGAATTTACGCAAGGCGCAGCCGCCTGCGCTGACGTTTAAAACTTGCCAGCGAGAGGGCTTAATCTCGCTAATTGTAGCGGCGGGCTTTGTAAAGGAATTGCCACCATCATGTAGTAAATGATGTGTAGCAATTAACCCAACCCCCAACTCTACACCATCGCTTTTTTTAGTTCTGGAAAAAACGCGTTGTTGTGCTTTGCCAAAATTTTTAATCAGGCGTGCGAGCAAATCCTCATAGTGGCTTTCAAGCGCATAGCTCGGCAAACAGCCATCATTTGGCACTATGCCCTCTTGCAATTGCTTGATGTGCTGATGAATTTGTCTGGCCAAATTAACAGTAATTAGCAGAATATCAGTAGCGCCATCAGGCACGTCTCGATTTTTAGCGAACGGGGTCGGTGGTTTATTACCGTCAAGTGCCACTAAGAATACCCCTGCAGGGTTTTCAATCAAACCTAAAGGCCTAAGTTCAGCATGATCGGCAATGTTTGATAGATAAACATCAGTTTTCAAAATGTCTGCACTTGCAAGATGTTGCGGATCGGCCAGGGCCATTAACAATACTTGCGTGTAGACTAAGTTGACCGAACTTGCGTTATTTACAGCAAGTTGATCTGTAACTGCCAGTTTTTCAGCAGTGTGTTGCAGCGCACAGAAATACAATTGGTGCAGTTCTGCCCATAAAGCGGCAGGTGGTGAGCGATAACCAAGATGGCGTACCAAAGCAATTTCTTTAAGTGCGTGAATTGCCCGTTGGACGACTTGTGCGGTAGTTTTGCTGCTGTTTAAGTTTAAAATTTTGTTTTGCAAATCTACTAATGCAAATTTATAGCCATAGGCAAATTCTTGCCATAGCTGTACCGCGGCATCAGCAAAAGTTTGTTCGTTTTTTGTAAGAGGCAGGCTGGCATTGTTAAAATGCGGGATTAGATCTTGATAAATTTGAATTGCCGTTGGGCGATATAACTCTAAAGCGTTAAGGCGATTTGCAAATGCAACTTTTTGACTATTTAAAATTTGCAACTCATCTATTAAATCGGTTGCAGCAGTGATTGGGTCGCCAAATGGAAGTTTTTGTATGAACTCGTTGATTTTATGCGTGCGGGCTTCTGCCAATAAAATTGGATTATCATCTAAACTTGGTAGCTTAAGGCTGATTGGCATACATACTCCAGTTGTAATGCTTTATATTAGAGCCTAATTCTAAATTTGTCACTTTTTTGCTTGTTTATTTGGATATTTAAAGACTTATGTTGCATAAAAAATCATTTTTACTGTCGTTATTATTAACAATTCTGCTTAGCATACATTCATTCGCCTTTGCTGCAAATAATTTTGTACTTAAAGACACCGCTGGCAAAAAGCATACTCTTTCTCAATATAAGGGCAAATGGGTTATTGTTAACTACTGGGCGACCTGGTGTCCGCCATGTTTAGAAGAGGTGCCAGATTTAGTCGCCTTATACGATAACCGCAAAAACAAAGATGTCATGATTATTGGCGTGGCTTTTGACTACCAAAGCGCAAAAGAAGTAGCCAAGTATGTGGACGACATGTTGATGTCATATCCCATCGTATTGGGAGATGACGATGTAATGAAGCAAATTGGTACTTCTGAAGTATTACCCACCAGTTATATTTACAACCCGCGCGGCGAGCTGGTTAAAACCAAGCGCGGCTTAGTTACCAAGCAATATCTTGAAGCGTTTATGGCAAGCGAGAAGTAATAACCTGGTTTTCGTTCCGCGCTGATTGCAGGTTGATGTTACTGGCTGGCTGGCACAGCAATACTATTACCAGCTTGGTCCAAAATATTGAGCTGGTTTTCTTCGGCAAAGTGCATCAGCTGTTCAAAGCCTTCCGGATTGGTGTCTTTCAGCTTCATGTCGACTGTCAGGCAACGTACGCCATTGACCACTTCAGGTCTCAGATAAGGCGAGTAGCGTAATTTCCGGTTTTCGCCAAACGTGGCAAAGGTGCTGCACATGCGGTCTACCCAGTCGCTTGGGCGGAAGGGTTTGCCAGCCCGTGTCAGGCCTTCAATTGTAATCTCTACAGGGTTTTGTGTCGTCATGGTGTTTATTCCCATAATGTTAGCTCACATGCTTAATTCATATACTCGAATACTTTAACTACTTTGCTCACGCCATCGGTGTTGCGGGCGATCTCCACTGCGGCATCTGCCTCAGCCTTGTTTACGATGCCCAGCAAATACACTACGCTGTTCTCAGTGACTATTTTTACATAGTTGGCTGGAAATTGATTTTCCGTTACAAATTTCGTTTTCACTTTAGAAGTGATATACGTATCGTTGCTGCGCGAGCTGAGGGAGGTTTTTGGCCCAACAGCAATTTCATTCGTCACTGCGCGTACATTTTCAATGCTTTTTACAAAATTTTCGGCCTTGGCTTTGGTCGCATCATCAGGAACTTCCCCGGTAAGCAGCACATTGCGGTTATAGCTGGTGACATTGATATGAGCGTTCTCACCCAGCGTCGTTTCCATAAATTTAACCGCTTTCAGCTCGATATTTTCATCTTCCACATAAATGCCAGAAGTACGTCTGTCCGCCGCCAAAGCACCGCCAGCCGCTGCTCCGCCCACAACAACTGGAGCGCATGCCGTTATAGATGTAACAACGGCAATACATAGAAATACTTTAGCGATGATATGTTTGCCAGAATGGATGTAAGCTGGATTCATTGACGACTCCTTAAGAATGAGGGCAATTGAAAAATACGAGAATTATAATTTGTAACCATCAATTTGTGCGAATGATACGCCTTTTATGCATCAAATGCATTACGTATCCATTCGATATTTTGCAAGTTATTCTTGTTCATTAAAATGGCATCAAACCGGCAAGCGCCCTGGCCATGTTGTTGTAAATAATGTTGAGCTGTCAAAATTAGTTTTTTCTGTTTTTGCGGCGTAATACTGCTGGCCGCGCTGCCAAACTGGCTGTTACTTCTGAGCCGCACCTCAATAAACACAAGGGTCTCGGCATCCATCATAATCAGATCAATTTCACCAAAACGGCAGTGATAATTTTGCGCTACCAATTTAAGGCCATGATTCATTAAAAAAGTTGCAGCTAATTTTTCTGCTTCCAGACCGGCATTGTTTTGATTCATTTTCATAGGATATGTTTAGGTATAGTTGAAGACTTTGGCTTAAAATCTTAGTATGAAGCAAGAAGGTACATTATATGTGGTCGCCACGCCAATCGGCAATCTGGGCGATATTACACTGCGCGCGCTGGAAACTTTGAAAAGTGTCGATGCGATTGCGGCCGAGGATACACGCCATACTTCAGGTTTATTGTCGCATTTTGGCATCAGCAAAAAATTAATTGCGGTGCATGAGCATAATGAGCAGCAGTCAGCCGAAAAGCTATTGGCACAGCTTAAAAATGGTGAAAATATCGCGCTGGTGACTGATGCAGGCACACCAGGCATCAGTGACCCGGGTGCAATTGTTGTCGATTTGGTTCGAAAAGCCGGTGTAAAAGTGGTGCCGATACCTGGTGTTAGCGCCGTCATTACAGCTTTGTCCGCCAGCGGCATCATGCAGAGCGGATTTTATTTTCATGGTTTTCTGCCCGCCAGTGGCGCTGCACGACGTAAAGTGCTGGAAAGCTTAAAATCGCAAACCGTGACTTTGGTGTTTTACGAAGCGCCGCACCGCATTGTGGAATGTATCGCAGATTTGAATGCGATTTTAGGCGGCGAACGCTGCATAACGTTTGCGCGCGAACTGACCAAGACTTTCGAAACGATTTACACCTGCCCGCTTAGCCGCTCCAGTGCTTGGTTACAGGCCGATGCAAATCAGCAGCGTGGCGAATTTGTTTTGCTAATTGAAGCCGCGCCTTTGCAGGAAGCAACAGAGATTAGTGAGGAAGCGCAGCGTATATTAAAATGCCTGCTGGCGGAATTACCACTGAAGCAGGCTGTTAAATTGGCGACAGAAATTACGCAGCTTAAAAAGAATGACTTATATGAATTGGCCCTTGCTTTAAAGCAAGTTAATTAGAAGCTTATTAAAACATGACAACTAAACTCAAACCATGAAATCAATTACTTTGACTCGACCAGACGACTGGCACTTGCACTTGCGGGATGGCGCCGCGCTTAAGGCCGTGCTGCCTGATACTGCGCGCCAGTTCGCCCGCGCCATAGTGATGCCGAATCTGCGCCCGCCCATTACTACCACCGAGCTGGCCGCTGCTTATCGCCAGCGAATTCTGGGCGCCTTGCCGCATGGAATGGTTTTTGAGCCGCTGATGACGCTGTATCTTACAGACAATACCAGTGCTGATGAAATTAAAAGGGCCAAAACAAGCGGCATCATTCACGGCGTAAAGCTTTATCCGGCAGGCGCTACGACCAACTCGGATTCCGGCGTGACGGATTTGCTTAAATGCAATGCTGCGCTGCAAGCCATGCAAGAAGTCGGCATGCCATTGCTTGTGCATGCGGAAGTGACCGATGCGGATGTGGATGTATTCGACCGCGAAAAAGTATTTATCGACCGCCACATGGCGCCTTTAATCAAACGCTTCCCATCGCTGAAAGTGGTGTTTGAGCATATCACCACCAAAGACGCGGCGGATTTCGTGCTTGGCGCACCTGGTAACGTTGCCGCAACCATTACCGCGCACCATTTGCTGATGAATCGTAATGACATGTTTGTTGGCGGCATTCGCCCGCATCATTATTGCCTGCCGGTTTTGAAACGCGAAGAGCATCGGTTGGCGTTGGTAAAAGTTGCGATTTCAGGCAATGCGAAATTCTTCCTGGGCACCGATAGTGCGCCGCATGCCAAACACAGTAAAGAAGCGGCTTGCGGCTGCGCGGGTGTCTATACCGCACTTGCGGCGATTGAGCTATATGCCGAGGCGTTTGAAGCTGCGAACGCGCTGGATAAGCTGGAAGCCTTTGCTAGCTTTTATGGCGCGGATTTTTACGGCCTGCCGCGAAATGCCGATAAAATCACGCTGCAAAAAACCAGCTGGCTGGTGCCGAATGAACTACCGATGGGCGATGACAGTCTAGTACCTCTAAGGGCCGGGCAGCAAGTGCACTGGAAGCTACTTTAAATATTGAGGTGAAATATGCGTTTTTCTAAAATGGAACTGATACTTATTGGTTTGACTGTTGGCTTGGCAAGCACGCCAGCGCTGGCGGCTTTGACGGACGAGATCAATCAAACCAGCTATCAGCGAGATTTTAAGCGGCTGGATGTGGATGGTGATGGAAAAGTAAACGCCAAAGAAATAAAAAAAGACAGTCTGTTTGATTTTAGCGGATTCAGCAAGGCGGATAAAAACCACAATGGCAGCCTGAATGAAGATGAATACGCCACTTACAAATCGGCTGTGCAGCAAAAAGAAGCTAAGCAAGTGGCCAGTGACAGTGCGATTACCTCAAAAATTAAATCTAAATATTTACTTGAAAAGGGCATTAAAAGCTTTAAAGTCAGCGTAGAAACCAAAGACGGCGTCGTTGTGCTAAGCGGTTTTGTGGATAATGAGGCCGCCAAAACGCGCGCTGCGCAGATCGCTTCTGGTGTCAGCGGTGTTAAATCGGTTAAAAATGCTTTGATAGTAAAACCTTAAAGCCGCTAAAAGGCAGATGCTCTGCAAGGCTCATGGATATTGGGCAGCAGAGCATGCATAATATACTCTCTCCCTCAAAGGGGAGTTAGAGAAAGGGTGAATTGTCTCGGCTTTAGCAGGGGGTAGCCCGACGCCTAATCACTTTCTTTTGTTTGTGCAAAAGAAAGTAATCAAAGAAAATCACCCCCCTCCGCTGCCGCTTTACCCTTCGGTCTTAGCGCCGTATGTGGGGCGGTTGCGGAACTCGCTTCGCTCAAACAGTCCTCGTCGCCTACCATCTGCCGCACAAGCCGAAGGCGCGGCAAGGGGATTTCAAAGTCAAAACCATGCGAAAATTGGGAACTTGTAGGTTGGTGGTGAGTGAAACGAACCCCAACAAAGTGAGAGGTGTTGGGGGTTCACAAAATCCTTCACCCCAACCTACGAGCTGCATAACGTTAAGCTTGAGGGGCGCGGAGACAGCAAGCGAAGCTTGCTGGCGGAGCGTCCCTCTCGAAGCGATGGTTGGGCATTATGCAGTCCACCCATTCTCTAATGGGTCCACTGCACGTAGACTTTCCAACCGCTTGCCGAAAATGCCGGCAAGAGGACTGCCTCTGCATTCTTCTTTGCCGTGGCAAGCACCTCAGCATTACCACAAACCCGTGATATTTCTTGCTGCGCCTTACCTAAGGCGGCGTCAATTGCCTTAGTCCGATTGGATGACCCGGGGATTATTGGCTCGATACCAGTGCCGGTAACTGCGTAGAAATAAGAACCACCTTTCTCCCGCGAATCGTGACTGACTCGTGCTGAGATTGGCTTTGGTGTTGGCAACACCAGAACGGCAGATCTCGAGGCTTGATTCACCTCCCGATATTTAGCCAGCCGAAAGTCTGTGCCGACCAGACAGTCGCCACGCGCCACCAAGAGGACTTTAGTGCCACCAAAACGTAGTTCCCATTGTGTCCAAGGGATGTCTTGGGTGATTTTTTCCGTGAACTCAATCACGTTGGCGTAATTAACCTTCACGGATACCAGATGCCCCATTTGCTCAAGTGACATTAGTGGTGGCTGAGACGTTGGCGGGGGCGACGATTTCGTGCCGAAAAGCCACATACCAAAGGCACCAAGGGCGATCGCGCCAACAACGGATAAATACTTAGTCATTATTCTTCTTCGTATGTGAGGTGAGGGAGATCAAACTATGCCCAATGCGCGGATAAGCATCCTGCCCGAAGGGCAGTGTGTTTGATCGCCACGTTGTGCCACGCGCTCGCGTGGGCGATCAACACACGCTTATCCGCGCATTGTACTTGCCGCGCGAAGCGCGGAGGTACAACGTAAAATATACACCGATTTAGGTGTATAACTTGACAGGAACCCCCAATTTGGTTGAGTAATTGTTATTTTTGTGTTCATCACGTCAGTGTACCAGCCATTCGACATGTATTAAAGTCCCACTTTTATCTGTGTTAAAATAGCGCTGAAGCTAGCTAGACAGTCGCCGCTCACGTAAGTGAGGGGAGGAAAGTCCGGGCTGCACAGAGCAGGATGACGGCTAACGGCCGTACGCCGTGAGGCGCGGAATAGGGCCACAGAGACGAGCGTATTAAGTTACGGTGAAACGCGGTAACCTCCATCTGCAGCAAGACCAAATAGGCTGGCAATAGGCGTGGCTCGCGCTGCCAGCGGGTAGGTTGCTTGAGCGTATTGGTAACGATGCGCCTAGATGAATGACTGTTACGTGTAGCAATGCACGACAGAACCCGGCTTATCGGCTAGCTTCCCTTATTTTTTCTCAGGATTCTCGCCTCCGTTTTTATGGCTTTCATGCAATTCAATCACATAATCCATAACACTCATATTTTACATTCAGTTAATTTAATAACTTGTTGATTATTAACATGTTTGTTTTTTACGCAAAAATGCGCTAAGTCTTTGTCTTATAAAGAAAAAATCTCAAAAAGTGCTTGCAAAGCGCTTTTTTTTTAACTATAGTGCAATTTGGTGGAGAAAAGTGGGGTTTTGTGGGGAATAACCAATTTAGGCTAAGGGTGATTGGTAATTCCCTACTTTTTAAATAAATAACTCCAAATAAATTTTAGAAATTATAAGGTTTTTAATCAAACATGTTTCGCGGCGCTACAAATTTAAGTATGGATGTTAAAGGCAGGCTGGCTGTACCGGCTAAGCATCGCGAGGCATTATTGACGCAAAGTGCGGGCAATGTGGTATTGACTGCGCATCCGCACCGTTGCTTGTTACTGTACCCACAGCCTGCGTGGGAGCCAATTCAAGCCAAGATGATGGCGCTGTCGAGTTTTGATAGACAATCTTCCAGCTTGCAGCGTTTGTTGGTGGGTTACGCTGAAGATATCGCGCTTGATAGCGCAGGCCGCATGCTGGTTTCACCGGCTTTGCGCGAATTTGCTGGTTTGGAAAAAGAAGTCATGCTGGTGGGCCAGGGCAGCCATTTTGAAATGTGGAATATGGAAGCGTGGCGCAAGCAGCTTGAAAATGTAATGAACGGCGATGGCATTGAGATGCCCGCAGAATTAGAAGGTTTTTCACTATGATAACGGGCGCGATTTCGGCGCCCACAACAGCCCCACTGTCAGCAACGAAAGCATCACCAGCAGTTATGTCTCAGCCTTTTTCGCACACAACCGTATTGCTTGATGAGGCTGTTGATGCTTTGAATATTAAGCCAGGCGGCACTTATATCGACGGCACATTCGGGCGCGGTGGGCATAGCAAAAAAATATTATCCAAGCTTGGTAAAGCAGGTCGCTTGTTCGCGATGGATAGAGATTTAGCGGCTTTAGAAGCTGGCAAGCAAATTCAGGATGCGCGATTCAAAATCGAGCACCGGCACTTTTCAGAAATCAATCAATTGGCAGCAGATAACAATTTAACAAGGGTGGACGGCATTTTGCTGGATTTGGGTATTTCGTCGCCGCAAATCGATGAAGGTGAGCGCGGCTTTAGTTTCAGGTATGACGGCCCGCTCGACATGCGCATGGATCAAACGCGTGGCAAAACAGTAGCAGAACTGTTGACCACAATTTCAGAACAACAACTAGGGAAGGTGATAAAAGACTATGGTGAAGAACGGTTTGCTAAGCAGGTTGCAAGGGCGACTATTAAGGAGCGCACAGACGGGCGCGCCATCACCACTACTGGACAGCTTGCCAAGATCGTGGCAAGTGCAATCCCCAAGGTCGAACCGGGGCAGAACCCTGCAACGCGCACCTTTCAAGCTTTACGGATTTTCGTCAATCAGGAGCTTGAGGAGTTATCGCTAGTACTGCCACAATGCCTGAGTTTATTGGCTTCTGGCGGCAGATTGGTGGTGATTAGCTTTCATTCGCTGGAAGACAGAATTGTGAAGCGGTTTATCAATAGCGAAGAAAATCGTGATGATTTACCTGCCAACTTTCCCATCAAAGCCAAAGATTTGCCTCAGGCAAGGTTGATTTCGATTGGACGTGCTATTAAGCCAAGTGCAAGTGAAATTAAGCTTAATGTGCGTGCCAGAAGCGCTGTGATGCGCGTGGCAGAAAGAACGGCGACGGCATGACGCGACTTAACCTCATTTTATTTTTTACCTTAATAGCTGTGGCTTTAGGTGTGGTGACTTCGCAGCATAAAGCACGCAAATTGTATTTTGAGCTAGAGCAGCAGCAAGAGCTGACCAAGAAATACGAAACTGAATACGGACAATTACAACTTGAGCAAAGTACCTGGGCAATGCACTCTCGAATAGAAGAGCTTGCAACCAAAAAATTGCAAATGCAAGTGCCTGATGCAAAACGCATTCAGGTGATTTCACTAGAAGAAATGGCGCGCTAAACATGGCCTATAGCCAAGCACAACATCACATTGTTAAGCTGCCAGCATGGCGCAGGCGCGCGCTTTTGATTGCGGTGCTACTAGGTTTTGCCGGCCTGTTTATGCGTGGTATTTATTTGCAAAGTTTACATAAGGCATTTTTGCAACAGAAAGGCGATGCACGGTATAGCCGCTCTCTGGTATTACAGGCGCATCGCGGCAAAATTACCGATAGAAACGGCGAGCTTCTTGCCATCAGCAGCCCGGTAGAGTCGGTATGGGCAAGCCCGCCAGATGTTGAAATTAATAAACAGCAAAAAAACGCGCTGGCTAAATTGCTGGCGATTAAAACCAAAGATTTTGACAAAAAAATTGCCAATCGTGAGCGCGAGTTCGTTTATTTAAAGCGGCGCATATCTCCAGAATTGGCAGCTAAAGTCATGAGTCTGGAAATCCCCGGTGTGTTTTTGCAGCGTGAATATAAACGCTTTTACCCGGCAGGAGATGTAACCGCACATTTGGTGGGCTTTACCGGTATTGACGACAACGGCCAGGAAGGTTTTGAGTTGGCTAAAAATAGTGTACTTTCTGGCAAAGCTGGCAGCCGCCGCGTGATTAAAGATAGGCAAGGTCATATTGTTGAGGATTTAGAGGCGGTGAAAGTTCCGCAAGACGGGCATGATCTGGTGCTGAGTATTGATAGACGACTTCAATATCTGGCTTTTAGGGAGCTCGCTAAAGCAGTTGAATTACATAAGGCTAGTGCAGGGGCTGTGGTGATTTTAGATGCCAAGACAGGCGAAGTGCTGGCGATGGTGAATTTGCCGACGTATAACCCGAATAACCCAATCAACATTAAGGGGAAAACTCGTAATCGTGCGATTACCGATACTTTTGAGCCTGGCTCAACAATGAAGCCTGTAACGGCCTCGGCCGCGATGCAGTTTGGCGACTTTAAGCCAGACACCAAAATTCAAACCGCACCTGGCTCAATGAGCATCGGCCCCGCAACTATCCATGATTCGCACATGCACGGCATATTGACGGTAGCGCAGGTGATACAAAAATCATCTAACGTGGGCGCGGCAAAAATGGCATTAAGCCTGAAAAGAGAAGAGCTTTGGAGTACGTTTAATCAGCTCGGGTTTGGTACGCCAACGCATATTGGCTTTCCGGGCGAGGCTTCCGGTATTCTTAGGAATTACAAATCATGGCGCCCCATCGAGCAGGCGACGATGTCGTTTGGGCATGGCATTAGCTTAACATTATTACAGCTGGCGCGCGCCTATACCGTATTTGCTAATGAGGGCGAATTAAAGCCCGTTTCATTAATAAAGCTAGCTGAAGCGCCTGTCGGCCATCAAGTATTCTCCGCCCAAGTTGCGAATGATGTGAAGGATATGCTGGAGCTGGTGGTGCAACCGGGCGGCACCGCACTTAAGGCGCAAGTGGCTGGCTATCGCATAGCAGGTAAAACCGGCACAGCCCATAAATTGGGCCCTCAAGGTTATGAAAAAGACAAGTACGTGGCTTCTTTTGTGGGTATGGCGCCTGCTTCTAACCCGCGCTTGATTATGGCGGTGATGATAGACGAGCCAAGTATAGAAAAAGACCAATACTATGGCGGCGCATCAGCTGCGCCTGTATTTAGTGCGGTAATGGCCGACGCGTTGCGTATGCTTGCGGTGCCGCAGGACTCGCCAAATAACAATATCGTCATTCCACCAGAAACCACTGAAGATGTAAAAGAGGTGGTATGAGTAAATACTCGATTAAAGCTGCCGCAAAAAGTATCACTTCTGATAGCCGCAAAGTGGTGCCAGGCAGCTTGTTTTTGGCGTATCCGGGCGAGAAGTCGGATGGCCGCAACTATATTGCCGATGCCATTAAAAATGGTGCCAGTGCGGTGTTGTGGGATCCAGAAGGTTTCGATTGGAACGCGGATTGGAATATTGAAAATAAAGCGATTAAACACTTACGGCTGCAAGCCAGTGATATTGCGGGGCAGTTTTATAAAAAACCATCGACAAAAATGTGGATGATAGGCGTGACCGGCACCAATGGCAAAACTTCAATTACGCAATGGTTGAGCCAATGCTTTAACTATTTGGGGCGCAAAACAGCTGTAATCGGCACCTTGGGAAACGGCTTGCCAAACCAGTTAAGCGCAACCTCAAACACTACGCCAGATGCCGTGTTGCTGCAAGAGATGCTGGCAGGCTATGTTGAGCAAGAGGTTACAACTGTTGCGATGGAGGTATCATCACATGGCTTACATCAAGGCCGCGTTAGAGGCGTGCATTTTGATGTGGCGGTACTCAGTAATTTATCGCGTGATCATTTGGATTATCACGCATCTTTTGAAGCATATGCAGCGGAAAAACGCAGTCTTTTTGACAAAAGTGATTTGAAATTTGCAGTGCTTAATTGTGATGATGAATTTGGCCAGGAAATCGAAGCAGGTTTGGCTGGTGTCGGTACACCAGTGATGGCCTATGGTATTGAGCGTGGCGATGTAAGGGCGACAGAGCTGCATTTTGAGAACACGCACTTTACATTTTATGCCATCACGCCGTTTGGCAACGCATCGGTGAAAGCCAATTTGATCGGGCGTTTTAACGTGTATAACGTGCTGGCAGTGCTGGCCACTTTATTGGTCTCAAAAGTGAGTTTAGACGATGCAATAGACGCGATTTCACACATTCAATCTGCCGCTGGTCGCATGCAACAGATTGGCGGCGGCAAATTGCCTTTGGTGGTGGTGGATTACGCACATACACCGGACGCGCTTGAGAAGGTGTTGTCCACATTAAAAGCGCAAGCAAGTTCTAAATTAATTTGTGTATTCGGCTGCGGTGGCAATCGTGATGCGGGTAAGCGAGAAATAATGGGGAAAATTGCCAGTGAAATTGCTGATGCTGTTGTGGTGACGTCGGATAATCCGCGCGATGAAAACCCTGAAAAAATTATTCAGGATATAGTCAGTGACATGCACGGTAATTTTGCGATAGAAGAAGACCGCGCCAAGGCTATATCGGTTGGCATATTTTCAGCTAAACCAGGTGACATCGTGTTAATCGCGGGTAAAGGCCACGAAGATTATCAAGAAATAGCCGGCAAAAAATACCGCTTTAGTGATATTGAGCAAGCGAAAGATGTGCTCAAGATATATGAAAGAACATCCGTATGATGATGATGCTTTCTGAAATCGCTAGAGCAGTAGGTGGACGCATGATAGGCGTTGATGTGCTATGTGAAAGTGTGGGCTCTGATAGCCGCCATATAGCAAAAAATCAATTATTTGTGGGCATCAAGGGCGAGTGCTTTGATGGCAACACCTACGCGACCGAGGCCGTTAAACAAGGCGCTGCAGCGGTATTGGTGTCAGATGCCAATACGCTAGCAAGCCCGGCTGTGGTTGTGCCGGACACGCGGTTGGCTTTGGGGCAACTGGCAAAATACTGGCGCAATAAATTCAAGCTGCCGCTTGTGGCGGTGACTGGCAGCAACGGCAAAACCACCGTAAAAGAAATGATCGCAGCGATTTTGTCAACCACTGATAAAGGTGTGTTGGCAACGCAAGGCAACTTGAATAACGATATTGGCATGCCAATGACTTTGCTGAAAATTCGCCAGGAACATGCTTTTGCGGTAATCGAAATGGGCATGAACCATGAAGGTGAAATCCGCTATCTGACAAATCTGGCACAGCCAGATGTTGCTGTTGTTAACAACGCCGGTACTGCGCATATTGGTGAAGTAGGCTCGCGTGAAGCAATCGCCCGTGCCAAAGGTGAAATTTATGAGGGTTTGGCCGATGACGGCATTGCCGTTATCAATGCTGATGATGACTTTGCTGATTATTGGAAATCGCTGAATAAAAATAGAAAAGTTGTCACGTTTGGCTTAAATAAAGCAGCAGATATCAGTGCGACTTACCAAACAAACGGAAATTTAACGCGAATCAGCCTGAAAACCCCCAATGGGGAGACCAAGTTCGAGTTGCACGTGCTGGGTCTGCACAATGTTCATAACGCGCTGGCAGCAAGCGCAGTAGCGGTTGCGCTCGGAGTTTCAAACGCGGATATCGCTAAAGGGCTGGCCGGTTTCTGCGCAGTTAAAGGCCGCCTTAATTGGCTGCAAGGCTTGAATGGCGCGGTGCTGATTGACGACACTTACAACGCTAATCCGGATTCGATGAAAGCGGCCATTGATGTGTTGGCAAATCAGAAAACTACACAAATTTTCGTGATGGGCGACATGGCGGAACTGGGCGTGGATGCGCCGCAAATGCACGCCGATATTGGCTTATGCGCCCAACAAAAAGGCATTAGCCAATTATTTACCTTGGGTGAAATGAGTCAGTTGGCTGCCAAAGCATTTGGGGAAAATGCGCAGCATTTTTCTACTTTAGAAACTTTGGTTGCAAGCTTAAAACCATTAATGCAAAAAGGCGTGACGGTGCTGGTAAAAGGCTCACGTTTTATGCAGATGGAGCGCGTTGTAAATCAACTGATAGAAAAAAATAATGAATTGGAGGAAAAGTCATGCTGCTAGAACTTACTCGCTGGTTGGCGCACGATATTCGCGGCTTCAATGTGTTTAATTACATCACGTTGCGCGCGGTTTTGGCAACACTGACTGCGCTCATCATTTCATTTATGGTGGGCCCAAAAATGATACGCAAACTGACTGAGTACAAGGTTGGCCAGGCGGTACGTGACGATGGGCCGCAAACGCATTTAATCAAGGCTGGAACGCCCACCATGGGCGGCGCACTAATACTGGTGGCGATTGCTATTGCCACCTTGTTATGGGGTGATTTACATAACAAGTATATCTGGGTGGTGCTGGTGACCACGCTTGGTTTCGGCGCGGTTGGCTGGGTAGATGACTACCGCAAAGTGGTTCATAAGAACCCTAAAGGCTTATCGGCCAAGGCCAAGTATTTCTGGCAAAGCGTGATTGGTTTGGGCGTGGCAATCTTTTTGTTCAAAACATCCGTAACGCCAGTAGAAACTACATTGATTTTCCCCTTCTTCAAACACTTGGTGCTGCCTTTAAGCGCTGTCGGCTTTATTGTGCTGACCTATCTGGTGATTGTCGGCAGCAGCAATGCGGTGAATCTTACCGACGGGCTGGATGGCCTGGCGATTTTGCCCACTGTGATGGTGGGCAGTGCACTTGCCATATTTGCTTATGTGGCGGGGCATTTGTATTTTTCAAAATATTTGGGTATTCCATACGTGGCGGGGGCAGGCGAGCTGATGGTGTTTTGCGCCGCCATGGCGGGTGCTGGCCTGGGTTTCCTGTGGTTTAACGCCTATCCGGCCGAAGTGTTCATGGGCGATGTAGGTGCGCTGGCCTTGGGCGCTGCGCTGGGCGTGGTGGCCGTCATTGTGCGGCAGGAAATCGTGCTGTTTATTATGGGCGGCGTGTTTGTGGTGGAAACCTTCTCGGTCGCGCTGCAGGTCATGTATTTCAAGTACACCAAACATAAGACGGGGGTCGGGCAGCGTATCTTCTTAATGGCGCCCTTGCATCATCACTATGAGCAAAAAGGCTGGAAGGAGACACAAGTCGTGGTGCGGTTCTGGATTATTACCATGATGCTGGTGCTGGTAGGGCTTTCAACGCTGAAACTGAGATGACCAATACAAAAAATGAAAGTTGAACTTAAAAATAAACGTGTCTTAGTGCTGGGCCTTGGTGAAACAGGGCAGTCGGCATTGCGTTGGCTTGCCTCTAAGGGCGCTACTCTGTCGGTGGCTGATTCGCGTGAGAATCCGCCCGGCGTGGATGACGTGATCAGACGCATGCCGCAGGTAGAAATTCATACAGGAGCGTTTCAGCCGGAAGTGTTATTGCAGGCCGAGTTGATCGTGATTAGCCCGGGCGTGGCTTTGAGTGAGCCTGCCGTGCAGGCTGCAGTTAAGCAGGGCATTCCGGTGATTGGCGATATCGAGTTGTTTGCTCAGCACCGGCCGGAAAACGCAAAAGTCATTGGTATTACCGGCTCAAACGGCAAAACCACAGTAACGACTTTGGTGGGTGAAATCTGCAAGGAAGCTGGCTTAAAAACCATTGTGGCAGGCAATATTGGTTTGCCGGTTTTAGATGCTTTGCAAATGGAAACGCCGGATGTGTATGTGCTGGAACTTTCCAGTTTTCAGCTAGAAACTACCCATGGTTTAAACCTGGATGCTGCAACGGTATTGAATGTGTGTGAAGATCACATGGACAGATACGCGAGCTTTGCAGATTATATAGCCGCCAAGGCGCGTATTTTAGCGCATGCTAAAACCTGTGTTTTGAATCGCGATGATGCTGCAACGCTGGCCATGCGTAACGAAAATACAGTGACTTTTGGGCTGAACGCTGCGCCAACTATGAGTGATTTTGGCTTGGCTGAGTGTAAAGAAGAGCATTGCCTGGCGAGTGGGCAGCGCAAATTATGCAAAACAAGCGAGCTTAAAATCGCTGGTCAACATAATGTGGCTAATGCGCTTGCAGCGGCCGCGTTGTGCAGCGCAATTGGCATTGATAAAACATCGATTATTCAGGCGCTGCGTCATTTTAAGGGATTGCCGCACCGCGTGGAATGGATTGCCAATATTGATGAGGTTGATTTTTACGACGACTCAAAAGGCACCAATGTGGGCGCGACTTGCGCAGCAATTGCGGGCATGACTAAAAACGACAAACCGCAAAAAGTGGTACTTATTGCAGGCGGTGATGGCAAAGGGCAGGATTTTTCACCCTTGGCACCAGCCGTACGGGCCAATGCGCGTGCCGTAGTGCTGTTTGGCCGTGATGCTGCATTGATTGAAGCAGTGTTATTGGCAACCCCTTCAGTAGAAAAACAAGTGCCTTTATACCGGGCGGCGGATTTGCCGGAAGCGGTCAATATCGCTAAAAAAATTGCCAGTGCGGGCGATGCGGTACTGTTATCTCCTGCCTGCGCCAGTTTCGATATGTTCAGAAATTATGTGCATCGCGCAGAGGTGTTTGTGGATGCGGTGAAGCTGTTGGCGCAGCAAAATAAAAAGGTGGCTTCATGCTAGCGCCAGTCATGAATAACCGTGAGCGCATCAACGCGCCCAATTATGACCAGATGCTGTTGTGGGTCACATTTATTCTATTGGGCTTAGGCTTGGTCATGGTGTATTCCGCTTCAATCGCGATTGCCGAGGCCGATAAAGCGCTTGGACATCAAAGCACTTATTTTCTCATTCGCCAGGCCATTTATATCTTGATTGGTTTGGCGGCTGCCTTTGTGTCATTTCAAATTCCCATCGCGTTATGGCAAAAGGCAGCTCCCTATTTGTTTCTGGCCGGGCTGGCATTGTTGGTGCTGGTGCTTATTCCTGGCATCGGACGTAATGTGAATGGCAGCCAGCGCTGGCTTTCGCTGTTTGTCATCAATTTGCAGCCTTCTGAATTGATGAAGCTGTTTGCTGCCATGTATGTCGCGGATTATGCGGTACGCAAAGCCCCGCAAATGGATAGTATAGTGCGCGGTTTTTTACCGATGGTAGCGGTGATGGTCCTGGTCGGATTTTTACTGTTGCGCGAGCCTGATTTTGGGGCATTCGCGGTGATTGCGGCGATTTCTATCTCCATCCTTTGGCTGGGCGGCATCAATGCCAGAATCTTTGCCGGCTTGCTGGCTTTATTGCCTGTGGCCATTTATGTGTTGATCTGGAGTTCGCCTTACCGCTTACAGCGCGTGATTGGGTTTCTGGATCCGTGGGCAGACCCATTCGGTAAAGGTTATCAACTTTCGCATGCGTTAATCGCCTTTGGGCGTGGTGAATGGTTCGGTGTGGGTTTGGGCGCGAGCGTTGAAAAATTGCTGTATCTGCCAGAGGCGCATACCGATTTTTTGCTAGCAGTGATCGCCGAAGAACTTGGCTTTGTGGGTGTGCTGACAGTACTGGGCCTGTTTGTCTGGATTGTGATCCGCGCATTTGGCATCGGCAAAGAGGCAGTGGCGAATGAGCGCTATTTTGCTGCGTTGCTGGCACAGGGCCTGGGCGTGTGGATGGGTGTACAGGGCATTATCAATATCGGCGTGAATATGGGCGTGCTACCAACCAAAGGCTTAACGCTACCGCTGCTCTCGTTTGGGGGTAGTGGCATTCTGGCCAATTGCATCGCGATGGCTGTGCTTTTACGCATTGATTTTGAAAATCGCCGGCTGCAGAAGGGTTTGCCAGCATGATGTTTTCATCACCAATCACGCAATACGGCTCAGGCACGCTGATGGTGATGGCGGGCGGTACGGGCGGCCATGTATACCCTGCCATGGCGGTTGCGGATTATATGAAAGAGCATGGCTGGAATGTCGTCTGGCTGGCCACAGAGGGTGGCATGGAGAACAGGCTGATTGAAGGTAAAAATTACAGCAAGGCCATGATAACGATGCGCGGTGTACGCGGCAAAGGCCTGCTGGGGTGGGTGTTGTTGCCGGTTAAATTGGTCATAGCATTTAAACAAAGTTTTGCCGCCATTCGTAAACATAGGCCCAACGTAGTGCTGGGAATGGGCGGATTTGCAGCCTTTCCGGGTGGATTGATGGCGAAGCTGCTAAATAAACCACTCGTAATTCATGAGCAAAACTCTATTGCAGGATTAACCAATAAAACTTTAGGTTTAATCGCCAATAAAGTGCTGGCGGCATTCCCCTCTGCTTTCGGCAGCAGGGCAGAGTTAGTAGGTAACCCGGTGCGGCACGACATCACGCAATTAGCGGCGCCGGAGCAGCGGTATCAGGCACGCTCCGGAAAGCTCAGGTTGTTAGTGGTCGGCGGCAGTCTAGGCGCCGCTGCCTTGAACGAAGTGTTGCCAAAAGCACTGGCTGGGTTGCCAGAACAGGAAAGACCAGAAATAGTGCATCAAGCGGGTGAAAAACATATCGCAGTGCTGCAGGCGAATTATCAGGCGGCTGGCGTACAGGCGGATACAAAAGCTTTTATTAACAACATGGCCGAAATGTACGCCTGGGCAGACGTGGTGATTTGTCGTGCAGGCGCGCTCACGGTTGCTGAACTGGCCTGTGTAGGCGTGGCGAGTGTGCTGGTGCCTTTCCCTTATGCGGTGGATGACCATCAAACCTATAACGCGAAATATTTGAGTGATGCGGGCGCAGCCATATTGATTCAACAAACGGAATTTAATGTACAGAAAGCGACAGAAATTTTGCGCAGCTTAACCCGTGAGGCGTGCCTGGAGATGGCCATTAAAGCCAAAAAATTGGCCAAGCCGGAAGCTACACAAACGGTTGCAAAAATTTGTATGGAGGTGGCCGCATGAAGCATAAAGTAAAAAACGTGCATTTTGTGGGTATTGGCGGCGCCGGCATGAGCGGCATTGCCGAGGTGCTGATCAATTTAGGCTTTGAAGTTTCGGGCTCTGACTTGGCCAGCAACGCTACTACACAGCGTTTGGCGGGCTTTGGCGCCAGGATTTACCAGGGTCATGCAACAGAAAACTTGAACGTGGCAGATGTGGTCGTGGTGTCTTCTGCAGTGAATGAGAAAAATCCAGAAATTATCGCGGCGCGCGCCAAGAACATCCCAGTAGTGCCGCGCGCGCTCATGCTGGCAGAACTCATGCGCTTTAGACAAGGCATTGCGGTAGCGGGGACGCACGGCAAAACGACCACGACCAGCCTGATAGCCAGTATTCTGGCGGAAGCGGGCATGGACCCAACCTTTGTGATTGGCGGCAAGCTCGAAGCTGCTAGCGCCAATGCGCGCCTTGGCAGCGGTGAATATATTGTCGCCGAGGCGGATGAATCAGACGCTTCGTTCCTGCATTTGGCACCGGTGATGGCGGTGGTGACCAATATCGATCAGGACCATATGGACACTTATGAGCACAGCTTTGATAAGCTTAAAAGCGCGTTTGTAGAGTTTTTGCAGCAGCTGCCGTTCTGGGGCATGGCAGTGGTGTGTGTGGATGACGCCAATATCCGCGAGATTTTGCCGCGCGTAACCAAGCCTGTGATGACGTATGGCTTTTCTGAGGATGCGCGTATTCGCGCCAGAAATGTGCGCGCGGATAACGGCAAGATGCACTTTACAGTTGATCGTATTAACGGCGTGACCACGACATTTGACGTGACTTTAAACCTGCCGGGCAACCACTATGTGTTGAACGCTTTAGCCGCGATTGCTATTGCTAGTGAGTTGAATATTGAGGATAAATTTATTATCAAAGCGCTCGCAGATTTTAAAGGCGTGGGTCGCCGCTTTGAGCGTTATGGCGAAGTCAGGGCGAAGCCTTCTGATGGTAAACCAGGCGGCACGTTTACCTTGATTGATGATTACGGACATCATCCCGTTGAGATGCAGGCGGTAATTGCCGCTGCGCGTGGCGCGTTTCCTAACCGCAGATTAGTCATGGCGTTCCAGCCACATCGTTTTACCAGAACGCGCGATTGTTTCGAAGATTTTGTGCATGTGCTCTCCACCGCCGATGCAGTGTTGTTGACCGAAGTGTATTCCGCAGGCGAAGCGCCGATTGTTGCGGCTGATACACGTGCCCTGATTCGCGCGATTCGGGTAGCAGGCAAGGTGGAGCCGCAATTTGTGGAAACGACTGATGCGCTACCTGAAGCCATTTTGAATACGGCGCAAGCCGGTGATGTAGTGATTGTGATGGGCGCCGGCTCCATCGGCCACGTTGCCGCTAAAACGAAGGAGTTGGCAGATTGATGACGCAACAAGAAGTGCAGTCACAGTTACTTAAAAATGAGCCGCTTGCCCGTTATACCAGCTGGCGTGTGGGGGGCAGTGCCGATCGCTTGTTCATAGCGGAAAACCTGAAGGAATTGCAGACCTTCATGCAAACGCTGGATCAGGCTGAACCTGTTTATTTTATGGGCTTAGGCAGTAATCTGCTGGTGCGCGATGGCGGTGTGCGCGGCACGGTGATCGTGATGCACCAGGCGCTGAGCGATTTGAGAGTGGATGGAAAATACATCTATGCCGAAGCGGGCGTGCCATGTGGAAAATTAGCCAGATTCTGTGCACGTCAGTTCAGGCAAGGTGCAGAGTTTATGGCGGGCATCCCAGGCACGGTAGGTGGTGCCTTGGCCATGAATGCAGGCTGTTACGGCTCGGAAACCTGGAACATCGTGCATCAGGTATTGACTATCGATCGGCATGGAAACACACATGTGCGTAATGCCTCTGAGTTTATTCCGAGCTACCGCCATGTGGAAATGCCAATTCCGGACGAGTGGTTTTTGGGTGCCTGGTTCAAACTGGAGCCAGGAAATGCAGATGAATCACTGCAGAAAATTAAAAACTTGTTAGCAACCCGGTTGGCCAGCCAGCCGCTTAACTTGCCAAGCGCAGGCTCTACCTTCAGAAACCCGCATGGCGACTTTGCGGCAAGGTTAATCGAGGCCAGTGGCTTAAAAGGCTACCAGATTGGCGGCGCGCAGGTGTCACCTAAGCACGCTAATTTTATAGTGAATCTGGACAATGCCACTGCGCTGGATATCGAGCTGCTGATTCGGCATATGAAAGACACGGTATTGGAAAAACAAGGTGTGGCGTTGCAGCAAGAGGTGAGGGTGATCGGTGAATATGCATAAAGAATCTAATCAATTTGGCAAGGTAGCCGTGCTGTTTGGCGGAAAATCAGACGAGCGTGAAGTGTCGCTTAAAAGTGGCTCTGCAGTATTGGCGGCTTTGCTGCGCCAGGGGGTGGATGCGCATGCGTTCGATCCGGCAGAGCTCCCTCTGCATGGGCTGGAGGGTTTTGATTGCGCATTTATCTCGCTGCACGGCCGTTATGGCGAGGATGGCACGATACAAGGCGCGCTGGAATTAATGGGTATTCCGTACACCGGCAGCGGCGTGATGGCTTCCAGTCTGGGCATGGACAAATGGCGCACAAAATTGTTGTGGCGCGTATTGAATATAAAAACGCCAGATTTTGAATTGGTGAATGCGCAGAGTGATTTTGCCGCGATTGAGCAGAAATTAGGCTTGCCGCTGTTTGTGAAGCCAGCCAATGAAGGCTCGAGTATCGGCATTACAAAAGTGAAACAAAAAGGTGCTCTGCAAGCCGCATATTTATTGGCTGTCAAGGCAGACCCTTTGGTGATTGCAGAAAAATATATAGGTGGCGGCGAATACACCGTGGGTATTCTGGAAGATTCCAAGCTAGGGCTGATGCCGCTGCCAATAGTGCGCATCGTGCCGAAAAATGAATTTTACGATTATGAAGCCAAATATTTACGTGATGACACCGAATACCTGTGCCCTTGCGGTTTGAGTGTAGAAAAAGAAGCCCAAATTCAGCAAGAGGCATTACAAGCCTTTCGCGCCGTAGGTTGCAGGGGCTGGGGGCGAGTGGATTTTTTAATGGATGAGGCAGGAGAACATTACTTTTTGGAAGTGAATACCAGCCCCGGCATGACTGACCACAGCCTAGTGCCAATGGCAGCCAAGGCGGCAGGCATTAGTTTTGATGAGTTAGTGGTAAAAATTTTAGGCATGACGTTGAAAGAAAGCAATGTGGAATAAGCCAAGACTATTGAATTGGATCGCAAACTTGCTGTTTGCGCTCTCGGTAGTGTTGATGCTGTATGCGGTGCTGTTTGTGGTGGTGCACCTGCCCATTTTCCCAATTCGTGAAATGAAAGTGGATGGACAGCTAACGCATGTGAATCGTGAGCAAATAAAGTTAATTGTGGCTAAACACTTAAAAGGTAATTTTTTTACATTGGATTTGATTAAAACCCGTGATGCATTCGAGAAACTGCCGTGGGCACGCAATGTGAGTGTGCGCCGCCGCTGGCCAGATAAGCTGGATGTGGTGATTGAAGAACATCAGGCATTAGCGCGCTGGGGCAATATCGCGCTGGTGAATACACATGGTGAGCTGTTTCAAGCGGCAACAGATGCCGATCTGCCTGTGTTTTATGGCCCTGGCGATGGGGTAATGGAAGTGACTAAAAGTTATGGCAACTATAGCCAGATTTTAAATAAAGCGGATATCAAAATCGCACAAGTGACATTATCGCCGCGCCGCGCCTGGGAGATTAAAACCAATAAAGGCTTGTTAATTGCCTTAGGCCGCGTGGATATGGAGGCTAGATTGGACAAGTTCGCAAATGCTTATAAATCTACGCTTAGCCAATTAAATGTGAAAGTGGTGTATGCCGACTTGCGCTACCCGAATGGGTTTGCGGTGCGTAAGCCCATTGGATTAAAGCCTGCTGCAGCTAAACCATTACCAACAAAAGCAACACTAGCAGTGCCAGTCAAGGCATGACTTAAAGAATGAAAAAGGGAGTAAAACATGAGTAAAGTTCGTGAAGATAAAAACCTGATCGTCGGGTTGGATATCGGCACATCTAAAATTGTGACCATCGTAGCTGAGCTGCTGCCAGAGGGCACTTTGAAGGTGATTGGCCTTGGGCAACACCCCTCGCGCGGCTTGAAAAAGGGGGTGGTAATTAATATCGATTCGACCATGCAGGCGATTCAACGTTCGCTGGAAGAAGCCGAGTTAATGGCGGATTGCAAAATTAAAACCGTGTTTACCGGCATCGCCGGTAGCCATATTAAAAGCCTGAATTCGCATGGCATGGTGAAAATTAAGGATGCCGAAGTCACGCAAATGGATGTGGATCGCGTGGTAGAAACCGCGCGGGCTGTTGCATTACCTGCAGATCAGCAGATTCTGCATATTCTCACACAAGAATTTATTATCGATGGCCAAGATGATGTGCGCGAACCATTAGGCATGAGCGGAATGAAGCTGGAAGTGAAGGTGCATATTGTCACCGGCGCAGTTGCGGCCGCACAAAACATTGTGAAATGTATTAAGCGCTGCGGCTTGGAAGTAAGCGATTTGATCTTGCAGCCGCTCGCTTCAAGCATTGCCGTACTGACCGAAGATGAGAAAGAGCTTGGTGTTTGCCTGGTGGATATTGGCGGCGGTACCACCGATATAGCTGTCTTCAAAAATGGGGCTATTCGCCATACCGCGGTGATTGCAATTGCGGGCGACCAGATTACCAATGATGTAGCCGTAGCCTTCCGCACACCGACGCAATCCGCGGAGGATATCAAAATTAAATATGGCTGTGCGCTTCGTCAATTAGCTGACGCACGCGAAGTGGTAGAAGTGCCTGGTGTGGATGGCCGCGAAGCTCGCCAGTTGTCGATACAAACACTGGCAGAGGTGATTGAGCCGCGTGTGGTAGAGCTTTATGAGCTGGTGTTGCAAGAGCTTAGAAGAAGCGGCATGGAAGAAATGATTGCTTCCGGCATTGTAATTACAGGCGGCTCGGCGATGATGCGAGGCATGATCGAGCTGGGCGAAGAAATTTTCCACATGCCTGTGCGTATGGGCATGCCGCGCTATGTTGGTGGGTTATCTGAGGTGGTCGGTAATCCAAGGTATGCCACGGCGGTGGGCCTGATTTTAATGGGTAAGCAGCAATTGGAGCGCCATTTGAGTGGGCAGATGGAATCTAGCCCGGTCGGCAGGATTTTTGACAAGATGAAGAGTTGGTTTCAGGGAAATTTTTAGTAGTAAGAAGTTGTAAAAATTAAGTAGTAGAAATAGGGCAGAGCTTATGTAAATAAGCTCGAATATTAAGGCAAAAAAGGAGAGTTGAGATGTTTGAAATTATGGAAAAAGATTCACAAGAAGCAGTCATTAAAGTCATCGGTGTGGGCGGTTGCGGTGGTAACGCAATCGAGCACATGATTACTAAAAACCTGAGTGGTGTGGAATTTATTTGCACCAATACCGATATGCAGGCACTTAAAAAGAGCCAGGCAAAAACGGTATTGCAAATTGGCGCAGAGATCACAAAGGGTCTGGGTGCCGGAGCGAGACCGGAGATTGGCCGCGATGCTGCATTAGAAGACAGGGATCGCATTGCCGAAATGATCGAGGGTGCCGATATGTTGTTTATCACCGCAGGCATGGGTGGCGGCACCGGCACGGGCGCTGCACCAATTATTGCTGAGGTGGCCAAAGAAATGGGTATTTTGACAGTAGCTGTGGTCACCAAGCCATTTGCATTTGAAGGCAAACGCACCAAAGTAGCTAGCGATGGCTTAGAAGAGCTTTCACAACACGTAGACTCCTTAATTGTGATTCCCAATGAAAAGCTCATGGAAGTGTTGGGCGAGGATGTGCCTTTTCTGGATGCGTTTCGCGCTGCGAACGACGTACTGCATAATGCTGTCTCAGGTATTGCAGAGATCATTAATTGCCCAGGTTTGGTGAACGTGGATTTTGCCGATGTGCGTACAGTGATGTCGGAAATGGGCATGGCGATGATGGGTTCAGCTGAGGCAAGCGGCCCGGAACGCGCGCGCATTGCCGCGGAGCAAGCAGTGGCAAGCCCGTTGTTAGAGGATGTCAACTTGGCCAATGCACGCGGCGTTTTAGTTAATATTACTGCAAGTGCCAGCTTTAAAATGAAAGAGTATTACGATGTAATGAACACCATTAAGGAGTTTACTGCAGATGATGCTACCGTCATTGTGGGTAACGTGATGGACGAAACGATGGGTGACAAATTACGTGTGACCATGGTGGCAACCGGCTTAAACGGCTCGGTTGCACGTCGCCAACAAAAACCGGAATTGCGTGTAATGACCGCATTAATGAATGGCACCAATAATCAGCCAATGTTTGTGGGCGGCGAAGTGGAAGACGAAGCACCAGCCGTGTTTAGTCAAAACAACCGTCGCGCGCAGGTTGAGGCGATGAAAATGTCGGGTGTCGAGGAATATGATATCCCTGCATTTTTACGCAAACAGGCGGATTAATTGGTTGATGACTGTTTAAAGCTGTAAAATATGCCCATATTGATGAGATATGAGCTAGTTAACAAGGAATTGAGTGCTTAAACAAAGAACATTAAAAAAACAGGTGAGTGCTACAGGCGTTGGTTTGCATAATGGTGAAAAGGTCACATTGACTTTAAAGCCAGCCGCAATCGACACTGGCATTGTGTTTGTGCGCGCCGATTTGCCCGGGGCGCCCATGATACAAGCACATCCTGAAGCGGTGCGTGATACGCGCATGTGTTCTGCCCTAGAACACAATGGTGCGCGTGTTGCCACTGTTGAGCACTTAATGTCTGCGCTGGCTGGCTTGGGCGTAGATAATATTATTATCGAAGTCACTGCGTCAGAAATTCCGATTATGGATGGCAGTTCCGGTCCGTTTATTTTTCTGTTGCAATCGGCTGGCATTGTAGAGCAGCCTGCCGCTAAAAAATTTATAAAAATCAAAAAGTTAGTCGAAGTAATTGATGGGGATAAGTGGGTGAAATTCGAGCCTTACCACGGTTTTAAAATGGATTTCACTATTGATTTTGCCCACCCCGTTTTCGAGCATTCCGGCAGTAACGTTAAAATTGATTTTGCAGATAATTCTTATGTGAAGGAAATTAGCCGTGCTCGAACTTTTGGTTTTATGCACGAGGTGGAATACCTGCGTGCCAATGGTTTAGCGCGTGGCGGTAGCCTGGATAATGCCATAGTGCTGGATGAGTACCGTATCTTGAACACCGATGGTTTGCGATACCAGGATGAATTTGCCAAGCACAAAGTATTGGATGCGATTGGCGATTTGTACATGCTGGGCCACCCGTTGCTTGGCGCTTTTACTGCATATAAATCAGGCCATGCGCTTAATAATGCTTTATTGCGCGCGTTGCTGGCCGATGCAGATGCTTGGGAATACGCTACCTTCGATAAAATTGAAGAAGCCCCTGCTGGTTTTCAAGAACAAACCGCATTTTTTACGCCCAATCTCATGCCACATTTCAGCTAAAAAATCAGAGAGTTAAATGCCAATCATCCGCTTAACGATTATATTGGTGTTTATTGCAAGCTTTGTGTTGTTGGCAACTTTTGTGGTCACGCGCAATCAAAAGTACTTGGTCTATATAAAACAACTGCTTAAATATACAGGCTGGCTTTTTCTAATCCTGCTTGTGTTGTATTTGATAACACGGGTCATTCGTTTATAGCGATATAAATATGTCTAATATTCCAATTAAACGCCTAGTTTTCATTAGTTTTTTTATTGGCTTTTTTGCAATAAAAAGCAGCTTCGCAGCTGTGGGTGACGAAGAATTTCTACAAGCACGCGCCGCTTACGATAAAAAAAATGCCATCGCCTTGTCTGAGTATGTGCAGCAACTACAGAATCAACACTACATTTTAGCCCCCTATGCCGATTATTGGCTGATGTTGCTTAATTTAGAAGACGCAGATAACCAAACGGCCACAGATTTTCTTAACACCTATAGCGAGTACCCATTTGCCGATCGCTTACGAGGTGAATATCTAAAAAAACTAGCCAAAAATCTGGACTGGCTAAGTTTTTCTGGTGAGATTGTGAACTATCAGCTAGAAGATCCAGCCGTGGCCTGTTATGCGGCAGAGGCAAGCTCAGTTGTAGGGGATATTTCGACGCTGGAAGCCGCAAAACCATTTTGGATGCAAGCGAAAGAGCAGCCCAGCAACTGTGCCGATTTATATGATCGCATGCAAGCGGCAGGCGTCCTTACTGAGGAAGATATTTGGGCACGTTTTCGTTTGGCGCTAGCGGATAGTCGTGTCAGCCTTGCTAAAGCGATTGCCAGGCGCTCTAAAACATTTGATACAAGTCAGTACAAGTTGATTGATAAGGTGTATACCTCACCAACCTTGGTCATTAATAAAAAAATGATTTCATTTAAAACTAGGTTTGGGCGCGAGCTGAATATATTTGCGTTAAATCGCATCGCAAAAACAGATTCACAGCAGGCTTTAAGCGCGTTTAAAAAGGTTGAAGATTTATTTCAGCCAGAAGATAGAAGTTATTTTTACAGCAGGTTGGCGTTACTAGCCGCACAGCGACATGAGCCGCAAGCAGTGCAGTGGTTTAAACTTACAGACGGTACCGACCTTAACAAAGAGCAATTGGCCTGGTTTGTACGCGCAGCATTACGTGAAAAAAATTGGCCGGTAGTTTTGAGTGCCATCACAAAAATGGACCCTATCCAAGCCGAAGAAGGTGCGTGGCGTTACTGGAAGGCGCGTGCGCAAAAAGCCCAAAATCAAACCCTGGAAGCTAATACTTTATTTGCTAAGCTTTCAACAGAGCGCCACTATTACGGTTGGCTGGCGCAAGATGAACTGGAAGGCGCAATGTCCGCCCCTCTTTATACGTACAAGGTTGCAGATTCAGAAGTGGCAGAAATCGCCAGCGGGCCAGGTTTTCAGCGTGCCGAAGCCTTGCTGCGGTTAGGGTTTCGATGGGAAGCCAAATCGGAGTGGGTACAGGCGACAAAAGATTTTGATGACAAACAATTACTCGCTGCAGCTGAATTTGCTGCGCGAAAAAATTGGTATGATTTAGCCATTATTACCGCCGATAAAACTAGCGAAACGCACGACTTCGGGCTGCGTTACCCAACGCCCTATCGTAATTTAATGAAATCGGCTGCTCGTGAGCAGGCCATAGACGAAGCTTGGGTATACGGCATTACGCGGCAGGAGAGCAGGTTTATGCATTATGCAAAATCTGGCGTGGGCGCTTCTGGTTTAATGCAACTTATGCCCGCTACCGCCAAATGGGCTGCCAAGCGTGCAGGTATTGATGATTATAATACTGGCATGATTCACGAGCTGGATACTAATATTACGCTGGGCACATACTATATGCGCTACACGCTTGATTTAATGAACGGGCAGGAAACCATGGCAACAGCAGCGTATAATGCAGGCCCAAACCGTGCTAAAAAATGGGCGGCAACGGTGCCGCTGGAAGGCGCTATTTATGCGGAGACCATTCCATTTAGTGAAACGCGTAATTATGTGCAAAAAGTAATGGCAAACGCGCATTTATACGCGCCACGTCTGAGTTTAAAAACCATGTCGCTCAAGCAGAGGTTAGGCGTTGTTCCTGGCAGTAATAGTGCACTTAATGATCATGGCGAGGATGATTCTGAGCCTCAACCGTTGTTTGAGCAAACCAAGTCAATTGAACAAGCTAAGCCAATTGAACAAGCTAAGCCAGCTGAATAAACAGAATGAGTAAGAAATGACAATAAAAAAAATTACAGTACTGGGCGGTGCGGGCTTTGTGGGCAGTTGCCTGGTGACTAAATTAGATCAGGCAGGCTATCAAGTTAAGGTGTTGTCGCGTCGTCGTGAAGCATCTAAGCACCTGATTTTACTGCCGAATGTACAAGTACAAGAATGCAATATAAGGGATAACCGCGCGCTGAAAGAGGCGCTTAAAGGCAGCAATGCCGTGATTAACCTGATCGGTATTCTGCATGAAGGTGGCGAAAATACATTTGAGGCTATTCACCACCAATTTCCCCGCCGTGTTGCACAGTGTTGTGAAGAGTTGGGCATTCACCGGCTCTTGCACATGAGCGCACTGCAGGCCAGCGCCCATGCGCCAAGCCAGTATTTGCGCAGCAAGGCAGCAGGTGAGGCGGCAATCAATGAGTTCAGTAAAAAACTGGATATTACCATCTTCAGGCCATCGGTTATTTTTGGCCGTGGCGATCATTTTTTAAATTTGTTTGCAACTTTGGCTAAGTTTTTGCCAATCATTTTTTTGGCGAAAGCTGACGCAAAATTTCAGCCAATTTGGGTGGAAGATGTAGCACAGTGCTTTGTCAATGCGCTCGAAAACACCGCTACCTATGGCAAAAGCTACGAGCTGGGCGGCCCGAGCATATACACTTTGCGCGAGCTGTTACAAAAAGTGATGGCAATTTTAGGTAAACAGCGGCCTATTATCGGCTTGAATAATGCATTTTCCTACGCGCAGGCGTTGATGATGGAGCTGTTGCCTGTTAAATTGATGTCACGCGACAATGTACGTTCAATGCAGGTGGATAGTGTATGCAATGCACCGATCTCAGCCGAGCTTGGCATTACACCTACTTCACTAGATGTTGTTGTGCCAGAATATTTGCTTAATACTTCGCCGCGCGCAGCTTATGACGGCTTCCGTAGCGCAGCAGGCCGTGCCATTAGAGCCAGAAGGTAACATGAAAACGTATTGCGTTGGTGGTGCGGTGCGTGATGAGTTGCTGGGTTTTCCGATAAAAGATAAAGATTTTGTAGTTGTAGGCGCCACGCCACAAGCCATGCTGGATGCGGGCTACAGGCCGGTAGGTAAAGACTTCCCGGTGTTCCTTCACCCCAAAACGCACGATGAATATGCACTGGCGCGCACCGAGCGCAAAACCTCAAAAGGCTACAAGGGTTTTACCGTGTATGCCTCGCCCGAGGTAACGCTGGAAGAAGATCTGGCCCGCCGCGATTTGACTATCAACGCCATTGCCAAGGATGCTGAAGGCAAGCTCATTGATCCTTTCAATGGGCAAGCGGATATTGAATCTAAAATCCTGCGCCATGTCAGTAGCGCCTTCGCCGAAGATCCGGTGCGTATTCTGCGCGCGGCGCGCTTTGCGGCGCGGCTAACAGAGTTTAGTTTAGCACCGGAAACGCTCGCTTTAATGCGGCAAATGGTGGCTGCGGGCGAGGTGGACGCGCTGGTGCCGGAGCGCGTATGGCAAGAACTGGCGCAAGGCTTGATGGAACAAAAGCCAAGCCGCATGTTTGAGGTGCTGCGCGCTTGCGCTGCGCTGCAAAAGATTCTGCCCGAGCTTGATAGGCTATGGGGCGTGCCACAGCCGCCGCTGCATCACCCGGAAGTGGATACTGGCGTACATATGATGATGGTGATTGATTACGCTGCCAAGCAGAATTTTAGCCTGCCGGTACGCTTTGCCGCGCTGATGCATGATCTGGGTAAAGGCACTACGCCCGTTGACATTCTGCCTCGGCATATCGGTCACGAAGTGCGCAGCGTGGACTTGCTGAAAGAGGTTTGCAAACGCTTGCGCGTGCCAAACGATTGCAAGGAGTTGGCGCATATCGTGGCCAAGTTTCATGGCAAATTGCATCAGGTGGGCAAAATGCGGCCAAACACCTTGCTGGAGTTTTTAATCGAGCTGGATGCGATTCGCCAGCCAGCCAGGTTTAATGATTTTCTAAAGGCCTGTGAGGCTGATTCTCGTGGTAGAACCGGTTTCGAAAATTGTGCGATACCCGAGGCTGATTTAATGCTAAAAGCACTGGATGCAGCGCTGAGTGTGGATGCAGGTGCAGTGGCCAGCGCATTCAGCGAGCCGGAAAGAATCAGAATTGCCGTCTACGAGGCGAGGCTGGCGGCTGTAAAGCTGGTTTTGTAGTGTTTTCAGATGCCAAATTTGTATTTAATGATGTATTTTGCCACATAACCCACTAAACCAAATGCAAGGCCAAGAAACAAGGCAAAGGTGCCAAACTTCCCAGCTTTGGATTCCCAGGCAAGGTGGCCTACAATAAACAGCATCAGCAACATCAATCCGCCGACGCCATACGTCATGCCAAACTCGGTAATCTGCACTTCAGTGAATCCAAATATTGTGCCTTGCATGTTATTCCCCAATGCCATTAGGTGACTGTACTAATTTGTAATCCTACTAAGTTTGTAACATGTAGGCAACAGGTTGCGCTACCCAAGGCTACCAGCAAACTCAAGTTTTGGTAGACTGTATAAAAGGGTCGTCAAAATTACGGTCATGTTCTTCAAATAGCGCTGAAAGTTTGTCATAGAACTGGTGATATACATCAGCGGTATTTTTATGGTCGTCAAACGTAAAGCATTCGCTTACCAATGCGTCCAATTTCCGCAAGATGTCTAAGTGCGCTTGTCGATGAATACGAAAGTACTCGTATTTTTCTGTTACATGCGGCCTGCTCAACATAATTGTTTCTTCAGTCTCAAAATGCCTGGCGACAAGTTCAGATACATATAACAAGAAAGAGGGTAAACGACCACGATACGAGGCCAATTCTTCACGATCTTTCACTTGGTCAAGCGTATCCAAAGTGGTGCACGAGTCATGAAGGTCTTTCAGAAATTTTTCTAGCAGTGCATGTTCTTCATCAATTACAAGACGATCGGCGGGTGAAAGTGATTTGATTGCTTTGTCATGAATTAGCATGCTTTTCTTTCAAGTATCCGTTATTCATTAAGTATAAAGCTAGCACCAAAATGTGACAAAGTAATATATTTCTAGTTCAATAAACCTAATTGCGCTTGAGAAAACTCTAGTGGCTTGCGCTTAAATCCACTTTTGGCATACTGATGCCAGCGACCAATCACATAGCAAGTAAGCAAGTTGGCTTGTGCTTCTGGCATAATTTTTTTGCCAGAATCGGCAATAGCAATTTTCAGGCATTGCTTGAGACTGGCCTCAATGCGGTCATGTAATTGGTTAATGCGGGTTTGCAGATGTTCTTCTTCGTTCACTAATGCGTCGCCAATCAGCACCCGCGTCATGCCGGGATTTTTTTCGGCAAACTTGAGCAGCATGGTAACAATTAGTTGAACCTGCTTGATGCCATCGGTTTCATCTGTGGTGATTTTATTAATCACACCAAAAATCGAGGCTTCGATAAACTCAATCAAACCTTCAAACATTTGCGCTTTGTTGGCAAAGTGACGATACAGTGCGGCTTCGCTCAGATCTAATTTTGCCGCGAGCGATGCGGTGGTAATTTTCTCGCGCTTAGGCGTTTCCAGCATATTGGCGAGCGTTTCCAATATTTGTTGTTTGCGGTCTGATGCCATAATGTTTCCCTTAATTTTTTATAGTCTTTCCGATATAGATTCGGAATCTGTTTTTATTTTTATAAACATGCTAACTTGCGTCAGCATGTCAGGGTTTTATTATAGCTTAAGGTGAGTGAGTGCTAACACATGGCTGAGCCGATAATCCACAAAATTTGGTTTTTGCATTTTTTTTGTCACCCAAATGGTTTGCATGCCAAGTCGTTTTGCGGTCATTAATGCGGGCAGGTTATCTTCCAGCATCACGCAGTTACTGGGTTTAATGTTGATTGCTTTGAGCAGCATTTGGAAGCCGCGCACGCTTGGTTTGGCGTGAAATTTCGCAGATTCCACACTAAATATCAGTTTAAAACAATCGGCGATGCCAAGTAAATCAAGTACTTGCAGGGCATAGTTGCGTGGCGCATTGGTGAATACAACTTTGCGGCCTTGCAGATTTTGCAGCATGTGTCGCAGACGTTTGGTTTGCAGCACCATTTCAGGCAGTTTGATAAGCTTATGCGTTTCGTGCAGAAAGTGATAAGGATCAACGCCATGATGCCGCGTCAGGCCTTTAAGCGTGGCGCCATACACGTGCCAATAGTGCTGGCGCAGTTGGTGGGCGGCATGTTCTTCAAGCTTTAAATGTTCCATGATGTACTGCGTCATGGCGCGGTTCATCACGGGGAAAATATGGGCAGAAGCGTTATGCAAGGTGTCGTCTAAATCAAATATCCAAACGCGACTCATAATTTTTTTTTGTGGGCGAATCGCGTCGTTGCGTGCGCGCTCATTCCTAGTCTATGCAATTCGATATGCCTTCGTCATTCGCTGTGTGGCGCCTAGCGCTACATCCCACAAAATACAATTTCTGTAGCCGCGTTACTTTGAGTTAAATTACTTAGCTTTTATCAGCGTCCCAACACCTTCGTCAGTTAACACCTCAAGCAGCAGCGCGTGCTCTACGCGTCCATCAATAATGTGCACCGATTTAACGCCGCTACGCGCCGCATCAAGCGCAGAGCCGATCTTGGGCAACATGCCGCCGGAAAGCGTGCCATCTGCAACCAAATCATCAATTTGTTTTGGGGTGAGGCCGGTCAGCAAATTGCCTTTCTTATCCAATACGCCTGGCGTATTGGTAAGCAGTATCAATTTTTCCGCGCCTAAGATTTCCGCCAGCTTTCCCGCCACCACGTCGGCATTGATGTTGTAGGTTTGGTTATCCGCCCCCACGCCGATTGGCGCTACCACTGGGATAAAATCGCCGCTATCCAAGAAATTAATAATGCTCGGGTCAATGGCGGTAATTTCGCCAACTTGTCCGACATCAATCGTTTTTGTGGGGTCATTCATGTCCTCCATTAGCAGTTTATGCGCATGAATAAAATTGCCATCCTGCCCGGTTAAACCTACCGCTTTGCCGCCGTGGCGATTGATGAGATTGACGATTTCCTTATTCACCTGGCCACCCAGCACCATTTCCACCACGTCCATGGTTTCTTCGTCGGTAACGCGCATGCCCTGGATAAACTCGCCTTTTTTTCCGAGTTTATCCAGCATTTCGTTGATTTGCGGGCCGCCGCCATGCACCACGACTGGGTTCATGCCGACCAGTTTGAGCAACACTACGTCTTGTGCAAAACAATGTTTAAGATGCTCGTCAGTCATGGCGTTGCCGCCGTATTTAATGACGATAGTTTTATCGAAAAAGCGTTTAATGTAAGGCAGCGCCTCAGCCAGAATTTGCGCTTTTTGTGCGGGTTTGATGTCTGTCAGCATATTGTTTCTCGTTAATTTATTTGTATTGTAACTAAAAACCATTCAATTGGTTGAAGCTAAAGTGTTTTTACAAACACTTTAGATTTTCGTTGAAAATTGTATAGTTGTTGCTTTTCTTGCGGCAGATATTCAACGGGTTTTTCGATAAAGCCGCGCTCCAGAAACCAGTGTTCGGTGCGCGTAGTCAGGCAAAACAGCTGCCTGAACCCCAGCTCTTTGGCCCGGTTCTGGCAGTAGTTAAATAGCTTGTCACCGCGCCCGCCGCCTCTATAGCTCGGGTCAATCGCCAAACAGGCAAATTCGGCCATACCATCAGCTGCAAATGGGTGCAGCGCAGCGCAGCCGATGATGCGGTTATCGTGCTCCATCACATAAAAATGGTTGATTTCTGTTTCAATACGTTCACGTCCGCGACGCACTAGAAAGCCCTCATTTTCAAGCGGCTCGATTAATATGAGTATGCCACCCACATCTTCAATCGTCGCTTGACGCATGGTTTCTAGTGATTGTTCTGTCACCATCGTACCAATACCATTATGGGTAAATAGTTCCTGAATAATGGCTCCGTCGATATGACGTGAAATCAAATGCGTGCGTGCCACGCCTTGCTCGCAGGCGCGCACGGCGGCGGGTAGATAATAATTCACGTCCTCAGAAATATTAATCGGTGCTTCGTTATTTTGTAGATTGCGCAATAAATTTTTGGCTTTTTCCGTAGTCATCTCACGCAATAGTTCTCCTCGTAAATTATGTACGCCTTCGCTATCCATTAAAAAAATGAGCTTCTCTGCATCCAGCGCAATGGCGGTACTCACGGCCACGTCTTCCAGGCTTAAGTTAAACGCCTCGCCGGTAGGCGAGTATCCGAGCGGAGAGAGCAGCACCAGCTCACCATCATTCAGGCGCTTTTGTATGCTTACCGCATCCACTTTGCGTACTTCGCCCGTGTGTTGCAAATCGACGCCATCGCGTACACCCAGCGGCTTGGCAGTCACAAAATTGCCACTCGCCACGCGAATGTCTGCGCCCGCCATAGGGGAGTTGGCAATACCCATTGAGAGCAGCGCTTCAATCTCAACGCGCACAGCGCCATTGGCCTCTTTGACTATTTCCATCGCCTCGTCATCGGTTACACGCAAACCGTTGTGCAGCGTGGGCGTGAGTTTGGCACGCTTTAAGCGCCGCTCAATCTGCGGACGCGCGCCATGCACAAGTACTAGCCTCACTTCTAAACTGGCAAGTAGGTTCAAATCATGCGAAAGTGCAATAAATTGCCTTTCATCTACCACCTCGCCACCAAACGCGATGACAAAAGTGCGGCCGCCAAACGCGTGAATATAGGGCGTGGCAGAGCGAAACCACTGCACGAAATCTTTTGTGTTGTTGGTTTGCGACGCATTGACAAGATACGGCTGTTGATTTTCTTGTGCGCTTAATTGTGCCAGAGGCGCATCACTTTGCGCATATAAGTAGGCAGGTGTGCAGTCGAGTGCGGAAGCTACTTTGCGCAGCAAGGTTTCGTTAATGCCTAATTCGCCACGCTCGATACGTGATAAATTGCCAGCGTCTGCACCCACTTGGTTAGCAAGTGTTTGCAGTGTGATATTCAGTGATTTGCGTCGCTGACGTATAAAATTACCAAGTGACATATTTTATATTTATGTAAAATTTACATAAATATAAAATATATTTGTAAATAATGCAAATATTTTAAATTAAAAGTCCCCCCAAAGCGTGTGCATGACGCTTACCGCTGCAAGTGCCGCAGTTTCTGTACGCAAAATGCGCGGGCCTAAAATCACAGATTGAAAACCGTGCGAGATGGCCGTATCAATTTCGGCATTGCTTAATCCGCCTTCCGCGCCGATCAGCAGTTGAATCTCGCCGGTTGGTTTTGCTAATTCGGCTAAGCGTTTGGAGCTTGTTGGGTTGAGCAGGATTCGCGTGCTGGTGGCTTGTGGATTGGCTGCCAGCCAGTTTGCCAGAGGCTTTGGAGCGGAAACTATGGGAATGGTCGCCCGCCCGCATTGTTCACAGGCGGAAATCACTACGTTTTGCCAATGCTCCAAGCGTTTTTCTGCGCGCTCGGCAGAGAGCTTTACCACGCTGCGCTCAGTAGCAATCGGTTGTATTTGTTTTACGCCCAGCTCAACCGCCTTTTGAATAGTGTAATCCATGCGGTCGCCGCTGGAAATGCCTTGCAGCAGCGTGATGTTGAGCGGCGACTCATTGTTAATCGCTACACTGCTTTTTACTTTGGCAAGTACTTCATTTTTTTTAACCAGGATTAACTCGCAAGCATAATCGGAACCATCGCCATTAAATAGATTGATCACATCTCCCACATTTAAGCGCAGCACGCGTGTGGCATGGCTGGCGGCGTTGTCAGAGAGTTTAATGCTCGCGCCCAAGCTAAGTTTTTCCGGGCTATAAAAACGCAGGTTTGACATATTTGGCGGTGTGTTTCAAAACGGCTAAAGTGGTAAGATTAAATTATAGTCAATTTAAGCAGTTGAATTAGAAAAAAAGGAAGCAGCATGGCAAGTTTAAACCCACCAGTGTGCGATTTTGGCTGGAAAGCCCCCGACTTTAATCTGCAAAATGTGGATGGCAACATGATTTCACGCGACCAGATGATGGGCAAAAATGGCTTGTTGGTGATGTTTATTTGTAACCATTGTCCCTACGTAAAAGCTATTTTGCCGCGGTTGGTTGCGGATGTGCGCGAGCTGAAAATGCTCGGCATCAATACAGTGGCGATTATGTCCAACGACCCAAAAGAATATCAGGAAGACAGTTTTGATAACATGAAAAAAATCGCATACGAGATGGATTTCCCATTTCCATATTTATCGGATAAAACACAAGAAATAGCTAAGGCCTATGGCGCAGTGTGTACACCGGATTTTTTTGGGTTTAACAATAAGGCCGAACTGCAATATCGCGGTCGCTTTGACGAAAGCCGCAAAGAAACTGCGCCACAAAGTACGCGCGATTTGTTTCATGCCATGAAGCAAATTTCAGAAACTGGGCAGGGGCCGAAAGAACAAATTGCCAGTATTGGCTGCTCAATCAAGTGGAAAACTTAAGGAGAAGACATGATGAAAAATAACCCTGTTGTTTGGTTTGAAATATACGTGCAAGATATGGCACGCGCCAAAGCGTTTTACGAATCCGTTTTTCAGACCAAGCTAGAAATGATGAGCGAAGGTGAGATAGAAATGTGGGCTTTCCCAGGAGCGAAAATAGCGAATTTGGCATTACCGGTTCGCTGGTTAAGATGCAAGGAATGCCTTCAGGCGGCAACAGCACAATGGTATATTTTAGTTGTGAGGATTGTGCAGTAGAAGGCAAGCGGGTAATAGTAGCTGGCGGCAGTATTTGCCAAGAAAAAATGTCAATTGGGCAATATGGTTTTTTTGTTCTCGCGGTAGATACCGAGGGCAATACGATCGGCCTACATTCAATGAAGTGAAAAATATGACAACTCAAAAACTCAAATGGGGCATCCTCGGCGCAGCACGTGTGAATGAGCGCTTGCTGCCGGCAATTATCGAAGCGCCGAATTCGCAATTAGTGGCTATCGCCAGCCGTCGTGCAGGGGCGGCGAAAGCGACGCTGGAAAAATACGCGCCCTGTTATGCAAATAGCGTGACGTGTTATGACGACATGGATGCCTTGATTAACGATAAGAATATCGAAGCCATCTATTGCCCGATGGCGAATGAGGAGCACGCGGAATGGGCGCTTAAGGCGATTGATGCTGGCAAGCATGTGTTGATTGAAAAGCCGATGGCTACCTCAGTCAAAGATATTGATGCGATTGAAGCCGCCGCAAAAAAAGCCAATGTGAAGGTGATGGAAGGCTTTATGTACCGCTTTCATCCACAACATGCGCGGGTGAAAGAGATTGTGGATAGCGGCTTGATTGGCGATGTGCTTTCTGCCCGTGCCAGCTACTCATTTTTAATGAAACCAGCCCGCATGTATCGCATCAATCGCAGCATGGCGCAAGGCGGCGGCGCGATGTGGGATATTGGACCTTACGCGATTCATTCATTAAGGTGGTGTTTCAGCCTTGAGCCTAAATCCATTATCGCGCATGCCAAACTGAATGAACATGGCGCAGATATTGTGACCAGCGGCGTGCTGGATTTTGGGCTAGATGCAGAAGGCCGCGCGCGCTTTGGGCATTTCGACATCAGTTTTGAGCGTTCGCGCAAATCAGAATATGAAATCATTGGCAGCAAAGGCTGGGTAAAATGCCATGCCGCGTGGGTGTTCCAGAACGATGTGCCGGTGATTTCATGGGCATTGGAGGACGGCAAATACGCCGAAGAACGCTTTGCGCCAAGCAACCACTTTACCTTAGAAATTGAACACTTTAGCGATTGCGTGCTTAACGACAAAGCGCCGTATTTAACTTTTGCGGATGCAAAAGCCAATTGCAAGGCGATTGAGGCTGTTTTGCAATCAGTAACGACTAAAACTATGATAGCTTGCTAACTCCTTAAGAAAGGTTTTGCCGTGAAACAGTTACTTAAATTTATCCTCGCCACATTATTTTTTGTCCTTACATTTTCAGCCCAGGCAATAGAGGTAAAAGGCGTTAAGGTGGATGAAGCTGCCAAAGTGGGTGGCAATGCGCTGGTATTAAATGGCGCGGGTGTTCGTACCAAGATGATGTTTAAAGTGTATGTGGCGGCGCTGTACTTAACGCAAAAGCAGGCTGATGCTAACGCGGTGCTAGGCGACAGTGGCAACAAGCGGGTGAGCATGCACTTTTTACGCGAACTAAGTGCAGAAAAGCTTTTGCACGCTATGGATGAAGGCTTTACCGCCAATAACAGCGCGGCCGAGATGGCAGCGATTGATACGCAAATGAAAGCGTTTCGCCAAATGATGACTTCTGCTAAAGAGGTAAAAGAAGGCGATGTGATTTTGCTGGATTATACTGCGGCAGGTACGCAAGTCAGCCTTAATGGCAAGGTGTTAGGGCAAGTTGAGGGCGAAGCATTTAACCACGCTTTGCTCCGCGTTTGGCTTGGCGGTCACCCTGTAGATGCGTCGTTGAAGAAAGCGATGTTGGGGCAGTAGGTAAAAGAGGGAGTTAAAGGGGTCAGCATCGCAATTTTTAATTCCAAATGGATTCCCATTTTCGCAGGAATGACGAAAAAAAATAAATTCACACAAAAATAACAAATAATCGATGCTCTGCGAGGTAACATCCATGCGGGTTGCAGGGTAGGTGTTTTTAGCTGTATTTTGAGAAGCAATAATTTGCGCATTACGTTGGCCTCACGCCCTACCTAATAGCTCACGTTTGAAAATTCAAAAATATGCTTTTTAAGGCATCAATTACTGGCTTAAGCCCTTGCCGAGCAGGGTTATTTGCGCAATAATTAAGTCTTTGCGAAAGGCCGTAGTTAAAACAGGCTTTTTAAGAATTCAATCAGAGTTTTATAGCGTTTCATATAAGACTTCAAGTTTAATCATTAGGGAGAGAATCATGGCAACACGTAACGATTTATGCAACGCTATCCGTGCGTTATCTATGGATGCAGTGCAAAAAGCCAACTCTGGCCACCCAGGTGCACCTATGGGCATGGCAGAAATTGCAGAGGTATTGTGGAATCACCATTTACGTCACAATCCAACCAATCCAAACTGGGCTGATCGCGATCGTTTCATTCTCTCTAATGGTCATGGTTCCATGCTGATTTACTCTCTATTGCATCTCACTGGCTACGATTTGCCGATGGATGAAATCAAGACTTTCCGTCAATTGCACTCAAAATGTGCAGGCCACCCAGAATACAGCTATGCACCAGGTATTGAAACAACGACAGGTCCATTAGGCCAAGGTATTACCAACGCGGTTGGTTTCGCGATGGCTGAAAAATTAATGGCAGACCAGTTTAACAAACCAGGCCATGACATTGTTGACCATTACACATACTGCTTCTTAGGTGACGGCTGTATGATGGAAGGCGTATCTCACGAGGCTTGCGCTTTGGCCGGTACATGGGGCTTGGGCAAATTGGTGGCTTTCTGGGATGACAACGGTATCTCTATCGATGGTCATATTGAAGGCTGGTACACAGATGACACAGCAAAACGCTTTGAGGCTTATGGCTGGCACGTGCAATCAGTAGATGGTCATGATTCTGACGCGATTAATGCTGCGGTAATTGCAGCGAAAAAAGTAAAAGACAAGCCATCGTTGATTTGCTGTAAGACCATTATCGGTAAAGGCTCACCAAACAAAGCGGGTAGCCATGATTGCCACGGCTCTGCATTAGGCGACGCTGAAGTTGCTGTAACACGTGCTGCAATCGGCTGGCCGCATGCGCCATTCGAAATTCCTGCGGACGTTTACGCAGGTTGGGATGGTAAGGCTAAGGGTGCCAAGCTAGAAGGCGAGTGGAACACTAAATTTGCTGCTTACGCAAAAGCATTCCCCGCTGAAGCGGCAGAATTCAAACGCCGTATGGCAGGTGATTTGCCAGCTAACTGGAAACAGGCGACAGATGCACTGATTGCTGCAACTAACGAAAAAGCAGAAGGAATTGCAACCCGCAAAGCTTCACAAAATGCAATTACAGCGCTTGCTATCGTTTTACCAGAGTTTTTGGGCGGTTCTGCTGACTTGACAGGTTCTAACTTGACTTCATGCCCTAGCTTTACGCATGTAGATGGCAAAAAACCAGGTAACTACATCTCTTACGGCGTGCGTGAATTTGGTATGTTCGCCATTATGAACGGCATGGCATTGCACGGAGGCTTGTTGCCATTCGGTGGCACGTTCCATATGTTCTCTGACTATGCCAAGAGCGCATTGCGTATGGCGGCTTTGATGAAACAACGCACCATTGCCGTGTTGTCACATGACTCTATCGGCCAGGGTGAAGATGGTCCTACCCACCAACCAGTAGAGAATACCTCTGGCTTGCGCTACATTCCACGTATGGATGTATGGCGTCCAGGCAGTTCGACTGAAACTGCTGTGGCTTGGGTAGCTGCGGTTGAGCGTAAAGATGGTCCATCCAGCTTGGTGTTGAGCCGTCAAAACGTGGCTGGTATTAAGCACGACACTGCTCAATTTGCTTTGATGCGTAAGGGTGGTTACGTGTTCTCTGACGTAGCAGGCAAAGCGGACGTGATTATCATTGCAAACGGTTCTGAACTTGATTTGGCGGTGAAAGCAGCGGCTGAGTTGAATGCGGCTGGCACTAAAGTACGCGTGGTTTCTATGCCATCAACCAACGTGTTTGACCGTCAAGACAAAGCTTATCGTGACAGCGTATTGACAGCAGGCGTTAAGCGCGTGGCAGTTGAAGCGGCTCACCCAGATTTCTGGCGCAAGTATGTTGGCTTAGATGGTGCGGTTGTTGGCATCGATACTTTCGGTGAATCTGCTCCAGGTGGCGTATTAATGAAACACTTTGGCTTTACAGTTGAAAATGTTGTTGCAACTGTAAAATCAGTGTTGTAATTATCGAGTAGCGTCATAATAAAAGAGCCTCTGAAGAGGCTCTTTTTATTTGTAAAACTAAATTAGTAGTCATTTTTGGTGTATTTTAAGGGGTTATCATGACAGTGCGAGTGGGAATCAATGGCTTTGGGCGTATCGGCCGCATGGTGTTGCGTGCCGCGGTGCAAGAACGCGAATTTAACGATATTGAAGTTGTTGCAATCAACAGCTCTTACGATATTGAATATATCATCTATTTGCTGAAATACGATTCTGTACACGGACGTTTTGATGCCAAGCTGGAAGCCGATAACGGCAGTCTGGTGGTCAATGGCAAGAAAATCCGTCTCACAGCGGAGCGTGACCCGAACAATATTAATTGGAAAGTTGGCGGTGCAGACATCGTGGTTGAGTCTACTGGGGCATTCCTAACGCTGGACACCTGTCAGCCGCATATCAACAACGGAGCGAAAAAAGTGGTACAGTCGGCACCGGGTAAAGACGATACGCCGATGTTCGTTTACGGCGTAAACCACAAAGAATACAAAGGTGAGGCGATTGTTTCAGCCGCTTCCTGCACCACCAACGGTCTGGCACCATTGGCAAAAGTGTTACACGATAATTTTGGCATCAAGCGTGGCCTGATGACGACCGTGCATGCTGCAACAGCCTCTCAACTGACAGTAGATGGCCCCTCCAAGAAAGACTGGCGCGGTGGTCGTAGCGTATTCGAGAACATCATTCCTTCCAGCACCGGTGCAGCCAAGGCCGTGGGTAAAGTGATTCCATCTCTCAACAAAAAACTCACAGGCATGGCATTGCGTGTGCCCTCTGCAGACGTGTCAGTGGTGGACTTGACTGTAGAGCTTAACAAGGAAACTACTTACGAAGCGATTTGTGATGCGATGAAAAAGGCATCCGAAGGCGAAATGAAGGGCGTGCTGGGCTATACCGACGAAAAAGTGGTATCTACCGATTTTCGTAGCAGCCCTGCAGCTGGAGTGTTCGATAAAGACGCGGGTATCATGCTCGACCCAACCTTTGTTAAGGTAGTCGGCTGGTATGATAATGAATATGGATACACATGTAACTTGATGCGTCTAGTACAGCATATCGCTAAATAACCGGCTGCGCGAGTAATCTGCTGTGTTGCGCGGTGCTCAGAATGCTCATGTACTGCGTGTACATTCTGCTTCTTGCGCGCCGTGCGCCTTGCATATCATCTCGCTCGCTCAATTATTTGAGCAAGCATGGGTTAGTAAATACAATTATTCAGGGAGTAAATGATGCAATTTATCAAAATGACCGATTTGGATTTGGCAGGCAAGCGCGTCTTTATTCGCGCCGATTTAAACGTGCCTGTGGCGGATGGCAAAGTGACATCGGATGCGCGTATCACGGCTTCTATGCCGACGATTGAGTACGCATTGAAACAAGGCGCAAAGGTGATGGTGACATCACATCTGGGACGTCCTGAAGAAGGTGTTTATTCAGAAGAGAACTCATTAAAACCGGTAGCGGACGTGATTGCGGCCAAATTGGGCAAACCTGTACGTTTAATCAAGGACTGGATGTCCGGTGGATTCGAAGTAGCCAATGGCGAAATGGTGCTTTTGGAGAATTGCCGTTTTAATGTGGGCGAGAAAAAAAACAAGGATGAAACCGCACAGGCTTATGCCAAGCTGTGTGACGTGTTTGTGATGGATGCGTTCGGTACTGCACATCGTGCAGAGGCCAGCACGCATGGCATTGCAAAATTTGCACCTACCGCATGTGCCGGTATTTTGCTTACAGAGGAACTGGATGCGCTAACCAAAGCCTTACTAAATCCCGCGCGCCCGATGGTGGCGATCGTGGGCGGCAGTAAAGTCTCAACCAAGCTGACAGTGCTGGAAAGCCTGTCAGAAAAAGTTGATCAGCTGGTGGTAGGTGGTGGTATCGCCAACACCTTCCTCAAGGCGGCAGGCCATGAGGTTGGTAAATCGCTTTGTGAGCATGACTTGGTGCCCACTGCTAAAGCGCTGATGGAAAAAATGAGCCAGCGTGGTGCAGCCGTGCCCATTGCCGTGGATGTCGTCTGTGGCAAGAAATTTGATGCCAATGAGCCAGCAGTAAAGAAAGACGTGGCTTCTGTAACGGCGGATGATATGATTTTTGACATTGGCTCGAAATCTGCTAACGAATTAGTAGAGATTATTAAAAATGCAGGTACAGTGGTATGGAATGGGCCAGTAGGTGTGTTTGAATTTGACCAATTTGGTGAAGGTACTAAAACTATTGCCAATGCTATTGCTCAAACAAAAGCATTTACACTTGCGGGCGGTGGTGACACAATCGCGGCCATACAGAAATACGGTATTTACGATAAGGTAAGCTATATTTCGACAGCAGGCGGCGCATTCTTGGAGTTTCTAGAAGGCAAGGTTCTGCCTGCGGTTGAAATTCTGGAGCAACGCGCGAATAGTTAGTCCCCCAAAGTTACAGAAAATTAAGAATAGGGGCGATAAGCCCCTATTCTTATTTCAATATTTAGAAAATTAAAGGTAAAAGATTGATATTACGAAAAACAAAAATTGTAGCAACACTAGGTCCGGCATCAAGCAGTGAAGAGATGATTGCGCGGCTGATTACAGCGGGCGTGAATGTTGTACGGTTAAACTTTTCGCATGGAACAGCGGAAGACCATATCAAACGCGCAGAAATTGTGCGGCAGATCGCTACAAAACTGAATCGCCCAATTGGCGTCCTGTGTGACTTGCAAGGGCCAAAAATTCGTATCGGCAAGTTTGAGCAAGGTAAAATCACCCTCAAAATGGGCGATTTGTTTGTGTTGGATGCGGATTGCGAAATTGGCGACCAATTTAAAGTGGGTCTTGATTATAAAAATCTGCCGCAGGAAGTCAGCGTTGGAAACATGTTGTTGCTGGATGATGGCCGCATCACTATGTCAATAGACCGTATTAAAGGCAATCAAATTCACTGTGTCGTGCTTACAGGCGGCATTTTGTCCAACAACAAAGGCATCAACTTGCAGGGTGGCGGCCTGGCGGCAGATGCGCTTACAAAAAAGGACCGCGCAGATATTAAAACCGCTGTTGCACTTGAAGCGGACTATATTGCGATTTCATTTCCTAAATCGGCATTAGATGTAGAGCTTGCGCGTACCTTGGTGCGGAAAGCGGGCGGAACAGCAAGCATCATTGCCAAAATCGAGCGCGCCGAAGCGATTGATCACCTGGAAGACATTATTGAGGCCTCCGACGCCATTATGGTGGCGCGAGGTGACTTGGGGGTTGAAGTGGGTGATGCGGCTGTGCCTGGCCTGCAGAAACGTATGATACGTATGGCGCGGGCACAGAATAAATTGGTGATTACCGCCACGCAAATGATGGAATCAATGATTAGCAGCCCAATTCCAACACGTGCAGAAGTTTCTGATGTGGCTAATGCAGTGCTGGATGGAACGGATGCGGTGATGCTGTCAGCCGAAACTGCAAGCGGTCAGTATCCATTAGAAACGGTGCAAGCAGTGCATCGTGTATGTATGGAGGCGGAAAAAGAGTACGAAAGTTTGCAACATATTGAACGGCGTACCCACCAATTAAAACAAACGGATGAAGCTATAGCGGCGGCGGCGATTTATACCGCGCAACACCTGAAAGTAAAGGCGATTGCTGCGTTAACTCAATCTGGCAATGCCGCACAGTGGTTATCGCGTGCTGATGCAGAAGTGCCTATTTATGCATTGTCACCTGAAAAAATAGCACGCAGAAAATTGACGCTACATCGTGGTGTTTACCCTTATCCAATTTTACAGGAAAATAAAAATAGAGATGAAATACTGCATGAAATGGAGCAGGTGTTATTGCAGCAGAAAGTGGTAAGTTTGGGAGATTTGGTCATGCTTACTTTCGGTGAGCCTATCGGGAGCCCCGGCGGAACAAATACGCTTAAAATCATTAAGATTGGCGACCATCTGCCAAATGAATAAACGTAATGGAAATTAGCATGAAGCCCATGCACAATTTATAATGGCGTTCGACTTATCACATTAAAGCAATTCCATGAGCATACCATTGTTAAAAACTACTATCAAAAGCCTGAAGCTGATTCATCAAGGCAAAGTGCGTGATATTTACGATATTGACGATAAAACAATGCTATTGGTGAGTACGGACAGACTTTCTGCGTTTGACGTAATTTTACCTACAGGCATCGCCAATAAAGGCGCAATGCTCACACAAATGGCCAATTTCTGGTTTGAAAAGCTCAAGCACGTCGTGCCGAACCACTTAACTGGCATCGACCCGGATTCGGTGGTGAGTGATCCAGCAGAAAAAGCCCAACTAGGTGCTGGAAATTTAAGCCGTGCAGTGGTGGTTAAAAAACTTAAACCCTTGCCGATTGAGGCGATTGTGCGTGGTTATTTGGTGGGTAGCGGCTGGAAAGAATATAGGCAAAAAGGCACAGTTTGTGGAATCCAACTACCAAGCGGCTTGCAAGAGGCTTCGAAGTTGCCACAGCCCATATTTGCGCCATCCAGTAAAGCCGCTGTGGGTGAGCATGACGAAAATATCAGTTTGCAGCAATGTGCGGATTTAATAGGCAAAGACATGGCTGAACAAGTGGCAAAAGTGGCTATCCAACTTTATACCGAGGCTGCCGAATACGCGCTTTCTAAGGGCATTATCATTGCGGATACCAAGTTTGAATTTGGCTTGGATAATAATGGGGTGCTGCATGTGATGGACGAGGTGCTCACGCCGGATTCTTCACGTTTCTGGCCGCTCGAGAGTTATAAAGTAGGTAGCAACCCGCCCAGCTATGATAAACAATATGTGCGCGATTGGCTGGAATCTATAGCATGGAACAAAACACCGCCCGCGCCAGCTTTGCCCGATGATGTTGCGAAACGTACCTCGGAAAAGTATCTGGAAGCCTTTGAGAAATTGACTGGCCAAAAGCTGCAAGCTTAATTGACGTGCGAGAAAAGCTCAAAGAAATTGCGGCAAGACTAAAAGCAGAGTTTGATTTTTATCGACGCCTGCAAAAACACCCGCGAACGCCGGTTCTGGCAAAAATGTTACTATGGCTGGCAGTAAGTTACTTACTGATGCCATTTGATTTAATTCCAGATTTCTTGCCGGTTATCGGCCAACTGGATGATGTCATTGTTATTCCCCTGTTGATATATTTTGCCTTGAAATTAACGCCGGCGGACGTCATTGCCGCATGTAAAAAAGAGAGTACATAATGCATATTTGGCAAATGGTTTTAAACTTTGATCAGCAGTTGCACACGCTGATTGCCATGCATGCAAACCTTGTGTATTTGGTTCTATTTCTGGTAGTTTTTCTGGAAATCGGAGTTATCCCTCTATTTTTTCTGCCAGGTAATCCATTCTTATTTGTATGTGGCGCATTTTGCGCAGTGGGTGAACTTAACATAAAGTTGCTGCTACCGAGTCTTATTATCGCCGCGATACTGGGCAGTTTGCTTAGTTATTGGCTGGGCAAGGTGGTAGGTAAAAAGTTTTTTGTAGAGGTTTTAAAATGGCCTAAACAAGAGGCCTTAGACAAGACACAGCTTTTTTACGAAAAATATGGCGAGATAGGATTTTTATTCTCTCCATTTTTGCCCGTGATACGCACGCTGGCACCTTTTCTTGCCGGAGTTACCCAAATGCGGTCGGTTAAATTCGCTCGCTCAGTTTCCATAGGCGCCATGGTTTGGGTGTTCGCCTGTGTACTGGCAGGTTATTTCTTCGGTAATATTCCAATTATCCAGAAGCATCTTGGAACAGTGACTGTGCTTGGTTTGGCGATTGTGATTGTCGTATTTTTAGTCAGCAAAGTTTGGAAAAATCTGAAAATTCGCTAATACACTAACCTAATTTCAATCATCTGCAATAATGCAGGAACAATTTTCATTTATAATATAATTTATTCTAATTAATAGGTTTTATTCAGCATGTCACTAAATCAAGTCTCAACCGGAAAAGACGTTCCCAATGATTTTAATGTGATTATCGAGATCCCGATGCAGGGCGACCCTGTAAAATATGAAGTCGATAAAGAAAGCGGCGCGATTTTTGTTGATCGCTTTATGGGAACTGCGATGCAATACCCCACTAACTATGGTTATGTGCCACATACACTGGCAGATGACGGCGACCCGGTTGATGTGCTGGTGATTACACCGGTTCCGTTAATTCCAGGCGTAGTAGTTCGCTGCCGCCCACTGGGCGTGTTGTTAATGGAAGACGAATCAGGCCTCGATGCAAAGGTGCTAGCCGTGCCGGTCGATAAGGTATGCGGCTTATATGGGCATCTTCACTGCCATAGAGACATTTCTGCATGGCGTTTGGATATGATTGCGCACTTTTTTGAGCATTACAAAGATTTGGACAAAGGCAAGTGGGTAAAAATTAATGGATGGGGCGACATTGATGACGCGAAGAAAGAAATCCTTTCAGGTGTCGAGAATTACAATAACGCAAAAGTAAAACCAGCTTTTTAATTTTTTCAGTGCTTGTTTTAAAAGGCGCAATTAATTGCGCCTTTTTTCTTTGAAGAGAGCCAACCTCTTCTGGGTTACGCTACCGCAACCCCGAAGAGGCTGCCGACCCCAGCAGTAGCTGCCATGGCAAGCACGCCCCAAAATGCCACACGAGCTGATCCTTTCCACATGCTTGCACCGCCAGCCTTTGCAGCCAGCCCACCGAGCGCCGCTAAAAAAGCGAGTGACATTGCTGCAACATACATGATTAAATGGGTTGTAGGAACTGCTAGAGCCACTAATAGCGGTAACAGCGCGCCAACTGCAAATGTAGCGGCGGATGCAATCGCTGCCTGGACTGGGCGAGCACTCATTGTTTCGCTAATGCCCAGCTCGTCCCGCGCATGCGCTCTAAAAGCATCATGATCAGTCAGTTGAACGGCGACTTGGTGCGCCAGGTCTGGAGTAAGCCCGCGGCCAATATAGATCCCTGTGAGCTCTTTGAGTTCGCTTTCTGGTTCAGTGGCAAGCTCATGGCGCTCACGGGCTAAATCGGCATTTTCAGTATCGGATTGTGAACTGACTGACACATATTCACCTGCTGCCATGGACATGGCGCCAGAAACCAAACCTGCAACACCAGTAAGCAAAATGGCCTCATGCGAGGCGTGTGCTGAAGCTACACCAATGATTAAGCTTGCGGTGGACACAATACCATCATTAGCGCCTAGCACGGCCGCGCGCAGCCAGCCTATGCGATGTGAGCGATGAAATTCAGAATGCCTCAAGATGAATACCCCTGATTTAGCGCGCCCAGTGGCTAGATTAGGTCACTGGGCGCGCGTTGTTAAAATATGCTGCCATTATAACTGCAAGCAATATTTCATTATTTATGTTTTATGTTATTTGTCTTTTGGAATTTCTTTGCGCCCCGTCACCATGGCTTTGATAAGATTTTCTTTGTCGATATAGCTAGAAAGCAATACGCCACCAATATGCAGCACGACTAACAGCAGAGTAAAGTTAACAAAAAATTCATGTAGCTCTTCCCAAAATTTTTCAGCTTCTTTGTTTCCCATGGATTTCTCCTGCTTGTTTTTGCTCATGTCCTCATCGGCATCCTCATCTGCGTTGGCGGCTGTAATAATCGTTGCTGTAGGCATGGTCTTATCATTGCTTGCAATAATCCCTGCAAGTGGCCCGGCATTTTCTTCTACTGCATACAGAGCAACGCCGGTATACACTATGGCAGAAAGTCCTAACAAAAGTGCAAACACCATGGCGCCACCTGCTGGGTTATGGCCCAAATAATGTTGCGGTTTGCGGCTGATAAGCCCTTTTAAGTAACCAAATACTGCTGCTGGCGAATAAATAAAATCGCTGAATCTGGCGTGTTTGCTGCCGATAAATCCCCAAACAATTCTAAATATAACGATGGCACCTACGATATAACCCGCCCACACGTGCTGGGTGAGAAAGTCTTCCTCGGTAAAGTAAGCCGTAAAAAAAGCAACGACTAACGTCCAATGCCCGATGCGAACCAATGGGTCCCATACCTTGACAACTTTTGCTGAAGTGTTCATTTTTATATCCTTTGTTAATATTTCGATCGGATTACTTTAACTGATTACAAATTTAAGCGAATTGACGTATATCATCTGCTTAGTTTGATAATGTAGCAATACGTCATTTGACGCGTTGATATAGATTGAGTTTGGAGTTTATTGATATGTCAAAAGACTTAGTTTTTTTGGAGGAGTTGGATAACCAACGACTTATTAAAATCGCCATGATTCTGTATGGTGTGATTTTTACGCTCATCGCACTGGATATATTGAGCGATTATGGCGACGGCATTGAGTGGAGTCATCTCGTTGTAGAACTGATGGTATTAATGATTGCAGTTATTGGTTTAGGTATTTTTTGGCATAAATATTATCAATCTACACAAACTACTTTACGTATATTGCAAACAAACCTCACTGAGGCACACCAGGAGGCGCAGCGCTGGCGGAACGAGAGTCGTGACTTAATTGCTGGGCTGGGCGTTGAAATTCAAAAACAATTTATGCGCTGGGGGCTGGGCAACGCAGAAGCCGAAGTCGGCTTGCTGCTGCTCAAAGGCTTTAGTCATCAGGAAATTGCTAATATCCGCATCGCCAGTGAGCGCACGGTAAGGGAGCAAGCCAGAGCGATTTATCGTAAAGCAGGCATTTCGGGGAGATCTTCTTTGTCGGCATTTTTTCTGGAAGATTTGTTGTTGCCAAGGGGTTAGTTTTTATGGGTATCTGTATTTTGTGATTGATTTTAAATTTTTGGCATTGCCAAGCAAATCCCGATTATATGATTAAATAAGCAAATTAACCCCGAGATTCAACTTGCTGCCAGCAGAACATTTATGAAGTAGAACTTTCGACCCGTAAGAGATATTCAGGGTCGAAGAAAACGAACGCCCGATGAAGCGCATAACCGGCTGAAAACAAAGTACAGCGTAGTTAGTCCGAGTTGACAAATATTAGGCATTCGGGACCATACTCTTATAATCCTTCTCTCGAAAACTCGTTATCCATTTTTACCTACCGCCGGGATAGAGTTGAGCACCTGTGCTTTGAATTTATCCTCTTCGTAGGATCTCATCAGCTTTAATTCATCACTGATATTTTCCAAAATAGCGTTAATGGAATTTTTCATACCCTCAAGCGAGGTATACCCCCCCACAGCCAGTGATTCGGTCACGATGCTCAACTGAATCATGTAGTCTGCGATCTTCGCGACTCCCCCCTTGATAATGGTTGACTGAGCTACTATCCCACCAATTTGTGCAGGTAAGACCACGACGGTACCGTGTGCGATGGCGTGTATAGTCTTTTCAGCAACTTCGATAGCATCGTAGACGATGACAATGGTCTCGATAGCAGCTTTTGCAGTTTTGATTTCAGCGATTGCTTTACGAATGCGGTCAAATGCCTGCTTGTGCTTGGTGAGTGTGGACTCTTGTTCCTGTAGGCGCTTCATTCCGTTGTTAAGCATTCCTCGAAAATGGCAAAGCAGATTATTTGTGATAGCAATGCGGTCATCCCCAGTTCTCCATAACCGTTGCGACCAGTCTGTGAGCTCGAAATCCTCTACACGCCCTTGTGAGGCCGCATTTACATAGTTCTTTAAGTCTTGCCTTAGATCTTTGTACTCGTAGATTAATGGCCTGTTACCTTCAGCGCCACCCGAATCTGGGTGTGCTTTCGTGCTGAGCAGGATGTCATAATCAGGTTTCAACTCGTCAATCTCACGCTTGCTTGTACGAACAAGCTCAGCAATTCGCGGGGACTGCGCTTTCGGTTTCGCTTTCATCGGCTCAGGTGTCACCCCTGCAACATCAATCCCTTGGTCGACTGCTCGTTGGCCATAGGCAAGGGCAGCGATTACTGGCTCTGAAACTGCGTTAGAAGCATATAGAAGAGGATTTTTACTTGGTGGCGAACCCATAGTTATTGCCCCCCGTTGGACTTGGTCGCATCACGCCACTCTATACGTAACGGCACCGATGAAGACCCGCAAGGACAGATAAGTTTTTCAAGGAGCGATGTCCGCTGGGTATCGTTTCCTTTAATAATTTCATTTAGCATGCGAGATCTGTCAGCTTTGGAACTTTGTTCTTCGACCTCAGCTTCGCGACGAGCGACTTCAAGCTCTTGGAGACGCAAGGCATAATGATCAAGCGCCTCACCGGCGCCGAGTAGCGCGTCAACGATAATTCCCTCAGTCCTCATGGTATATTTTTTCGCCGATAGGATTATTCCAGGTACGGTAATTTCCGTGTTGGTGGCTTCATCCTGATATAAATGCGTTTTGTCTTTTAGTATCCGCAAGTATTCTGTACCTGCAATTGGATTGTTGTTATTATCTTTGTATGGACCTTCTGTGATAAAAGTATGTTGTCGATCCTGATAATCAAAAATATTGCTTAATTGTTCGACTATTTTTTCCCTTACTTCTTTCCGCTTCCCATCAATTATTACGTCATTCAATAGTGAATCAAGTTCAGGCAACGCGACCTCTCGCTTCGATTCAGCGAAGCCGTTAAAGAAAGCAACGCGCACGTCTACTAAATGGAGCAGCGTGACAAATTCTTGGTTCATTTGCCTAAATACGAAATTAAGTGTTCGGCTGAGATTCACATTTTGAATTTCCCTTTCAACTGAGGTTTCCTCTCCGGTTTCCACTTTCGCTTCATAACTCGTTTCTATCTGAACATCACGCTTCGCCGACGCTTGGGCAGCGTGTTTTGCAGTTGCGCTCGATATATTCTTAGCGGATTCCTCCCTAGCAGAATTCGATCCCCCTTTCACTCCCCCGCTTACCTTTGCACTACCGAATCCCCAAGAGCAACTGGCTTCAGCCTCAGCGTGATACTCAAAGTTTTCAGCATATTTTTCGGTATTTGACTGCTCGGCCTGTACAGATTGTTCGAAATTATCCGAGCTTTCTTGAGTAAATGAATCTAGGATACTTGAGGCACTCTTAGCGTCTTCTTCCCGCTTGGTATATGTTTTGACACTGATTTTCGTTTTTTCGCCCGGGAGGAGCGAGAAGGTCTTGATTGTTCTTCCAGCTCCATATGACCCAAGAAAAGAAGATAGGCGATATGTCTCTACTAAGAGTATGCGTGGGCGAACTACTGTGGGTTCAGAAATGTAGTTGTGAGTGAGCGTCCCAAACATGGATTTGTAAATATTTAACCGCTTGCCTGCTTGCATCATAGAGGCAACTTCACCGGCATCTAATTGCGCAAGCTTGGGACTTACAGGCGTCGAACCAACTGGAACTAAGCCAGGATTCGGTTGTTCGATGAAGCGAATACTATTAATAGTCGTGCGAATATTTGGAAATAACTTTTGATCAGCAAAACCTGATTTCATGCCAGCCAATACCGCTGATTTAATGGCAGAAACATCCAGGTTCTTAACAGGAGTCCTTGAACTTCCTGCTGGTTTCATTTTCACACTGGGTTTGAAATAATCGTCACTGAATTCCAGTTCGATAAGACACCTGCCATTATATGATGTTGGCTCCGGGACGTTGTAGCTTAATATAGGCGCTTTTCCACTTGGATCTAGCTTGATCATTGGTTCGGTATCATTTCCCATGATTCATTCCTCTTCTCAAATAGAAGCATATTAAAAGCCCATATTGACTATGAATCAATAAGGGGGAATACTTAGGGGCTTTTTATGCCATTGAATACTTGGGGTACGAACGACTGCCTTTGGCCGTTAGTTGCTACATAACTTCTAAATCAAGCTGCTCTAAAGCTGATCTTCACTAACAAGAATAGCAAATCGGCATAAACTGGAATTTTTAATGCAGTGACTTCCGGTCAAATCAATCATGAAATATGGACACCCGTTTTTTTGAAGCCTATAAAAAAGGCGACCTAGGTCGCCTTTTTTGTTCAACATAAACTCAAATTACAACAGCGGCACGATCAGCAACGCCACAATGTTGATGATTTTAATCAGCGGGTTGACCGCTGGGCCTGCCGTATCTTTGTAGGGGTCGCCAACAGTGTCGCCGGTCACCGCGGCTTTGTGCGCGTCTGAACCTTTGCCGCCGTGATGACCATCTTCGATGTATTTTTTGGCGTTATCCCATGCGCCGCCGCCGGTACACATAGAGATTGCAACGAATAAGCCCGTTACAATCGTACCCATGAGCAAGCCACCAAGCGCTACAGGGCCTAATAGCAAGCCTACAGCAATTGGCACTGCGACTGGTAATAGTGATGGAATCATCATTTCTTTAATTGCCGCGGTAGTGAGCATATCAACCGCTCTGCCGTATTCTGGCTTTGCAGTACCTTCCATAATGCCTTTAATATCGCGGAACTGACGGCGCACTTCTTCAACTACTGCACCAGCCGCACGGCCTACTGCTTCCATCGCCATGGCAGCGAAAAGGAATGGAATCAAACCACCGATAAACAAGCCAATAATCACCATTGGGTCGCTTAAATCAAACTTAGCAACAATGCCTGCACCTTCAAGTTTGTGTGTGTAATCGGCAAACAATACCAATGCCGCTAAACCTGCAGAGCCAATGGCATAGCCTTTGGTAACCGCTTTGGTGGTGTTGCCAACTGCATCAAGCGGGTCAGTCACATCGCGCACTTCTGCGGGTAGACCTGCCATTTCTGCAATGCCGCCAGCATTGTCCGTAATTGGGCCGTAAGCATCCAACGCCACTACAATACCTGCCATGCTTAACATAGAGGTTGCGGCAATCGCGATACCGTATAGACCGCCTAAATGATAGGATGTCCAGATAGCCAAACATACTGAAAGTACGGGCCAAGCGGTTGATTTCATCGAAATGCCGATGCCCGCAATAATGTTAGTTGCGTGACCAGTAGTAGAAGCTTGTGCTACGTGTCTTACAGGCGCGTAATCAGTACCGGTGTAGTATTCGGTAATCCACACCAGTGCAGCTGTTAACACCAAACCAACCGCACATGAACCAAATAGTTGGTTCGCAGATACAGCTAAGTCGCCAGCCATTAAGCCGTCCGGGAACATTTTCATGGTGACAAAATAAAATGCAATCAATGACAACGTACCAGCTACCGCTAAACCTTTGTACAAGGCAGGCATCACGTTTTTCATGCCAGGCGAGGCTTTAACAAAGAAGCAGCCAATGATAGAAGCAACGATAGACACCGCGCCCAGCATGAGCGGATAGAGTGTGCCATTTGCGCCAGCATTGGTGATGAGCAGACCGCCCAACACCATGGTGGCGATTAAAGTGACTGCATAAGTTTCAAACAAATCGGCCGCCATACCTGCGCAATCACCGACGTTATCACCGACGTTATCGGCAATCACCGCTGGGTTGCGTGGATCATCTTCGGGAATACCGGCTTCAACTTTGCCTACCAAGTCCGCACCTACATCAGCGCCTTTGGTGAAAATGCCGCCGCCCAAACGCGCGAAGATAGAAATGAGCGAAGAGCCAAAAGCCAGGCCGATTAATGGATTTAAATCAGTTGCTGCTTCGCCGCCCAAAAAGGCATAAAAACCGGTAACACCAAGTAAGCCCAAACCCACTACCAGCATGCCGGTAACCGCGCCGCCTTTAAATGCAACGTCTAAAGCTGGCCCAATACCCTTGGTGGCAGCCTGCGCAGTTCTTACATTTGCTTTAACCGACACATTCATGCCAATAAAACCGCAAGCACCTGAAAGTACAGCGCCTAATACAAAGCCAATAGCTGTTGTCGTGCCTAAAAATATGCCAATTAGTATGGCTAGTACAATACCTACCATAGTGATGGTTTTATATTGGCGTGCCAAATATGCTGCGGCACCTTGTTGAATAGCGCCTGCGATTTCCTGCATACGCGCATTGCCTGCTGGCAAACTGGTAATCCATTTACTCATTACTACGCCATACAGCACTGCTAATACTGCGGCAGCAATGGCTATCATTAGTGCGACTGACATGACTTCTCCCTATCTATTTTTATAAATCTGAAACGTAATTAAATGGTAGCTAAATTTTTAAATGCAACTCAAATTTAGAATGCAGCAAAGTTGTAAAAATGTAAATTTTTTGTAACAACCAGGCGCATTATGGCATTAATAATTAAGCACGACAACAAGTTAGGATACTTCGCTATAACAGGCTGAATAACATTTTGCAGCCTATTGCGATTAGCAGGATGGCGAATATTTTCTTTAATTTTTTTACTGACAGTTTTTGTACCAGAATCGCTCCAAAAGGCGCACTAATCAAGCTGGCCAGGGCAATAATAGTAAAAGCCGGCAGGTAAACAAAACCTAAACTTTTCCCAGGTAAATTAGAAAAGTTCAGACCAGAAACGATATAGCCAATCGCGCCAGCCAATGCGATTGGCAAGCCGATGGCGCTACTGGTACCAATAGCGCGCTTGGTGTGCACATTGCAATATATCAAAAATGGCACGGAAAGCGTGCCGCCGCCAATGCCTACAAAGCTGGAAACCCAGCCTATGCAAAATCCAACCAAATTTAGAGCAGGCCTGGCAGGCAGTATCCGCGCGGGGTTTGGCACATAGTTACTTAAGATTTGAAACGCGACTAAAAAAGTATATATAACAAATAAAACTTTAAGCAAGCTGGTATCAAACCTCGCAGCTACCAAACCACCCAAAAATGCCCCCAGCATAATGCCCAAAGCAACTTTTTTGACAATATCCCAGTCTACGTTATGGTGCTGGTGGTGCGCGCGGCTAGAGGCGATAGAAGTGGCTATAATCACCGCAAGCGAGGTGCCTAGCGCCATGTGCATAATGTAGGCTGGTGAAAAGCCAAGAGTGGCAAAAATAAAACTGAGTACAGGTACCATAATCAGTCCGCCACCCACGCCCAGCAAGCCTGAAAGCAAGCCTGTAAACAGCCCTGTGGCCAGATAAAGCAGATATTCCATTTTTAGCCTTTGCTGGCCAAGGCATTTAGTTTGATAGCAAGTGGCGAATCGCCTAAATCTTGCGCTAAGGTTTTCAGGCTAGTAGCGGCGCGGATCGAGAGCTTGCGCGGCGTTTTTATAACAGGTTTTGGGCGAGATTTTACTTGCACTTTCACCGTAATTGCAGTAACTTTACATTCCCTAAATAAAGGCTCGTTTTTTTGCAAATTTTGTAATTGAGTCAATAAGCTAGTGAGTGTTAATTTAATTTTGTGGGCGGCAATTGCGCTGTCAGCGTAAACTGTTAATTGGCCGTTAGTCAGGCTGCCGGCAAAACTAGCTTGGCTCAGTATTTTTGGTGCTGCCGCAAGCCATAGCTGTTGCAATTTTTGATGCGCTTGTACGTTTTTAGTCAACGCATCAAGCTGGCTGTCTTCGCTAAGCCTAGACCCGCTAAATAGAGTATTAATTTTACGCATCATTAATTGTATCGAGACAAATTACTTAAATCTATGAATATTATCCAATGAATATAATTTTGGTTTCTAACAAAATGGCAAAAGCCAAAAGCTTGTCGGTATTGCAGGCAGGCACGCTGGTTGCTGCTTTGGTATTAGTGCCTGTTCTGCTTACCTTGCTGTTTATTACGCCCAAAAGCAATATTAAAGAGCAAGGTATGAAAGCGTTACTACCACCGCATCTTAAAAGCTCTATAATTTCTTCGCAAGTGCATTTAGATGCCTATGCTAAAGAGCTAGGCGAACTGCAGGCACGTATGATGCGCTTGGACGCACAGAGTCAGCGCTTGGCTAAATTGGCGGGTGAAAAAGATAAGCAAGGGACAAATAAACCTAATTTGCAACCGGAAAGTAACCTGCTGCCAGCCAATAGGGGTGGGCCACTTGTTAACGCTCACCCCATGACCGAGCCGGACTTACAAGCAGCTATTTTGGAATTGACTCAAGCCGTAGATGCGCGTGATGATTCTTTAAGCGGTCTGGAGGCTAAAATTTTGCAGCAAAGCGTACTAAAAGATATGTTGCCTAATAGCAGTCCTATCAATGCGGCCTACAACTCATCCAGTTACGGCTGGCGTATTGACCCTTTTAATGGCAACAAAGCGTTTCATGAAGGCCTGGATTTTACGGCAAATACTGGCACACCCATACGCGCGGCTGCTGATGGCATTGTGTCAACCTCAGAACGCACTCCCGATTATGGTAATATAGTAAAAATTGAGCATGGCGCTGGCTTAGAGACGCGCTATGCACATGCTTCTAGACTGTTAGTTAAAGTAGGTGAGCGTGTCGTAAAAGGTCAAGTAGTGGCGGAGGTCGGCAGTACAGGGCGCTCTACTGGGCCGCATTTGCATTACGAAATACGGTTTAATGGTGAATCTTTAGACCCGCGCAAGTATTTACATAACTAAATTTTTATAACTAGATTTTTATAACTAGGGCAGTTTAAGATTTATTTAAACCTTGAATTAAAAATTAGCTCCCCCAATTAAACATTAACCCAAATAAAAAAGTAATCTTTTCATCCAATCTAATTAGAGGTTTCCGCTTAAGTCGGAAAATCGGTGTCCCTTCATGTTATCCACGTTGTTCAGAAAATTTGTCGGTAGTCGTAACGATAGGCTAGTTAAGCAATATGGCCAAAAAGTCAAAGAAATCAATGCGCTAGAACCCGCCATGCAAGCGCTGTCCGATGAAGCCTTGCGCGCAAAAACAGAAGAATTCAAACAGCGTTTTCAACAAGGCGAAAGCTTGGAAAAGCTGTTGCCGGAAGCTTTCGCCGTAGTGCGCGAAGGCGGCGTGCGGGCACTTGAAATGCGTCATTTTGATGTGCAGATGATTGGCGGCATGGTGCTTAACGCAGGCAAGATCGCCGAGATGCGCACAGGCGAAGGTAAAACGCTGGTGGCTACCTTGCCTGTGTATTTGAACGCGATTACGGGCAAAGGCGTGCATGTGGTCACTGTGAATGATTACCTCGCCAAGCGTGACGCCGAATGGATGGGTAAGCTTTACAATTTTCTGGGATTGAGTGTGGGCATTAATTTATCGCAAATGCAGCATGATGCCAAACAGCTTGCTTACGCCGCCGATATTACTTATGGCACCAATAATGAATTTGGGTTTGACTATCTACGCGACAACATGGTGTTTACCGCTGAAGAGCGTGTTCAGCGCGGCCTGAGTTATGCGTTGGTGGATGAGGTGGATTCGATTCTGATTGATGAAGCACGTACGCCGCTGATTATTTCTGGCCAGGCCGAACACAGTATAGATTTATACAACCAGATTAATGCGGTCGCGCTTCAGCTTACCAAGCAAGCTGAAGAAGAGGGTGCGGGTGATTTCTGGGTAGATGAAAAGGCGCAAACCGTGACCATGTCTGAAGCGGGGCATGAACGTGCCGAGGAAATTCTTGCCAGTTCCGGCTTGTTGACCGAGGGCTCCAGTCTGTATGAGCCGGCCAATATTACCCTGGTACATCATTTGTACGCTTCGTTGCGTGCGCAAAATTTATTCAAAAAAGACCAGCACTATGTGGTGGATAATGGTGAGATTGTCATCGTAGATGAGTTTTCAGGCCGCAAGATGCCAGGCCGCCGATGGTCAGATGGCTTGCACCAGGCCGTGGAAGCCAAAGAAGGCGTGGCAATTCAAAAAGAGAATCAAACTCTGGCTTCCATTACATTCCAGAATTATTTCCGCATGTATCAAAAACTCTCGGGTATGACAGGCACGGCGGATACCGAAGCGTACGAATTCAATCAGATTTATGGCCTGGAAACGGTGGTGATTCCCACCCATCGTGATATGTTGCGTAAAGACGCGATGGATAAAGTGTATCGCACTTCAAACGAAAAATATAACGCGGTGATCGAGGATATTAAACAATGCCAAGCTATTGGCCAGCCAGTGCTGGTAGGAACGACCTCGATTGAGAACTCGGAGCTGATTTCAACTTTGCTCACAAAAGCCAAGTTGGAACATGAAGTTTTAAATGCAAAACAGCATGAGCGCGAAGCGCATATTGTGGCCGAAGCTGGTAGCCCGGGCGCGATTACCATCGCCACCAATATGGCAGGCCGTGGCACGGATATTGTGTTGGGAGGCAACCCAGAAGCCAGTATCCATGCGGTTCGCAGCGATGCTAATTTAAGCGATGCAGAGAAAGAAACTAAAATTGCGCAAACAAAAGCCGAGTGGCAAAAGCGCCATGACGCGGTAGTGGCTGCAGGTGGCTTGCATATTATTGGTACCGAACGCCATGAGTCGCGCCGTATCGATAACCAGCTGCGCGGCCGCTCTGGCCGCCAAGGCGACCCTGGTTCGAGTCGTTTCTATTTATCTCTTGATGACCAATTATTGCGCATATTCTCGGGTGATCGCGTCTCGGCGATTATGGAGCGCTTGAAAATGCCTGAAGGTGAGGCGATTGAGCATGCGATGGTGACGCGCGCCATTGAAAATGCGCAACGCAAAGTGGAAGGCCGTAACTTTGATATTCGTAAACAGCTACTCGAGTTTGATGATGTTTCTAACGACCAGCGCAAGGTGATTTACGAGCAACGCAACGAACTGCTGGAGGCCACGGATATTGGCGATACCATTAGTGCAATGCGCCATGACGTGCTTTCAGACATGATAGCTACGCATATTCCGCAGGGCAGTGTAGAAGAACAATGGGATATTTCCGGTTTGGAAAAAGATATTGCAGAAGAAACCGGACTTGAGTTACCAGTAGGCAAGTGGTTGGAGGAAAACCCGGATTTGCATGAAGAAACGCTGCGTGAGCGTATTTTTGAAGCAGCAGATAAATCATATTTGGCTAAAGAAGCACTTGCCAGCACCAACACCATGCGCCAGTTTGAACGTGCGGTGATGCTGCAGAGTATCGATAATCATTGGCGTGAACATCTGGCGGCGCTAGATCATCTGCGTCAGGGCATACATTTGCGCTCTTACGCGCAAAAAAATCCTAAACAGGAATACAAACGCGAGGCATTTCAGCTGTTTGAAGCCTTGCTTAATACGGTAAAAAGCGAAGTGACTAAAATCACTATGCTAGTACAGGTGAAGACACAGGACGATGTTGAGGCGGTAGAAAAACCGCAAGAAGTTGCCAATGTGCAATATCAGCATGCGGATTTTGATGAAGCGCTAGCAAACCCATCAGAAGCAGAAGCTGCGCAGTTAGCTAGCGGTCAACCTGTGGTGCGTGAGGGCGTTAAAGTAGGGCGCAACGATCCGTGCCCATGCGGTTCTGGCAAAAAATACAAGCAATGCCATGGCGCGTTAAGTTAAGTGCTCTTACTTAGTTTAGTAATTCAAAGATGTTAGCAGAAACAGAAATTCAATCGCCTTGTATTGGCGTGTGTAGCATGAATGATGCAACGGGCTTTTGCCATGGCTGCTACCGCACCATTGAAGAGATTCAGCAATGGTGGGATTTAGATAATCAGCAAAAGCAGGAAGTTGTGCTAAAAGCTAGTGAGCGAGAAGCGCAACAATTTAGTTGATTTTTATGCTGCCAATAATTGCTTGCTGATTCGCTAAATCAGTCAAGATTTCTTTGCCAAATTGAATAATAGCTTCGGTATCCGGATGTCCTATTTTTTCTGCGAGCTTTGTTAATGCTTGCTTTCCGGTCATTTCATTTTCTTGAATCAAAGTTAATAATTGAAAAGTCATTGGGTTTAATTCAATAAATTTAACTCGATGTTCATTGTTTCTAAAAACCAGTAAATAGGTTTTTTCAGTGGTTTTTGGCTTATTACGCTTAGAAATTTTGTGTACTGGATAATCGTACTCTAATAGCATGTTTGCTGGCGCCAATATTGGTTTTTCATTCAATAAATCCATTTTTTTGCTTAGTTTTGGCGGTGTAGTCTGTTGCGAATTAACCGCCAGTTCTACCCATTCGTAATGCGCTAGCTGCTGTAAATATGCAGGCAAATCTTTAACGTCATTTATGAACTGTAAAAACTGCTGCGGAATTTCCCTAAAAATTGGGCTATTGGCTTGGTGATATGCAAAAAATTGTCGTACAAGCTTGCGCCAAGCATGAGCGCCTAACATACTTTTGCATACAGGATAACACGCAGAAACTGAGCCGAAAATATTGTTGAACACAATTTCTCGGTAAATCGCCATACGCGAATCAGCTACGCGCGCTGGTTTTTTATGTTGGCTTGGGTTGCGTAGGTGTGCCGTGAAGGCAATTTGATAATGTTGAAAATCAAGCATCATGCAACTCGCGTCTGTTGCAAATGATGACGTGTTTGATATTCTGCAATTTTATCAATTTCTTGAATCAATTCAGGTAGAGCTGGAATATTCAAATCACGCTCAAGCAGTGTTGGGAAGGTGCCAAATAATTGGTACGCCTCATCCAGCAGAGTCCATACCGGGTCAATGATATTCTCACCATGCGTATCAACCAGCAAATCAGGCTGTACTTGCAAATGCCCCGCAACATGGCTGTATACAATGCGCTCACCTGGTATGCTGCGTAAAAACGCTTGCGCATCAAAGCCAAAATTTACGCTGTTGACGTAAATATTGTTCACATCTAAATGTAGCCAACAGTCAGCTTCATCCAGCACTGCTTTGATAAATGTGAGTTCATCCATCGTTGAAATCGGCGCAGCTACGTAAAACGAAGCATTTTCTACCGCAATGCGTTGACCTAATATGTCTTGTGTTTGGCGGATGCGTTTGGCTACGTAATGCACGGCTTCTTCGGTAAATGGTATTGGTAATAAATCGTACAAATAACCCGCTTTACCGTGCTGAATGTCGCTGCAGTAGCTTAAATGCTCAGTATAGAGTGGAATCTGATTGAATTCGAGGAACTGCTTTACCTGCTTTAAAAAATCAATATTGAGTGGGTCTGGGCCACCCAAAGAAAGGCATAACCCGTGGCAAACCATCGGAAAGCGCTCCACAAACCAAGCCAGATCAGCCGCAGATTTCCCACCCGCGCCTATCCAATTTTCTGGAGCGATTTCTACAAAATTGATATTAGATATTGAAGGGTTTTGGCCTGTATTATTTGAGTGCAGGCTTTGGATTTGGGGTATCAGCTCGCGCTTTAACCCCAAACCTACGCCTTTGATGTCAGCCAGTGTTGGCATTTAAAACAAAAAGGTATGCTTATTTCTTGGCTTTCATTTCAGCGCTGCAATTGCCCTCTTTACCCTTCATTTCAGCACTGCAGTTACCTTCTTTAGCCTTCATTTCAGCGCTGCAATTACCTTCTTTAGATTTCATCTCAGCACTGCAATTACCTTCAGTTGCCTTTTCTTTCATTTCTTTTTCCATTTTGGATTTTTCCATGGTTTTTTTCTTGTTGGCACCGCATTTGCCAGTGCCGCATTTGCCATCCTTCATTTTGGTATCGGCCTCAGCTACTTGATAACCGCTGGAAAGCGATTTAATTGCAAATGGGTTACTTGCAGCCTGAACGCTTGCAGCACCAATAGAGAGTGTTAATGCGCCACTAATAGCTAATGCGAGTGTTTTATTTGATGTTTTCATGAAAAATTCCTTTTTAAATTAAGTTAAGTATTATGGTTGTGGCGATTCGCTTCAACCAAGTCTGCAATACGTTTTCTTGCTTGGGATGACATCTTGATAGTGTTGTTCTTCTCGATAGACTCTTTCAATTGTTTTAAAGCAACGCGCAAGGCTTGCAACTGTTGACCAAGGCGCTTGCAGTATTTGCAAACGATTAGATGCAGCTGTAGTGCAAAACGTTCGCGCAGTGTTAATGAACGATCTAACGATTGTGAAATAAGCTGACTAGTCTGTTTACAGTTCAACATATCTAAACCTTAGTTCCCAGCCAGTTGATTTCTAAACATTTTCTTAATCCCATGCGGGCTCGGTACAACATCACCCAAGCATTAGTCGTGGTGATATTTAGTTCCTTACAGATTTCTTCGTTATCAGTATCATGCACGTCGCGCATCAAAAAAAGTTGCGCTATTTTGGCCGGTAGTCTGTCCATGCAGGTTTGTAGAATACCCAAAAACTGCTGCTGTTGGAGCGCGTTTTCTGGCACGTCCCACGCTTGTGGCGGCTCTGTCCAATGGTTTGTCTCATCAAAAAAATCATCCATATTAGCGTCTTCGTCGGCCATTAAGTCGGAGGCAGCAATTTCGCGTGCATTTTTGCGCATGACATCAATGATTTTATGCTTGAGTATGCCAGTCAGCCAGGTGCGCGGTGCAGATTGCTCGGCAAAGTTGGGTGATTTGATTGCAGCAAGAAACGTTTCTTGCACCACATCTTCAGCCAAGTGCGGGTCGCGCAAGCGCGCGAGCGCAAATCGATACAGAAAATCACCGTGCTCGTTAAGCCAGTCGTGCATATTCGCAGTTGTCATTGTGATGGGTTGCCCGCTTTTTGTTGGAGTAATTGTACATAATAGTTAGCATCGAGTGCAGTGTTATTATGCTGTGCCTGCCAAACCACCTCAGCCAGGCATTCTAGAATATCATGCTGGGCATCATGCTCGTTCTGGTGTTTAAGTTTTAATTGTTCGTAAATGACAGCAATGCCAATCGGTTGATTGATGCTGATTTGCTCGAGGATGGATAAGTGCAGGCTCATGTGCAAGAACGGGTTAGTTTCGCCCATTTCCGGAAAGTAGGCTTGGTGCTTGAATTGCTCTGGCGAATCTAATATGGGGTGATATTCTGGGTGCATATGTATTACACCCAAACCAATTTTTTCTAAATCGGTCAGTGCTTGTGAAGCCTTAAATTTAGCCCAAATGCCAAAAAAGAATTCGCGCACTTCGTCGCGAGAAGGGTTAAACAGGCTCATAAATAGGCTACTTTGCTTTTGGAAAACAAGCCCAATACGGCGGAATACTGCAGTAATTCGTTGATGCCGTTGATGGGGGCGATTTCGCCATTGCCATAAAAACCAATCACGGGTAGATTGGGGAACAGCGTTCTAATTAAAGCCAAATCTTGGTCGGTGCCGTTATAAAAATAAGGACCGCGTCCTAAACAGGAAAACAGCAGGGCAAACACAGGCTCCGTGTCCAATTGCTGTTTAAGCTCGGTAGCAGTTTTGACAATATCAATTTGCGCCGCATTCACATCACGGATCGCCCAGCTAAGCCAATCGCCCGCTTGCAGAGGCTTAGTCAGGGTAAGGGAGGCATTATCTGCATCCTCGATGATGATGGAGGCGAGATTGTATTCACCCCGTTCTATCTGGCTGGCTTTGCTGGCGTGCACTGCCATGAGTTGATGATATGGTGCAGGATCTGAAGTTTTTGCGTGTTTTTGCCATGCGCTTAACAGTGTGGCAAGTGCCGGCAGATTGGCTACGGTGAGCAGGTCATTGCCATTGCAAGCGGTAATTCTTTGTGGGGCAGATATTAGCTTCAAGCCATGGGTGGCCGCTACGGCCATCGTGATATTGTTGAGCATCACTTCGCAGTAGCCTTGCGTGGTGCCTTTGCCGTTTTGCCAAACAGAAAAAGGCCCGTGTCCAATCGCATCGCCAGAAATGCCGCCGAACCTGAGTCCGGATTGATTCAGCCAGGTCGTGTTGATGGCATTGGGCGCAGTGAGCGTAAGCAGTAAATCGCCATTTTTCTGCACGGCATCCGCTCTGGGGTAGCTGAAGTTTAAGTCTGAAAACACCATCGCGGCAGCGGCCGGGCTATCAATCACCCAATCTTCTTCCGTAAAAATGCCAGTGGCCGAGCAGCCGATAATCTGCGTGCAGCGTGCTGCCTTGGCAGCAGCTTTGATGGCGGATTGCGGATCAGCCGCAAATTCAGAAGTTAAAAATAACAATACGCTGGAAGGCGCGTGGATATTGGCTTTTGCCATGGCCATTTCGACCGCTTTGGCTGCCAGTTCTGGCGTAGGCGTTGCGCCAATGGCTAGTCCTGTTGCGACTTTCAATTTGTTTCAGCCTTCAAATGAGCTTCCCCGGCCATCAGGTGAGGTTTCGGAATGACTTTATGCGGATATTCGCATAAATCTACAATGCAGCATTCACCGCACTTGGGATTACGGGCGGTGCAAGTGTAACGGCCATGCAGAATCAGTAGATGATGTGCATCCTGCAGGTATTGTTTAGGGATGGTTTTTAGATATTTCTGTTCGACTTGCAGTACGTTTTTGCCGGTGGCAAGTCTGGTACGGTTTCCTAAGCGGAACAAGTGCGTATCAACCGCAATGGTGGGCTGGCTAAATGCGGTGTTCAAAATTACATTAGCGGTTTTGCGGCCCACACCGGGAAGCGCTTCGAGATCCGCTCTGGTATTGGGCACCAGCGCATCATGTTTTTGAATTAATTGCTTACAACAGGTAATGATATTTTTGGCTTTGGCGTGATACAGCCCGATGGTTTTGATGTAACTTTCTAAACCTTCGATGCCTAAATCAAATATGGTCTGTGGCGTATTGGCTACTTTAAAAAGCTTACGCGTAGCAATATTCACTCCTTTATCTGTTGCTTGCGCAGATAAAATTACCGCGATTAATAATTCAAACGTGCTGCTGTGTTCCAGCTCGGTGGTGGGGTTGGGAATTGCAGCTGCTAAACGCTCAAATATTAATAAACGTTTCCCCGCGTTCATTGCAATCAGTGAGCTGGCTTAAGCGCGCCGCTGGGCTTATCTTGGCCTACAGTTGGTGTAAGTTTTGATTTGCGCTGCTCGGCCCAGTTGCGTGCAGCAATTAAGCAAGCAAGCCCTAAAAACGCGCCAGGCGGTAAAATTGCTAATAAAAAGCCATGATAATCAGGAACCGTCAGCATATAGTGCTTAAAGCTAGACCCAAAAGCCAAATCCAGTCCAGAAAATAGCGTGCCTTTGCCGACGATTTCGCGCATGCCGCCCAATATAGCCAATACAATCGTCAGGCCCAAACCCATCATAAAGCCATCCCATATAGCAGGTGCGGGTGGGTTTTTAGCCGCAAAAGATTCTACGCGTGCGAGTACGATACAATTCACTACAATCAGTGGAATAAATATACCCAGTACTTTGTGCAATGGTTCAGCAAAGCCGTGAATGGTTAAATCAATTACTGTCACCAGCGCGGCAATCACCAGGATGAATACCGGCACACGAATTTCATCTGGCACGTATTTACGTACCGGAGAAACTGCCCCGTTAGAAGCGGCCATGACCAAAGCCGTTGCCAAGCCGAGGCTGACGCCGTTCACTACGGATGTGGTGACAGCCAGCGTTGGGCATAAACCTAGCAGTTGTACTACGCCGGTGTTTTGCTTCCATAGCCCATTGTAGGCAATTTCTTTAAATTCACTCATCTCATTTACCTCATGCAAATTATTTGTTTTCTGCAAACAAAGTCTGTTTGTTTGTCTCAAAATACTGCAGCGCTTTATGCACTGCTTTCACTACCGCGCGCGGTGTGATGGTCGCGCCCGCCATGTAATCAAATTTGCCGCCATCCTTTTTTACTTTCCAGTTTTCATCACTTGTATTTACGAGTGATTCAGCGTTAAAAAGTTTAATCCAATTGCCTTTGGTAATGTCAATATAATCGCCCAAACCGGGTGTTTCTTTGTGGGTGAGCACACGCACGCCAGAAATGCTGCCATCGTATTTAATCGCAATCAGCAGCTTGATGTCGCCGCTGTAACCATCGTGTGCGATGGCTTCTAAAATCACTGCTGCGGGTGCGTTGTTGATGCGTGCGCGATGAGCGACGGTGGGTTGTCGATTGCCCAACAAATCGTTTGGCGCGATGATGGTGGTATCTTTTAGTAAATCATTGTCATGCATGTTTTCCGGCACAATTTGCCTGAACAACGCCATGCGTGCGGCGGCCTCGCTTTTCTCAATCGGCGCTTTGGTGATGTTATACACATAAGCCAATAGCGAAGTAAACACTAATGAAAAAGCAATCAGAGTGAATGCGGTTCTGCTGGTATGTTTTAAAATGGTTTCAGGCATATTATTTTTCATGCCCGTTATTTTTTATGACCAAAAACACGCGGCTGCGTATGCATATCAAGTAACGGAACGCATATATTCATGAAAATCACCGCAAACGCCACGCCATCCGGGTAACCGCCATAGGCGCGGATGAGGTAAGTAATGATTGCTACACCTGCCGCAAAATATAACTTGCCTTTTGGTGTGGTCGGGCCGCTGACGGGATCAGTAATGATAAAAAATGCGCACAGCATGCTGGCACCGCTGAACAAGTGAAACAAGGGCGACGCGAAATGCGCTGGGTTAATGAGCCAAAACACACCGGAAATCAGCGCTAAAGCGCCTAAAAACGCCGTAGGCAAATGCCAGGAAATGATTTTTTGCTGCCACAGATAAAGGCCACCCAACAAATAGGCCATCGTTACATATTCGCCGCCTTTGCCGCCAAGCGCGCCGAATAAAGGCGCCTCTCTAATGCTGGCAACGTCATGTTTCAGCGTGAGTTGTGTTTTAAGATAATCCAGCGGCGTGGCAGAAGTGACTGCGTCCAATTTCACATCTTGCGGCAAAAGTCCGCTAAAAATAAACTGTAACTGATCAGCAAAACCAAGCTTGGTTTGCGCCAGCTGCAAGGCAGCCGGCCATTTGGTCATAAGCGCCGGAAACGAAATCAACAGCACGGCATAGCCGATCATGGCGGGGTTGAACGGGTTGTAGCCCAAGCCGCCATAGAGTTGCTTGGCAACCACAATCGCAAATAAAGTACCCACTACAATCAGCCACCACGGCGCAAGCGGGGGTATCGCTAGCGCCAGTAGCCATGCGGTGATCACGGCGCTGTAATCCGTTAAAAACGGCTGCACAGGGCGATTGCGAAGCTTTAGCATAACTGCCTCGGCGAGTAATGCGGTAACGGTGGCCAATGTAATCGTGACCAGCACGCCACCGCCAAACACCCACACATAAGCAATGATGCCAGGCACCAGCGCCAGCAACACTTTGAGCATGATGGAGCTGACTGGTGGCGCTTCAGATATATATGGGGAACGATTCAAGTTATTCCTTAGTTATTAAACTGTTGGCTTCATTTTTTGCAGTTTCGGCTGCGGCTTTTAGTACTTTGGCGCGTTCTATCGCTGCCGCAATTTTGGCTTGCTTGTCAGCGTCTGCTGCGGGCTCTGCTGCGGCAGGTTTTTCCAAGCCCACATTTTTGCGCCGCGCATCTATTTCGGCGATTTCCTGTTTTATTTCAGCGCTTGCCGGTTCAGTATTTTTAGGGGCTTCGCCCGCTTGCTGTGCTGCCAGTTTTAACGCCTTGGCGCGCTCGATTGCAGCTGCGATGGCGGCTTTTTTAGCGTCATCCGCCCCTGCAGTGGCAGGGCTGGAAGGCGCATCCTGCCTGGCTCCTGGGGTAGGTGTTTTTTCGCCTTCTTGTTTGGCGCCTTGCGCACGCTCGGCATGTTTTTGTGCGCGTTCCTGTTTTTCACGTTCGATGCGCGCCAGCCTGAATTCATTGCGTTCGCGCGCCAGATCAGCAGCCTCATGCGCTTTATCCAGCGCAATGATCTCGCTTTTGGCATAGCGGTAGTATTGCACCAATGGAATATTACTGGGGCACACGTACGAGCAGGCGCCGCATTCAATGCAATCGAACAACTGATAATCGCTCGCTTTTTCGAAATTATCCGATTTGGCAAACCAGTACAGCTCCTGTGGCTGCAGATTCACTGGGCAAACATCTGCACAGCGCGCGCATCGGATGCAGGGCATTGGCGCGGGCGGCGGCGTAAATAAATTGGGCGAAGCCGCAATGATGCAGTTAGCCGCTTTGGTAATCGGTACATTTTCGTCAGGCAAATCGAAACCCATCATCGGCCCGCCCATGATGTAGTGGGTGGTGCCGGGTTTGGCGCCGCCTGCGGCTTTTACTAAATGCGGCAATGGCGTGCCAAATAACACTTCAAAATTTTGCGGTTTTTGTACATTGCCAGTCATGGAAACAATGCGACTTAAGCTTGGTTCGCCGAACTCAAAATAGCGATATAAAGCTAATACAGTCGCCACGTTAAATACCTGTACGCCAACTTCGGTCGAGCGCTTGTCGTACGGAATTTCGGTGCCTAGTACTAAATGCACCAGACGGCGCGCGTCGCCGCTGGGGTAGAGCGTAGGCACCACTACTACCTGTATAGAAGTGCCTGTGGTAGCGGCTTGCAGGGACGCAATCGCTTCCGGCTTGTTATCTTCTATGCCAATCAATACCTTTTCTGCGCCCAGCAGACGTTGGGCTATTTCAATGCCTTTTATAATTTCATCCGCACGTTCACGCATCAGCATGTCGTCGCAGGTAATGTAGGGCTCGCACTCGGCTGCATTGATCACTAGCGTATGCACATCCGATTTGCAACCGACGCGAAACTTGATATGGGTGGGGAAGGTTGCACCACCCAAACCCACAATGCCCGATAGCCGCAAACTCGCGATTAAATCATTGCATTGTATGTTGCGCCAATCCTGTGGCTGGCGTTCAATCCACTCATCTTTGCCATCGGGTGTAATAGTAATGCACCGATCCGGCAAGCCGGAAGGATGCGGGATAATCGCATCGCCAATGGCCGTCACCACGCCAGAAGTGGGCGCATGAACTGCTGCAGATACTGTGCCTTCTGCCTCGGCGAGCAATTGGCCTTTCAGCACTTTGTCGCCAATACTCACTTTTATTTTTGGAATATTGCCGACGTGTTGACGTAAAGGCAGTACCAGTTTTTCAGGCAACGGTAATTGTCCAACCGGCAACTGGGTAGATTCCGCCTTGTGACCAGGCGGGTGGACGCCGCCGTGAAACTTGAAAATTTTAGTAAAATTAACCAGTGCGTTCATATTGCCAATTTGTTCATATTATTTAGACAGGTTTTGAGTTAAAAAACACGGGCTTAATCGGAATGATGGGATATTTCCATTTCCAGTTATCGGGCGTTTCTGCAATGGGTATCATCGAAATGCAATCGACCGGACACGGCGCCACGCAAAGCTCGCAGCCTGTGCACTCGCTTGCAATCACGGTGTGCATATGCTTGGCGGCGCCTAAAATGGCGTCCACTGGACAAGCCTGAATGCACAAAGTGCAGCCTATACATACTTCTTCATCAATAAATGCTACGGACTTCGGTTTAGGTGTGCCGTGCTCGGCGTTGAGCGGTTTGTACTCCACCCCCAATAAATCCGCCAATGCATGTACGCCAGCATCGCCACCAGGCGGGCATTGGTTAATATCGGCCTCGCCTTTGGCAATGGCCGTGGCGTAAGGTTTACAGCCAGGATAGCCGCATTGGCCACATTGCGTTTGCGGTAAAATGGCATCAATCCGCGCGATGAGCGGGTCGCCCTCGACTTTGAATTTAAGCGCGGCAAAGCCCAATAATACGCCCAGAGCCAGTGCCAGGCCAATCATGATGTATAAGGCTGTTAACATTAACTCACCAAAAAACCTTTAAAAATGCAAGTTTCTAAGCCGGACAAGGTGCGCGCAAAAAACATTGGCGCGGCATATGGGGTATATGTAAGCAGGTGTTTTTTGTAGGCAGCAACGTATGGCGACGAAAATTGCATTTTTAATATTTGTCTAGTCCGGCAAAGCCCATAAAGGCCAGACTCATTAAGGCCGCCGTGACCATGGCGATAGCCGAGCCTTGAAACGCTTTTGGCACGTCAGCGGCTTCCAGGCGCTCGCGCATCGAGGCAAATAAAATCAGCACCATTGAAAAACCAACTGCGCCTCCAAAGCCGTATAAGGCTGATTCTATTGGCCCATGACTCGATTGTGCATTGAGCAGCGGAATGCCCAGCACTGCGCAGTTGGTGGTGATGAGAGGCAAAAAAATCCCTAACATTTGATACAGCAATGGAAAGCTTTTTTCCATCACAATTTCAGTAAACTGCACCACGCCAGCAATCACCACAATAAATGACAAGGTACGCAGATATTGTAAGTTGTTTGGCTCAAGCAGATAATGATTGATCGCCCAGCTGGTCACCGAGCCGATGGTGAGCACGAATGCGGTTGCTGCGGCCATGCCAATGGAGGCTTCCAGTTTTTTAGAAACCCCCATAAATGGGCATAAGCCCAGAATTTTAACCAGTACAATGTTGTTCACTAATACCGTGCTGATTAAAATTAAAATATAACTTTGTGACATAGGCGAACCTGTTAATTTTAGTGCGATTATACTGTGTTTTATGCTTGCTTAGAACGCATTAAGCGTTATAAATTTCTCAGCAAAATCAACCATAATCAACAGATATACGTTGTTCGGATCTGGCAATATAAACGATGTTTTTTATAATTACAAAGAATATATAGTTATATTTTTAGCATAATTTATTATATGGAGTTTATTTAAAGACTGAATCAAGAGCGTTTTCGCATTAACTGGGTAGTTTCGGTTAAAATAACACACTTTATTTTTAGCAGGTTTTAATATGCTGCAAGGTAGTTTAGTTGCCATTGTCACACCGATGTTTGATGATGGAGGTTTGGATTTAGATGCATTGCGCGCGCTGATTGATTTTCATGTCAATGCAGGTACCAATGGCATCGTTATCGTCGGAACGACTGGCGAATCGCCGACTGTAGATGTCAATGAGCATTGTTTGCTGATTCAAACGACGGTAGAGTACGTCAATGGCCGCATCGCGGTGATTGCCGGTACTGGCGCAAATTCCACAAGCGAAGCGATTGAACTAACAGCAAAAGCCAAAGCCTTAGGTGTGGATGCGTGCTTGTTGGTGGCCCCGTATTACAATAAACCTACGCAAGAAGGCCTGTATCAACACTATGCAGCGATTGCCGCAGCGGTGGATATTCCGCAAATTTTGTATAACGTGCCAGGCCGCACCGGCTGCGATATCGCGAATGATACGGTGCTTAGGCTGGCAAAAATCAAAAATATCGTCGGCATTAAAGATGCGACTGGCAGTATTGAGCGCGGAACCGATTTATTGTTGCGTGTGCCTAAAGATTTTGCGATTTACAGTGGTGATGATGCCACGGGAATGGCATTAATGCTGCTTGGCGGCCATGGTGTGATATCAGTTACTGCCAATGTAGCGCCTAAATTAATGCATGAGATGTGTGTGGCTGCAATGGCAGGAAATGTTAAAGAAGCATGCGAAATTAATGCAAAATTATTCGGCTTGCATCAAAAATTATTTGTTGAAGCGAACCCAATTCCGGTGAAATGGGTCTTGCAACAGATGGGTTTAATTCAAGCTGGCATACGTTTGCCTATGGTGAACTTATCCACACAGTATCATGACGTGTTACATGCAGCGATGCGTCAGGCAAACCTTATTTAATTTTTAATTTAATTTTTAGTAAATGGTGGTAGAAATATGAAACAAAAAGCTATATTTAAGTTGGTTGCGGTAGCACTACTTACTACAGTAGTAAGCGCTTGTGATTCTATTCCGTTTATCGATACCTCGTCTGATTACAAAGGCGCAGGCCGTGCAAAACCATTAGAGGTTCCGCCGGATTTGACTTCGGTGAATTCTAGCGACGCGTATAGCGTGCCTGGCGGCACCACCACGTATAACACCTATAATCAAGGGCAAGAAGGCCAAGAAGCGGGCGTAGAGAAGGTGTTGCCTACCTCTGAAGGCGTGCGCATGGAAAAAGCAGGTGCGCAGCGCTGGTTGGTGGTAAATGCGCCAGCTGAAAAAATTTGGTCGGTCGTACGTGAGTTCTGGATAGACCAAGGTTTTGCAGTACGCGTAGAAAATGCTGATACAGGCGTGATGGAAACCGAATGGATTGAGGCGGATGCCATTAAAGCTAAAGAAGGCAAGAAAAATGTGGGTGAAAAGTTTGATCAATGGCTGGATAAGCTCTCTGGTTTCGCCGATAGACGCAAATTCCGTACGCGTTTAGAACGTGGTGAAAAAGAAGGCTCAACCGAAATTTACATGACACATCGCACCGTAACAGGCGAGAAAGACACCGGTAAAAATATTGTCAAAACCCAATATGGTGATTACGATACAGGTTATCGTTCGGACGCTTCAAAACCAGCTACTAAAGCTGAGGAAAACGATGCTGATTTAGATGCGGAATTATTGCGTCGCCTAATGGTGAAACTGGGCGTGGCTGAAAAGCGTGCGCAAGAAATTGTGTCTAGCCCTGTGACTGAAAAACGTGCTGACGTAGTGAAAGAAGCCGATAGCAGCGTAACGCTTAATTTGAACGATCCATTTGATCGCGGTTGGCGCCGTGTTGGCTTGGCGCTTGATAGAATTGGCTTTGTGATTGAAGACAAGGATCGCTCAAATGGCCTGTTTTATGTGCGCTACGCCGATGTGGATATTGATGATGGACCTACAAAGAAAAAAGGTTTGCTGGATAAGTTGAAGTTCTGGGGCGATGACGAAGAAGTAGAAAATAAATCCAAGCCCAAAGACGAAAAAACTATCGTTGATAAGCTGAAATTCTGGAAGGGCGATGACGATAAAACTGACCCATCTAAACAATATCGCATTAAAGTGGCCGAGGCTGAAAATGGCGGTACCCGCGTGAACGTGATTGATAAGGACGACAAGCGCAATCGCAGTACAACCGCCAACCGCATTATTGCCTTACTTTATGATCAGCTAAAATAAATGCAGCTGACGTCACTGCGGTTTGCTTCGTTGGGCAGTGGCAGTGCTGGCAACTGCATGGTGATAGAGAAAGCGAACACGCGCTTGTTGCTTGACTGCGGTTTTGGGCCGCGTGAGGTGGTAAGCCGTCTGCAAAAATTAGCTTTGGCGCCCGAACAAATCACAGGTATTTTAATCACCCATGAGCATGATGACCATGCTAAGGGTGCTTTTAAATTTGCAGCTAAATACGGCATTCCCATTTGGCTGTCACATGGAACCTTAAAAATGTGCGAGCGTTATCTACCAAGTAGGGTGACAGAGGGGTTTTTGCCAGAAAATACGCACATATCGCTCAATGTGATAGATAGTCATACCAAGTTTCATATCGAGCAATTGGAAATCACACCTTATCCTGTGCCTCACGATGCCCGGGAACCGACACAATTTACTTTCACTGACGGCAATCATAAATTAGGCGTGTTGACTGATGCAGGCTCTTCCACACTGCATATAGAGCAAGTATTAAATCAATGCGATGCCTTGGTGCTGGAGTGTAATCACGATTTGCAAATGCTGGAAAATGGCCCGTACGCCTGGCCATTAAAAAAACGTGTGGGTAGTCGTTTGGGTCATTTGGATAACGATAGCGCGGCTTCATTATTGGCCAAGCTTGATAATAGCAAGCTTAAACATATTATCGCCGCGCATTTAAGCGCTAAAAACAATACTCAAGAGTTGGCAAAAAAAGCATTAAGTCAGGCGCTGAATTGTGAAATGGCTTGGGTAGGGATTGCCGACCAAATGGAGGGTTTCGCCTGGCGTAGTTTTAATTAGCCAGACTTAAATGTTATATAAATCTAGTGGGTGGTTCGTTCAAACAAAAAAAGCCGACTTAATGTCGGCTTTTTCATAAGTTAAAAACTAAATTAGTTTAATAGCTTATTTTTTCTCTTCCATTGGAGCAGCAGGAGCAGCTTCAGCAGGAGCAGCTTCAGCTGGCGCAGCAGCAGGAGCTTCAGCAGCTGGTGCAGCTTCAGGAGCAGGAGCAGCTTCTTCAGGTTTGTTGCAAGCAGTTAATGCAAGCGCTAATAATGCAGCAAGTAGAGCAGAACGTGTCATTTTGTATTCCTTAACGTATTTAGACTAAAAGTTTAACCAATTACGGCGGACCACCTTTAGCCCAACCGAGTGGCAGCATTTTACCAGCAATTATAAAAAACTCCAGTATTTTTTGGATTAATGATGAACAATAGGCCAAAAAGTCGTTGATTTGCAACACTTTACGGGTGAAACCTCATGCTTAACTTATCTGATAAAGCTATTTTTAATCAACTTTAATGACCAAGCTGGATTTTTGCTGGCGGGACATATTTTGTACAGCCAAAATTTTGCGGCTGACTTCATCATTTTGTTGCATCGTAGCGCCGATATCTACCCAATCCCCCAGCGTCGTGCGTAAAGTGGTTGTGTGTTCTTCAAAATCAATATAGCCGCTGCTATTTAATTTTGCAATACGCGGCGTGATTTCTAATTCTACCTGATTGCCAACCGTACGTGGTCGTACCGCGAAACCTGTGCTAATCTCCTGCCAATCGGTTATGCGCTCAATTTGTATATGGCGCCTGGTGATAGTCACCCATTCTTGCGTAAACGGCGCAATCTGCCCCACGCGAATAAAAGCACGCTCGCCATCCAGAACATTAATAAACTGGCTGCTGTTCTGCTGGGTGTTGCGAGCGTTGCGTGCTATATCCACGTTACCACTGTTTGGCGGCGCGCGTCTGTCGTTGGCCACAGTCACTTTACCCACTTTTACCTTGCCACTGGCTTCGGTGCGATCCTGCCGGGTTTGCTCGCTGTTACTGGTGTTTACGGTAATTTTTCGATTCACTCTCGCCGCATCCAGTTTCGCGACAGTGGCCTCGATTTCGCGCATGCGCTCTGGTGCGGCACGCAAAATAAGCTGATTATCCATGCCAGTAGCCGTGCCGTCCGCGCCAACCATAGGCGCTATGACGGGTAGCAGGTCGTTGGCAAATCGGTGCTGCAAGGTAATGATTTTAAATTCAGTTTCTGCGCTAATCACAAGGCTAATGGCAGAAAAGCCAAACAATAACAAAACCAAAAGTAATTTTTTCATGACTTCAGTTTCTAATCTACAAGCCGAATGTTTATAAACCTAGTTTGGTGACAGATAATGTATTGGCGGTCTCTGCGAGTAGTTCATCAAAGCGCGTCGATAAATTGGCTACCATTTCTTCATCATCAAATGCAAACTTAAAGCGCGCTTGATCAATGTGAAAACGGCGCAAATAATGGCGTTTATCGGCAATCACAAAACAATCTTTGGCGACTTTTGCCGCATCGTTGGTTTCGTATACGGTCATTTTGTGCCCAAAAAGTCTCAGCAATTCAAATAATTTTGGACAATGATTAATAAAATGTTGTGCATCCTGCAAAATAATCGTCAGCTTGCTGAGCGGATTGCTGCTTAAAAATTGATAAAGAAGCTCAAAACGCTTTTGGCCGGCATAATCACCCTTTAAAAAATCCTGGTCAAAAACAAGCAGTTCACTAGCCGCCTCTGCAATGATGACATCAAGCGCCGCTTCGTAATTGCGCTCGCCCAAAATGATGCTGTCGGGTATCAGTTCAATTTCGCTCATAGTACCTCCCTATTCGTGATTAAAGCACACAAAACCAGCTAGATAAGCTTCAAGTAAAGCATTGCCAAGAGCCGCATGGATATTGGCTTGCAGGGCAGGTGTTTCACAAATGCGATTATCTGCCAAATCTTGCATACAGCCAATCAGTTCTGCCGCTACAATCAACTTTTCGCCGTTTAAGTAAAAATTATTTTGCGTAAACAGCAACTGGGATTTTAGATTTAATAACAATGATTTTTTGCTAAGCTTTTTGATGAATTCAGTTTGAGAGATTTTTCTGGCTGGCTCAAAAACCATATCCGGCTTGGGTTCTGTGAGATATTTTCCTAAGAAATCAGCCACACTATTTTTATCCCAAGTAATTGTTTGCAGCATCCCACTCACTTTATCAATCATTTCACTTTTGATTTCAGCAGGGTGTTCCTGCACGCTTAAATCAGGGTCTGTATATAGACCTTCTGCCTGAATATTGTCCTGCAGATAATTGAGAAATTCATGCATCAACTCTTGCGTTTTAGGCGCGCGAAAGCCAATGGAGTAGGTCATGCAATCGTCACCCACTGCGGTTCCCCAGTGCGCGATTTGCGGCGGCAGGTAGAGCATGTCGCCCGCTTCCAGCACCCATTCCTGCTCGGTTTCAAAATGCTTTAAAATTTTTAGCGGCGCATTTTCAATCAGGCTCAAATCAGCTGGATTTTTATTATTAGTTCCGCTGATTTTCCAGCGGCGCTGGCCGCTGCCTTGCAGCAGAAACACATCATATGAATCTATATGCGGCCCCACGCCGCCGCCGTCAGGCGCGTAGCTCACCATCAGGTCATCCAGCCTCGTGTGTGGAATAAAATTAAACTGGCTTAGTAAACCTGCCGCTTCGGGCAAGTGGTGATTTACGCTCTGCACCAGCAGCGTCCAGTCTCTTGCAGGCAGTTGAGTAAAGTCAGCTTCATCAAACGGGCCATTCTCCACCTGCCATTTGCCTTTGCTATGTCTGATAATTCTGGATTGCACGTCATCTTCACATGCCAGGCCTGCAAGCTCATTGGGGTTGAGCAGCCCCTTAAAATCGGGTATCGCACTGCGGATCAGCAACGGTTTTTTCTGCCAATACTCGGCTAAAAACTGGCTGGCAGTTAAATTGTTTAACAATCGTAATGGAGTATCAGTCGGCTTGTTCATTCGCCTATTTTAATCACGTTTTGCGATGCAATTAAAAAAATTACACAAGCTATACAAGTGGGTATATAGTAAAAACAAAAAACATGTGTTAATCGATTTGGGGGATATTTTTAAAATGAACAAGCCTGTTGATGCCGATGTAAAGACCTTTCACGGCGGTTGCCCGCACGATTGCCCCGATACCTGCAGCATGGTGTTTCATGTTAAAAACGAAAAACTGATTGCGGTCACAGGTAATACCGAGCACCCCATGACGCGCGGTGGTTTGTGCGTCAAACTAAAAGATTATGAAAAGCGCCATTATCATCCCGACCGTCTGCTTTACCCCATGAAGCGCACCGGCCCCAAGGGCAGCAAGCAATTCAAGCGCATTACTTGGGATGAAGCCTTAGATGAAATCGTCAGCAAATGGAAAGGTATTATGGCCAGCGATGGCCCGCAAGCCATTATGCCTGTGAGTTATTTGGGCAACCAAGGCTTAGTGCACGGCTTAAATGGCGGCGACGCGTTTTTTAATCGCATGGGCGCGACTGTGTGTGAGCGCACCTTTTGTGGAGAAGGCTCTTGCACCGCATGGTTATTGACTGTGGGGCCGACTGCCGGGGTAGATCCGGAAAGCTTTATTCATTCCAAATACATCGTGGTGTGGGCGTCTAATTCAGTCTCTACCAATCTGCATCATTGGCACATTGTGCATGAGGCGCAGAAAAAAGGTGCCAAGGTTGTAGTGGTGGATAGCTATGCCTCACGCACCGCCAAAGAGGCGGATTGGCACATTGCGCCTAAGCCTGGTACAGATGGCGCCTTGGCGATGGCGATGATGAATGTGATCATTCAAGAAGGTTTGCAAGACCAAGATTACATCGACAACTACACTGTTGGTTTTAAAGAGCTTGCCGGGCGCGCAAAAACACGCACGCCGGAATGGGCGGAGAGAATCACCGGCATCCCCGCGGCGGACATTCGCAAATTTGCACGTGAATACGCCACTACAGCACCTGCCGCAATTCGTATTGGGGTGGCTTTAGAACGCAGTTATGGCGGCAGCCAGGCCATTCGTGCTGTGACTTGTTTGCCTGCGCTGATTGGTGCCTGGCGCCATGTGGGGGGAGGCATATTGCAATTCCCGGTGTGGGAACACCCCTACCGTTTTGATGTGATTTCGCGCCCGGATTTGATTCCGGAGGGCACGCAAGTTGCCAATATTCTACAGTTGGGACGTGTGCTCACGGGCGAAATCAAACTCAAGACTCCAATTAAATCGCTGATGGTATGGAACACCAATCCCGTCACGCAATCGCCGGAAACCGATAAAATTATTAAAGGCCTTGAGCGCGAAGATTTATTTACCATTGTGGCCGATCACTTTATTTCCGACACCGCCGCCTATGCGGATATCGTGCTGCCAGCCGCCATGGGCGCGGAGATGGAAGACATGATTTTATCTTGGGGACATCTGTATTTGACCTACAACGCCAAATGTATTGAGCCGCCCGGCGAGGCGCTGCCGAACAACGAAATTTTCCGCCGTTTAGCCAAGCGCCTGGGTTTTGAAGAAGACAACTTCAAATGGTCAGATTCCGAATGTCTGGAAAACTACGTGGCTTGGGATGCGCCCGCGTGTGACGGCTACGATTTAGCCTACATGCGTGAGCATGGCTTTGCCAAGCTTAAAGTGGGCACCAAAGATGACCGTGCGCCACACAAACAAGGCAACTTCCCCACGCCGACAGGTAAATGCATGCTCATGGTCGAAGGTGCGAAAAACTTTGTGGCAGGGCCGTTCCGCCAAATGTACGAAGGCTTTCAGCCGGGTGAAGTTTTGGACCCATTGCCAGACTACGTGGCCAATAGAGAAAGCGCAGATAGCAACCCTGCGTTGGCCAAGAAATATCCGCTCAACATCATCTCGCCAAAAAGCCATGGTTTTTTGAACTCCTGCTACGCTAACATGGCGGAAAAAATCAAAGGCCAGGGCGAGCAGTTTGTGATGATTCACCCGGCAGATGCCGAAATGCGCGGCATTAAAGAAGGTGTTAAGGTGAAAGTGTTTAACGACCGCGGCGCGTTTGAGGGCGATGCGCGCATCACCAAAGATGTCAACCCCGGTATTGTCGTTGCCACGCTGGGCTATTGGCACCAGTTGAATAAAGGCACAGTCAATTGCATCAGCTCAGCGGAGTTTGGCGATATGGGGCATTCGACGACGTTTAGTGATAATTTGGTGCAAGTGGAACTGGGGTAGGAAAGAGATATTATGGGAACTGTAGCTCAGACAGTCATAGCGGGACTTTTGATATTTGTGGCAGGGCAAATCTTTTTAAAGTTAGTTATTGAGCCAGTACATCAGCTTAAGAAAACACTCGCAGATATTTCCCACACTTTCGTGCGTTACGCACATAGGATTCATAACCCTGATGTAATCTCTCAAGATGACCTTAAGGAAATTTTTGAAAAATTGAGGGAATTATCTGGGAGGCTTTACGAAGATATGGCATTAATCCCGCTATATTGTGTGGAAGGAAAAATATTTTTCCTTCCACACAAAGATAAAATATATAGTGCAGCTACAAATCTGATTGCGATTGCAAATTGGATGCACAGTAAGAATGATCACAAGTTTGATCATATAGTTAAAAATATCCAAACTGCATGTGACAATCTTGGATTGTACATTGACCCAAAAGACCGTATTCCCGACGAACATTTGCAACTACCGTAATCGGGGCTAATTCTGAATGTCGCTCTCGCGCGACTAGCGAGTTTCTTTCTTTTGCGTAGCCAAAAGAAAGAAACCAAAGAAAAGGCTACCCCGCTGCCGCTTGTTTCCTTCGGTCTTAGCGCAGCATCTGGGCGGCTGCGGAACTCGCGCTTTCAGCACTCAAACAGTCCTCGCCGCTTTCCATCTGCCGCTCAAGCCGAAGGCGCGGCAAGGGGGATTTAAAGTCAAAACCATATGAATGCAACTGCAAGACGATGCTCTGGAAGCCTTATGGATATTGCCTCACAGGGCATGTGCTTAGCGGGTTTTCTGTTCCCCTTACATCACGCTGAGTAGCGCAGACAAAATAAGATGAAGGCGAGCACTTGTTCGAATCCCGCAGTGGCTTGTGATTTTTACAAGCCACTAGGTTGAGTTGCGCAGCCGCTTATTTTGTCGAGCAACGCAAGGAAGCCGTCAGGCCGTGATGTCGGGGTGCCGTTTTCTTGGGTTACTTTCTTTTCAGGCAGTTAAAAGAAAGTAACTAGCCGTCGGGCTACCCCCGACTTATATCTTATTAACTGGATTCCGTAACAAGTACGGAATGACGGAGAGGGTTAAAACGGTAAAAACACTGCGGTTGCTAGGCTTTGCATCACGCGTGAAATCAAGCGTTGCGATTTTTCCGCCAACGCAATGGCGTATAAATCGGTGCGGCCTATCATTTTGCCGAATTCTCGCTCAAAGCTTAAATTGCGGTCTTTGTCGTTAATTTCGTTAGTGAGTAAATACAAATTGCCATCCGCATCGCGTGCCGTAGAGAGTTTCCATGCGGCGATTTCGATATTACGCGCGACGTTATACACGCTTTGCGGGTCGATATTATCGGTAAGGTAAAAATCGGTTTTGTTGCCGTGCGCCTTTAGCAGCATGGTGTGCAGGCCGACGATAAACGGCAGTACGCGGTCGCCTTGGTAATTGGCATCAAACGCCAGAAATATGGCGTCGGTGCCTTGTTTGTTGTCGATTTCCTTAAATTGAAAGTGGTGCTGCTGCTCGCCTTCAAATACCCAGTCCACCATTTTTTCCACCGGGTCAGGTGTGCTTTTGGCAAGTTGGTTTGGATTGCGCTTGTAGAGCTTGGTCATCAAATTGCGCAGGCTCTGCGTGTTTTCTTCCAGCTCCACATCGGCCATGCGGTCGAAGTCATTTTTTGCCAATTGGTTGGCAGAGCTTCTGTCGCTACGCTCGGGGATGGGTTTGTTTTCAAAAGGGGAGTTGGTGGCACACGCGGTGACTAAGCTGCAAGCCAATAGTAAAAATACTAATCTCATGCCTGCATGGTCACTTTTTTATGCACCATGCGTGATTTGGGGAATATCACGCTGAACTTGCTGCCGACGCCAATTTCGCTGGTGATTTCCAGCTTGGCCTGATGGCGGATGAGAATGTGCTTAACGATGGAAAGCCCAAGTCCCGTGCCGCCTGTTTCGCGGCTGCGGCCACGGTCGACACGATAAAAGCGCTCGGTGAGCCTGTCGATATGCTGCTGCTCGATGCCGATACCGGTGTCACGTACGGAAAACACCGGCTGTTCATTTATCAAATTCCAAGTAATAAAGATATCGCCGCCTTTGGGCGTATAACGAATGGAGTTGCTGACCAGATTGCTGAAGGCGCTGTGCAGCTCGTCCTGCGAGCCGCTTAGGTTAAGTGTAGGGTCAGCATCGAGATGGATTTTATGTTTGGCCTTGTAGAGACTTTGGCTTAAGCCTAGCGCATCGTTTTGCAAGGTATTTAACAAATAACTCATGTCGATTTCGGTATCGTCAGGCGCTTCTGAGCTGCTTTCTATGGTCGAAAGCGTGAGCAAATCTTCGATAATGCGGCGCATACGGCTAGTTTGATCTTGCATCATGGCAAAATAATTTTTCAGCGCTTCCGGCACCGCGCCAGCCATGTCGCTCAGCGTTTCCAGAAACCCGCCTACCACGGTGAGCGGTGTGCGCAGCTCGTGCGAGACATTGGCGATAAAATCGCGGCGCATGGTATCGACTTTTTCAAGCTGCGTCATGTCGCGACAGATTAACAATTTTTGTTTGGATGCAAATGGAATCAGCCGAATTTCGAATACCACTTCAGGGTTGCGCCAGGATTTGAGTTTGAAAGGCTCTTCGTACTCACCGTTATATAAGTAGGCAATAAATTGGCTGTCTCTGACCAAGTTAACGATAGGTAAATTTTTATCGGTGGCCAAATTCAGGCCAAGCTGATTTTCTGCGTGGGGCGTGCACCATTCGATTTCGTTGCTGGGGCTTAAGATAACCAAGCCGTCCGGGATTGCATTGGCTGTGAGGTTGAAGCGCTCCAGCGCAGAGCTTAATTGCGCCTGATTGGAGAGGTTATTTCGCTCATATTGCAATAGTGCATTGAATATATCTTCCCAAACGCCAGAGCCTTCTGGAATTGTTTGTAAAGTTGGTTTTTTAAACCACAGGTGTAATTTGTGCAGCCAAAGAATGTGGCTAGCGAGATAAAGTAAAAGGCCAATTGAGAAAACAAGTAAGGCAACAGTGGCGCCGCTGATGAGCCATAAAAACAAGCAGACTGCGCTTAGCGCACAAACAAATAAAGCTGCTTTTAAACGGATATCGGGCACAAATTAAGCCTTAAATTAAATTGGCTTAATTATAGCGAGCTTTTATCTAAGTTGAGCTAACTTTCCTTGATGGCCGAGAGCCGATAACCCGAGCCGCGCACGGTTTGAATTAAATCCTGATGGCCAGAAACGGCTAGCGCATTGCGTAAACGACGGATATGCACGTCTACCGTGCGATCTTCAACGAAAACGCGGTCGCCCCACACTTTATCCAGCAACTGGCTGCGTGTATGCACACGTTCGGCGTTGCTCATAAAATAATGCAGCAATCTGAACTCGGTTGGGCCCAAATCAATATTGGTGCTGTTGCCCGTCACGCGATGTGTGGTAGGGTCCAGCAATAAGCCTTGTATCTCGATTGGATCATCAGTCATTTGCGGCGCACGGCGGCGCAATACTGCCTTGATGCGAGCGTTCAACTCGCGTGGGCTGAATGGCTTGGTCACGTAATCGTCCGCACCCACTTCCAGGCCGCGCACTTTGTCGTATTCATCACTGCGCGCGGTGAGCATGATAATGGGGATGGCTTTGGTAAGGTTGTCGGATTTCAAGCGCCGCGCGTATTCGATACCGCTCATGCCGGGCAGCATCCAGTCCAGTAGAATCAAATCTGGCAATGTGCTGTGAAGCAGCTCCTGTGCGTGTTCCACGCTTAGTGCGCGTATAGCATTGTGGCCTGCCTGCGTGATGTTCAAGGCAAGCAGTTCCTGTATCGCAGGCTCGTCTTCGACTACTAAAATATTTGCTGGCATTGTGTTATCTCGATTTGTTCAGTTCAAACCATTTTGTGACTTTAATATGACATATTCATGACAAAATTCAAACATTTTTTTAAGATAAAATTTCAGGCACAATTGCCATTTTTGGCATTTTGTAACACTATGTAGCTTGTTCGAATAACAACGATATCACATATCTCTCAGGGGGTCGCATGGCAGGTTTTTTATCAAAAGAATATATCACCGCAAATGCAAATTTTAATCGCTGGCTGGTGCCGCCAGCCGCACTGGCTGTGCACTTGTCCATTGGTATGGCGTATGGCTTCAGCGTGTTCTGGAAGCCGCTTGGCAACGCCCTGATGGGCGAAGATGGCAAACCGCTGGCGGCCTGCGCGGCAGGCGCCACCACATTTGGCGAAAAATTATCTGGCACCGCAAAAGCCTTATTCGCGACCGATTGCAACTGGACGCAGTTTGATTTGGGCTGGATGTACACCCTGTTTTTCGTGCTGCTTGGATGCTCAGCAGCGCTGTGGGGTGGTTGGCTGGAGCGTGAAGGGCCGCGCAAGGCGGGCTTGGTCTCCATGCTGTGCTGGTGCGGCGGCTTGCTGATTTCTGCCTATGGCGTTTATACCCATCAATTATGGATGATGTGGCTGGGCAGTGGCGTGATAGGTGGTGTCGGGCTTGGTTTGGGCTATATTTCGCCAGTTTCTACGCTGATTAAGTGGTTCCCCGATAGGCGCGGCATGGCCACAGGCATGGCGATTATGGGCTTTGGTGGCGGTGCGATGATAGGTTCGCCACTGGCGACTAAGCTCATGGGTCATTTTGCATCGCCTGGTAATGTGGGCGTATGGCAAACTTTTGTGGCGCTGAGTGCGATATATTTTGTGTTTATGCTCAGCGGATCGCTAGGTTATCGTGTGCCGCCAGTGGGCTGGAAGCCAGCCGGCTGGACGCCGCCGGACACAACAAAAAACACCATGATTGCAACGCGCCATGTACATTTAAAAAATGCACATAAAACACCGCAGTTCTGGCTGCTATGGCTGGTGCTGTGCATGAATGTATCGGCGGGCATTGGCATTATTGGCGCAGCTGCGCCTATGTTGCAAGAGACATTTGGCGGTGCTTTAATTGCCCCCGTAGGTACAGCAGAACACAGTATCGGTTTTGCCGAGATAAAAGCCGATGAAGGTTTAACCGCCAAGGCCGCCGCTGTTGGTGCAGGCTTCGTTGGCCTAATTTCACTATTCAATATTTTTGGTCGCATCGGCTGGGCTAGCTCGTCAGATAAGCTTGGTCGCAAACGCACCTACTTTATTTTCTTCACATTAGGCGCCATTTTATATTGCACCGCCACTTATATGGCGGGCATGAAATCACTGGCCTTGTTTGTGGCAAGCTTTTGCGTCATTGCCTCTATGTATGGCGGCGGTTTTGCCACTATTCCGGCTTATCTGGCGGATATGTTCGGTACGCAGTTTGTCGGCGCGATTCATGGGCGCTTGCTTACTGCGTGGTCGACAGCGGGCATTTTAGGGCCGGTGGTGGTGAATTATATGCACGATACCCGGCTGGAAAAAGGCATCCCGTTTGACCAGATTTACGCACCGATTTTTGTCGTGCTGGCAGGCTTGCTGGTTGTAGGGTTTTTTGCCAATATGCTGGTGAGGCCAGTAGCGGATAAATACTTTATGACGGACGCAGAGTTAGAGGAAGTGCATAAAATCAGTCATGAGAAATCATTACAAAATGCCTCAGCAAATGCAGCTTCAATGAGCAATGCAGAACAGCATCCCATTCTGGTTAAGTTGGCCTGGGCGGCTGTATTGATACCGATTAGCTATGGTGTTTGGAGCACGGTGCAAAAGGCTTGGGTACTATTTAGCGGAGTTTAGATAAAACCGGCAAAATGTGTCAGTGCTTATCAGGTAAAATAGCGGTTTTAGCACATTATTAGAGAATTAATTGAATAAAATAGACATTAACTTAGACGGCGCGGGCAAAAAGATCGGCATTGTGCAATCGCGCTTTAATAGCGATATTGGCGAAGGCTTGCTGGCGGCTTGCCATGCAGAACTGTTAAAGCTAGGCGTTAAACCTGAGCATATCCGCATTGCCACTGTGCCGGGCGCACTGGAAACGCCGCTTATTTTGCAGCACATGGCCTTGAGTGAAAAATACGATGCATTGATTGCTTTAGGTGCGATTATCCGTGGCGAAACTTATCACTTTGAAGTGGTCGCAAACGAGTCTGCGCGCGGCATTTCAGAGGTTCAGCTCAACACAGGCGTGCCGGTGGCCAATGCGGTGTTAACGACAGAAGATGACGACCAGGCGCTGGCGCGCATGCTGGTTAAAGGCACGGAGGCCGCGCAGGTGGCGATTGAAATGGCTAATTTGGTGCATGCGTTATGAGTGATAGCAAGGTTGAAATCAAGGCAGCTAAAAAACCAAAAATAAGTCAAAATCGCCGCAAGTCGCGTGAACTGGTCTTGAAGGCGGTGTATCGCGGCATGATCAATGCCGGTGAAATAAAACAAATTATCTTGGATGCGCAAGATGACCCGGAATACACAAAAGCAGATGAAGCGTATTTTAAACATCTGCTGGAGGGAGTGACTGATAAAGTAAATGAGCTTGACCAGCAAATTTCAGCCTTTATTGATAGAAAAGTAGAAGAATTAAGTCCTGTAGAGCATGCGATTTTGCGAATTTCATCGTTTGAACTCATGTTTGATATGAGCATTCCATACCGCGTCGCCATTAACGAAGGCGTTGAATTGGCGAAACTATATGGCGGTGTAGACGGGCATAAGTACATCAATGGCGTATTGGATAAAGTAGCTGCGAGTGCTAGGCCGCAGGAGTTTAGACGGCAATAGATATACTAGGCTTTCAATAATGATAATAACGATTCATACATTTGTGGGCTTGAAACTTTGAATGTATCAGACGCGATAACAGTAGTGCGGCTTACCGATGTAGGCTTATTTCGCGATCATAATGAAGATGCGATTGCGAGTGATTTGTCGATAGGCTTGCTGGTATTGGCTGATGGTATGGGCGGCTACCAGGCGGGCGAAGTAGCAAGCGAAATCGCCGTGCTGATGATAGCGGCTGAGGTTACAGAAGCTATGCAGAATAAATCGCGCTTGAAGAAATCCGCGCACAATTTATTACCAGAATCGCACATGCTGATAGATGCAGTTGAGAAAACCAATACAGCGATTTATCAAATTTCGCAAAATCAACCGCAATGTGCTGGTATGGGTACGACATTGGTGGCGGGCATTTTTACCGATAATAAACTGGTGGTGGGACATATTGGCGATTCACGGATGTACCGCCTGCGTGATGAAAAGTTAGTACGACTTACAGAAGACCATTCAGTAGTGCAAGAGCAGATTAACTCGGGGATGATGACTGAGAAACAGGCAAAATTGTCTCATCATAAAAATCTCGTTACACGCGCGCTGGGCGTGGATCCTGAAGTGGATTTGGATTTACAGGAGCTGGATGTTGAGGTGGGTGACGTGTATTTGCTGTGTTCTGACGGGCTGTCAGATCTCATTGATGACGCAGAAATAGCTAAAACGCTGCGTGAAGCTAATGGTAATATTTCGTATGCGGCAAACAAATTGATTCAATCTGCAAATGAACATGGCGGTACAGATAATATTTCGGTGGTGATAGCCATAGTAAAAAAAGAGTTTACGGCCGAAAAAGGTTGGGTTAAGAGCTTGCTTGGAAGCATCAAGAATTTCATGTAGCAAAGTTCCAAATGGTAAAACAAAAAATGACAAATCAAAAAGTACGGCAAGGGTGATTATGGCAAAGTTACATTTTTCATTAGACGGCAATTCACTAGGGGAATTTGCCTTGGATAAAGAGCGCATCACCATCGGGCGCCGTCCATCAAACGATATTCATATTGATAATTTAGCAGTGAGTGGCGATCATGCGACCATTACGACCATTGGTAACGATTCTTTTTTAGAGGATTTGAATAGCACCAATGGCACCTTGGTAAATGATAAGCCTGTAAAAAAACATGTGTTGCATCACAATGATGTCATAGAGATTGGTAAATACCAGCTTAGGTATGAGAATCTGGCACAAGAAAAAACGCCTGCTAACCGCAATGGTTTTGAAAACACCGTTGTGATGCGGCCTGCAAGGCTGGTTGTGCCTGCACCCGAAATAGAAGCCGATATTGAGAAAGATGTTGATGAGAAGGGCGGCGACGGCGATTCGGTTACACCTACACCAACACCAGTACTAACGTCAGTGCCAGTGGCTGCAGCAATACAAGCGGCGGCCGCAGAGCCAACTCAGAAAATACCTGTAGATACGACTGGAAATGCTCAAAAAATAGGCCATTTGCAGGTGTTAAATGGTACCAACTCTGGCCGCGAACTTTCATTAAACAAAGCATTAACCACGCTAGGCAAGCCTGGGGTGCAAGTGGCGGTTATTACCAAGCGGCCGCATGGCTACTTTATTGCACATGTGGAAGGTGAAAAGCACCCGATCGTGAATGGGCAAAGTGTTGGCATGCAGGCCTATGCATTAAATGACCATGATGTGATTGATTTGTCAGGTGTAAAAATGGAATTCTATCTGGCTTAAGCAATTATATTGATGACCAGTTTTTTTGATGTATTGTAATTACATTCTTCTGTTCAAGACGTAGTGCAAGGTCCGATGCAAACTTCAGATATGCTAAATCAACTCGAGCGCCTGCACTCCATAGGCGTGGCGCTCTCGGCTGAGCGCGATAATAATCGCCTGCTCGAAATCATTTTATTAGGTGCGAAAGAACTCACCAATGCCGATGGCGGTACGCTATATACGGTGACCGAAGATGCCAAGCTCAAGTTTGAGATCATGCGCACACTGAGCCTGGATATTGCGATGGGTGGTACAACCGGCAAGGCGATTCCATTTCCACTACTGCCGATTTACCTTGAAGATGGCAAGCCAAACATCAATATGGTCGCGGCTTATAGCGTGGTTAATGCTAAAACGGTGAATATTGCCGATGCTTATTTAACGGAGGGGTTCGATTTTTCCGGCACGCGAAAATTTGATCAAAAAACGGGATATCGCTCAAAATCATTTTTAACCGTGCCGATGAAAAATCATGAAAATGAGATTATCGGCGTTTTACAGCTGATCAACGCTATTGATCCGCAGACCAGTCAAATCATTGCGTTCTCTGAATCGCATCAGCGTTTGGTAGAGTCGCTTGCCTCGCAAGCCGCTGTGGCACTTACCAATCACAATTTAATTGAAGGCCTTAAAAATTTATTCGAGTCTTTCATCAAGCTGATCGCAGATGCCATTGATGAGAAATCTCCTTATACCGGCGGGCATTGCCAGCGTGTACCAGAGCTCACTATGATGCTAGCCGAGGCTGCGATTAGGACCAATGAAGGCCCGCTGAAAAGTTTTACCATGACCGAAAAAGAGGTCTATGAACTCAAAATTGCAGCATGGCTGCATGATTGTGGCAAAGTCACGACGCCAGAATATGTAATGGATAAAGCGACCAAGTTGGAAACCATTTTTGACCGCATTCATTTGATTGACCATCGATTTGAGTTACTCAAAACACAGCGTGAAAATGCCTGTTTACGTAAAGCGGTGGCATCAGCCAGAAACGGTGCGAATGTCAATTCGCTGCAACTTGACCATGAAATCAGTGTTATTAAAAGAACACTCGAAGAAGATAAAAACTTTATTCGTAAAGTGAATATTGGCGGTGAATCCATGCAGCCAGAAGATCTGCAGCGTATTAAGGATATTGCCAATTACGAGTATCTGAACGACTCTGGCCATACGGCTAAATTTTTAAGCGAAGACGAGGTGTATAACCTCACCATAGAGCGCGGCACTTTAACCTCAGAGGAGCGTATGGTGATTAACAATCACATCTCAGTGACCATTAGTATGCTGAATGCGCTCACTTACCCTAAAGATTTGCGGCGCGTGCCGGAGTATGCAGGCGGGCACCATGAGCGCATGGATGGTAAAGGCTACCCTAAAGGCTTAACGCGCGAACAAATGTCCATTCCGGCACGCATGATGGGGATTGCAGATATTTTTGAGGCACTCACTTCTAAAGACAGGCCTTACAAAAAAGCGAAAACACTTTCAGAAACACTGAATATTTTAGGAAAAATGCGGCTGGACAATCATATTGACCCGGATATTTTTGATTTATTTATTCGTGAAAAAATATATCTTCGTTATGCCGAGAAGTTTCTGGAATCCGCGCAAATTGATGAAGTAGATCCTGCCAGTATTCCCGGATATATGGCATTTTAGCAAGTTAGTTCTCTAAAAATATTTTTGCGGTTTTAATGATTTTGGCGAATTTTTTGTCAGAAACTTCATGAAAAAACTCGCCGTTTGGAATCAGGTGAATATTTGGCCCGATATTGCAAAAACCCATGCATGGCGATTCTTCCACTTCTATCAACACATTTTTTTTCTTTAATTGCTGCGTTAATGCTGACGCTGCTTCTTTGCTGCCGCGCGCCGCGCATGAAGGATTGTTGGGGTTTGCGCGATAGTTAGTGCACACTAATATTTTTTTTGCCATTGGCTATTTTATGATGATAGTGCTTGAGAACGACAGCCGTTAGCACTAAGTTTTAGGTAACTGCCTTGTTCGTACCAATCGCCCAACACCCAGCGCTCACATATATTTCCATCCAGTTTGTGGATATGTTTATTGGGGCGGTGTGTGTGCCCATGAATGAATAGTGGCGGGTATGCATAGTCGCGCAGTAAACCATCAACTGCAGTCATGTTGACATCCATAATCTGCATCGACTTTTCAGATTTTTCCTGCTCGCTTTTGGCGCGCAGTTGCTCAATATAAGCGATTCTATTAATTAATGGCTGGCTTAAAAATTGGGTTTGCCAAGTGCTACTACGCACTTCACTACGAAATTGTTGATAAGCGACATCGTCGGTACACAGTGCATCGCCGTGGCTTAGTAACACAGGTTTGCCATAAAGCGTGATTAAGCTTGGGTCAGCTAGGACTGTAATTCCTGTGGCTTTTTCAAAACCTTCACCGATTAAAAAATCACGATTTCCAGGCATAAAAAAAACTTTTACGCCCTGCTTGGTGATATTTCCAAGCGCATCAATAATGGATTTGTGGGTGCCGGTTGTAATGGCATCGTCGCCCGCCCAGTATTCAAATAAATCGCCCAAGATATACAGCGCTTGGGCATTAGCAGCAGTCTTTTTTAAAAACGCAATGAAAACTTTGGTGATGTGCGGGCGTGAATCACATAGATGCAAGTCGGAAATAAATAAACAGTGATCCATTTAAGAGATGGATTTAGTATTAAATAACACTAGCTTTTTCTATAATCACAGGTTCAACTGGTACGTCGCGATGCCCTGCTTTACTGGTGGTTTTAACGCTTTTAATCTTATCTACTACGTCCATGCCTTCGACCACTTTACCGAATACACAGTAACCCCAACCGCTTGATGTAGGCGCGGTGTGGTTAAGAAAATCGTTATCGGCAACGTTAATAAAAAACTGGCTGCTTGCGGAATCCGGAATGGATGTACGTGCCATGGCAATGGTGTAATTATCGTTACTCAAGCCGTTATCCGCTTCGTTTTTAATTTCGGCATCAGTGGCCTTTTGTTTCATATTGGTGTCAAAGCCACCGCCCTGAACCATAAAGCCGTCAATGACGCGATGAAAAATCATGCCATCGTAGAAACCTTTTTCTACGTATTGTAAAAAATTGGCCACGGTAATGGGTGCTTTCTCGGCGTTTAGTTCAAGTGTAATATCGCCAAAATTGGTTGAAAGTTTAACCACAATAAATCCTTAATAATTTGTTTAAAAAAAATGAATAAAGTAAAAACTTACTTGGCTACTTCAGCAAGCAGTTTTACACTTTTAATGGTGATGGGTTTAACCGGCACATCAGCGTTTCTGCCCATGCTGGTCGTTGGGCTAAGGCCAATCTTCTGCACCACTTCGAAACCGCTGGTGACCTTGCCAAACACACAGTAACCGATTTGTTCAGGGTTGGGGCTGGTGTAGTTTAAAAATTGATTATCAGCCAGATTTACGAAAAATTGCGCAGTGGCAGAATCGGGGTCGGCCGTGCGCGCCATGGCGATGGTGCCCGTTTCGTTCAATAAACCGTTGCTGGATTCATTAACAATCGGTGCGCGCGTATTTTTCTCGGTCAAGTCGCGCTCAAAGCCGCCACCTTGAATCATAAAGCGGTTGATGACGCGATGAAAAATGGTATTTTCGTAAAAGCCATCGTTGACATATTGTAAAAAATTAGCCACTGTTTTAGGTGCTTTTTCTGGGTAAAGTTCAATCGTGAAATTGCCTTGCGAGGTTTGAAACTCTACGCTGGGAGCCGCATGGATATTGGTTGTACAGGCAAGCAATATGCCAGAAAAACAGAGCTTAATATTGAGCATCAGCCAGCGCCTTCATAAATTATTTTCCATTGATTGTTTTCATTCACCCAGTATTGGCGTTTGCGCATTTTATTTTGCAAAGTCTGGCTTTTAAAATCCTGTTCGAAATTAACCACGATAATGGGTTGTTCGGAATCCGGGTAACCAAACATGCTGATGTCCTCGAGCTGAATCGACACCTTGGATTTGGCTGCCTGAACGCTACGTTTGTAATCTGCCCATTTGTCAAAGCCACCATCGCTATAAAAAAACTTTTTCGAATAATGGCTTAGGTAGCCGTCAGTATTTTGCGCAACCCAATCTTTGCGCCAGTCTTCAATGGCTTTTTGCAGTGCTTGCTTTTCGGCTTCCTGTGCTTCTAATTTTTCGTCTGATTGGTCACTTTCCAGCCATTCAAGATTGCTGGCAATAATTACTGGTGTTTTTCCTGTTTGCAGAACTGGCGCCAAGGCTTTTAAATCTGGGTTGCTAAGCACTACGCAGCCATCGCTGGCGCGCGGCGGGCGGCTGTAAGTATTTGTGGGCGTGCCATGTAGCCAAATACCGGAACCATTTTTGTTTAGATGCTGGTCTAATTCGTTTGGGTAATTAAGCGGGTAGGCTGCATCACCATACATATCAGCCAATTGCTGGGTGATTTTTTGTCCTGCAAAATAAACCCCCAAAGGCGTGCGTTTGTCACCTTGCACTTGTTTGCCAGAGCCATTTTTGCCAATAGTTACATAATAATCAGCCACATATTGCAAAGCGCCATCTACTTTCTTGTACAAAAACAGGCGCGATTTAGCAGCGTCTACTACGATCAAATGTTCTTGCTCATTACTCAATTTAACCAGCAAGTTAGGCTGTTGTGATGTTTTCTTTTCAGATAGATAATACTCAATGCGCGTGCGAGCCTCGTTCCTTAAGCCTTCAATTTCCTCGCTACTGGGCTTGCTGCCGGTGCTAATCGCGTTAGAGTCACCAAAAGTTTTTAACGCACGACCTTGCGAGGCAAGTAAATCACCACGAATAAGATAAGCCAACTTGAAATTTGGCGCGGCGCGGATGAGTTCATCTACTGTATCGAAAGCTTGTTTGGTTCGACCCTCGGTGATTTCCAGCAGGCTTTTTACTAGCAGGCTTTCGACCAAATTGCGACCAAATTTTTTGCCGAGCAGTTGGTCTGCCAAGCTACCATGATTAATGGCCGTGGCATTCCAAGGCAATACAATACAAGCCGTAACAAAAATGGCTTTGAAAAACTTAAATTTTTGAATCAATTGCATTTCAATTTTCGGTCATTCCTGATTTAAGGTATTTCTGTAAAATTAATTCGATGCAATTTCTTGTTCAATTAACCAAACGCCGTTAGTTTTCTTCAACATCAACGTTTTGTGGGTGCGAATTGGTTTGCCGCCAGCTTGGTAGGACTGTCTGAAACTAACTTTTGCATTCTCGTTGCCATCCATCATTATTTTCTGGTTCGCCAGTCCAACGTTAATGCTTGCCGGCTTGCTGATGCGTTCGCGGCGTGTTTGCTCCCAAGCTTTACGACTTTCACCTTTGACCGGTTTAAAACTATCGGCATAACTGGCCAAATACTTACTCACATCCTTATCCGACCACGCTTTGGCCCAATTGTTTACCGCATCGGTAATATTTTGTTCCTCATTTGCAGCAACATTGGCTGCAGCAATGTCTGTGGCTGGCTTAATGTCGGCTGCTGGTTTAACAGGCTCAGTCTTTTTATCAGCCGGCCGAATTGGGAATGTTCCAGTTTTGGTAAGTTTGCCAGCTTCACTTTTACTTACCTCATTCGATTTGGCAGCAAGCGTGGTTTTGTTGCCTGTGCTAAATAAATCTTTAATCATTGACAACTTGCTTTGCGCACGCGCATTGCCGTTATCAAGCTGCAGTGCCTTGTCGTAAGCCTCTGAGGCCATGCGCGCATAAATATCGCCCAGGTTTTCGTGGGCAGTGGCGTAGCTTGGGTGCGTCTTAATGGCTGCTTCCAATGCTTTTTTGGCTTTATCGTATTGACCTGCATCGGCATACAATACCGCGAGGTTATTATACGGCTCTGGCAGGTTAGGGTATTTTTCGGTTAAGTCGGTGAATGTTTTAACCGCATCATCACGTTTACCGCTTTCGGCCAGAATAATGCCCTTCATGAACATTGCTTGTGCATCACGCGGGTTAGCCGCTAAATATGCATTAATGCGATCTAGAGCGGCAGCTTGCTGGCCTTGCTCCGCCATTTGCGAAATATCTTTTAGCTCATCAGCAAAAACATTTAATGACATAAATGATAAAGCTATTATGAGGAGAGCAAAAATTTTTGCCAGATGCGATGCAGGTGACGAGGTTAGCAAAGCGCTACGAATTGTCATTATGATATACTTAAAAGAATTAGTAAAAACCGCATTCTATCAATTGCATAGCTAACATCCAATAGCCATATTGGTGTTAAAGCACTAAATTGCAATTTTTTACCTATTTTGTTCGGTTTAACGCCGTTATAATTCGCAAATGTTAAAAATTTACAACTCTCTCAGCCGCGAAAAGCAAACATTCACCCCAATTGAAGCAAATAAAGTCCGCATGTATGTATGCGGCATGACGGTGTATGATTTTTGCCATCTGGGCCATGCCCGCGTGATGGTGGTGTTCGATATGGTTTCGCGCTGGTTTCGTGCATCTGGCTTCGATGTGACTTATGTGCGCAATATCACCGATATTGACGACAAAATCATCAAACGTGCCAATGAAAACAACGAATCTATCGGTAATTTGACGCAGCGTTTTATTGATGCTATGGATGAAGATTCTGCCAAGTTAGGCATTATTCGCCCAGATATCGAGCCGCGCGCCACGGCGTATATCGATGGCATGATTGGCATGATTTCTAAGTTGATTGAAAAAGGCCACGCTTATTTAGCCAGTAATGGTGATGTGTTTTATAGCGTGCGCAGCTTTGCGGATTACGGCAAATTGTCAGGTAAAAGTTTAGACGATTTACGCGCTGGAGAACGTGTAGAAGTGGATACGCATAAAAAAGACCCAATGGATTTTGTATTATGGAAATCGGTAAAGCCCCACGAGCCAAGCTGGGATTCCCCCTGGGGCAAGGGTCGCCCTGGCTGGCATATCGAATGTTCGGTGATGAGTGAAAAACATTTGGGCGAGCATTTTGATATTCACGGCGGCGGACAGGATCTGCAGTTTCCGCATCACGAGAATGAAATTGCGCAGAGCGAGGCCGCGCATAGCTGCCAGATGGCCAACTACTGGATGCACAATGGCTTTGTGCGTGTGGATGATGAGAAGATGTCCAAATCGCTCGGCAACTTTTTCACTATTCGCGAAGTGCTGAATAAATATAAGCCAGAAGTGGTGCGTTTTTTCATCTTGCGTGCGCATTATCGTAGCCCACTTAATTATTCTGACCAGCATTTGGATGATGCAAAAGCATCGCTGACGAGGCTTTATACTGCCTTGCGTGGCCGCGAAGTAAGCACCAACACTATCGATTGGAATCATCCGCAAGCCGCACGATTTAAAGAGGCGATGGATGATGATTTCAACACGCCAGAAGCGATGGCGGTGTTGTTTGATTTGGCGAATGAAGTGAATAAAACCCAATCGGTTGAAGCGGCAAGTTTGCTGAAAAACTTGGGTGCGGTGGTTGGCTTGCTACAGGATAATGATTTCTTTACGCAAAAAATAGTTCAGGATATTTTATTCGTTAACAAAAATCAATTTTACGAACCAACAGTAACTGTCAGCTTAAGTGACGATCAAATTAACGATTTGATTTTAAATAGAGCGGAAGCCAAAAATGTCAAAAACTTTGCAGAAGCAGACAGCATCCGTAAAGATTTAGCTGATAAAGGTATTATCTTAGAAGATACACCACAAGGCACGACCTGGCGTCGTGCATGATTTGAAAAAAACATAAGGAATTTGGAATATGCCAGTAAAGTTAGCTGCTCCGGAAGCCGCATCCCTATTGCCTGTCAGAGGCGTTAAATTAGGATTTGCCAAAGCCCATGTGCGCAAGCCGGACCGTAAAGACGTGTTGGTGATGACGTTGGCGGAAGGCAGCCACGTCGCGGGTGTGTTCACCAAAAACAGGTTCTGCGCCGCGCCAGTGGTGTTGTGTAAAGAACATTTGGCTGTAAAAAATGGTATCCGCGCTTTGCTGGTGAATACGGGCTGCGCAAATGCGGGCACGGGTGAGGACGGCTTGAATCGCGCCAGACAAAGCTGTGAAGCCTTGGGTAACTTGTTGAATATCAACGCCAATCAGGTGCTGCCGTTTTCAACGGGTGTAATTCTGGAGCCTTTGCCGGTGGATAAAGTCATCGCGGGTTTACCGGCCGCGATTGAGAACCTGAAAGAATACAACTGGCTGAATGCAGCTGAAGCGATTATGACGACGGATATTGTTGCCAAAGGAACTTCTCGCAAGTTAACATTGGGTGGCAAGCAGGTAACGATTACCGGCATCAGCAAAGGCTCCGGCATGATTCACCCTAACATGGCGACCATGCTGGGTTACATTGCGACCGATGCTGCGGTGAGTCAAAGTGCCTTGGAAAGCATCATCCAATATGCAGTAAATAAATCGTTTAACTGCATCACGGTGGATGGCGATACTTCGACCAACGACAGCCTGATTTTGATGGCGACCAATCAGGCAGGAAATGCGGAAATAACAGAAGATAGCCAATCTTTCACTACAATTCGCGATGCGTTAACTGAAGTTGCTGTTGAGCTGGCGCAGGCGATTGTGCGTGATGGCGAAGGTGCAACCAAATTCATGACGGTGACGGTGGAAGGTGGCAAGAACGAGGCTGAATGTCGCAAAGTGGCGTATGCCATCGCGCATTCACCGCTAATCAAAACCGCGTTTTTCGCTTCTGATCCAAACCTGGGCCGCATTTTGGCAGCAATCGGTTATGCAGGGATTGATGACTTGGATGTGGATAATCTGCAGCTTTATCTAGGTGATGTTCTGGTGGCGGAAAACGGTGGTCGCGCGGCCAGTTACCGCGAGGAACAAGGCGCAGCGATTATGAAAGAATCTGACATTCTGGTGCGCGTGGTCTTAAATCGCGGCAACGAAAACATCACGATTTGGACCTGCGATTTCTCTTATGATTACGTGAAAATTAATGCTGACTACCGTAGCTAAAGGCAGCGTAGTTAAAAGCACTGCTGTTAAAAGTATAGAGGCTAAAAACAGTTTAGCTAATTTAGCATGGTAATCCACGTCGCTGTTGCCATTTTGCAGCAAAAAAAAGAGGGCGGGCAAAGTGAGTTTTTACTAGCCAGTCGGCCGCAAGGCAAAGGCTGGGCCGGTTGGTGGGAGTTTCCGGGTGGTAAGATTGAAGAAAATGAAACGCCAGAGCACGCACTAACCCGCGAGCTACGAGAAGAGTTAAATGTTACGCCAACGTCTATTCAGCAATGGATCACGCGCCGGTTTGATTACCCTGCAAATCACGATGCACCGGCAAAAACCGTACTTTTACACTTTTATTTTGTTGATGCCTGGCAAGGCGAATTAATCCCACGTGAGAACCAGCAACTAAGCTGGCAAAGCGCAGAAAATATCACGGTTTCACCGGTTTTACCCGCAAACGCGCCGATTATAAAAGCACTGGCACTGCCGCCGATTTATGTGATTAGTAATGTAGCAGAAATGGGTGAACAGACTTTTTTTGAAGCGCATAAAAATCAGCTGGCGCGCGGCCTAAAGCTTATTCAGGTACGTGAGAAACATCTTTCAAAAGACGCATTCATGAAATTTGCCGCGCAAGTGATTACACTTGCTAAACCCTATGGCGCAAAGGTGCTAATAAGTGAAGATATCGGCCTGGCGCGGGAATTGGGCGCACACGGCGTACATTTACCAAGCCGCGCCTTATTAGTGCTAAAAACGAAGCCAGCGGGTTTAGTGGTGGCGGCATCATGCCACAACGCAATGGAATTGGCGCATGCGCAAAAGTTAGATTTAGATTTTGTCGTGTTGTCACCAGTAAAATCAACCCTCAGCCATCCAGAAGCCGAGCCTTTGGGCTGGCAAAAATTTGCCGAGATGTCAGAAAATATGACGCTGCCTATTTATGCGCTTGGCGGCATGGCGCTTAGTGACTTGCCTGTGGCCCTTAGTTATGGCGCGCGTGGTATCGCCATTCAGCGGGGTGTCGCTACTAATTTGCTTCTTTAATCGGCAGCGTGATGGTTTGGTCAGTGATCTTATTGGTCTTGTCTTTAAAGCAGAGCCTGAACGTCACTTTTTCACCGGCTTTCAAGGGTTTCTTCAAATCCAGCAACATCAGATGAAAGCCGCCAGGGGCAAGCTTCTCAGCCTTGCCTGCTTTCAGTGGCAATTCTTCCAGCATGCGCATTTTCATTACGCCGTTGGCCATGCTCATGCTATGAATTTCTACCGAACCCGCTGCAGGTGTCTCTGCGAAAACAAAAGTGCTGTCTTCTGCGCTTTTCAGCGTCATGTAAGCCGCGCCAACGCTTTGTCCTGGCGCGTTCGCGCGCACCCAGGCATCTGTGATTTCCACTCCAGCTTTTGCACTGCAAGCTGCGAGTAGACCGGCTAAAACTAAAAATTTGAGAATTTGCATATTAAGTTTTCATTAAATAAAAAAGTGAGACAGCCAATAAAGCGGATAAATTCATTCATTAAATTCATCTGGCTCCTCAGGCGGCTTGTTATCAGGGATTTTATAGTTTTCATTCGCCCAGTCACCCAAGTCAATCAGCTTGCAGCGCTCGCTGCAAAACGGCCGAAAAGGGTTGCTGGCACTGTACTCAGATAGTTTTTTGCAATTGGGGCATGCAACTAGTTTTGGCGATTTAATTGCGGACATTGCTTAAAGATTACATAAGGTCATGGTGAAATCAAGCTCGTGCTCACATTGCTTAGGTTTTTGTACAAAATCTAGTTCAAAAAAGCGCACGTTAATAGCATACTTGTTTGCACTCACTTCGGGAAAGCATGGGTATTTGTCACTAATTTCAATTCTTAACATCTGCGCGGGTTTTGCCCCGCCTATCATCTGCTGAAAAAATCCATTATCGACGTGATATTTTGTGGAGATTCCGCTGCCACGTAAGATATGCAGGATCGTTTTGATTGCGTCGTACATCGGCTTGAGACGTGTAAGCCAACTATCGAAATCAATTTTACGTTGCGCCGGATCCAAATTTAGCCAGTAGTGGTATGAAGGTAAATCGAACTGACATACGCCACCAAGAATACCGCTACGTTGCTTGATGCTCATCAGCCATTCGTTTTCGCGCAGATGTTGGCCTAGTTTCGCATTGTCGCTGCGTAACGCAGTGGAGCAAGCGCCAATTTCTCTGAGGATGTTATCTAATACTTTTTCGGCAATCACTGGGTTACCGCGCAAATTTTGCATGCTAAGTCGTTGACGATCCAGCTCTTGCACCAAATCCATTTTAAGATCAGCACGTTCGATAATATCCAGCATCTGTAAAAGCGAAATGAGCGCACTGTGATGGCTATATTGATGCCCGGCCTCAGCGTTGAGCAAGATTTTACCGAACAAATCCTCTAATCGCAAAAGTGTGCGGATACGCTCGTTAAATGGAAATTCGTAGCTAGACATAGTTAAAAATAAAGGTCTGCCAACTTATAATAATAAATTGATGTGAATTATGAAATTGTTTTGCTAAGTAAGCAAGTATTAATGTATTTCTGGTGAATTTCTAAGATTTTTTCACGTAACCTTTCAACACTTCCGTTGTTTTCTATCACATCATCAGCTATTGAAAGCTGCTTTTTGCGCGGAGTTTGTGCCTTGATAATATTGATTATTTCAGGTTCGGGTAGTTGGCTGCGCTGCTTCACGCGCTCGATTTGTATTTTTTCATCACAATCGATGACTAAAATGCGGTTGATATGCGGTAAATAACGCGGGCTTTCAAACAGTAATGGAATTACCAGAATTTGATACGGCGCGCTGTCACTTAAGTGCATTTGGTTTGCTTGTAATTGTAAAAGGGCTTCATCATAAATTGCGGGGTGTAAAATCGCGTTTAATTTGGTGCGCGCGGCATCATCTTTAAATACTAATTGCCGCATGGCAGTACGGTTTAATGCGCCTTCCGGCGTGATGTATGTGCTGCCAAAACTTGCTTCAATGTCTTTAACCAGCGGCTGATTGGCTGCTGTGAGTTGGTGCGAAATGACATCGACATCAGTCACAGGCACGCCCAGCTTGGCAAATATGCTGGCGGCGGTCGATTTGCCGCTGCCGACGCCGCCCGTAAGTGCTACTACATACATTTTAAGTCAGGTAAAAGCCGGCTAGCTGCTGCCCAAAAAACAGCGCCGCAATGCCACCCAAGGCTAAAAATGGTCCAAATGGAATGGCTGTGCCACCAGTCTTGCCACGGAATATAATCATGCCGATGCCAATCACCGCGCCAGCTACAGAGCTTAACAAAATCACCGCAGGCAGTAGTTGCCAGCCAAACCACGCGCCGATAGCGCCTAGCAGCTTGAAGTCGCCATAGCCCATGCCTTCTTTGCCGGTGACGAGCTTAAATAGCCAATACACTGACCATAAAATGAGATAGCCCGCCATGGCGCCGATGACGGCAGACTTCAGGTCAGTAAAGCCTCCGTTCAGGTTAAACAGCAGCCCCAGCCATAGCAAAGGCAGGGTAATGTCGTCTGGCAATAATTGGGTGTCGAAATCGATAAATGTCATGGTAATCAGCGCAAGCACAAATATCCACGCAAATAAAGTCGTATATGTGTAGCCGTATTTGTAGGCTACTAGGCCAATCAGAGCGCCAGTTAACGCTTCTACAAGCGGGTAGCGTATGCTGATTTTAGTTTTGCAGCCTTTGCATTTGCCGCCCAGCATCAGGTAGCTGATAATGGGGATGTTCTCCAAAGCGGTTATTTGATGTCCGCAATTAGGGCAGGCGGAGCGTGGCGTCACAATGGTGTATTTGGGTTGTTCCGGCACCTCTTTTCCTTGTAACTCCAAACAATTGGCATGCCATTCGCGCTCCATCATCTTGGGCAGCCTGTGAATCACCACATTAAGGAAACTACCTATCATGAGCCCGAAAATGACAGAGAATGTCACAAAAAAGGTGGGTTCTGCGCGCAGAAAATCAGACAATGGCATTAAAAAATCAAACATATTGAGCCTAAAAGTTATGTAAACTAATGTAATCATGTCATCGTTAGTAAAAGTGTGCAACTTTAGTATTCGATATGGCGTAAAAATTGCTTGAAAAAAAGTAAACAAACACCATTTTAAAGATGTCTATGATGTTGTAAGCGTAAAGGAACCAAAATGACTGACCAAAATGAACCGCAAATGAATGTAAACGACTTGATTGAGTTGAGTAATTTTAGCCATCCTGCTTGGGATGAGCCGGTTATTTGCCGCGTGGAGGTTGATTTGCCAGGCTGGCTGGCTCAGCTTACCGGTGAAAACGATTGGGAAGTTTATGGCGAAGATGAGGATGAAACCTGCATCAGTTTTGCCATGCGTGAAAAAGGCAAAATAAATGCCGCAAAGCTATCATCAAAATTAGCGCCAAAATTGGCAGAGGTAACTCTGTACCACAATGGCTACGCGGTAGTGGATGTGGAAGGTAAATCTTTGTTCGATGGTAGCTTAACCAGCGGCACCAGTGATTGCGCACATTTGAGTTACTACCATGCGGATAGCGGCGAGCCGATTACGTTGAATTAGAAGGATTCGTCTAACTAAAAGTCCCGCTTAACCGCAAACTCAGCTAAAGCAATCAGCGCTTGTTTGTATTTGCTTTCAGGAAAATGGGTAATGGCCGCGCAGCTAATACTAGCTTCAACCTCGGCCACTTTTTTTACATGCGCTAATGCACCGGAATTTTTTACTGCCTCAATGACTTGCGGCAAATTATTTAAACCACCATTTTCAATAGCATTACGTATCATGCCGCTTTGTGCAGCGTCACTATTGCGCATGGCGTAAAGCAAAGGCAGTGTAGGTTTTCCCTCCGCCAAGTCATCCCCCAGATTTTTACCGATGTCTTGGCTGTTGCCACTTAAATCCAGCACGTCATCAATTAACTGGAAGGCGGTACCCAAGTGCATGCCGTAAACTGCGAGTGCGCCTTCATCTGTGGCAGAGGCGTTTGAAATAATGGCGCCTAAGCGTGTTGCGGCCTCAAATAACTTGGCGGTTTTGTAGCGGATGACCTGCAGATACGCTTCATCTGAAATATCCGCATTGTGCACATTAAGTAACTGTAATACTTCGCCTTCCGCAATCACATTGGTGGCTTGTGCCAGCACCTCCATCACGCGCATATTGCCGATTGTCACCATCATCTGGAAGGAGCGTGAATAAACAAAATCACCTACCAAAACACTGGCAGCATTGCCAAACAGGGCGTTGGCGGTTTGCTGACCGCGGCGCAGAGAAGAGTCATCTACTACGTCGTCGTGCAATAAAGTGGCGGTATGAATAAACTCAACAATGGCTGCAAGCTGCAGGTGATGGGCTGAAATGTTGCCAAACAAGCCGGCAGAAAGCAGCACCAAGGCTGGCCGCAGGCGCTTGCCGCCGCTGTTGACAATATATTCGGCGACTTGGTTAACTAGGGTGACATCAGAATACAGGGATTTTCGGATGACGCCATCGACTAAGCGCATTTCGTCCGCGATACATGAATGAATTGGGTTTTCGGCTAGATTGTGAGTTGAGTTAGGTGTCACGTTAATTGGACTAAAATATGATTTAAAATTAGATATTATTTTAGCATGGCAAGCAACAAGGCTGTATGCCAGCTCGAAATAGACATTATTTTACTCAAAAGACCATTTTCTAGTTTGCTAATGCAATAAATTTACGTATAATGCGCGATTCATTTGAACGTGTAGAAGTCAGGCAAAAACATGTACGCAGTAATTAAAACAGGTGGCAAACAATATAAAGTAGCCGCTGGTGAGAAACTAAAAATTGAGAAGCTGGCTGGCGATGTTGGCAGCAAAGTGGTGATCGATAAAGTATTGATGATTACTGATGGCGACAACACAACCATTGGCGCGCCTCTGATTGCTGGCGCCACAGTAAATGCTACGGTGCTTTCACATGGTCGCGCTGATAAAGTGATGATTTTCAAATTCCGCCGCCGTAAGCATTACCGTAAAACGCAAGGCCATCGCCAAAGCTATACTGAAATTCAAATTGGCGAAATTTTGGCTGCAGGACAAGCTGCTGCTAAACCAGCAAAAGCGAAAGCCGTAAAAGCTGCAGAATAATTGAATTAGACTTAAAGCTAATAGTATTAAAGATAAGGAATAGATCATGGCACACAAAAAAGCAGGCGGTAGTTCACGTAACGGTCGCGATTCACACTCACAACGCTTAGGCGTTAAAGCTTTTGGCGAAACAGTGGTTTCTGCAGGCAGTATTATCGTGCGTCAACGCGGTACCAAAATGCACGCTGGTGAAAACGTAGGTATGGGCAAAGACCATACATTGTTTGCAAAAATTGACGGTAAAGTGACTTTTGCGATTAAAGGCGCGCTAAAACGCCACACCGTAAGTATTGTTGCAGTTTAAGGTTTTTTGAATTAACAAAGCCTCATCGTTTGATGGGGCTTTTTTATTTGGTACACTCTACACATGAAATTTATTGATGAAGCAACGATTAAGGTATATGCCGGCGATGGCGGTAACGGCGTTGCTACGTTCCGCCGCGAGAAGTACGAACCAATGGGCGGTCCCAATGGCGGCGACGGCGGTAAAGGCGGTTCAATCTATGCAATTGCAGACCGCAATATCAACACGCTGGTAGATTATCGCTATACACGTACCTTCCGTGCGCAGCGCGGTGAAAATGGTCGCGGAGCAGAATGTTACGGTGCAAAAGGCGAAGACATGATTTTGCGCGTACCGGTCGGTACAGTGATTTCCGATAAGGCTACAGAGCGCATGATTGTTGACTTGGCAGAGCATGGTCAAAAAGTGTTGTTGGCCAAAGGCGGTAACAACGGCTTGGGCAATGTGCATTTTAAATCATCAATAAACCGCGCGCCACGTCAGTGCACAAAAGGCGAGCCAGGCGAAGAATTTGAGCTTTATATGGAGCTTAAAGTGTTAGCGGATGTGGGTTTGCTCGGCATGCCTAATGCAGGTAAATCGACATTTATACGCTCCGTTTCTGCCGCAAAACCAAAAGTGGCGGATTACCCTTTTACCACACTGCACCCTAATTTAGGCGTGGTGCGCGTGGATACTAATCGCAGCTTTGTAATTGCCGATGTGCCTGGCTTGATTGAAGGCGCAGCAGAAGGCGCGGGGCTTGGACACCAGTTTTTACGCCACTTATCGCGCACTTCATTGTTATTACATTTGGTAGATATTGCGCCGTTTGACGAGGCGACTGACCCTGTGGCCGAGGCCAAGGCGATTGTGAACGAGCTTAAAAAATATGACGAAGAGCTATACAACAAGCCGCGCTGGCTGGTATTGAATAAAATAGATCTGGTGCAGGATGCCAAACAAGTGGTTGCGGATTTTGTAAAAGCGTATGGCTGGGAAGGCCGCGTTTTTGCGATTTCCGCCATCAGTGGCGTAGGCTGCAAAGAGCTCACATACGCTATCATGGAATATTTGGATGAAGTAAAAGCAGCCGCGCTTGAGGCGCCTGAAAATAAACACGAACATAAACATGAGCAAGTCATTACTCACTAACAGTACAAAATTGATTGTTAAAGTCGGCTCCAGCTTAGTTACCAATAACGGCGAGGGGCTAGATAGAACAGCGATAGCTGCTTGGGCGGCGCAGATTAGCCAGCTTGTGAAACAGGGCAAACAAATTGCGCTGGTTTCCAGCGGCGCGGTGGCAGAAGGTATGCAACGCTTGGGCTGGAAAAAACGCCCAGTGGAAGTGAATGAATTGCAAGCCGCGGCAGCGGTGGGCCAAATGGGTTTGGTGCAAATGTACGAAAGTTGCTTTGCCGAACATGGCCTGCATACCGCGCAGATACTGCTTACCCACGAAGATCTGGCCGATAGGAAACGTTATTTGAATGCCCGCAGCACCCTCAAAACGCTGCTCGATTTAAACGTGATTCCGATTATTAACGAGAATGATACGGTGGTGACAGAGGAAATCCGCTTTGGCGATAACGACACCTTGGCCGCGCTGGTGGCTAATTTGATTGAAGCGGATGCCTTGGTGATTTTAACCGATCAGCAAGGCCTGTATTCAGCAGATCCGCGCAAAGATAAGCATGCGAAATTTATCAATTTTGAAACCGCAGGCAATTTGGAATTAGAACAGATGGCGGGCGGCGCAGGCAGCAATGTCGGTACCGGCGGCATGCTTACCAAAATACTCGCTGCTAAGCGCGCCGCCAGTAGTGGTGCGCATACCGTGATTGCATCGGGTCGAGAAAAAGATGTGTTAATACGTTTGAATGCAGGCGAGGCAATAGGCACGCACTTGCAAGCCACACAAATTAAAATACTCGCCAAAAAACAGTGGTTAGCAGATCACTTACGCCTGGGCGGCAAGCTGGTATTGGATGCCGGTGCGGTAAAAGTGCTAAAAACCGAGGGTAAAAGTTTGTTGCCGATAGGTGTGACTGAGGTGCAGGGTAGCTTTGAACGTGGCGATGTGGTGGCTTGTGTGAATGAATCTGGCGTAGAAGTCGCGCGTGGCATAGTGAATTATAATTCGCTGGAAACCGCACGGATTATGCGTAAAGCCAGCAGCGAGATTGAGAAAGTTTTGGGTTATGTGGAAGAATCCGAACTGATTCATAGGGATAACATGATTGCTGTAGCAGATTTCCTTTAGAGATAGGGTGTTGCGGTGTAGGCTAACCTTTAGGTTAAGTGAGCGTAGCGAACGGCCGAAACCACAATCTAATAATTATTTAAGAAAATTTAAAGTGAGTACTTTTAGTGAGAATACAGGGATGAACAAACCATTAGTAGCCATTATTATGGGCTCTGATAGCGATTGGCCGGTGATGAAAAATGCCGCGCAAATGTTGGCGGATTTTGGCGTAGCGTATGAAGCCAAAGTGGTTTCGGCGCACCGAACGCCTGATTTGATGTTTCAGTTTGCGGAAAATGCAGCCAATGAAGGCTATCAAATTATCATTGCTGGCGCAGGTGGCGCCGCGCATTTGCCAGGGATGGTGGCGGCTAAAACTACGTTGCCGGTACTGGGTGTGCCAGTGCCTTCTAAGCACTTGCAAGGCCAGGATTCATTGCTTTCTATCGTGCAAATGCCTAAAGGCATTCCTGTGGCGACGTTTGCTATTGGTGAGGCGGGAGCTGCTAATGCTGGGCTATTTGCGGTGTCTATTCTGGCGAATCATGATGCTGGCTTAGCTAAAAAACTGACAGAATTCCGCACTAAGCAAAGCGAAAAAGTAACAAACATGACTTTAAGCGAAAAGCCGTAGAAAGAGATTTCAGGATGGGTGCAAAACAAGTGGACTTAAATCAGGCAATCAATGCACCCGCTATGCTGGGCATGTTAGGTGGCGGTCAATTAGGCCGTTTTTTTGTGATTGCGGCGCATGAATTAGGCTATCAAGTGACCGTGTTAGACCCGGACAAGAACAGCCCCGCAGGCAAGATTGCCGATGTACATTTGTGTGCCAATTATGATGACACAGCTGCTTTAAAACAAATGGCACAAACCTGTGCAGCGGTGACAACTGAGTTTGAAAATGTACCTGCAAAAACGTTAGAAACACTAGCACAAAGTGTGACAGTACGCCCCAGCGCGGCTAGTGTAGCGATTGCACAAAACCGTGTGTTGGAAAAAAACTTTATTAAAAATGCCGGCTTGCCAGTCGCGCCATTTGCGGTGATTAACAGCGCAAGCGATTTACCTAATGATGCTAGTTCGCTTTATCCTGCGATATTGAAAGTAGCGCGTTTTGGTTATGATGGCAAAGGCCAGGCACGCGTAAAAAATCAAGCAGAGGCGCAAAAAGCGTTTACTGAGCTTAAAAACGAGACCTGCGTTTTAGAGCAAATGTTGCCGCTGGATTTGGAAGTATCAGTCGTGTTGGCACGTGATGCGCAAGGTAATATTGCAACATTCCCCACTGTGGAAAATAGCCACTTAAATGGCATACTTGATATCAGCATTGCACCAGCGCGCTGTAGCGAGGTGCTTAAAGCCAACGCACGCGAGCTAGCAAAAAAACTGGCAGAAAAGCTGGATTACGTAGGCGTGCTGGGCGTGGAGTTTTTTGTGGTGGGACATCAACTACTCGTGAATGAAATCGCGCCGCGTCCGCATAACTCTGGCCACTATACGATTGATGCCTGCGTGACCAATCAATTTGAACAGCAAGTGCGCGTGACGGCGGGCTTGCCCCTGGGCGACGCGCAATTGCACAGTAATGCCGTGATGGTGAATATTTTAGGCGATAGCTGGCTTGCAAGTTCGAAAAAAGATGTCCAGAATGATGCCACGGAACCCGCGTGGGATAAGGCGCTCAGCCATGCCAATTTAAAGCTGCATCTGTATGGCAAGCATGAACCACGCAAAGGCCGCAAAATGGGACACTTTACAGTGATTGGCAAAGATGCAAAAGCGGTACTAAATGTAGCATTAGTGGCGCGCAGCGAACTACATATTGGTGAAAGCTAAAAATTTAGGTAATAAAAAAGCCTCGCATCTGCGAGGCTTTTTTATTGAATTCAAATTACTTAGTAGCTTTTGGCTTTGCGTCTGCTTTAGGTTTCGCTGCGGCTTTCGCTTTCGGTGCAGTAGTTTTTGCTGATGCAGCCTTGGCTTTTGGTGCTGCTTTCGCTTTTGGTGCAGCTTTTTTAGCCAACATTGCTGGAGCATCGCCCTTTAATGCTTTAATTGCAGCAGTCAAACGGCTTTTGTGGCGAGCTGCCTTATTTTTATGAATGATTTTTTTATCCGCGATGCGATCAATCACGCTCACATTTTCTTGATAAGTCGCCATCGCAGCAGCTTTGTCGCCACTTTCAATAGATTTAATTACCTTTTTAATTGCAGTACGCAAAGTTGAGCGCAATGACGCGTTGTGTGCGTTTACTTTAACGGATTGACGCGCGCGTTTGCGTGCTTGTGCGGTATTTGCCATGTGTTGTTTATCCTAATGCTTTATCGGGTTTAATGCGAAGCCGCGTATATTAGTGTTTTTTGCATGTTTTTGCAAGTAAATTTGCAAGCTTTAAACTAAAAATAGCTTGGCTGAAAATAGCGCTTGCGGCGTGCTAAAATCTCGGTTGCTCAATTAACTCATTCAGATAATTAATGAATTTACTCAACGCCTTAGCCAAAGTCGGCAGTATGACGTTTATCTCGCGCATTTTAGGTTTTGTGCGCGATACACTTATTGCGCGTATTTTCGGTGCAGGCATGATGACGGACGCGTTTTTTGTGGCATTCAAAATCCCAAATTTGCTACGTAGAATTTCCGCAGAAGGCGCATTCAGTCAGGCTTTCGTGCCAATTCTGGCAGAATACAAAAATCAGCGCACGCACGATGAAACCCATGCGCTCATTAATCACGTCGCGACTTTGCTAGGTTTATTTTTGGTCGTGCTAACCATTGTTGGTATGCTCGCCGCGCCGTGGGTGGTGCAGATTAGTGCGCCTGGTTTTGCTGCCGATAAAGCCAAGTTTGATTTAACTGTTGAATTACTCCGCATCACGTTTCCCTACATATTTTTTATTTCATTGGTGTCGCTGGCAGGCGGCGTGCTTAACACTTACGGTAACTTTTCGGTGCCAGCATTTACACCAGTTTGGCTTAATTTAACGTTTATTGCCGCTGCTTTATTAGCTGCGCCTTATTTTGATCATTCCATTAAAGTTTTGGCCTGGGCGGTGTTTGTGGGCGGCGTGTTGCAATTACTGTATCAGATACCGTATTTGCTCAAAATCGGCTTAATTCCGCGCTACAGCTTAAACCTGCAAGACGAAGGCGTTTGGCGTATTCTAAAGCTGATGGGCCCTGCCGTATTCGGCGTTTCCATCGCACAAATTTCTCTATTAATTAATACTATTTTTGCCTCATTTTTACAAACTGGCAGCGTCTCGTGGCTGTATTACGCCGATAGACTCATGGAGTTTCCAACCGGCGTCATGGGCGTAGCGCTAGGTACCATTTTGTTGCCCAGTCTTTCAAAAAGCTTTGCTGATAAAGCAGATGGTGAATATTCAAAATTGTTGGACTGGGGTTTGCGCCTCACCTTGATTTTGGCGCTGCCAGCAGCGGTGGCACTCGCGGTGCTGGCTGTGCCATTGGTGACGGGTTTATTTCATTACGGAAAATTTAGCGCGCTCGATGTCGAAATGACGCGCCAAGCGCTTATGGCTTATAGTTTGGGCTTATTGGGCTTGATTTTAGTGAAGGTGCTGGCACCTGCATTTTATTCGCGCCAGAACATTAAAACGCCGGTCAAAATCGCCATTTTTACGCTTACGGCTACCCAGCTAATGAACCTGCTTTTTGTATTCGGGCTTAATTTAAAGCACGCCGGCTTAGCCCTTTCCATCGGCCTGGGCGCTTGCATGAATGCTGGTTTGCTTTATTACTATCTGCGGCAAGCCAATGTGTATCAACCACAAGCGGGCTGGTTCTTATTTATGGCTAAGCTAGCGTTGGCAGTTATTGCGATGGCGATAGCTTTACATTTCGCGGCGGGCAGTGATGCGGCTTGGATGGCCTATAAATTGATGCCGAAATTGATTCATTTGTCAGGCTTGCTGGTATTGGGTTCGGCTACCTATTTTATAGCGCTATGGTTGATGGGCATTCGCATTAAAGACTTTATGCACCGTACCACGCTCTAATTACATGCAAGTATTTCGCCATTTCCCCACAAATCCAAGTGAGCCGTTAGCGCTAGCGATTGGTAATTTTGATGGCATGCATTTGGGTCATCAAGCCTTGTTGAGCCGCTTGATTGAAGCCGCAAGAGCCAAAAATCTAACACCGGCAGTGATGACTTTCGAACCGCATCCACGCGAGTTTTTTGCTCCGTTAAATGCGCCAGAACGACTTTGCAACTTGCGCGAAAAGCTGGAGCGGTTTGAAGAATTTGGTGTAGAAAAAGTGTTTGTTTGTGCGTTTAACCTACGCTTTGCTGTAATCAGCGCGCAAGATTTCATGCAAAATATTCTGCACGAGAAACTGAATGTAACCTCAATATTGGTGGGCGAGGATTTTAAATTTGGCGCCAAGCGCATGGGCACTACAGCCGATTTTCAAGCGAATGGATTTGATTTAATCAGCCTGGCGCAGGTTAATTTGGATGGTGATCGTGTATCAAGCACACTTGTGCGTAAAGCGCTGGCAAACGGTGATTTGAATTTAGCCAAGCAGCTGTTAGGCCGCAATTACAGCATCAGCGGCAAAGTCGTGCATGGCGCCAAGCGAGGACGGCAGCTAGGGTTTCCTACCGCCAATGTTCACATGCGGCACGAGCGGCCAGCCTTAACGGGCGTTTATGCGGTAAAATTGGATGGTTTGAATTCTGTGGCTAATTTAGGTGTGCGCCCAACTATTGCAGGTGTACCAAAATTATTGCTGGAAGTGCATGTGCTTGATTTCAATGGTGATTTATATGGCAAGCATGTGCATGTAGAGTTTATGCATAAAATCCGCCAAGAAATGAAATTTGAAAATCTAGAAGCGTTGAAAGCTCAGATTGCACAAGATATAGAAGTAGCAAGAACTTATTTTAAAAAGCAAGATTTTAAGAGCCAAGATTAAGAAACAAGCCATGACCGAAGACGTTAATAAAGAACAAAATAAATATAAATTAAACCTGCCTGAAACCAGCTTCCCCATGCGCGGTGATTTGGCCAAGCGCGAGCCTGCATGGTTAAAACAATGGCAGGACAAGAAGCTCTATGAGCGTATTCGCAAGGCACGTAAAGGCGCCAAAAAATTCATTCTGCACGATGGCCCGCCGTATGCGAATGGCGATATACATATCGGTCATGCGGTGAATAAAATCCTCAAAGACATTATCGTTAAAGCCAAAACCATGAGCGGTTTTGATGCGCCTTACGTGCCGGGCTGGGATTGCCACGGCCTACCGATTGAGCTGGTAGTAGAAAAAAATCATGGTAAAAACATTGCGCCTGCCAAGTTCCGCGAACTCTGCCGTGCCTATGCCGCCGAGCAAGTAGAAAAGCAGAAAAAAGACTTTATCCGCCTGGGCGTGCTGGGCGACTGGGATAACCCATATTTAACGATGGATTTTAAGACTGAGGCCGACATCATGCGCGCACTCGGCAAGATTTATGAAAACGGCTATCTGTACCAAGGCAGCAAGCCCGTGCACTGGTGCGTGGATTGTGGTTCTGCATTGGCAGAGGCTGAGGTTGAGTATGAAGATGTTAGCTCTCCAGCGATTGATGTGGGGTTTAAAGTGGTGGACAACACTACTTTATGTAAAGTCCTTGGTCTAAGTGAGCGCTTGTTCGATAAGTATGTAAAAGACAATGATGTTTATGCAGTGATTTGGACAACTACTCCATGGACATTACCCGCGAATCAAGCAGTCTCGGTAAATCCAGAGCTAGAGTATGGGTTATATCACACAGATAAAGGTTTGTTTATTCTTGCTACCGCAATGGCTCCAATAGTCATCTCTAAATCAGAGTTAACTGAAGAAGATAAGGACGATTTAGCCTGTCCACCATTGCTTAAAAAATATGGCGCAACTACTCGGGAGATTGTAGGGAAAGTAGCAGGCAATTTGTTAAAAGGTCTTCAGTTACATCACCCATTCGACAACCGCCAAGTACCTATCATCTGCGGCGAACATGTCACCACAGAGGCAGGAACAGGCTTAGTCCATACTGCCCCAGCTCACGGTAATGATGACTGGTTGGTGATGCGCGAGAATTTCCCAAATGAAAAACCGCGAGTACTGATTGGGGGAGATGGCAAATTTTTCACTAGCGATTTGGTTGAGCTTGCAGCTATTCGCGGCCTCAATCGCCAAGAGGCGAATAAAGTGATTTTGGCCGTAATGCAAGAAAACGGCACATTGCTTGCCAGTGCACGCTTGAATCACAGCTTTCCGCACTGCTGGCGCCATAAAACGCCGTTAATGCAATTGGCCACGCACCAATGGTTTATAGGGATGTATCAAGAAGACGCGGTGGGAATCAGTCTGCGCGAATATGCCAATAAAGCGGTGGACGCTACCGAGTTTTTCCCGGCTTGGGGTCGTGCTCGCCTAGAGGCGATGATCAAGAACCGCCCAGACTGGTGCGTGTCGCGCCAGCGCAACTGGGGCGTGCCAATGCCATTTTTTGTGCATAAAGAAACGGGCGACCCGCATCCGCAGACTGCAGATTTGTTAGAGGCCGCTGCGTTATTAGTTGAAAAAAGTGGTGTAGAAGCTTGGTTTAGTTTGGATGAAGATGCCTTCCTGCAAGACAATACCAGTGCGGTTTCCAGGGCAGTTAATAATCAATATAAAAAGGTCACTTATACGCTAGATGTTTGGTTTGATTCAGGTGCAACGCATGCGGCTGTTTTAAAACGTCGGCCTGAACTTGCCTATCCTGCAGATTTGTATTTAGAAGGCTCTGACCAGCATCGTGGCTGGTTTCAATCAAGCTTGCTTACAGGCTGTGCGATTGATGGCCGTGCACCATACGATGCTTTATTGACACACGGTTTTGTGGTGGATGGTTCTGGCCACAAAATGAGCAAGTCCAAAGGTAACGTGGTTGCGCCGCAAAAGGTGATGGATACTTATGGTGCAGATATTCTACGCTTGTGGGTAGCTTCTACTGATTACTCAGGCGAACTCACGATTTCTGATGAGATTCTAAAACGCGTGGCAGACAGCTACCGTAAAATTCGCAATACCTTACGCTTTTTATTGGCCAACGTGGCGGACTTTGACGCGAGCAAACAAAGCGTGCCGTATGACAAATTGCTTGAAATTGATCGCTATGCGCTGGGTGTGCTTCACGATTTATCAGTGGAATGTCGCGCTGCCTATGATGGTTACGAGCTACACCGCGTGGCGCAAGCGTTACAACATTTCTGTGCGGAAGATTTAGGCGCGTTTTATTTGGATATTCTTAAAGACCGCCTATACACCAATGCTGAAGCCTCACATGACCGCCGCGCCGCCCAGACTGTGTTGCTAAAAATCACACAAGTGTTGGCAGGTTTGATGGCACCGATTTTGAGTTACACAGCAGAAGAAATTTGGCAAACACTCAACCCAAATGCTGAAGACTTTGTGATTCTGCACGATTGGTCGAAGGCAGAAGATGTGATTACGCCGCAACATTATGCGGAATATGAAAGCAGCTTAAAAGCTAAGTGGGAAACGATTCGTAATTTACGCGCTAGGGTAATGAAAGAAATAGAATTTTTGCGCTCAGCGGGCAAAGTAGGTTCATCATTACAAGCTGAAATTACCATAAATGTGGATGAAGCTACTTATCGTGTTATAGAGGATGTTGCTGAAGATTTACGTTTTGTGATGATTACATCAAAAGCAACTTTACAGGCGCTCACTGAGTTTAACAGTTCGTTAGTTTCTGGCTTGGAAACCATGGGCGTGTCAGTTCAAGCTTCTACGAACAAGAAATGCGACCGCTGCTGGCATTACCGCGCAGACGTTGGCTCACATGCAGATCATCCAAGTATTTGTGGACGTTGTGTAAGCAATTTGTTTGGTGAAGGCGAGCCGAGAAAATATGCTTAAAAAGTTTGCTACTTTTCTTTTCTATCATTCTGAGCGAAGCGAAGAATCCAGAGCAATGATACAAAAAACTAGATTCTTCGCCTCGCTCAGAATGACGGAGTTTTAATGAATACACAATTCTTAAAATGGTTGAGCATCAGCGCAATCGTCATTGTGCTGGATTTGTACACTAAGCACCTGATACAAGGCGCATTTGTTTATGGCGAGCACATAACAATAACCAGTTTTTTTGATTTGGTGCATTTTCACAACGAAGGTGCAGCGTTTGGTTTTTTGAATGATGCAGGTGGCTGGCAAAAATGGTTTTTTGCAGTAATTTCAATCACTGCGGCGATAGTGATTACTTACTTAATTAAAAAATACAGTGATCAAAAACTTTTTTGTTTCAGCTTGGCCTTAGTATTAGGCGGCGCGCTTGGTAATTTATATGACCGCATTACATTGGGCTATGTGGTTGATTTTTTATATTTTCATATTAACAATCATTATTGGCCAGCGTTTAATGTGGCAGATAGCGCGATTAGCGTGGGGGTTGCTTTGTTATTATTGGACAGTTTTAAAACCCCAAAACATAGCGGATAAGCACTCAGATGGTTCGAGGAGGTTGTGGTGCCGGATTGGAAAAAACTCATTGCAGGCAAAATTGCCATCGCCAAAAAAGGCAATTCGGCTGGCAAAATCAATCAAAACGTTCGCGTGCCTGCCGGACAAACTGAAGTAAAAAATTTCCCTATTTTGGATTTAGGCATTCTGCCTGATATCAACAAAACCAATTGGAAGTTGCGTATTTACGGCTTGGTAGAAAACGAGTTGAATCTGGATTGGGAAGCGTTTCAGCAATTACCACAAACCACCTGTGTTTCAGATTTTCACTGTGTCACGCGCTGGAGCAGGCTGGATATGGATTGGGTGGGTGTGAAGGCGCAGCATTTGCTGGTGCTGGCGGCACCGCGAGAAACGGCTAAATTCGCCACTCTGCATGGCTATGATGGCTACACGACCAACCTTGATTTGGCAGCCTTGTTAGACGATGACGTGATGGTTGCGCATAGTGTGCTTGGCCGCCCGCTTACCACCGCACATGGCGGGCCGGTACGCATGGTGGTGCCAAAAAGATACGCTTGGAAAGGCGCTAAATGGCTCAAAGCCATCGAGCTGCACGAGTTTGACCGACCAGGCTTTTGGGAAGTGCGCGGCTACCATAACGAGGCCGACCCTTGGCTGGAGCAGCGCTTCAGCGACGACGAATAGCCATGCTGGATTTAAGTTTCACTTTCACCGGAAAGTGCTGGTTGTGGCAAGGCAAGGGTGCTTGGCACTTTATTACTTTGCCGAAAGATAAATCGGAAGAAATCAAATTTTTTAGTGAAAACTTGCAAGGTAAACGGCGTGGTTGGGGCGCTGTGCGCGTGCTGGTGACCATCGGTAGTACTACGCGGCAGACTTCAATTTTTCCGCATTCTAAAGCGGATGCTTACATCTTGCCGATTAAAGCGGAAGCGCGAAAAAAAGAAAAAATAGTGGCAGGCGACACCGTAAAAGTGACGCTAGAAATTAGTATGTAGCTTTTAGTAAAAAATTTCATCGTTTTTTTGCTAAAAACTTCTTGCCAAGTTCAAACATCGCAACGCAAATCACACCCACAATCAAGCCAATAATTGCATCGACTAAAATCGGCGATATGATAGATAACACACCACCAACTATTGGTAAACTTCGCATAACTTCGGCGACATGCTCACTAAAATGATGTAAAGCGGGTACGCCGTGGCCGACAATACTGCCACCTACCATAAACATGGCGGCTGTGCCGACAACCGACAAGGTGCGCATTAAATATGGTGCAAAGCTCAGTATTTTTTCGCCAGTTTTACGCTGCAGTTGCCTATAAAAACTTTTGCCCTTTTTTAGCATTAAACGCAGGCCAAGATCATCCAGCTTAACTATGCCGGCTACCAGGCCGTATACCCCTACCGTCATAATGATCGCAATCAACGAAACAACGGCGACTTGTTTGCTAAAGGTCGCCGTTACCCCTGCTACAGAACCAAGAGCAATCACAATAATTTCTGCTGACAATATAAAATCAGTACGAATTGCGCCTTTAATTTTTTCTTTTTCCAGTTCGGCTAGATCCACTTTTTCATCCGCAATGGCTTCGGCTAGTGCAGCATTATGTGCTACATCTTCATGCGCGCTATGCAAGAATTTGTGTGCGATTTTTTCAAAACCTTCAAAACACAAATAAGCGCCGCCAACCATTAGCAGCGGTGTGATTAGCCATGGGATGAAGTAGCTAATCGCCAGTGCAGTCGGCACTAATATCAACTTGTTGATGAATGAGCCTTTTGCCACTGCCCATACCACCGGAAGCTCGCGCTCTGCATGCACACCGGAAACTTGCTGCGCATTAAGCGCTAAATCATCGCCCAGCACGCCGGAGGTTTTTTTGGCGGCGACTTTGGTCATCACCGAAACATCATCCAGTATTGTTGCGATATCGTCTAAAAGCGTGAGTAAACTGCCTGCCGCCATATTGGCTCCTAATTTTTAGTTGGGTTCTTGCTTAATTTGCGTTGCAATGAGCGTCTGTGCATATTAAGGCTTCTTGCCGTAGCCGAAATATTGCCACCATGCTCCGCTAGCACGCGTTGAATATGTTCCCATTCCAGGCGGTCCACTGTCAGTGGGTTAGTGGCTAATTCTACCTCTGCATCGCCGGATTCTTTTTTGAATGCCGCGACGATCTCGTCAGCATCTACAGGTTTGGCAAGATAATGTGTCGCACCAAGCTTAATGGCTTCTACAGCAGTAGTAATGCTGGCAAAGCCAGTGAGCACGACAATGCGTGTACCCGCATTGAGGCCTGCGAGCTGGCGCACCAGCACCAGGCCGGAGTTTCCTGACATTTTAAGATCTACTAAGGCATATTCTGGCGCATCTTGCTTGGCAAGCTCGAAAGCGCTTTCCGCACTATTCGCTGTAGTAACCAAGAAGCCGCGTTTTTTCATGGCTGGGGCGAGTACGCTCAAGAATTCCTCGTCATCATCTACTAAAAGCAGCGTAGGTTTTTCCGAAGGTTTTTCCTCAGTATTCATAATGTTCATTTAGAAACTTTCAATTTTTCTACAAGCAATTTTTCAAGAGGCAACCTTACACTGGTCATTACGCCGCCATCGGGATGATTGCTCAGGCTCAGCTCGCCAGCATAGCGTGCCAGTGTGGTTTGTGTTAAATAAACACCCAGTCCCATGCCTTCCTCATTCTTGGAGGTAAAAAATGGTGTACCTAGTTGTTTTTTTGTTTCGATGCTCAGCCCATTGCCAAAGTCCCGAATCTGAATCTTTAGCAATTTATCATCCCATTCAGCGTTAAAGAGCACGCGCTCTGGGGATTCATCAGCTGCGTTATCCAGCAAGTTTTGTATGGCTTGTGTCAATGTCCTGTCCATAAAAATATGCGGACTATGCGCAGTTGAAGGCATGGATACAATCAACTCGGTAGCAGGCTGGGTGTCCCGCCAGCGTTGAATGGCATCCTCTAAAAAATCACGCAGGGGCAAGCCTTGGCCGGCCTCCGCGCGGTTTTGCCCTGCATTGCGGGTGATAGAAGATAAAATTTCTTTGCAGCGTGAGATTTGTGTACGCAATATCTCAAGCTGCTGCAAAGCTTCTGGCTGGTTTTTCAATTCCTGCGACAGTTCTTTGCTTACTACTGCTATAGTTGCAAGTGGCGTGCCCAGCTCGTGCGCAGCACTAGTGGCGAGCGTTCCCAATGCCAGCATACGTTCGCTTTCAAGCGCTTTTTCTCGTACTTCAGCAATTTTTTTATCATAATCGCGCAAATTCTGTCCAATGCGGGTGATAAAAATCGCCACAATAATCGCACTCACCACAAAGCCCAGCCACATGCCGACTAAATGAATGTCAAAATGCATATTTCCTTGCATGCCGCTGTGGTCATGCATATGTAAGTGCGAGAGTGGTATGTGATAAAAGATAAGCAAGGTATAACAAGCAATGCTCAAGCCAGCAATCAACCAGGCATTACGGGCTTGCAAAGCTACCGCAGCCACCGTAATGGGCAGTAAATACATCCAGATAAATGGATTGCTATAGCCGCCGCTAAAATAAAAAAGTGCGGAAAAAGCGGCAATGTCGCCCAAAAGCTGTATAAGTAATTCGCGCTCTGTGGTCTGCTGCGTTTGCTTTAAGCGCCACCACGCGATGATATTTAATAAACCCAGCGCTGCAATGGCAAATGATAAAGGTAAAACAGGTAAAGGGATAGATGCGAGCTGTAAGCCGAAGATCACCAAACCGAGGGAAACCATCACCACCCAGCGCAATATGATTAAGCGATGCATATTAAGGCGTGTTGCGCTTGATAAAGTGCGTTGGTGTGGGTGCATAAGCTACTATTATTTTAGCCCAATGGGCGAGTCTGTTATAGGCCGCTATTATAAAACGTTAACGAAAATAATGCCTTAAATCTGCCTGCGACAAATTGTCGCGCGGCAATATGCCACATTCCGCTCGATGAATATCTCAAATAAAATTGCAACAATAGTAAAGTAAAAAAATTAGGGTAAAGAGTAATGACTGAAAAATTAATAACATGCGCGGTGAGCGTATTGTTTTGCATGAGCCAATTTGCTTGGGCAGATCACGATACTTATTTAGACTCAGAACAAACTTTAGAAAAAATTGAAGTGAGAGCAGCCAAGCCTGGTGTGCCAGGCAATGTTCCCAATACGGTAGAGAGTGTGACCGCTAAACAAATTGAAGAGAGCACCAACACGGTCACTACTTCGGGTGCGTTGCAGTATCTGCCCAGCGTGCATGTGCGTGAGCGTTACATTGGTGACCGTAACGGTATTTTGGTGATGCGCGCCAACAGTGCCATTGCCAGTGCGCAAACTGTTGTGTATGCAGATGATTTGTTGCTATCCAACTTTCTCAATAACAGCTTTAGCACGCCGCCGCGCTGGGGCATGGTCTCACCCAATGAAATTGAGCGTATAGATGTGATGTATGGGCCTTTTTCCGCGCTTTATCCCGGTAATTCGATGGGCGGTGTGTTGAACATCACTACTCGCATGCCGGAGAAATTTGAAGCGCATGTGGCTGTGGACGGCTTTACGCAGCATTTCAAGCTGTATGGTGCAGATGACCAATTCAGCGGTGGCCATGGCAGCGCATCTGTGGGCAGTAAATATAACGATTTATCTTTTCTAATCAATATCGATCATCTGGATAGCCATGGGCAGCCACAGACGTTTGGCAATGCAGTTCGTGCCGCCAGTGGCGGTACGCTTGCTAACTCTACTTTAGTCACGGGTGGTATCCGCGATATAGATACTACCGGAAAGCCACGCATTATTACCAGCACCACAGGTATTGACCATACTATTCAGGATAACGCCACTATTAAATTGGCTTACGATATTTCGCCCACACTGCAAGCGAAATATAGCTTAGGTCTATGGCAAAACGATTCGGATGGTAGCGTGGAAAGTTATTTAAATACCGCTTCAGGACAAACATTGCTGAACACGACCGCTGGCGGTACAACTCGGTTTGTGCGCTTTGCGGGCGATCCTAACTTTTACACTCTAACAGCTACAGGGCCAAGCCATAGCGAGAGCGAACACTGGATGCATGGTCTGTCACTCAAGTCTGATACTGGCGGCACGTGGGACTTTGAAGCAATAGCCAGTCTCTATGACCAAAATAAAGATATTGTTCGCACCGCGGTGCAAACCAACGCTTTTGATGATGGTGAAGGCGCAATAAAATCACCCGGAACCATTGTGAAAGGCGATGGTACTGGCTGGAAAACGCTTGACTTACGTGGTGATTGGCGACCGGGTGGCGATATGAAAAGCGAGCATCAGTTAAGTTTTGGCTATCACTATGATCGCTACGAGTTGGAATCCGAAACCTTGAATATTACCAATTGGCTTAAAAGCGGTAATGGTAGTTTGCGTACTAATTCGTATGGAAAAACCGAGACGCAAGCTTTGTATCTGCAAGACGCCTGGGCGTTTGCGCATGGCTGGAAAGCGACCGCCGGTGGCCGCTGGGAGCATTGGAAGGCGTTTGATGGCAGCAATTTTAATATTGCAAATCCGGCAGCATTTCGTCAGATCAATTATGCAGATCGCTCGCAAAATGATTTTTCACCTAAACTGGCATTGTCTTATCAGCCGACGCATGATTGGATATTGCGCGGTTCCTTCGGTAAAGCTTATCGTTATCCAACAGTGGCGGAAATATTCCAAACCATCAGTTTACCCGGCAATGTGCGGGCAAATGATCCAAACTTGAAACCGGAAAATGTACGTTCAAGCGAATTTACTGTGGAGAAAATCTTGGCGAAGGGAGTATGGCGAACTTCATTGTTCTATGAAGATAAACGAGATGCTTTGATTTCGCAATCTGATACCACAACGATTCCTGGGGTGACGATTTCGAGTATCCAGAACGTTGATAAAATTCGCACCAAAGGCATAGAAACCGCGTTGCAAATGAATGATTTGTGGTTTGATGGCTTTGATCTAAACGCCAGTGTGACTTATGTGGATTCTGAAATTGTGAAGAACGATAAAAATCCATTTACAGTGGGTAAAGATCAGCCGCGTATCCCCGATTGGCGTGCGACCATTGTGGGTGTGTATCATGTGAATGATAAGTTTTCGGTAAGTCTGGCAGGCCGCTACAGCGGCAATCAAGAGATTAATCTGCTATACAATACAACCAATCCAAACACTTACGGTACCACAGCTACGCGTTACACGGTGTTTGATACCAAACTTGTTTATAAAGTAAATAATCAATGGACAGCATCGGCTGGTATCAATAACCTAAACAACTACAAATATTATGTAAACCCAAACCCTTACCCACAGAGGACTTTTTTTGCGGGCGTGAAGTTTGATTACTAAGGTTAAAAAAAAATGATAAAAACTTTATTATCGCTTTGTTTGATGTTGGCGACATTTTTAAGCATCGCCCACGAAGAACACACCATGCCGCAAAAAGGCACCTTGGCAATCAGTGCCGCATTTGATTCGCAAGGAAATTTGTGGCGTGCAGGTGTATATGATGGTTTTGTGGTCGTGGATAAAAGTAGCGATTTGGGCAAAACGTTTTCGGCATCGGTAAAGGTAAACCCGGTGCCACAAAAAATTGGCGCAGATGGCGAGGCGCGACCAAAAATCGTCATTTCGTCTGAAGGCAATATCTACGTGACCTGGACGGAGGCACTTAAAAAGCCGTTTGCAGGGTATATCTGGTTTGCGCGATCGATTGATGCGGGTAAAACTTTCGAGAAACCTTATATCGTGCATCAAGATCGCGCCGAAATTACCCACCGTTTTGATGCGTTAAATGTCGCACCAAATGGCAATATCACGATTTCCTGGGTAGATAAACGCGACTTGATTGCCGCTAAAGCGGCGGGTAAAAAATACGATGGCGCAGCGATTTATTATGCCGTTTCTGCTGACAAAGGCACGAGTTTTAAGCAGGAACAAAAACTGGCTGACAGCAGTTGCGAGTGCTGCCGCATTGTCACCACCAACAAGCCGGATGGTACTGTGGTTGCGCTCTGGCGGCATGTGTTTGAGGGCAGTGAGCGCGACCACATGATGGCTGAAATCCCGAAAGCGGACGCAAAGCCCGAGACGCACCGCGCCACCTTTGGGCATTGGCAAATTGATGGCTGCCCGCATCATGGTGCGGCTTTAGCAAGTGGGGGTGAGGGCAAGGACTGGTGGGGTTACCATATGGCATATTTCGATGGTAACGATACCAAGCCTGGACTCTATTATAGCCGCATGGATGGAGTGGCTTGGGCGTCCTCACCGGCGAAAAAATTTGGAGACAATGCCAAACAGGCAGGACATCCTGCACTGTTAAGCTTTTCAGATAACTTGGGCGGTGAAAACGCTTGGTTAGTCTGGCGCGAGATTAAAGACGGCAAATCCAGTATCTTAGGCATGTTTTCAAATGATGGCGGTAAATCATGGAGTGAAGCCAAAACACTTGCGACTTCCAGCCAAAAAACAGATTACCCGATTCTGATTCAAGACAAGAATCAGCCTTATCTGGTATGGAATACAGTGCAAGATGGCTTGATTATAATAGCGTTAAAAAGTAGGCCGATTTAATTTAGTCCGTCTTCATTTTTTGATAACTCTGTATCCATAAAATAACTGATTTTGTTACGCGGATTCAAATAGCTTCGCACGTCCGGGGGCAGTTGGTTTGCGCGAATGCAGGCACTGATGTTGATATTCAGTTCTTGGCGTAAATCCAGTATCCGCGGCGCTTTCCGGTCTGCCAACGGGTCATGCAGCATCACATAAGGGCGCAGCGGTTTGTGGGGGTTTGCCGAAATCACGATCGCATGTACGCCGGTGGATAGTTGCACAATGCTGCCGGGCGGATAAATGCCTAGAGATTTGATGAGGTGCTTGAGCAATGATTCATCGAATTTTGTGCGCTGATGCGCATACATATGCGCCAAGGCTTCGTAAGGTGTTTTGGCAAGCGCATGGTTATTGGGGTTGCAAAGATTATCGTATCCATTTGCCAGCGCGACTAATCTGGCGAGCGGGTCTGTCTGTTCGTTATTCAGACGGTTAGGAAACCCCGTGCCATCTGCGTGCTCATGGTGCTGCAAGATGATTTTACCTACGCGTACCGGCAGGCCCACCTCTTGCGCCATCCGCGCGCCAATCTCGCTGTGCTGTTCATAGTGCAATTGCTCGGATTTTGTCAGCGGCTCCTTTTTCGTCAAAATATGGTCGGCGATTTCAGCCTTGCCGATGTCATGGAATAGCGCCGCCATGCCCAGCAGGCGCACATCTTCTTTCGACATTTCAATGGACTTGGCCATCATGAGCGCAAGCACGGTGACATTGAGCGGATGCTGATAGTTTTTGTCGCTAGATTGATTGCCATTCAGCGCGTGGATGGCAACATCACCCTCCATCAGCGCGGTATCCACCATGTCATTGACCATTAAGGTGGCCTGTTCGATGGAGGTTTGAGGCTCGGTAAGGATGTTGTGGGTTATTTGCCGTGTCACATCGCTGGCAATGACGAATTTCGTTTCGTTTTCATCAATGGCTTGCTGCAGTTGTATCAGGCGTTCAGTCTTTGAAGGAATTGCAAGCGCTTTGTCCCTGGCAATTGCTTCAGTGGTGCTATTGGCCTCTGTTGCGGAAGTCGTCGCTGCGACAGGCGTAGCAGTTGTTACGGGTAGAGGGGCGCAATCGCTGCGCTTTGGGTCATAACGTAGTTTTTTTAGTCCTATTTTTTTGATTTTGGAAATTTGCTCTTCGTCCTTAAGCTTAAAGTTGCTCAGCGTGAATGGATGATCCATCCATCCTAAATCAAGATGAATGTACAATCCGACCTGAAGCTGCGCGACGTCGATAAAATGAGATTGATTAGATTGCATTTTCTTTATCCCTACACTTATTTGCGGCTAATAATTTGCTGAATTCTGCGGCAGTTACAGGTTTGCTATACAGATAACCTTGTGCTTCTTCGCAGCCCATATTTTTTAGGAATTCTGCATGGGCTATAGTTTCTACCCCTTCGGCAATGACAGAAAAGCCTAAGCTGCGTGCCATGGCGTAAATAGCGTTGGTAATGGCTGCATCATCCAGGTCATGCGGCAGATCGCGCACAAATGACTGATCGATTTTGATTTTATCCAGGGGTAATCGTTTGAGAATTGACAGTGATGAATAGCCGGTGCCAAAGTCATCAATCGCTAATCGAACACCAAGTTTTCTGATCCGGTCAAACGTATCAATCACATATTCAGTGTTTTGCATCACCGTGCTTTCGGTGATTTCAAGTTCGAGCATACCTGGGTTGCAATCTGTTTCAATCAAAATCCCGTAAACCATGTCGGCAAAGCTGCTGCGCATTACCTGTACGCCAGATACGTTGACTGAAATCCACTGCATCGCATGACCCTCTTTAATCCACTGCATGGCCTGTAAAGCCGCCTGACGCAACACCCATTCACCTATCTGCACAATCAGGCCGGTTTCTTCAGCAACAGGAATAAATTTGGCAGGTGAAACAAGTCCTAACTCTGGGTGATTCCAACGGATGAGTGCTTCTGCACCAATAATGTTCCCATTAATGAGTGATACCTGGGGTTGGTAATACACCTCAAACTGTTTGCGCTCCAGGGCTCGGCGTAGCTGGCTTTCCATGGTGAAGCGTTCGACTACATTTTTACTTAATTCGGCGGAATAGAAGCTATGATTGTTTTTGCCTTTATTCTTGACCTGGTACATGGCCATATCAGCTGCTTTAATCATGCTATCAACATCATTGCCGTCTTTGGGGAATATCGAAATGCCAATACTTGCGCTAATGAAAATTTCTTTGCCATCGATATTGAATTCAGCTTGTAGGGCATAAATAATTTTTTTTGCTATCATCTCGGCATCATCCTGGCTATTAATCATATCCATCATGACTAAAAACTCGTCGCCACCCAACCGGGCTACAACGTCGCTTTCTCGCAAAGATAGACAGATTCTTTTTGATACCTCATATAGCAAGTTATCACCTACTTGGTGCCCAAGGCTATCGTTAATGGCTTTGAAACGGTCCAGGTCAATAAACAGTAGTGCAATTTGATGCTTTTCACGTTCGGCGCGCTTAATGGCATGTCCCAGCAATTCATTCAAAAGGCGGCGATTAGGTAGGCCGGTTAATGGATCATGGTTGACCAGCTCGTGCAGCTTATGCTGCGAACGCTTGTTCTCGGTGATGTCAGCAAAAACACCGACATAGTTGACAGTCTGCCCTTCCTGATTTTTGACGACAGTAATGGTGAGCTTTTCTTGATAGGTTTCGCCGTTTTTTCGGACGTTTGAAATTTCACCGCACCATTTGCCTTCATTAAGTAAACAATGCCATAAATTGTCCTGGCCAGTCTGTAAAATTTTGGGAGTGGCACCCAGAACGTCTTCTTCCGTGAAACCTGTGATTTCAGTAAAACCTTTGTTAATGGCAGTGATGCTGGCGTTATGATCAATAATCATGATGCCTTCAGCCGCACTGTCAAAAGCGATTTTGGCCTGATTCAACCGTTTGCAGGCGCTTTCTCTTTGAATGGCCACACTTAGTGATCTTCCGATTGCCATCAATGAGCCAAGTTCTTGGGGCGTGGTTTTTATCAAATCATGACAGCGTTCGATAATGATGTTTCCCCACCAGGCGTTGTCACAAAAAAGCGGCACGATGACAATGGATTGCGTGTCGTGTTGCTTGAGGATGTTGCGCTCCCCGCTTGGCAGGTCTTTGATGTCACCAAAAACGGGGCTGTCTTGCTGAAGCGCATCATTCCAGCGTTTTAAGCGTGCGTCATTAAAGTTGATGGCCTCAAGATCACTGCGTGGATTAATGAATCCGGGCATCGACCATTTGTACAATATTTTGGAAGGAGCAGATCTGGATTCGTTATTGTTAGGGGCTGCATTTTTTAGAATGGTGGCGCGCGTAAAGCGTAACGCAAGGCATAATTGCTGCAATACCTCTACTGCTGCAGTGTGCCATGATTCAGCGGAGTGTAGCAGCCAGTCGCAGGAAATCAGTGCATCCAGCACCGCGCTGCGATCGCGCAAATGATTCTCTGCCATCTTGCGTTCAGTAATATCGCGACCCAGCGTCACTAAGCCCTGACGACTGCCATCATCATTAAAAAGCGGGACTTTAATAATGTCCAGTATTTTCTCGCCGCCATGCGGAAGTGCGATGGTTTCTTCATTCCGAATGGATTTTCCCGAGTGCCAGGCGCGCTCATCGGTGACCCTTGAATGGCGGAAGGCTTCTCTGAAAATCGGATCTGCGATGCCGGCGAGGTCAATATCAGTTTTGTATAGATAATCCTGCGGGCTAAGTTGGAATAACTCCAGGCAACTGCTATTGGCCTCCAGCCAGCGGCTTTTTGCATCCTTGAAGCATATGAAATCAGGGCTGGCATCAATCAGGTTGCGTAAAAGCTCTTCGGCCTGCCGCAATTGCAGTTCAGTGTTAACCCGGTCGGTGATGTCATGCATGTGCAGTACATAGCCGGTCTTTTTGTTTTCCAGATTTGTAAATTCGGAGGTAAAAACTTTAAGTGTGCGCAGCTCGTTTTTTAAGGCATACTGCAGTACAAAATCTGTGGCAGGATTTTTCAGGTGGGCAATGACGCGCTTATGGACCGCTTTGGGCAATTGCCCGCTCCCTGTGGCGATTTTGTCCTGCTCCAGATTGAAAATTTCACAGGCGTAAGCGTTGGCAAAATTGACGCTGCACTTTTCGTCAGTGGTGATAATGGCAACCCCCTGCAGCGAACCCAGCAGATTCCAGGCGGACTTGCGCTCGCCTGAAAATAACTCGCTCAGAAAGCTTGCGTGGCCTGCAACCAGCAGCGGTTGATCTAGTTTTGTTGAGTTTTTCACTTGTTTAATTATCTTTAAATAAAACAGCACAGGTTGATATAACAGGCGTTATCGCCTCATTGCCTTGTACATATAAAATGAATCAGTAAATTCTTAACGACTAGAATCAGTAAAACTTAAGCGCATCAAACACGGCGTGATATAAATTGAAACTGGTGCTGTTGCGCCTTAGGCATTGAAAATGGCAAAAGTCGCCCCACCTTGTTTGTAACTAGACTTTTAAGGAGGTAATATGCGCTTCGACAAACTTACGACCAAATTCCAGCAGGCCATTAATGACGCCCAAAGCATCGCGCTGGGGGCAGACAACACCGCCATAGAGCCACAACATTTATTGCAGGCCCTGTTGAATCAGGAAGATGGCAGTACAGCGTCTTTACTTGCCCGCACCGGCGTGCAACTGAATTCGCTTAAAACCGGCTTGAATGCTGCCATTAGCAACTTGCCGAAATCACCTGACACCAGCGGCGAAGTGGCGATTTCGCGCGATTTGAACAATCTCCTGAATGTCACCGATAAACTCGCGCAAAAACGTGGTGACACCTATATTGCAAGCGAGATGTTTTTGCTGGCCTTGGCGGATGACAAAGGCGAAACAGGTAAACTGCTCAGACAAAACGGCCTCACCAAGGCTGCTCTGGAAGCCAGTATCCATGCGGTTCGTGGCGATGGTAATGTAGACAGCCAGGAAGCTGAAGGCCAACGTGAAGCGCTTAAAAAATATACGCTGGATTTAACCGAGCGCGCAAGAATGGGTAAGCTCGATCCGGTGATTGGGCGCGATGACGAGATTCGCCGTGCCATCCAGGTATTGCAGCGCCGTACCAAGAATAACCCTGTACTGATTGGCGAGCCTGGCGTGGGTAAGACCGCAATCGTGGAAGGTTTGGCGCAACGCATTGTCAATGGTGAAGTGCCGGAAAGCCTTAAAAACAAAAAAGTGTTATCGCTGGATATGGCGGCTTTGCTGGCGGGTGCGAAATACCGTGGCGAGTTTGAGGAGCGCTTGAAATCCGTACTTAAAGAATTGGCGCAGGATGAAGGCCAAACCATCGTGTTTATTGATGAGATTCACACCATGGTCGGCGCGGGTAAAGCCGAAGGCGCGATGGACGCCGGCAATATGCTGAAACCTGCGCTGGCGCGCGGCGAGTTACATTGCGTAGGCGCGACCACTTTGGACGAATACCGCAAATATATTGAAAAAGATGCGGCCTTGGAACGCCGCTTCCAGAAAGTGCTGGTAGATGAGCCGACCGTGGAAGCGACGATTGCGATTTTGCGCGGTTTGCAAGAAAAATACGAGCTGCATCATGGTGTCGAGATTACCGATCCGGCGATTGTGGCGGCGGCAGAGCTTTCGTACAGATATATCACCGATCGTTTTTTACCTGATAAAGCCATTGATTTGATT
>JBAVIP010000049.1:0-50351 GCA_049687015.1 Methylotenera sp. | reverse complement strand
CACCCAGGAAGAGTTTTTTTACGCCTTTAACACACTGATTGAAGAAAAAAAACAAATCGTGATTACTTGCGATACTTATCCTAAAGAAATTATTGATGTCGATGAACGCTTGCGTACCCGTTTTAGTTGGGGTTTAACCGTCGCTGTCGAACCGCCGGAGCTAGAAATGCGCGTGGCAATTTTACTTAAAAAAGCCGAAGAATCTAAAGTCAACCTGCATGAAGATGTAGCCTTTTTCGTTGCCAAACAAATTCGCTCCAGCGTACGTGAGCTGGAAGGTGCATTAAACCGTATTATCGCCATGGCTAATTTTACTGGGCATGCCATTGATATTCATCTTGCAAAAGACGCGCTTCGTGATTTAATCGCGGTACGTGGCCGCCAGATTACTATCGAAAATATTCAAAAAACAGTCGCTGATTATTACAAAATCAAGGTAAGTGAAATGCATAGCAAAAAACGTTCGCGTAATTTTGCCCGGCCTCGCCAGATTGCCATGAGTTTAGCGCGTGAGCTTACCAACCACAGCTTTCCAGAAATAGGCGAGGCGTTTGGCAGCCGGCATCACACAACTGTCATGCATGCTTGTGAAGAAATAGAACAATTACGTTTAAATGATCAAGCCATTGCACGAGATATTGGCTTTTTAACGCAGGTCATTAGAGACTGAATTTTGAATAAATGTGCTGTGATTAAAGCAATATTAACTTGTGGATTAAATAAAGGTTAAACGCATATTTTAAATAAAAATGTTTTTATACACATTTAATCCGCAAACTAAAAGTTTGTTTTAAACAAGCTTAAAGAGATAACAACTTGATGATTTAATTAAATTTAATAAGCTTATCAACAGAAAAAGTACACATTATTATTACTATTATTTTTAAATACATATTAAACAACTAATTAAACAAAACCTTTAAATACTTAAAACTTAATATCAGTACATTTGGAAAATTCAACCATGCAAATTAAAATTAATCGCGAAATCCTGTTAAAACCACTTACCAGTGTCAGCAGTATAGTAGAGCGGCGTCATACGCTTCCTATACTTTCAAATCTATTGCTGGAAGCAAAGAATAATAGTATTCAGCTCACAGCTACAGATTTAGAAATGCAAATTTCGTTAAATATTGAAAGTAAATTTACTGGTGATTTATCTACTACTATTTCAGCCAAAAAATTATTAGATATTTGCCGTTCACTGCCTGAAGGCGTAGATATTGATATGGTCAGTAACGATAGTCGCATTACGGTTAAATCCGGTAAAAGCCGATTTAATTTGCAGACCTTACCAGCGGCAGATTACCCAATCATGACCAAGGCGGCGGGTAACGGAACGCTGGTTAATATTAGCCAAATCGCGCTAAAAAAATTGCTGAAACAAGTTGAATTTGCCATGGCGCAGCAAGATATTCGTTATTATCTCAATGGCCTATTGTTAGAAGTGAATGAAAATAAATTAAACGTAGTGGGCACCGATGGCCATCGTTTAAGTTTTACTTCAACCACCCTTAATCAAAGCTACGAAAAAACTGAAGTTATCTTGCCACGCAAAACAGTGATAGAACTGATTAAGCTGCTTAATGATAGTGAGGAAGAGGTAAGCATTGAAATCAATGCAGGCCAGGTAAACTTTACGTTTAGTGATATTCGATTAATTTCTAAAGTGATCGATGGTAAGTTTCCAGACTATAATCGCGTGATTCCTAGTGGCCATCAAAATACGTTTAGCGTAAATCGATTGACCGTACTCACCGCCATGCAGCGCGCATCTATTTTATCCAACGAAAAATATCGCGGCATTCGTATGGTGCTAAGTAATAACAATCTTAAACTTATTAGCACCAATACCGAGCAAGAAGAGGCCGAAGAAGAACTTGAAATTGATTACACCAAGGATAGTTTGGATATTGGTTTTAACGTCACGTATTTAATCGATGTGCTAAATAACGTCAGCGATGAAAATATTAATTTTTCGTTTGCCGATGCTAATAGCAGCTGCTTGATTACTGTGCCCAATGATGAAAATTACAAATACGTGGTCATGCCAATGCGCATTTAAACCAATTTAAAACTTAACAAAACCTAAAATTATTTAAAAGAAACGATTATGGCAAAAGCTCCAGCACAACCAGAATACAACTCAGACAGCATTAAAATTTTAGAAGGCCTGGATGCCGTGCGCAAACGCCCCGGCATGTACATAGGCGATACATCTGATGGCTCCGGTTTGCACCACATGGTGTTCGAGGTGCTCGATAACGCTATTGACGAGGCGCTAGCCGGACATTGCGATGATATCAAGGTCATCATCCATCCTGATAACAGTATCAGCGTCTCAGACAACGGCAGGGGCATTCCTACCGATATTAAAGATGACGATAAACATGATCCGAAACGCTCGGCCGCAGAAATTGTGATGACAGAGCTGCATGCGGGCGGCAAGTTCGATCAAAACTCCTACAAAGTATCTGGCGGCTTGCATGGTGTGGGTGTTTCTGTGGTCAATGCGCTTTCCGATTGGTTGCGCTTAAAAATTTACCGCAATGGCCAAGTGCATCAAATGGAGTTTAAGCGTGGTGTGCCAGTAGCGCCATTGGTATTAACTGGTAAAACAGATAAAACAGGTACCGAGGTGCACTTTTTGGCTGCTGTTGAAACTTTTGTTTTGGTGGAATATCACTTTGAAATCTTAGCTAAGCGAATTCGCGAGTTATCGTTTTTAAATTACGGCGTAAAAATTGAGCTAATTGATCAACGTAGTGGAAAATCAGAAAATTTTGCTCACGCCGGCGGCATTAAAGGCTTTGTAGAGTATATAAACCGCAGCAAAACCGTGCTGCATCCTAAAACCTTTTACGCTATGGGCGAAAAGGATGGCATGACAATCGAGGTTGCCATGCAATGGAACGATTCATACTCTGAGACGGTACAATGCTTTACCAATAACATCCCACAACGCGACGGCGGCACCCATTTGACGGGCTTACGCACCGCAATGACGCGCACCTTAAACCAGTATATAGAACAAACCGAAATGGCGAAAAAAGCCAAAGTAGAAACCACCGGCGATGACATGCGCGAAGGCATTACCTGTGTGCTTTCGGTTAAAGTGCCAGACCCTAAGTTTTCATCGCAAACTAAAGACAAACTGGTTTCATCTGAGGTGCAGCCGGTTGTTTCAGAAGTAGTTTCTGCAAAGTTAGCTGAATTTCTGGCCGAAAACCCGGCCGATGCAAAAATTATTTGCGGCAAAATTGTCGAGGCCGCACGTGCACGCGAAGCCGCGCGTAAAGCGCGTGAAATCACTCGCCGTAAAGGCGTAATGGATACCATGGGCTTGCCAGGCAAGCTTGCAGATTGCCAAGAGAAAGATCCGGCTTTATGCGAACTTTACCTGGTGGAGGGTGACTCTGCAGGCGGTTCGGCCAAACAAGGGCGCGACCGTAAAAACCAGGCTATATTGCCGCTAAAAGGTAAAATTTTAAACGTGGAAAAAGCACGTTTTGATAAATTATTAGGCTCACAAGAAATCGCAACACTGATAACTGCACTCGGAACAAGTATTGGCAAAGCCGACTTTAATGCAGAAAAGTTGCGCTACCACCGCATCATCATCATGACCGATGCGGACGTCGATGGCGCACACATCCGCACGCTGTTGCTCACCTTCTTCTACCGCCAAATGACCGAGCTGGTAGAGCGCGGCCATATTTATATCGCGCAGCCGCCGCTGTACAAGGTTAAGCAGGGTAAAGACGAGCGTTATTTAAAAGATCAGCAAGAACTGGATATTTACCTGCTCAATTCTGCCCTAAAAGGCGCAGAGCTTGATACCAAAACCAATGCAGGCGTGCTCACAGGCGACCCGTTGGCAGAGATTGCCAAGCAAATGGTGCTCACTGAAGCGGTAATTCGTCGCATCGCCGCGCTGTATGACGAAAGCGTGCTGCGTGCGATCCAGGATGTAGGTGAAATCGACTTAAGCAGCGAGGCCAATGCCAATAAAGTGGCCGAGCAATTACGCCCCATTTTAGGCGCAATTGGCAGCGAGGTGATTGTAGGCTTTGATGCAGAAACCAACACTTATCGATTAGAAGTGAATAAATATGTGCATGGCAACCTGCAATGCTGCGTGATAGATGCCGAGTTTTTAAGCAGCGGCGATTACAGGCAGATTCTAAAAGTATCTACCATGCTGCACGGCTTAATTGGCGCGGGTGCAGTGGTTAAACGTAACGAGAAAGAGCAAGTGGTAAGCACCTTTAAACAAGCGCTGGATTGGCTGCTGGCTGAGGCTAAAAACACGCTCAATATACAGCGTTACAAAGGCTTGGGTGAGATGAACCCGGAACAGCTGTGGGAAACTACCATGGACCCGAAAGTGCGCCGCTTGCTTAAGGTGCAGATTGATGACGCCATTGCCGCCGATGAGATTTTCACCACGCTGATGGGCGATAACGTCGAACCGCGCCGTGCATTTATTGAAAGCAATGCGTTGGGTGCAAGTAATTTGGATATTTAATTTGTCTCTACCAGTTAAATCCGTTGGCCTTAGTAAAAATATTCATCAGTTACTACAAGCGGCACTTTTGGAGTTGGTTCCTCTTTGGCAAATAGAACCTCATTTGGATTGGAAACGCGTACTTAGACCAACTGGAGAAGGAAGTTTTTCAATTAATATTGAACCATATAGCGGCGTACAGACATGGATTGGGTTTCGTAAAAAATATAGCGAATTAGAGATTTTAAATTTATTGAATATAGAAATTCGTAAACACCATCCAGCGCTACTAGGTTATGTTATACACCAGGAAGGGATGCAAAAAATCCAAGATGTTTTTGGTTTAGTAATGCCGCTTTGTAAAGCGGTAATTAGTAAAATAGGTTTAGGCATATCCAAAGAGTCTGCTATAGGGCAAGTTATTGCCGAGCTAAATCAAATTTTATTAAAAGGTTTAGCAACACAGGAGGTATTAACTGTACTTTGTGGGCTTAAGCTACCAGAAAATATAAACCAAATAGAGCTAGAAAAGAATGTTTGTATTCGGCATTTAACAGCCGATGAAATATCCGACATGGGTAGCAATGATGTTTCATCGGAAAGTAGGTATGATTTCACGTCTAGTTTTTCAACCACTGCACTAGTTATAACTCAGCCAATTAGTGTGAAGCTAAGTGAAAATTACGAGGTAGAGGCAAGCAATTTTGAGTTTTCATTACAAACGCAAAAAATACTAGATTCAGTGTTTTGTGCCCTTCATGTCCTTAAGCTAGGTAGGGTGGGTATATTGGTTAGTTTTAGAACAATTTACCCAACAATTTTGCCAAATATGAGTGGTCATAGTTCTGCTCCGCTGATTAGAAATCCTTTTTCATTCATGGAGTTAAATGATGAAGAAATAGAATTATTTGTAACTTTGTATAAAAAAATCATATTAAATAAGCGTGACGAGGTAAAAATCGCATCAGCTCGTTTATTAGATGCAGAAAACCGTTTATCACCGGTTGATTCATTACTTGATGCCGTTATTGGGCTTGAGGTGTTACTAAATCCAAATGACAACAGTGAATTATCTTTTCGAGTTGCTTTGAACTATGCTTACATGGGTAATGTGGATGATCGTCGAAGCAGATATGAGAATATTAGAGACATCCAAAAGACTAGAAACAGAGTAGTACATGGAGGGTTAAATTTGGGGTCAAAAGATGCCGCTCTTATTCACGAACACGCTACTTTAGCAAAACAATGTTTGCGAGATTGTGTCACTCGATTCTTGATGGAAGATGCGTTTACGAGCAATGAAAAACTAGATGTAGATTTTTGGTTAGATAGAGTGATTCCACCAAAAACCGAGCAAATACAATAGTGCAGTTAGTTATAATAATTAATAAAACAATTGCTCTGCAATCCGCATAGATATTGCCTCTCATGGCATCTATTTTTATTAAATTGAGTTGTCTTAAATTAAAAGTCTTTAAAACTCCACCATTTCAAACTCAGCTTTGCCTGCGCCACATTCCGGGCATTTCCAGTCTGCAGGCACATCTTCCCAGCGCGTACCGGGCGGAATACCGTCTTCCGGCCAGCCTTTTTCTTCTTCATAAATCAAACCGCAAACCACGCACATCCAAGTTTTCATCGTCATTTCCGTTAGCAGTTAATAGAGTTATTTTAAGTGATAAGCACTTTATTTTGTCGCCTGTAAGGCTAAAAGCTTAATGTCAAAATAAAAAAGCCCGTCCCCGATTCAAACACTCGAGGACGGGCTTTGCGCGGGGCAGGGAGTAAATACTTAAATTTTTAAACCTAATGCTTTGGCAACGCCTGCGCCGTAAGCAGGGTCAGCTTTGCTGCAGTTGGCAATGTGGCGTTTTTGAATCTCCACCGAAGCACCGCCAACTGAGCGTGCGGTGTTTTCAAACAACATTTGCTGTTGCGCGGGCGTCATCAAGCGGAACAAAGCGCCGGGCTGACTGTAGTAATCTTCATCCACGCGGTGATTCCAGTGATCGGCCATGCCTTCAACGGCTAGTGGCGGCTCTGAAAAATCAGGTTGTTCTTGCCATTCGCCTTTGCTATTCGGCTCGTAGCCAATCGTAGAACCCTGATTACCGTCAATACGCATCGCGCCATCACGGTGATAACTATGGAATGGGCACTTAGGCGCATTTACAGGTATCTGGTGATGGTTAACGCCCAACCTGTAACGCTGTGCATCACCGTAAGAGAACAAACGCGCCTGAAGCATCTTATCTGGCGAAAAGCTGATACCGGGCACAACCGCCGCCGGGTTAAAAGCCGATTGCTCAACTTCTGCAAAAAAGTTTTCCGGGTTGCGGTTAAGCTCAAACTCGCCCACTTCAATCAACGGGTAATCGCCATGCGGCCACACTTTGGTCAAATCGAACGGGTTGATGTGGTAAGAACCCGCATCTTTCTCCGGCATAACTTGTATAAATAGCCTCCATTTCGGAAAGTCACCTTTTTCTATCGATTCATAGAGGTCACGCTGATGGCTTTCGCGATCTTTACCGACAATCGCTTCCGCCTCGGCATCGGTTAAGTTTTTAATGCCTTGCTGTGAGCGGAAGTGGAATTTCACCCAAAAACGCTCATTTTTAGCATTGATAAAACTAAACGTGTGGCTGCCAAAGCCATGCATGTGGCGGTACGTCGCAGGCAAGCCGCGGTCACTCATCACAATAGTCACCTGGTGCAGGGCTTCGGGCAAGGATGTCCAGAAATCCCAGTTGTTTTCAGCGCTGCGCATGTTGGTGCGTGGGTCGCGTTTCACGGCGTGATTCAAATCTGGGAATTTCAACGGGTCGCGCAAGAAGAATACAGGCGTATTGTTGCCGACTAAATCCCAGTTGCCTTCCTCGGTATAAAACTTTAATGCAAAACCGCGAATGTCGCGTTCGGCATCCGCCGCGCCGCGTTCGCCTGCCACAGTGGTAAAGCGAGCAAATAACTCGGTTTTTTTGCCCACTTGCGAGAAGATTTTTGCGCGGGTGTATTGAGTAATGTCGTTGGTAACGGTGAAAGTACCGTAAGCACCGGAACCTTTGGCATGCATACGACGCTCTGGAATCACTTCTCTATCAAAGTGTGCAAGTTTTTCTAACAACCATACGTCTTGCAACAACGCCGGGCCGCGCGGACCAGCGGTCATGGTGTTCTGGTTATCTGGCACGGGCGCGCCGGCCGCGGTGGTTAATCTTTTTTTGATGCTCATGTAAGTCTCCTCAATATCAATAAAATGTCAGGGTTTAGTTATTAGCCGCATAACTGGCTAATAGTTCAATCAGTTCTTGGCTAACAATTTCCAAGAAGGTTTTCAGCATGTTGCTCTCCTTAAAAAGTTATCATCTGTGATACATGCTATGCATTGTAGAGCGTGCAATTTGATTTGTATAATTGTATGTTTTGATGTGGTTGATAAATAAAATTTATCGACGTATGATAGATAAAACTGATGAGGTATCAACCCAATATGAGTCTGACAGAATTAAAATTTATAGTTGCAGTAGCGCGAGAGCGTAACTTTAGGCGTGCCGCTGAAAAGTGCTTTGTAACCCAGCCTGCGCTTAGCTTGGCGATAAAGAAGCTGGAAGAAGAATTGAATGTAATTATCTTTGAGCGCAGTCGTACTGATGTGAGCATGACGGAAATCGGCGAGAAAATTGTCGAGCAGGCGTCGAAAGTGCTGGAAGAAACCGCCTATATTAAGCAGCTGGCAGAATTAGGTAAAAACCAGCTGAAAGGCGCGCTAAAGCTGGGTATGATCCACTCAGTTGGGCCGTATTTATTGCCTGAGATTATTCCGATATTACGCAAAACCGCACCAGATATGCCGCTAGAGGTAGAGGAAAATTTAACTGCTAATTTAGAAGCACAGCTTCGCAGCGGCGTGATTGATGCGGCTATTATTGCGCTACCATTTGAGGTGCCAGGCTTGCAGTATCGCGCCTTATATGACGAAGAGTTTGATGTGGTTGTACCCAGCAGTCATCATTGGGCGCATCGCAAACATATTAAGCCGGAAGAGTTATCGGACGAAAAAGTATTGCTGTTGAATAGCGGCCATTGCTTTAGCAACCAGGTGACACAGGCGTGCCCGGAGCTTTCACGCAAAGGTGAGGTGTTGCAAGGAAATTCGCTGGAAACGATAAGAAATATGGTGGCATCAAATTTGGGTATTACCGTATTGCCATGCTCAGCCACGGCAGAACGCTATCACAACCCGCTGCTTAAGGTGGTTCCATTTGCAAGCCCCGCGCCCACAAGGCGCATCGCGATTGCATGGCGCAAAAGCTTTGTGCGGCTGGAAGCAGTTGAAAAAATTGCTGAGGCGATTAAAGCGATAAATTCAAGCTATATGAAAAGTGTGCATTAGTGAAAGTTACAGGTAAGAAAAAAGGCGGGCTTGTATAAACTGCGCCTAATTAAAAAGGCGCACTAGGCACCTTTTTATACCCTTAGAACTTATATTTCTTTGAAACTATTTATTCATTACGTACATTGTTACTTCGAAACCGAAACGCATTTCAGTAGCAGCTGGTTTTGTCCACATGGTAGATCTCCTAATAAAGTTAATCAATTCACTACACAATCTATGAGTTGTATATTACAGATTAGTTGTTCGTAAAGCCTATGTGATGTTATTAAAAACGACTAATGAAAATCATTAGAAAACTAATAAACAAGTAAAACGCGGTAGCCAGCAACCGCAATATCTTTCACATTAATAGCAAGGTTGATACGCACTTCTTCGCGCGAACCTATGCCAGAGGCCACATTGGCGTTGGCTGGCAGGTAGTCGCCCGGTTTGATTAGTCTTCTTAACACGGGCTGTTCTGCCGTATCGGTAAGGGTAAGCTCTACGTTGGGATAAGCAAGCGCGTGGCTGGCGTTATTAATGAGCAGGCTGGAGAATCTAATCACATCCTCATAATGCTCATCCTCCTGCATGTCAGAATCATCAATGGTGAGTAAATCCAGATTTTTAGGTAGTTTTACTTCACATTTAAGCGCCGCACAGGCCTGCACTAAATAAGGCTTGAATTGCGGATAATCGGCAGCGATTGTTGTGCGCAAAAAATAAACGGCCTGTAGACCAGCTAAAACAGCCAATAATAAGCTTAATAGCACCAACCAGACATTAAGTTTTGTTTCACGGGTGAGAAATTTTGGATCGGTTGCAAAATCTTCAATAATGATAGGCGTTTGTATTTGATCGGCATCGTAAGCATCAATGATTTCTGGCTCGGCCCCGACAATAGTCTCACTAATGTAATAGTCACCAGATTCTGCGCTTGATTCCAGGTTTTTATATTCTAGGTCTTCTAAATTTGGAACCGATCCCAACACCACATTTAAAACTTCACTGATAGGTTTTTCATCAATAGCTTGCGTAGCTTCACTGGCCTGAACCTCAATGCTGGCATTGTATTCAGCCGCGCTTTGAATGTCATCGGCAATTTCTGTAAGACGATTTTTTGCGTTAAAGATATGCTTGCAATGGCCGCATTGCACTTTGCCGCGATGTGCTTTTAGGTGCTCTTTATTGAGCAAAAACTGTGTTTCGCAGGCTGGGCAAGAGGTAATGTAATTCATTTTTTTGTGCCAGATAGCAATATCCAAGCGTCTTTTTGTATAGGCTTATCCATATCAAACCATTCGCTATAGCGCATAATCAGCGCTTCTTTTTGGTTTTCTAATATACCTGATAATGCTATTTTACCGCCAGTTTTGCAATATTTTGATAACGCGGGTGCTAGCACCATCAATGCACTGGATAAAATATTGGCTACAACGATGTCAAATGTTTGGTGCGCAAACGCATTCGCATCAAAAAATTCAATATCTACCTGGTTTTGCTGGGCATTATAGCCGCTCGCAATAATGGCCTGGTTATCAATATCCACGCCAACCACATGTTTTGCACCTAATTTTTTGGCCGCAATGGCTAAAATGCCGGAGCCACAGCCGTAATCCAGTACATCTTGCATACCTTTTTGCTGTGTAAGCCATTCCAGACACAAACTTGTCGTCGGGTGGCTGCCTGTGCCAAAAGCCAGGCCAGGGTCTAGCACGATATTAATCGCGTTATGATTTGGCGCTTCGTGCCAAGTGGGCACAATCCAGAGTGTATCAGTGATTTTAATGGGGTCGAATTGCGCCTGTGTGGCGCGTACCCAATCTTGTTCGGCAATAATTTCGGTGCTGTACTGAAACTTTTCAATCGCCGTTTCTTGGTTAAGTGCGTCAATGATTTGGCTTACATCGGCATTTTCATCAAACATTGCAGTCACAATATTTTGCTGCCAAATACCGGGTGGCGGGTCACCTGGCTCACCAAAAATCGCCTGTTCGGCCAGCGTTTCTGCATTCGCATCTTCAATGCTGGCAGAAAGCGCGCCTATATTCATCAATGCATCGCTAATCGCATCCGCATTTTGCTCATTCGCCTGAATTTTAAGTAATAGCCACGCCACAAGATATTATTTATGGCCAATACCCAGTTTTTGTTCAAGGTAATGAATGCTTGTGCCACCCAAATGGAAAGCTGTATCCGCCATTAAATCTGCATGCAATGGAATATTGGTTTTGATGCCATCCACTAGCATTTCAGAAAGCGCAATGCGCATGCGCGCAATGGCCTGATCACGCGTAGCGCCATAGGTAATTAGCTTGCCTATCATTGAATCATAATGTGGCGACACAACATAGCCTGAGTAAGCGTGAGTATCAATACGCACGCCGGGCCCGCCGGGCATATGGAATGTGCTTATTTTGCCAGGAGATGGTACAAAATTATAAGGGTCTTCCGCATTAATGCGGCATTCAATAGCGTGACCACGCAACTCAATATCCTTTTGGCGGAATTTTAATTTTTCGCCGGCCGCTACAAAAATTTGCTGCTGTACGAGATCCAGCCCAGTAATCATTTCTGTGACTGTATGCTCTACCTGCAGGCGCGTATTCATCTCGATAAAATAAAACTCGCCGTTCTCATACAAAAATTCAAAGGTACCCGCACCACGATACCTGATTTTGCGGCATGCTTCTGCACAGCGTTCACCAATTTTGTCACGCAATCGATGGTTTAATAATGGCGAAGGTGCTTCCTCAATAATTTTTTGATGTCGGCGCTGCATAGAGCAGTCGCGGTCACCTAAAAACACCGCATTGCCGTGTTGATCTGCCAAAATCTGGATTTCGATATGGCGTGGGTTTTCTAAAAATTTCTCCATGTACACCATGGGATTGCCAAAGGCAGCCTGCGCCTCGGCCTTGGTCATCATCACTGCATTGATAAGCGCGGCTTCGGTATGCACTACACGCATGCCGCGTCCGCCGCCGCCCCCAGCTGCCTTGATAATAACGGGGTAACCCACTTTTTTGGCGGTTCTTATGATTTCTGCTGGGTCATCAGATAACGCACCATCTGAGCCTGGCACACAAGGCACGCCTGCTTTTTTCATGGCGTCTTTGGCAGATACTTTATCGCCCATTAAGCGGATCGTCTCGGCGCGCGGGCCAATAAACACAAAGCCGCTTTGTTCTACGCGCTCTGCAAAATCAGCATTTTCGGATAAAAACCCATACCCTGGGTGAATCGCCTGGGCGTCAGTCACTTCTGCTGCGCTGATAACGGCCGGAATACTCAAATAGCTTAAATTAGAAGCTGCTGGGCCAATACAGACGGACTCATCGGCGAGTTTGACGTATTTGGCATCTTTATCCGCCTCGGAATGCACTGCAACGGTTTTAATGCCCAGTTCGCGACAGGCGCGCTGTACACGAAGGGCTATTTCGCCACGGTTAGCGATTAGTATTTTCTCAAACATTTTATCTCCGCGTCTCAATAGCCCTGTGGCTTTCAGCCACTAGGCAATTTGGCTTCGCCGCTGCGCTACCTGGCGGTAGCTGGTCGCCACGGTTGGCAATTAATATCTTCTCAAACATATTTAATTAACCAATCACAAATAGAGGTTCGCCGTACTCAATGGGTTGGCCATTCTCGACCAATATTTTTTTAATCTCACCGGCAAGATCACATTCAATTTCATTGAGTAGTTTCATTGCCTCAATAATGCACAGCGTGTCTCCTACGGCAACCTTAGAACCCACGTCTACAAAGGCTTTGGCATCAGGTGAGGATGAACGGTAAAACGTGCCTACCATTGGCGATTTAACAATGTGGCCTTCAATTTCCGCAACAACAGGCGCGGCGGCAGTCGGTACAGGCGTTGCGTGCGACATTACTTGCGGAGCCGCCATATAGTGTGCCGACGCTTGGTTCAACATTGCTTGGCTTGGCATCAACGCGCGGCTGATGCGTACTTTTTCTTCGCCTTCAGTTAGTTCCAGCTCTGATATGCCAGATTCTTCGACTAAATCGATCAATTTTTTAAGTTTGCGTAAATCCATAATGACCTCGGGATGCTTTATTTAATTAAATGTTTTAACTGTTATGTTAGTTATTTACTAGACAAGCTGTTTATTAAGTTCAAGTGTAGCGAAATTAAAAGCGGCGTTGTAACCTTCTGCGCCCAAGCCGCTAATAACGCCAACGGCAATATCGCTAAAATAGGAGTGATGTCTAAAGCTTTCGCGTGCATAAACATTGGATAAATGCACTTCAATAAACGGAATCTTAACTGCGGAAATTGCATCGCGAATCGAAATAGAAGTATGCGTAAATGCTGCCGGATTGATAATAATGAAATCAACTTTGTTGATGGCCAAAGACTGAATTTTAGCTACAATTTCAGCTTCAGCATTACTTTGATACGTTTCTAATACAATATTGGCTTGTTTAGCCAGTGCTTGCAGGTTGCTATCAATATCGGCCAGAGTCAAACTGCCGTAATGCTCTGGCTCGCGAAGCCCTAGGAGGTTAAGGTTCGGGCCATGCAACACTAATACAGCCCTAGTTGCCATAACGCCCCTTTATTACCAGCATTCTTGTAAGATTATTGCAAAATTTCATAAATGCGAGTTTGCCGAACTTACTAGTATTTGTCTAGCAGATTCGCTGAACTTAAGCGAAGTTATCAACGCAAAAAAGCCTAAGTGCTTGAATAGAAAAAATAATTTCTTTTAATTATTTTTACATCACTTTAAAGCAAAGTTTCTAGGGTTTTTTCCAATAATTGCTGGGTGACGCGTCCAAAATAAGTTTTGGCCACACTGCCATCGGTTTTTATAATCACAGTATACGGTAACACGCCTTTATTATTACCTAAATGGGTGGCAATTTCCATGCCTTGCATATCGGCGGCAAATAATGGGTAATTTACTTTGGTTTCCTTTACAAAGGCGCTAATTGCAGCTATATCATCAACAGCAACACCTAACACAACCAGATTTCTATTTTGGTAGGTGCTATGTAATTTAGATAGTTCAGGCATCTCTTCACGGCATGGCTCGCACCAGGTTGCCCAAAAATTTAGCACCACAATCTTTCCGGCATAGTTTTTAAGCGCTTGTGGCTGACCAGTTTCATCAGGAAAGGTGGCGGCAAATAAGGCTTGCGTTGATTGATTGCCACCGTTTTCAATTTCCGTATCGAGAAAAAAATGACGAATGCCAAAGCCAAGCGCGATAATAAGTACGAAGTAAACAATAGAGTGATCCAATTTTTTGAACATGCCTATTGGTTCACCTTATTGATGATTTCGGTAAATTCATCGGCACTTTTATAGCCAATCACTTGGGTTGTAATTTCATTGCCTGCTTTATCAAAAAATATGATGCCAGGCGGACCAAATAAATGAAAGCGTTTGAGTAAGGCTTGGTCGTTGTCGTTATTCTCAGTGACGTCTGCTTGCAATAACACCGTGTCTTTTAAGGCGGTTTTTACTTTGTCATCGCTGAAAGTGTATTTTTCCATTTCTTTGCATGATGTGCACCAATCCGCATAAAAATCCAGCATCACGATTTTGCCTTTGGCCGATTGAATGGCGGCATCTAAATCGGCTACCGATTTTACCCGGCTAAACGGTAAATGCTGTTGCGCGTTGCTAAACCCAAGCAGTGTGTTCACTGGCTGCGTGATGTTATTGGGTAACACAGGCCATACGATATAAGCCGCCATCGCCAGCATCAGCACACCAAAAAAGTTACGTACTATGGTCATCCAGCTACCAGCTTTGGGCAGCAAACTACCTGCGGAAGCACCTATCAGTAGCAATGGCACGCCCATGCCGATGGCCAGCGCGAATAAGCCTACGCCGCCCAGCAGCACATTATGCGATTGGCCGATGTAAATGAGCGCACCGGCCAAGGGTGCAGCCACACATGGGCTTACTATCAAGGCCGAAAGTACGCCCATCACGAATACCCCAAAAAATTTGCCGCCTTTGAGTTTGTTGCTGAGATTTAAAATTTTATGTTCAAAAAAAGTAGGCAATTTGAGCTCATAAAATCCAAACATCGAGAAAGCAAGCACCACAAAAAGCAAGGCCGTTGCACCTAACACCCACGGATTTTGCAGCGATTGGCTGAGTAAATTGCCTGATAATCCCGCTGCGACACCAGCCAGCGTATAACTTAATGCCATGCCTAGCACATACGCTACCGATAAGCCAAAAGCATGCAGTTTGGATGGATGCTTTTGCCTGCTTTGGCTGCCAACGATAATGCTGGATAAAATAGGAATCATCGGCAACACGCATGGCGTGAATGAAAGCAGCAAGCCAGCGGCGAAAAACCCCGCGATCACCAGCCACAAACTGCCCGATTTTAACGCTAGGGTGGTTTTATCATCATTTGAAGATGCTTCAGAAGCCGCATTAATACCTGCTCCTAGGTCAGTGTTTAAAATAGGTAAATTGATGCTAATAATTTTAGTTTGTGGCGCGTAGCACAGCCCTTTCTCGCTACAGCCTTGGTAAACGGCCTTAATCACAATGGGTGTGCTGGTCTTCGTAATATCTAAATTCGCAGTAAAATCATGGTGATACACTTCTTGCTTGCCAAAATTTGGGTCATCTTTAATGTCGCCAGTTGGTAGATTTACTGATGTAACACCGCGACCAAGGCTGTTTTTTACTGGGATATCAACAAGCTCGCTAAATTTAATGCGGTTTTTGTATAAATAATAACCTGGCGCAATTTTAAAATTGGCTGTGATATTTTGTGCATTTATTGCGTTTAAATTGAGCTGAAAAGCAACATCTGGTGATAGAAATTCATCTTCTTTAGTATCTGTAGAAAATAAACTTTTCCCGATGCTACTACTTTCACCTGCATGCAACAAAGGCACAGTGAAAGTTGTCAGTAAACACACTACAATAATGCTAGACCAATAAAAAATGCGCTTCAAATGCTGCTCCGTATTAAAATGATCAAGCTGACGGTTGTAAATTTTGGGTAACACCCCAACTTAATGAGGATAATTTTCTTAGAAAGTTCTTAATCATGCGTTTTTTAGTAGGCCTAATTTTACTCGCTTTTCCATTCGCCGAGATATTTCTGCTGGTCGATCTAGCTCACAAATACGGTTGGTGGGTGTTGTTCTACTTAGTCGTCATCGGCTACCTGGGCTTACAACTGATTCGCGGTGAAAAATTGCTCATGTCTGCCAAAATGATGCAAAGCATGGGTGTGGACGGCAACCCCATTAAAACCATGCTGGGAAGTGCGCGCAATATGGTGGCGGGCGTGCTGTTGATTATTCCGGGAATCATTACCGATATTATCGCGGTGATTTTATTGTTAATACCCATTAGTAAGCCAAACCTCAACCCAAATTTTCAAAACAATGCGACTAACGCACCATTTCAACCAAAGGCCGCCAATGACGATGTGATTGAAGGCGAATTTACAAAAATTAAAGACGATTAATTAACTAAGAAAAATTATGAGCCATCGAGTCACCATCCAATCCACAGGGCACCAATTCGAAGTGCGTCCCAGCCAAACCGTATTAGAGGCCGCAATCGAGGCGGGCGTTAATCTGCCTTACGGCTGCCGCAACGGTGCCTGTGGTTCGTGCAAGGGCAAAGTCATCAGCGGCAAAGTTATGCATGATGACTATCAGCGTAGCGCCATGACCGACGATGAATTAGCCGCAGGCAATGCGTTATTTTGCTGCGCACGTCCGTTAGAAGATTTGGTGATCGAATCCCACGAAGTTGATAGCCTGAACGGCATCCGGCCACGCATTTTGCCTGCGCGCGTGCAAAGAAAAGACAAACTTACCCACGATGTCATCGCGCTATATCTTCAATTGCCGAGTAGTGAGCGCTTACAATTTTTGGCAGGGCAATACATTGAGTTTATTTTGAAGGATGGCAAGCGCCGTGCGTTTTCTATCGCCAATGCGCCACATGATGACACGGTGATGGAGCTGCATCTGCGGCTTATTCCGGGCGGCCAGTTTACCGAATACGTGTTTAACGAAATGCCGGAAAAAGCCATTTTGCGCATCGAGGCGCCGTTTGGCAGCTTTTTCCTGCGCGAAGATTCCGATAAACCGGTGATTCTGGTGGCGGGCGGCACCGGCTTTGCGCCTGTAAAAGGCATTATCGAGCATATGCTGCACACCAAAAACACCCGCCCAATCAAGCTATATCGCGGTGTACGCAGCTTGCAGGATTTGTATATGAATGACATTTGCGAAAAATGGGCAGCAGAACACAAACAGATCACCTATATTCCCGTGTTGTCCGAGCGGCAACCCGAAGATAACTGGCAAGGCAGAACGGGCTTGGTGCACCAGGCGGTGCTGGATGACATCAAGGATTTAAGCGGCTATCAGGCCTATGTGTGTGGCGCACCGGTGATGGTGGACGTTGCGCATAAAGCTTTTGTAGAGCAGGGTTTGGTTGCGGATGAGTTTTTCTCGGATGCATTTACCTTCGCGAACCCAACACCGAAATCAGCGACAGTGTAGGGTGCATTGAATTACATTTAATGTGTTGTGCAAACCTTTCCTTAGCTAATATCGCAGCCTATTTAAAAAGGCTCATCATCTTCGGAAATACTATGCCAATGGCCGCATAGCTTGCATGCACCAGTAGAAGGGTTCACGGCGAGCGTATGACAATAATCACAAAGAAAATTAAATTCACCCGAAGATTTTGTTCGCTGTTCGTAGCGTTCACTAAATGCTTTGGAAAACTCAGGGTTGGTTTCCAATAAGCGCTCAAAGGTATCGTCTTTTCTCGTGTGATAGCCAAAGAAATCATAATCCAATTCATTCTTTGCAAAATGCAAAGCGAACCCAAGAGCTTGACCTACGATTCGGTCAACTTCAATTTTTGTAGCAGTCCAGACATAGTGTTCTATTGCATTACGCGTATCCCTCAGAGATCTAATCAACTGAGATTCAAGTTCAAGGAACTCAAGACCACCGATGTTCACTAACCGATTCAATGCGACATCAACTGTTACCGTTCTGGCACTTAAGCTGGGAAATTTATCAACATTTTCCCATATAAGAACTGGATGCACTTTACGAAGGCGTTCTTTAAGCAGTAACTCTACACCATGAGCGATAGATAACACAGCTTGTTTTAGACGCTTAGCGTCATCTGGCTCATCTCTCCATGCTAATAGTTCGATTGTGCGGCTTATTGAATCAATAGCGTTTTCTAGCAGGTCGAATTCAATCTTTCGCTCATGTCCAATCATTAAATATCCCTAGTGAACATTTTCAATTAGTTTTTTTAACATGGCATCATCCCCCGGCGCATCTGCCACCAACACTTTTAAGCCAAATTGTAACGGCAACTCGGCGATTCTGGCGTGGTTGACGCACAGGGTCACATGGCGTATCCATTCCGATGCGCCTGCTAAATCCAGCAGATAGCGCATAGCCTCGCTGCTGGTGACAATCACCACATGAAGTTCGTCTTTATGCCAAAGCTCGGCCAGTAAATTGGCATCGGTTTGCGGGTTAATACGTTGATAACATTCTGCAAAATAAACGCTGGCACCGCGCGCGGTTAGTGTTTCAGCCATCAGTTCGCGCCCGCCAACACCGCGGAAAATGGCGATTTTCATGTTGGCGACATCATGCATTTCCGGCAAGGCCAGCAGGGTTTCACTATCAAAGCGGGTGTGTGGGGTTAGCACATTGCGCACGCCATAATGCGCAAGCTCTTTGGCAGTCTGGTGGCCAATTGCAGCAAATCTTAAATTATCCGGGACATTGCCATAATGCCTGAGCAAGCGCGGCATGGCGTAATTGACGGCGTTGGAGCTGATAAAAATCGCCCAGTCAGTAGTTTCAAGCTGGGCGAGCTGTTGCTCAAACGCGTGGTAATCCGGCAAGGGCGCAATGGCGAGCAGGGGAAATAAAACCGCTCTGCCGCCAAGATGGGTGATGGCCTCGCATAAGGCCTGTGCCTGATCAACCGGGCGGGTAACCGCAATGGTGATGCCGGCTAAAGGCTTGTCAGTCATATTATTTAATATGCTCTAATTCTGCCAAGATTTTATCTGCACCTTTGGCGATTAGTTGATTAGCCAATGCTTTGCCCACCGCTTCAGCATTGTTAATCGAGCCACGCACAGTTTCGCGTAGCATTTGTTTGCCATCCACACTCGCCACAAAGCCGGTAATGTTAATTTCATCGCCCTCGCGCACGGCATAAGCCCCCAGCGGCACGGTGCAGCTGCCTGCTAGCGCACGGCTCATGCCGCGCTCCGCTTCTACGCAAAGCTGTGTGTCGATGTGGTTGAGTGGTGCGAGAACCTCAAATAAATCTCTGCGGGCTGCATTAATCTCGATGCCCAATGCGCCTTGCCCGACGGCAGGGATGCTATTTTGCGGCGCAATCAATTGGCGGATTCTGTCGCCTAAACCCAAGCGAATTAACCCAGCCGCAGCAAGGATAATCGACGCATACTGGCCTTCATCCAGCTTACGCAAGCGTGTCTGTACATTGCCGCGTAGCGATTCGATTTTGAGATGTGGAAAGCGCGCTTGCAGCTGGCTTTGGCGGCGCAGGCTGGAAGTGCCGACGATGCTGCCATGCGGCAAGTCTTCTAAACCAGCAAAATTGTTCGATACAAAGGCATCGCGCGGGTCTTCGCGCTCGCCGGTAGCCGCCATGGCAAAGCCTTCTGGCAGGTTCATCGGCACATCTTTCATGCTATGCACGGCCAAATCGGCGCTGCCGTTAGCCAGTGCGGTTTCCAGCTCTTTTACAAACAAGCCTTTGCCACCGATGCGTGCCAAGGGTGAATCCAGAATCTGATCGCCAGTGGTGGTCATGCCTAAAATGGTGACTTCACAATTTGGGTATAAGGCTTGCAGCCTTGCCTGGATGTGTTTGGCTTGCCACATGGCGAGCGCACTTTCGCGCGAGGCGATGACTAATTTTTTTGGTGAATTTTTCATATGTTAAATTCTAACACAGCGTAGTTTTACAAATGGGGTTACAAACTGTTACAAAAAAGTGTGCTTTTTTGGGTTAAGCTAAAACATTATGCGTGCTAAAACCCAATTTATTGTTGGGTATTTTTTAGTTAATTATTTGTTTTAACTCTGTTTTCAGGAGATTTTTATGCAATATCAACTCGATATTTTTGTCAATTCATTAAATCAGTTTTGGTTACAACTTGTAAATTTTGTGCCTAAATTATTGGCGGTTATCGTCATTTTATTTTTTGGCTGGATCATTGCCAAGCTCGCGAGAAAAGCAGTAAAACGCGGGTTGGAGCTTGCGCATTTTGATAAATTTGCACAAAGATCGGGGCTCGAAGCCTTTATGAGTCACGGAAATTTCAGTTTGACCTTAAGCGGCATTATCAGCCAAGTGGTGTATTGGCTAGTGATTACTTTATTTATTATCACAGGCGCAAATTCACTGGGATTAAGCGAAGTAGCGAGTTTGCTGCAGCAGCTGGCCAGTTATTTACCTCATATAATTGTAGCGATTCTGGTGGTGATTTTTGGTACTTTGCTGGCACGTTTTGTAAATCGCCTGGTATTCGCATGGCTTTACAGCATTAAATTTACGCATGCTCTAACGGTGAGTACATCGACTGAATATGGCATACAGATTTTGGCCGTGTTTGTGGCGCTGGAGCAGCTAGGCATTGGCATGCAGCTTATTTATTCATTATTTGTGATTGTGTTTGGCGCATTTTTTCTGGCGCTGGCCATTGCCTTTGGTCTGGGCGGAAAAGATTGGGCCGCCAGGGTGATTGAAGATTATGATAGAAATAAAAATCTATAGCTTATTTAATTTTCTAGCTAAACATCGGGTAGTTTGGGTTAAGTTTCGCGCACTAAGTGTTGCTGACGGCGGCTAATAGCAACGGTTTCTGGGATGCCTTTTAATAAGGCGACCCACTGTTGTTCATTATCTTGGTTAAGGCGTTTTTCGTAACCTGCAATACAGTGCGGCGCGACCAGGCAATTGCGATGCAAACGTAAAAATCGTTCGCCGAATTCTGCCTCTAAATGAGTGAGAGATTCTTCTATCAAGTACTCGCGTTCCGCGGTGCGCACGGTGATGTATTTAAGCTCTGCACGTAAATAAATAATCGTTTCAATCGGCACCAGCAGCACGCGCCCGCGCTCGTGAATGCTTAAGTGACTGCGCATTTTTTGCAGCGGCTTGAGTGCTTCGAGTGGCAGCGGATTTAGCGCATGCGCCTTATTGATTGCGGTTTGCAGGCGTTCCAGCCGAATCGGCTTTAACAAATAATCGATCGCGTTTAAATCGAAGGCTTTAATCGCATAAGCGTCAAAAGCCGTGGTAAAAATAATGTGTGGTTTGGGCTCGAGCTTTTGCGCGTGCTGTGCGGCTTCAATGCCATCCATCAGCGGCATGCGAATATCCAGCAGCATGACATCCGGCTTGGTGATCTGCGCTAAATCAATTGCTTCTTTGCCGTTACCGGCTTCGGCGACAACTGTAATACCTTCGATATCGCCCAGTAAATCACGCATCCTGTTTCTGGCAGGCGCTTCGTCATCAGCAATTAAAATTTTAAGCGTTTGCGACATGGCTAATTCTTTCAGTTTAGGCTTTTTCCGGTATGCGAATATGTACTTCGTAACGATTATTTTTGTGCTTATCCTGGCTGACTTGGGTTTTAAGCGAGCTTTCTAAATCAAAATGCAGTTTTAAGCGTTCCTTGATGTTTTTCAGCGCCATTTTATTACCTGAATGGTGATTGTTTTGAGTGGTATAAGGATTACTGATAACGATGTGCAGCTCTTTAAGCTTTGTGTAGATTTTAACGATGATTTCGCCGCCTTTCGGCATGGGCTCTATACCGTGATACACTGCATTTTCTAACAGCGGCTGCAAAATAAGCGGCGGAATCATGGCATCAGATGGCATATCGTCTATTTGCCAGGTGATTTTCAGGCGTTCTTCCAAACGTAATTTTTCCAGATCCAGGTATTGGTGACACAGGCCAATTTCCTGTGCGAGCGGCACCAGATTGCGATTTTCACTCATCAGCACACGGAATAAATCGGCCATGTCTTCCAATGCGGTTTCGGCGCGTTTGGGCTGGCTGCGGATAAGCGACAGAACGGCGTTGATGCTGTTAAACAAAAAGTGCGGGCGTATGCGTGCCTGCAAAGCCTGCAGACGCGCTTCGGCAATGGCGGGAGAATAAGCGCGTTCCTGCAGGTAAAAATAATACAATACGATGGCCGTCACAATGGCGGTGAGCAAGCAGGCGCGGTAGGTTTCGGGGATGGATTCAAATGCAAAAAAGCGGTTGATAAAAACAAAAATCAGGCCGGTGAAAGTGATTTCCAGCAACATGATCGCTATAACGCCTTGCCAGTAATTAAGCTTATTTAGAAGGGGATAAAGCACATACAAGCTCAACATGCTTAGCAACAAAACGGGCTGTACCAGTGCCGACAACTCGGCCAATAAAGGCAAAAACTCATTGAATTGTTTGCTTAGCAGAATGGCTGCCATCGCCGCCAATAAATTCACAATCAGCAAGATTCGTAAGTGAATGCCAAGATTATGCAGATTAGGTAAGCGACTATTTTTGCGCACGGCGAATACTTAGTTATAATGTTGCGATAAGTATATTATTATTAAAGTAATTTTTACAATAAAGCCAATAAATATAAACTAAATGAATAAAGCGATTAAGCGTGTCAGAAAATTCTTTAAATAAAAAAGTACCAACTCAACAAACCAAGGGTTGGTCAGGCCGTTTTAATGAGCCGGTCGCCGAATTGGTTAAAAGATACACCGCTTCTGTGGATTTTGATAAGCGCCTGGCCGTATTTGATATTCAGGGTTCGCTCGCGCACGCGCAAATGCTGGGCGCACAGGGCATTATTTCGCATGCAGATGTAAATGCCATTGAAAAGGGTTTAAGCGAGATTCTGGCCGAAATCCATGCCGGCCACTTTGAATGGTTGCTGGATTTGGAAGATGTGCATTTGAATATCGAAAAACGCCTGACCGATAAAATCGGCGATGCGGGTAAGCGCTTACATACCGGCAGAAGCCGTAACGATCAGGTGGCGACCGATGTACGCTTGTGGTTGCGCGCAACTAGCGATGATGTTTTGGCTGGTATTAAAAAGCTGCAAAGCTCTATTCTGGATCTGGCCGAACAACATGTGGATACCATCATGCCGGGCTTTACGCATTTACAGGTAGCGCAGCCGGTTACATTTGGGCATCATCTCATGGCGTATTTCGAGATGCTGAAACGTGATGCAGAACGGTTTGCTGATTGCCGCAGGCGTATCAACAAATTGCCGCTAGGCGCAGCCGCCTTAGCCGGTACAAGTTACCCGATTAACCGTGAACTGGTAGCAAAAACGCTGGGTTTTGACGGCGTGTGTGAAAATTCGCTGGATGCAGTTTCAGATCGCGATTTTGCCATTGAATTTACTGCGGCCAGCGCCTTGTTGATGACGCATTTATCGCGCTTTTCTGAAGAACTGATTTTGTGGTCTTCACCAAGATTTGCCTTTATTGATATTGCAGATCGTTTTTGCACCGGCTCATCGATTATGCCGCAAAAGAAAAACCCGGATGTGCCTGAATTGGTGCGTGGCAAAACAGGTCGTGTGAATGGGCATTTGGTGGCTTTGCTCACTTTAATGAAAGGTCAGCCGCTGGCGTATAACAAAGACAATCAGGAAGATAAAGAGCCCTTATTTGATACTGCGGATACGGTATTAATCACGTTGGAAATTTACGCAGATATGTTGCTTGGCATTGATGTAAGCAAAGCCAATATGCGCCAGGCCGCGCTGGAGGGCTTTGCGACTGCGACTGATTTGGCCGATTACCTGGTTAAAAAAGGCATGCCGTTTAGAGATGCGCACGAAGCCGTTGCGCTGGCCGTGAAACATGCGGTAAACAAAGGTTGCGATTTGGCCGATTTGCCGCTGAAAGAGTTGCAGCAATTCAGCAGTACGGTTAGTGACGATGTTTATAAAGTGCTTACGCTTGCGGGTTCTGTGGCTAGCCGCGACCATATAGGTGGCACCGCGCCAAACCAGGTAAAACAAGCCATTCAGCGTGCTCGTAAAATCTTAAATTAACATTCATACTTTTGAAGCTAAATTTAACAATAGTTTTTCTGGTTGTAGTGATACTAGGCAGCAGCGCTGTTGCCGCTGTCAATGACGCGGCTGCAGTAGATAATCCATCGCAAGCGCTTGACGCAAACAGTATGACTTGGCCGCTGTTGCCGGGCGAAAGTCTGAATGATGTCGCGCGTTTGTTTTACCCTAAAAATAAAACAATGCAGCAGAAGTTTGTGTTTAAAACCTTGCGTTTAAGTGCCGCTATTCGGCCGAACTTTAACCCATCCGAACGTTTTGAAACGCCGGTATCTCTGATCGTTCCTACCCTGAAATCACTCTCTGTCAGAACGTATCCTATTAAACCCGGGCGAAAAAAATCCGACAGCCAAAATCTGAAAATGAGTTATAAAATTGAGCAAATACCTGCAAAATTAATGCAGGATTATGACTTATTGCTCAGCAAAAACGCATTTTTGAAAGAGGAGCTGGCTAGATTAAATGATAAGCTCATTTTTTTACAAGCCAGGTTAAATGAACTAAAACAGGCGTTGGACAAAACGCTCAATCAGCCAGCAAAAAAAGTATTTATGAATTTAGATCATCCAGCAAGCGATGCACCGCAAACGGCAACAGCAGAAAAGCCAGCCACAAGTTCACTATTTGACGGCTTTAACAGCAACTTGATAAAAATGGTGCTGGGCTTGATCTTATTGGCGGGCTTAAGCGCTTATTTATTAAAAAAATACCGGCAGTATATGGCTGCAAAAGTGAGCCTTACTGCCACCAAAATGCCGCCAACCATGGCTGATATGGGCGGGCATTGGCAAAATACGCGGGTCGAGGCCGAATATGAAACCGCGCAAGCTACACCGCTGGCAAAAGCCGCTAAGGAGACCGAATCTAGGTTGGATAGTACGCTGGAGGAAGCCAGGCTATTGATGAGTATTAATCGCACCAGTGATGCAATTGCGCATCTCAAATTAACGATTGAAGCACATCCTAAAGCCTCGATTCATCATTGGCTGTATCTGCTAGAAATTTTTAGAAAACTTAATTTACAACAGGATTTTGAACATTACGCCATTGGTTTGCACGAAACTTTTAACGTGATGACACCTATTTGGCACGAAACAGAAATCGCCATGGTAGTAGCTCAGAGCCTGGAAGAGTTTCCGCATATCATGGAAAAGCTTTATAGCACATGGCCTGGCGATGCGGCAGTGGTGTATTTACGCGACCTGATTAGTGATAATCGCGGTGGCGAGCGCACAGGTTTTGGTCAAGCGGTATTGAGCGAAATATTATTGTTGATTGCGCTATTAGATGTGCGCAAAGATTTAATTTAAGAATATTTCCAGTAAATTATTCAGATAGCGCTGGCCAAGTAAAGTGGGCCGAACTAGATGGTGGTTTTGCGTAATTAAGCCTTTATTTGATGCCTCTGCAAGGCGCATGGATATTGCCTCTAGGGGCATGCCTGTACGCTCCTGAAACAGCCTTGTTTCAAAGCCGTTGTTCAATCGCAGTGCGTTCATCATAAATTCAAAGCTTAGATCCGCCTGCTCAATCACCCAAGTGTTGTCCACTGCATCGCCGCTCTCGGCATTTTCCATAAAGCTTTTTGGGTGTTTATGACGTGTTTCGCGGGTGATTTTATCGTGGAAGCTTAATTTAGAATGTGCACCCGCGCCGATGCCCAAATAATCACCGAATTGCCAATAATTCAGGTTATGTCTTGCATGCGATTTGGGTTTGCAAAAGGCAGAGGTTTCATAATGTTCATAGCCATTTTCTGCTAATAAAGCTTCAATTTTTTCCTGCATTTCTGCGCCGGCATCATCATCTGGCAAGCTAGGCGGCGTGCGGTAAAATGGAGTGTTCGGCTCTAAAGTTAAATGGTAAAAAGATAAATGATCGGGTTTGAGCGCGACCGCCTGTTGCGCGTCTTGCAAAGCAAGTGCAAGCGTTTGTTTGGGTAGCGCATACATCACATCCAGATTGACCCTATCAAAGGTATCAAGCGCTAATTCAGCTGCTTGAATGGCTTGCTTGTCATCATGAATGCGGCCTAAAGCTTTGAGATAATCCGCGTTAAAACTCTGTATGCCCAGTGAAATACGGTTTACACCCGCCTGTTTGTAGCCCGCAAAATGCGCTGTATCCACTGTGCCCGGGTTGGCTTCCAGCGTGATTTCTGCGCCGTATTCCAGCGGCGTGAGCATGCGCACCGCGCTTAGGATTTCATCAATGGCTTCGGGCGAGAACAAGCTCGGCGTGCCACCGCCAAAAAAAACGCTTTTAATTTTGCGCCCGTAAACGCGTGGCACCGATTGTTCTAAGTCCCTAATTAGAGACGCAACATAGCGTTTTTCTGGAACCTCAGCCCGTGATTCATGCGAATTAAAATCGCAGTATGGACATTTTTTAACGCACCATGGAATGTGGATATAAAGCGATAGCGGGGGCGGGCTGGCAAGTCCGGATAGTGTTGCTTCGCCTAAAATTGGCGAGCATGTATTGATGGGTCTTGCAGGCGCATTGAAGCTCGCCTCCGGATTAATTGGTATAACTTTTTTCAATCGCCGCCTTTTGTTTTAGATAAGGATTCACGAGCTGATTGACCAAATGATGCAAGGCCTCGCGCATTTGCATTTCAGAAACTTCCATCAGCAAGCCATCCTCTAGCGCGTCCTGGGCGATTTGTTTGATTTCCTCAAAATTCTCTCGCATCACTTTGATTTTTTCGGTGCAGGAAACAACGCTCCCGTCATTGCGCACCCAGATTGGTAGAGTTTTCATAGTGATAATGCCCTTAATTATAAGCCACCTTAAGTTTGCTCATTAATTGCTTTAACGCTTGCCCACGGTGGCTGATTTGGTTTTTAAGCTCCGGGTTTAATTCTGCACCAGTTTTGCCTAAATTTAAATCCAGAAATAATGGATCGTAGCCAAAACCGCCTGTGCCGCGTGGCGCAGTGAGTATCTCACCCGTCCAAACGCCCTCGGCAATCAGTGGTTGCGGGTCATCATGGCTGCGAACCAGCACGATCGCGCAGTAATAATAGGCGGCGCGATTTGTTTCTTTGGCAAGCGCATTTAATAAGGCTTGATTGTTTTTTTCGTCGCTTTTTGGCTCGTCCGTGTTCATATTGGCAAATCGCGCAGAGTGCACGCCTGGCTTGCCTTGCAGGGCATCGACGCAAATGCCGGAATCGTCGGCAAGCGCAGGCAAGCCGGAATGCAGGCTGGCATGGCGCGCTTTAGCGAGTGCATTCTCGATAAAAGTGCAATGCGGTTCTTCTGCCTCAGAAATATTAAATGCCGATTGCGGTACAACTTCTATATTAAGCGGTGCAAGTAATGCTTGGATCTCACGCAATTTACCTGCGTTGCCGCTGGCGATGACTAGCTTAGTAAACATTTAACGGCTCGAACACTTATAAAGCTAAGGCAGCTTTTTGTTTGCTGAGTAATTCGGTAATACCAGCCTGCGCCAGATCCAGCATGGCATTCATCGCTGCTTTATCAAACGGTTCACCTTCAGCAGTACCTTGAATCTCCACAAAACCGCCATCAGATGTCATCACCACGTTCATATCGGTATCACAGTCGGAATCTTCAATATAGTCTAAATCCAGCACGGGCGCGCCTTTGTACACGCCAACCGAAATGGCTGCTACGGCTTGTTTAAGTGGGTTCTCAGTAATTTTTTCACTTTTTAACAGTGTAGAAATGGCATCATGCAATGCCACATAAGCACCCGTAATGCTCGCAGTACGCGTACCGCCATCAGCTTGAATCACGTCGCAATCCAGATGAATACTGCGCTCACCTAGTTTTTCCAAATCGATAATAGCGCGCAAACTGCGGCCAATTAGGCGCTGAATTTCTTGCGTACGGCCAGATTGCTTGCCTTTGGCGGCCTCTCTATCCATGCGGCTGCCGGTGGAGCGCGGCAGCATGCCGTATTCAGCTGTCACCCAGCCTTGGTTTTTGCCTTTGAGAAAGCCAGGAACTTTTTCTTCCACACTGGCAGTACACAGCACATGCGTATCGCCAAATTTAATCAGCACTGAGCCTTCGGCATGCTTGGTGTAATGGCGGATAATTTCGATTTCGCGCAGTTGATGATTGGTGCGCTGACTGGGGCGATGACTGGTTTGCATGGTGTTGACTTGCATGTTATTGGCTTTAAGTAAAAAGCCAATTATAAGCGATGCATAATACGAGATGGCTTTAAAACTGATGATTTTCTTAAGATTTTGGTTTTAAGACTTAAAATTTTAAGTCTTAAGGTTTTAAAACTTCGAGTTTTAAATTTTGGGCTTCTGCTGCGTTTTATTTAAAGCGTTTTGAATGGCTGCAATGGTTTTTTCAATATCGTCATCAGAAAGTTCAAGTGGATCAGCACCTTCAATGTTTTGATGTGTGACAGGATTCATAATGGTGGTAGTTTCACCCAAAGGCATGAGCTGTGTAGAAACTGCGGCGTGACTCATTAATCGATCGCCCCATTGCAGGCCGATGGCGCTCATGTTGTCGCCTCTTTCATCGCTGGCAAATTCGGCGCTATCCATTAACTCGGCAGTAGCATCAACAATCGTCCTGTTTTGCTGCATGATTTCTTTGATTTGTTGATCGCTGATCACGCCCCACACACCATCTGTACACAACAATATCGTGTCGCCCTCAAGCAGTTCGTGCCTGTCTGCCAAATCTATCTGCGGTGGCGTTTCACCACCTACACAATTATAAATTTTGTTTTTATAAGGGTGCGTGGCCATTTCTTCTTTGCTGATCATGCCCTTGTTATACAGCGATTGCACTACAGAATGGTCTTCGGTGCGAAACAGCAAATGACCATTGCGAAAATGATATAGCCGTGAATCACCCACATGTGCGCAATACAAAAAGCCGCGCTGGATAATGGCTGCGACGATGGTGGTACGCGGCGATTCAATGAATTCTTCCAATTGCGTGACGTTTTCAATCATGTCGTGTACTTGCTGGATATGATCAATTAAAAATTTTGCTGGGCTGCTAAGCGTTGGTACGGCCAGGCGCTGAAATGCATCGGTTAGTGTTTTAACTGCCAGTTGCGCGGCAATTTCACCATTGCGGTGTCCGCCCATGCCGTCTGCCAGTACCAGCAATAAGGCATCTTTGCTGTAAGAATAGGCTAATCTATCTTGGTTATATTGTCTGGGCCCTTGGCGACTATTTTGATAAATAGTGAATTTCATTGAGTAAATTGATGGTTATAGTGGCTTATTCAGCACATGCTTAATTTTATGTACCAAGCTTGGTTTTTTGATTACTAACGGTGGCACGTTTTCAAGTAAAGTTTTTTGCAGCGAAAACACGCTTTGTGGCCGTTCTAAGTAATCCAGTTTTAAACAATTATCAATAATTTGCAGCAACTCTTTTGTATAAGTGCTTTTGCCGACTTTAACTGCAGGCACTAATAAATCTTCTTTTACACGCAGGTTTGCAGCAGCAGGCGCAGACCGAACCAAACAAGAATACATGCTTGCGCCTACGCTATAAATATCGCTCCAGGGTCCTAATTGCTTGCGCTCAAAATATTGCTCAGGCGGTGCAAAACCAGGCGTGTAGCTGGGCGATAATTTAGATTGCACTTGTGTAAGTGTCTGCCTGGCAGAGCCGAAGTCCAGTAATACGGGCGATCCATCCAGGCGAATATAAATATTGGCAGGCTTGATATCCAAATGCAGAAGTTTTTGTGTATGTACTTCGCGCAAGCCATTTAATAGTTCACTAAACACACGACGTACAAACTTTTCACTTACCGGCTCCGGTTGCGAGAGAATGTAATCCTGCAGAGATTTGCCGCGCTCGTACTGCATCACCATGTAAACAGTATTGTTTTCTCTAAAGAAATTAATCACGCGTACGATGTTTTTGTGATCAATTTTGGCGAGCGCCAGGCCTTCTTCAAAAAAGCATTTAAGACCATGCTTAAAGGTAGCCGCGTCGTCATCCGTGCCCAATAGCACAGTAGCGCCTTCTTCGCGCAACGCCAGGCCTGTGGGCATATATTCTTTAATGGCAACAATGTTTTTATTTAGATCTTGCGCAAGGTACACAAAACTAAAGCCGCCAGTGCTCAAGACTTTAGTGATAATGTAGTCTTGCAGTATATAGCCGATTGGTAAAGGTTGATTTTTACTGGTTGCCATCTATTGGTTCAAATAATAATCGTTAAGGTAACTAGTTGGGAATATTCTCTCATAAAATCATGGGTATTTGATACAATTATCATCAATTACTTTAAGAAAGCAAGCTATGATATTAAGTATGACGGGTTTTGCGTCGCAAGAATGCAACACTACTAACGGCATTTTGTTGATTGAATTGCGCTCGGTGAATCATCGCTATCTCGAGATGCAACTTAAGCTGGATGACAATTTACGTATGTTTGAAGCCACCGTGCGCGAGCTAATTCAAGCCAAGCTAGGTCGAGGCAAAATAGACTGTCGTCTTAGTTTGGTGCGCGATGTTACGGCTGGAGGCTTGCCGCGGCTAAATCATACGGTTTTGCAACAAATTGCCGAAAACGCAAAAACCGCAGCACAATACTTTCCTCACACACAACCCGTGAATATGCTGGAAATACTACGCATGCCAGGCGTGATAGCGACGGAGGCACTGGACACAGAAGCGCTGGAAAATGATTTAAAAACCATTTTGAATACCGTGCTGCAGGATTTAATCGAGGCCAAAGCCCGTGAAGGCGCAAAGCTCAAGGCTGTGATTCTGGAGCGTTTGCAACAGATAGAACAGCATGTCGCAAAAGTGAAGCCGATGATGCCGGCTTTAATTAAGCAATATCAGGAAAAACTGATTGCTAAATTAAATGAGGCTACCAACAGCAACGATGAGGAGCGTGTTCGCCAAGAAATGGTGCTGTTCGCACAACGTATTGATGTAGATGAAGAGTTGGTAAGGCTAACGTCGCACATCGATGAAGTAAAACGTATTTTGAATGCGACAGCGGCAGCAGGCAAGCGCCTGGATTTTTTAATGCAGGAAATGAATCGCGAAGCGAATACACTGGGCTCGAAATCGGTGGCGATTGAAACCAGCCAAATTTCAATGGAACTGAAAGTGCTCATCGAGCAAATGCGCGAGCAGATTCAAAATATTGAATAGCAAATATTTAAAGTAGAGTGTACTGAATAAGGCCTAAAATCGTCTAAAATGGACACATGGGCTTATCTACTTTTTCGGGCAACTTATTTATTATCACCGCTGCCTCTGGTGCAGGCAAAACCAGCCTTGTCGAGGCGTTGTTGGCTAAAGATGCGCAAATTAAGCGTTCTGTTTCACACACCACGCGGCCGCCGCGCAGCGGTGAAGAAAATGGTGTGCATTATCATTTTGTGACTGAAGCGCAATTTTTAGAAATTCTATCTGCGGGTGGTTTTTTGGAAAGTGCCGATGTACATGGCGCTAAATATGGCACTTCGCAAAGCGGCGTGGATGCTGCCGTGCAGGCTGGGTATGATGTGATATTGGAAATCGACTGGCAGGGTGCCGCGCAGGTGCGTGCCATTTATCCACAGGCGATCAGTATTTTTATTCTGCCGCCATCGGTAGAAACACTGGCGGAAAGACTCAATAATCGTGGCCAGGATAGCGCGGAAGTCATCGCCAAGCGTGTGGCAGCGGCGCGTGAAGAAATGCGTCATGTAGTGGAGTTCGACTATGTTACAATCAACGATAACTTCGAGGTGGCTTTGCAAGACTTAATGGCGATCATTCGTGCAAGCAGGCTTGAATCGCAATCACAGTTACAGCGTTATGCTGCTCTCATTCAAAAGTTAACTTAAAGGAGGTTATTATGGCCCGTATTACCGTAGATGATTGTTTAGAAAAAATCCCTAACCGCTTTCAACTGACGCTAGTTGCAGCCTACCGCGCACGTCAGTTGGCGAATGGTTCAGATCCATTTGTGCATGGTGTAGGGCAAAAAGATAAGCCAACCGTGCTCGCGTTACGTGAAATTGCCGCGGGTAAAGTGGGTTTAGAGATTTTAAACCGCACGCATCCTTAAGCTTCTGGCAAGCTTTTAGTATGTAAGTTGTAGTATTTAAAATCATGGCAAAAACCGCTATTAAATCAGCCATTCATAAACAAACAGCGGAACCCTTCCAATCTGCCGAGCCACCTTTGTTGCCGGCAGATTCCGAAACCTCGCAGCTCACACTTTTACTCAAAGAATATTTTAGCCAAGCCGACATTGAGCAAGTGTGGGCAGCTTACCGCTATGCTGCCGCTGCGCATGAAGGCCAAACACGCAAAACGGGCGAGCCTTATATTTCACATCCCGTTGCAGTGGCCTGTATTTTAGCCAAACTGCATTTAGATTTACCTACCATACTGGCCGCATTATTGCATGACGTGGTGGAAGACACAGTGGTTGCTGTCGCGGCCATCACCGAGAAGTTTGGTAAGCAAGTGGGTGAGTTGGTAGACGGCCTGACTAAGCTCGATAAAATCGAGTTTCAAAGCGCTACCGTGGCACAGGCCGAAAACTTCCGCAAAATGCTACTGGCGATGAGCCAGGATGTGCGCGTGATTTTGGTGAAACTGGCCGACAGACTGCATAATATGCAAACGCTGGATGCGATGAAATCAGAAAAACAGAAACGTATCGCGCGCGAAACGCTGGAGATTTATGCGCCTATTGCCAATAGGCTGGGCCTGAATATGATCTACCAAGAGTTGGAAGATCTAAGCTTTAAATATCTGTATCCCATGCGCTATCGTGTGATTTCCAAGGCGATTAAGGTGGCGCGCGGCAATCGCAAAGAGGTGATCAGCAAGATACTGGAAGAAATCAAACAGCGTCTGGCGGATGCGCATATCGAAGCGGATGTAAAAGGTCGCGAAAAACACCTGTATAGCATTTATCGTAAAATGATGAACAAAGCCACAGCACTAGCGCAAGTGCATGATATTTACGGGTTCAGGGTGGTGGTAAAAGATACCGCCAGCTGCTATTTGGCGCTGGGCAGCTTGCATGCGCTGTACAAGCCGATCCCTGGCAAATTCAAGGATTACATAGCGATTCCCAAAGCCAACGGCTATCAGTCGTTGCATACCACTTTGTTTGGCCCGTTCGGTACGCCGATCGAAGTGCAGATCCGTTCTGAGGAAATGCATAAAATCGCCAATGCCGGTGTGGCTGCACACTGGAAGTATAAAACTACCGATGCCAACCTCACGGCTTTGCAGCAGCAAACCCATCAATGGCTGCAGCGTTTGCTGGAGATTCAAACCGAAAGCGATGATTCATACGAATTTTTAGAGAATTTCAAAGTTGATCTGTTTCCGGACGAGGTGTATGTATTTACACCCAAGGGCAATATATTAGCGCTTCCCAGAGGCTCTACCGCGGTGGATTTTGCTTATGCGGTACACACCGATGTGGGCAATAGTTGTGTGGCGGTTAAAATCAATAACGAACTCGCGCCGCTGCGTACCGAGATGCACAATGGCGACAATGTAGAGATTATTACCGCAGCGCTGGCAAAGCCCAACCCAGCCTGGCTTAATTATGTGGTGACGGGCAAGGCGCGCTCACATATCCGGCACTATTTAAAATCGCTGCAAGCTACGGAATCCGCCCATCTTGGCGAGCGCATGCTCAATATGGCATTAAGGGCTTTGCATGTGGATCCGGGCGCAGTACCAGAAAAGCAATGGCACAAAGTGATGCGCGATTATGGCGCTAAACATAAATCGGAGATTTTGACCGATATTGGGCTCGGCAAGCGTGTGAGTTTGATGGTAGCGCATCAATTAACAGCAGGTAATCCTGAATTGCATGGGTTTGAAAATTCAAAACCAAATTCTCATAAGAAATTTGACAGCATTACCATTACCGGCTCAGAAGGCATGGCGGTACAGTTCGCGCAATGTTGCCGACCCATTCCGGGCGACCCGATTTTAGGCTTTATCAATAAGGATAAAGGCCTGATTATCCATACGCATGATTGCCCCAACATACGCAAATTCAAGCTGGACCCTGACAGATGGCTGGATGTGGAATGGGATGCGGACAACAAAAAACTCTTTAAAGTGAACGTACGCATGGTGGTGGCCAATGAGCGCGGCATGCTGGCCAAAATCGCTGCTGGCATTTCAGATGTCGGATCAAATATTGATAATGTGAGCGTAGAAGAGCCGGATGGCAGCAAATATTCGAATGTGAATTTTACCGTGCAAGTGCGTAACCGCATCCATTTGGCCGAATTAATGCGCAACTTACGCAAAATACCGGATGTGGTGCGGATTAACCGCGTCAAGGGTGTTCACAATGAAGAAAAAATACAATAGCGGGCTCTGTTGAAATGCGCCTTGCATATTGTTTCACTTAACTCCATGTCCTAAAGGCTTCATCTGAGTAATCTTGCCGATTTTAAGGTTTTCAGCAAACCGTTAATTGCGAGTCTTGGCAAGCTCGGCGTCTCGACTATTCAGGGCTTGTTGCTGCATTTACCACTGCGTTATATTGATGAGACGCGCATTACGCTAATACGCGATTTGCGGCTGGGCGATTCGGCGCAGGTTGAAGGTGAAATTGTGCATGCTGAGGTAAGCTATAAGCCGCGCAAAGCCTTGATTGCAAGGTTGGAAGACGCCAGCGGCCAACTTACGTTACGTTTTTTGCATTTTTACCCAAGTCAAATTGCTGCGCTAAAAGTGGGTGCCAAATTACGCGTATATGGCGAAGTGCGTCACGGCTTTTTTGGTTACGAGATGGTGCATCCGCAATGCAAGCATGTGGGCGAAAAAACACAGGTTGCAGAAACGCTGACACCGGTTTACCCCACTACAGCAGGGCTTACACAGCCCACTATCCGCAAGGCGATTCAGATTGCACTCAATCAGGATACGCTGGGTGAAGCCTTGCCGGCAGGCGTGTACAAGCAGTTAAATCTGCCTGGCTTTGCAGCAAGTATTCACTCACTGCACAATCCGCCGCCCGATGCCAATTTAGGCGCACTGGAAAATCGTACTACGCCGGAATGGCGCAGGCTGGCGTTCGACGAATTGCTCGCGCAACAGTTATCTATGCGTAAACATTACGCAAAACGGCGCAGTTTGGATGCGCCGTCTATCGCGGCCTCGCAAATTTTAGTGCCGCAGTTATTAAAAAATCTGGCGTTTGCTTTAACGCAATCGCAGCAAAAAGTAGTGGCGGAAATCAGTCATGATTTAACGCAGCCGCACCCCATGCAGCGCTTGTTGCAGGGCGATGTGGGCAGCGGCAAGACCGTTGTCGCCTGCATGGCTGCGTTGCAGGCGATTGAGCACGGCTGGCAAGTGGCAATGATGGCGCCGACTGAAATTCTGGCAGAGCAGCATTACAAAAAATTTGAAACATGGCTTATGCCGCTTAAACTGAATATCGCCTGGCTCACAGGTAGCCAAAGTAAAAAAGAACGTGAGCAAGCACTTGCTGACATCGCCACTGGCCGCGCCCAGCTTGCCGTTGGTACGCATGCGTTGTTTCAAGACGCCGTGCAATTTAATAAATTAGGCTTAGCGATCATTGATGAACAACACCGCTTTGGCGTGCAGCAGCGCCTGGCTTTGCGCAAAAAAGGCGAGCCAGAGCCGCATCAGCTCATGATGTCCGCCACGCCGATACCACGTACGCTTTCCATGAGTTATTTTGCCGATCTAGATGTCTCAGTGATAGACGAGCTACCGCCTGGCCGTATGCCGATTGTCACTAAGCTGGTTTCGGATGAACGCCGCGATGAAATTTTGCAACGCGTGCGCGAAGCCTGCATGGCTGGCAGCCAGGCCTATTGGGTGTGCCCGCTCATTGAGGAGAGCGAAGCGTTACAACTGCAAACCGCCAACGATACCTTTGCACACATGCAGGCGACCTTTCCAGAGCTTAAGGTGGGCTTGGTACATGGCCGCATGAAACCTGCCGAAAAACAGGAGGTCATGGCGCAATTCAGCGCGGGCAACATTCAATTGTTAGTTGCCACTACGGTGATTGAAGTGGGCGTGGATGTGCCCAATGCCAGCTTAATGGTGATAGAACACGCCGAACGCTCTGGGCTTAGCCAATTGCACCAGCTGCGCGGCCGCGTAGGGCGCGGTGCGGCCAAAAGCACCTGCATTTTGCTCTATCAAAACAAACTTTCCGAAACCGCGCGTGCCAGATTAAAAGTGATTTATGAGAGTAACGATGGCTTTATCATTGCACAGGCGGACCTTAACCTGCGCGGCCCAGGTGAGTTTTTAGGCACGCGTCAAAGCGGCGTGCCGATGCTGAAAATCGCCGATCTGGAACGCGATGCCGATTTGCTGCAAGCCGCGAAAAATACGGCCGACAAGCTCATAAAAGAATATCCAGCAGCGGTGGAGCAGCATCTGGAGCGGTGGTTGAGCCATGCAGGCGACTTAGTGAAAGTTTAATCAATGAAAATTCGTATTCATCAGCATAACAAAAAGTCAGGCTGGCTTGCCAGGCCGTTATGGAGCGGCAATTTGCGGCCCTGGCTGATGGATAACAGTTCGCTGACCGCGTGCTTGAAAGCACGTTATCGCGAATTTGCTGTGCAGCCAGTGCTGCAAAAAAATGCTAAAGCGTTGGTAGATGAAACTACCGTGCTTGGGCTGAAAGCCGGTCAGCATGCACTGATACGTGAAGTATTGCTGTTTGGCAACGGTCAGCCAGTGGTGTTTGCGCATAGTGTGTTGCCGCGTGCTAGCCTGCGAGGCGCGTGGAATAAACTTGGTAGGCTGGGTAGTAAACCACTTGGCGCGACATTATTTGCTAACCCAAGAGTAAAACGTACGCCGCTGGAATATAAAAAACTACCACGCCACCACCCAATATCCATGCGGGTTGCAGGGCATATGCAAACAAACTCTAAAGCACTGTGGGCGCGGCGTTCTATATTTAGCCTAAATTGCGCTAGAATTCTCGTTACTGAAGTTTTTTTAGAACAATTATTAAAATGAGTTTTGAAAACATAAGTAAAAAATTAGACGTTTACGAGCATTTGATGCGGCTGGATAAACCCATCGGCATTTTGCTGCTGCTATGGCCTACGCTGTGGGCGTTGTGGCTGGCTTCGCGCGGTATTCCCGATTGGATTACATTGCTAATATTTGTGACGGGTGCGGTGCTGATGCGTAGCGCCGGCTGCGTGATGAACGACATCGCTGACCGTAAGTTTGATGGTCTGGTGGAGCGCACCAAAAATCGTCCGCTTGCCATGGGTGAGGTCAGCTTAAAAGAGGCGTATTTTCTGACTGCTGTCTTATGTCTGCTGGCGTTTGGTTTGGTGCTGCTGTTTAATAAAACCACAATCTTGCTATCTTTTGCAGCCTTATTTCTGGCAGCCACGTACCCATTTACCAAACGCTTTTTGGCGATCCCACAGGCTTATTTAGGCGTGGCCTTTGGTTTCGGCATTCCCATGGCATTTGCCGCAGTGAATGACTATATTCCGCCGCTGGCCTGGGTATTGCTGGCGGCCAACGTGTTTTGGGCGATCGCTTATGACACGGAATATGCGATGGTGGATCGGGACGATGATTTGAAAATCGGCATCAAATCTTCCGCCATATTTTTTGGCAAATATGACGTGAATGCAGTGATGGCTTGTTATGCCGTTATGCTGGGTTTATTGGCGTATGTGGGCCAATTCATGGGCTATGGAAAGTATTATTACATCGGCCTGGGAGCCGCTCTGCTGTTGGCCTGCAGGCAATACGTTCTGATAAAAGACCGTAATAGAGCCGATTGTTTTAAAGCCTTTTTACACAATAACTGGATTGGGTTTGTGCTATTTATTGGTCTTGCGGCCGAATATTATTCTCACCATTGATTTTATTTAAATTCAACCAAATTAAACTCAAACTTTTCTAAAGGCGAGGTATTGTCTTCTGGCGCTTGATTTTCCAGTTCTTTAAGTGCTGGCAGTTCATCCATTTGTTTGAGTTTTTCTTCTCTTTTGGCGGCAAGGCGTGCTTCTTTAAGCTCTTTCATCGCCAGTTTCTTTTCATCCATTTGTATCACTTCTGCAGTTTTTAGTTCTTCTTGGGCAACGCTTCTTAATAAAAGAAGTTCTTCAATTACATTTTTATGAAAGCCCACGCGGATTTCCAGACGGCTGTTGTAAATTAAATCATCTAAATAAATAAGCGCGGCAGGGGTGCCCCAAAGTTGTTGCAAGCCTGAAGTAATGCGTGGAAACGATTCCAGGCTATGATTTGAATCCGACTCGGTTTTAGAAAAAGCTGCAATTTTGATATTAAAGTGTTCTTTACACTCAAGCGCAGTTTGCTCGTACATCGCCTGTAAATTCTCTTTGGCAAGTAAATCCAGCAAATACATCCAGATGGTGACCGATTGTTTTGGGAAATCAAGTAAATGATTTTGTAGTAGCTGTATCGCCAGACTGGTGCGGCCGTGCGATAAAAATACATCAGCGTGATCCAACACATTGTTTTCAGAGTTAAACTCTTCAACGGTAAAAGGGGTTGCTGTGTCCTTTGTAATCCCGAAAGTGTTGGTTTCTTCTGTCGAGTTTTCAGCAACCCTATTAAATTCTTGACGCGAATCAGAACGTAAGTCGGGCTCAAAAAAAACGTCGCTAGTATCAAATCCTTCTAAAGTATCAAAATTGTTTGCTGCTTTACTGTTGTTTACCCATGCTAGTTGGGCATTTTCTAGTTGTCGAATTTGACGGCGACGGCGCAACTTATCAGCAATGCTAAAGCTAGCCAGCAGTAATCCGCCTCCGAGTATGTACCCTATGAAATCTAACTTATTATCGAGTGAATTAGCTTCATTAAGTTGCTGTGTTTTAAGCTGGTTTTCATTTTTGAGTTTTAGGTTAGCTTGCGCTAAAGCGTCAATTTGCTGTTTAAGATGTGCCAGACGGTTGTTCATCACAGCCATTTCATCCTGTATTTCTATATCGGCTGCAAACGCTTGCGGATTTGTTTCTGGTGTGAAATGTAGTTGTCTATCCAGGCGCAGCTTAGTGCTATTTAAATTCATATTCGAAGCATCGCCACCAGAAATACTTAAACGCGGCTGGGTAGGTTTTTCTGCATCATTTTTTGTGCTATCGACAGTGGTTTCGGAAGATCTATCAACATTGTAACCAGTGGTTAATACAATGTTTTCATTGGTTTTTTTGATATATTTTTGTTTTTTTGTCGGTGCTGTTTTTATAGAAGTTAAAGGTGCTTTTACAGTTTGTTTGTGTATGGACAATTCAGCCGTGCTAATTTCTTTTGCGCTGGCTTTGTCGACAGTATTGCTCGGCATTTCATCAGCCGAATTCTCAACTTCAGCAGTCAGCAGCGGATCTAGCAACAGCACGTAATCGCGCCGCATATTGGCGTCACATTCCGCTATTACAGATAAATTAACAATCGGTTCATTAATGCCTTGGTCGGTAGTTACTGTCAGTATTGCAACATCATCGACAATTTTCGAAAGCTTGAAATTTGCGTTTGTGAGTTGATTTTCTGTACTGGAATCGTTAATTACCCTAAAACAAGTATCGCTTTTAAGCTCGTTGGCACCCTGAATTTTAATGCTCGCACGCAACGGCTGCCCAAGGTGTGATTTAACCTCGATATTGCCCAAACCAAGCGCCAGCGCTTGGTTTTGAGTGCCAATGGCCAGCATGGTCAATGCGGTAATCACCGCCTGTTTAAGTGTATAATTGCTTCGCATGTCGTTCACCTGTTTATTTTTAAGTACGGCTTTCGATGTTTTGTTCTTCGCCTTGGTCTTGCATTGGTAATAAGCAATCGGTGTGCCAACTAAATAATCTATCGGCACGCGCACCGAAATCTAAAGCAGATTCAAAGAAAACAGCGTTATAAAGTTAAATACATTAAAAATCAACAAATAATCCGCGCTTGGCAATTGACAAGCCTTCGTTTGAGAGCATATAATCCGCCCTCTTGATTTTATAAGCAACATATTGGTAGTCAGACTATGAATATTTTCTCTGGAAAAACTTTTTCTGCTAAATCGCATGAAGTGCAACGCGACTGGTTTGTGATTGACGCAACTGATTTGGTGTTGGGTCGCTTGGCAAGTGCTGTAGCGCACCGTTTACGTGGTAAACATAAAACCATTTACACGCCCCACGTTGATACTGGCGATTACATTGTGGTGATTAATGCCGACAAAATTAAAGTAACGGGTGCTAAGGCTGAAGGCAAGCTTTATCACAGCCACTCTGGTTACCCGGGCGGCATCAGCACGACGACATTTGCTAAAATGCAAGATCGTTTTCCAGGCCGCGCTTTAGAAAAAGCAGTAAAAGGCATGCTGCCAAAAGGCCCATTGGGCTATGCAATGATTAAAAAAATGAAAGTTTATGCTGGCGACAAGCATGAACATGCTGCACAACAACCTAAAGCGTTGACAATTTAAGGGTTATAGAATGATTGGTAAATACAATTATGGTACCGGCCGCCGCAAAAGTTCAGTAGCGCGCGTGTTTATGAAAGTTGGCAAAGGTAATATCGTTGTAAACGATAAACCTGTAGATGAATATTTCTCACGTGTTACTGCGCGTATGGTTTTACGCCAGCCACTAGAGTTAACTAACAACCTTACCAGCTTCGACATTATGATTAATGTGATTGGCGGCGGTGAATCTGGTCAAGCGGGTGCTGTGCGTCATGGCATTACACGTGCTTTGATCGATCACGATGCAACACTAAAAAGTGCATTGTCACAAGCGGGTTTTGTGACACGTGATGCACGTGAAGTAGAACGTAAAAAAGTGGGTCTACGTAAAGCGCGCCGTCGTAAACAATTCTCTAAACGCTAAAATTGGGCGTCTAGCAAAAAAAGGTCGCGATTGCGGCCTTTTTTGTTTAATACAGTAACTTTGTTATCATTAAAGCTTATGGCAAATAAAAAATTAAAGGTTGGTATTGTTGGCGGCACCGGTTACACAGGTGTTGAGCTGCTACGTCTATTGGCGGTGCATCCACAAGTAGAGCTTGCTGCAATTACTTCACGTGGCGAGGCTGGTTTGCCCGTGGCTGATATGTTTCCTAGTCTGCGTGGTTATGTCGATTTAGCGTTTACAGACCCTGCAAATTCTAATTTAGGTGCATGCGATGTGGTGTTTTTTGCAACCCCTAACGGCATCGCCATGCAGCAAACACGGGAGCTGTTAGATAAAGGCGTGCGGGTGATTGATCTGGCGGCCGATTTCAGAATTAAAGACATTCCGACTTGGGAAAAATGGTACGCCATGACGCACGCCTGTCCAGATTTAGTGGCAGAGGCGGTATATGGTTTGCCGGAAATCAATCGTGAGGCAATTAAAACGGCGCGGCTGATCGCTAACCCGGGCTGTTATCCAACTGCGGTGCAATTAGGCTTTTTGCCATTATTAGAAGCAGGCGTAGTGGATACCAGTTATTTGATTGCCGATGCGAAATCGGGTGTGAGTGGCGCTGGCAGAAAAGCCGAAGTGCATACACTTTTTGCCGAATCTAGCGATAACTTTAAGGCCTACGGCGTTGCTGGGCACAGACATTTGCCCGAAATTAGCCAAGGCTTAAGCAATATGGCAAACACCAAAGTTGGTTTCACTTTTGTGCCGCATTTAACGCCATTGATTCGCGGAATTCACGCAACTTTGTATGCTAAGGCAACTAAACAGATAGATTTGCAGTCTCTATTTGAGGTGCGGTACGCCAGTGAGCGGTTTGTGGATGTGCTGCCTAAAGGTGCGCACCCAGAAACGCGCTCTGTGCGCGGCTCTAACCAGTGTCGTATTGCGGTACATCAGCCACAAGGCGGCGATACCATTGTAGTATTATCGGTGATAGATAATTTAGTGAAGGGTGCGGCGGGGCAAGCAGTGCAAAACATGAATATTATGTTCGGCTTTGATGAAAATGTTGGTTTGGAAGTAGTTCCACTGCTTCCATAAAATGAACTTATTTAAATGAAACCCGTTCGCCGTCGTATTCGCCGCCATTTTGGGCTCACCGCCAAGCAAGTAGCGGTGCGCTCGCAGCGCCCGTGGTATTTTCAAGTAATTTTGGCAGTTTTATTTGTGGGGTTAGGTTTTGCATCGGCTTATTGGATGTTGCGCGATAACGACGACATTCGCCAGAAATTGCAGCAAGCAACACTTGAAAATAAAGAGCTACAAGCCAAATTAGTAGGCGCGCAGCGTGAGCTGCAAGTGGAGCTGGCAACAAATAATAACCTTGCCAAAGAGCTTGCAAGCGTTCAAGATGAGACAATTAAGATTAAAGAAGATTTATTCTTCTATAAAAATATGGTGAGTGGCAAAAGACCAAAGTAATACATTTGGCTAATTATTTGAGCTAAACCAAGTGAGGAAAATAGATGTTTTTTAAAAAAGCGAACAAAATTGATAGCCGTATAGATACGCTGGTAGGCTCGGAGACTCGCATTGAGGGTGATTTGCATTTTAGCGGTGGCTTGCGCGTAGATGGCGCTATTCGTGGCGATGTGGTCGAGCAGAACGGCACTCCCAGCACCTTGATTTTGAGTGAACATGGCAGTGTTGAAGGCGGAGTTACCGCAGCAAAAATCGTGCTCAATGGCAAAGTGATTGGCACGGTGAAATCCAGCCATTTTATTGAGCTGCAAACCAAAGCGCGTATTACGGGCGATTTATATTACAAATCACTTGAAATGCACACCGGTGCGGTGATTGAAGGAAAGCTTGTCTACATGGGCGACAACGCGCCAGAAGACGCAGAATAATTTTATTGGTTGAACATTTCGCCAAATTAATGGTCTTTAGTTTAGAAGTTTAAGGAGTAAAAAAATGGATACAGCAACCGATATTTCAAAAGATAGTATACCTAATGTAGAAATGCCAAGCCCTTTGGTGTTCACTGATAATGCGGCCAAAAAAGTGAAAGAGCTGATTGAAGAAGAAGGCACGCCAGACCTCAAGCTGCGCGTGTTTGTTAGCGGTGGCGGTTGTTCCGGCTTTCAATACGGGTTTACGTTTGAAGAAGAAGTGAACGAAGACGACACGCAGGTAATGAAAGATACCGTTACCCTGCTTATCGACCCAATGAGCCTGCAATACCTCATGGGCGCTGAGATTGATTATCAAGACAGCTTGCAAGGTTCACAGTTTGTGATCCGTAACCCGCAAGCGCAATCCACCTGTGGTTGTGGTTCGTCTTTTTCAGTATAAGTTTTAGTAGTAGATAAAAAGCCAAGCTCTGCTTGGCTTTTTTAGTTTTTAAAGGGTTGATTCAATGAAAAAGTTTATTTATTTGCTGCTTATTTTTATATTTGCCAGCTGCAGCAGTGAAAGATACCCTCCTATCCCCAAAGGCGCGACAGTAGTTATCTTGGGCGATAGTTTAAGCTACGGAACTGGGGCAAATGATGGCGCAAACACAGGCGAAGATTACCCGACTTTATTGGCCAAAACCACAGGCTGGAACATTATTAACGCAGGCATTCCGGGTGACACCACCGCAGGCGGGCTGGAGCGCCTGCCGGAGCTGCTGCAAGAACATCAACCGAAACTATTGATCGTAGAGCTTGGCGGCAACGACTTGCTTCGCCACCTGCCGCAAAACCAAACCATTGCTAATTTAAAAGCCATATTGTCGCTATCTAAAGCGCAAGGCGTTAAAACCATTTTAATCGCGATCCCAGAGGTTAGTGCTTTAAGAGCGGCTATAGGTAATCTGTCCGATCATCCGCTGTATGAAGCAATTGCCAAAGAAACCGCGACACCGTTGATTGAGGATGTGTTTTCAGATGTGCTTTCTGACAATGCGCTTAAATCAGACCAAATACACCCAAATGCAAAGGGTTATGTCATGGTGGGCAATAAAATGGTTAAAGCTTTAAAACAACTAGGGTTTGCAGGCTGAAAATGGATGCCCTGCGAGGCAATACCAGAGCGGCTTGCAGAGGCATTGTTTTAAAAATAATTCGAAGCTGACCCTTTTTTCAGGAGAGACCAGCTTTCTGAAGAGATTCAGCAAACACATCATCTGTTGATGGGATAACTGAATCCACAGTGACTGTAAGGCAGCGTTGCGTCGGTGAGAGTATATGAACCAAAAAAGTCGGTGCGACCTCTTTAGTGATCTCAGAGCTGGCTCGAAGGACGAAATGTGCAAGGCGGCATACACCCGAAGGAGTGAGCGGAAAGTTCGTCGGCTTTCCCTGATTCATTTCATCGACTAAGCTCTGCATCAGCTTGGAAACGACATCGTGGCGACCGTTGTACATGAATCCGATCATTTTCGGAGGAAGATGATGAAGTTCGAAGGTGTATGCACCCATATTCTTGAGTGCGTTTCCAGAACCACGAACGTTCCAGAAAATGTGGTATAGCCGCACCTGTCCATCGCTCGTGAATCCACCAACATGGTAGCCAGTATCGCCGATATCATCTTCATGAGGTTTATATGTTTCGGTAAGATAGCGATTGACAGCATTCGCAAGGTCTTCGACGCTGTGCGTGTCCGGCGACAGTTTCAGGGATTCAAGATGGGTGATTAATTTATTTCCGTCCCTTGCACCCCACATGGTCACGACCCCAACCCCATCGAGGGCGAAGAATTTCCGCCCAGTCGTGAATTCGACTTTCCCGTCAGTGAACTCATTCACGACGGCTGAGTCGTTCGCCATAACTAGGTATCCGTCAGTGCAGCCAGAAAAGACGATAGTCATAGATTTATGGGTATGCGGGGCTTAGCGTGAAATAGACATCTATCAATTGATGTTTTAAGTTCTTTTCTCTATCGGCACAAACTCACGTCTTGCTTCACCCGTGTAAAGCTGTCTTGGTCGGCCAATTCTATGTTCCGGGTCGGCGTTCATCTCGCTCCATTGCGCTATCCAGCCAGCAGTGCGTGCAAGGGCGAAGATGGCGGTGAACATACTGTTAGGGATTCCCATGGCACGCATGACAATGCCGCTGTAAAAATCGACATTCGGATAAAGTTTTTTGCTGACAAAATATTCATCTTCCAGCGCGATTTTTTCCAGTTCCATCGCCAGTTTAAACATGGGGTCGTCTTGCAGGCCAAGCTCATTCAGCACCTCGTGGCAGGTTTTGCGCATAATGGCAGCGCGTGGGTCCATATTGCGATACACGCGATGCCCAAAACCCATCAGGCGGAAACTATCGCTTTTATCCTTGGCGCGTTTAATAAATTCGCCAATGCGTGATATATCGCCAATTTCTTCCAGCATTTTAAGTGTGGCCTCGTTAGCACCACCGTGCGCGGGCCCCCACAGTGACGCGATGCCAGCCGCGATGCTGGCAAACGGGTTGGCGCCGCTGGAGCCGACCAAGCGCACAGTGCTTGTTGAGGCATTTTGTTCATGGTCAGCATGCAGAATAAGGATTTTCTCGAACGCTTTGGCCAGCACGGGGTTAGGGGTGTAGTCTTCGCATGGCGTGGCGAACATCATGTGCATGAAGTTTTCAGCATAATTCAGGCTGTTCTTTGGGTACATAAACGGTTGACCCGAATTGTACTTATAGCTCCAGGCCGCGATGGTGGGTATTTTTGCGAGCAAACGGTGCGCAGAAATCACACGATGTTGCGGGTTGTATACATCCATCGCATCGAAATAGAAAGCAGACATAGAACCCACAACGCCTATCATGACGGCCATGGGGTGCGCATCGCGCCTAAAGCCGCGGAATATGTTATTGAGCTGATCGTGCAGCATGGTATGGCTGCTGATAGTTTTGGTGAACTCGTCTTTTTGCGTGGCGTTGGGTAATTCGCCATGCATCAGCAAGTAAGATACTTCTAAAAAGTCACAATGCTCCGCGAGTTGCTCGATAGGGTAACCGCGATGGTAGAGCAAACCTTTTTCGCCATCAATAAAAGTGATGTGTGAGCTGCATGATGCGGTGGACATAAAGCCCGGGTCGTAAGTAAATACGCCATGCTTGCCCAGCGCGCGGATATCGATCACATCATTGCCTGACGTGCCCGAAAGCATAGGCAATTCAATGGGCTTGATGTTGTTATCAAAGGTGATGGTGGCTTTGGTTGATTTCATAACGAACTTCTTAAGTTTGATAATGTGAATATTATAAAGTATGAAAGATGCTATGTGGCTTAATGCGGGATTTTAGTGTGGGTAAATGGCTCCTAAAACCCGCAAACCTTTAGCACCAGTGACCGCAGGCAAATTGCCGGGCCTGTTTTCCAGGGTTTGTTTGGCCAGCCAGGCAAAGGCAGCAGCCTCAACCCAATCAACTCCAACGCCAAGTTCATCAGTGAATAACACTTTTGTTTCACCCAATAATGACTGCAAGCTATTTTTTAGCAGGGTGTTGCGAGCACCGCCGCCGCATAAATACACTTCATCCACATCGCCGCATTTTCTGAGTGCATCGTAAATGCTCTGCGCAGTTAATGCCACGAGTGTGCGTGCGACATCTTGCGGGCGTAAATGCGGATAAAGCAAATGTCGCTTCAGCCAATCATCGTTAAACAGATCGCGCCCTGTGCTCTTGGGCGGGGGCATTGCAAAATAAGACTCTGAGAGCATGTCATATAGTAATGCGTCCAGCACTACGCCTGTCGATGACCACGCGCCGTCTTCATCATACGCCTTGCCCAAATGCAATTTCGCCCACGCGTCCAGTAGCATGTTGCCCGGGCCGGAATCGAAGCCAAGCACATCACCCTTTTTAGAGAGATAAGTAATATTGGCAATGCCGCCAACGTTGATCAGGGCACGATTTAATTGGTGATTACCAAATATAGCTTGGTGAAAAGCAGGCACGAGCGGCGCGCCCTGGCCTCCAGCGGCAATATCGCGGCTTCTGAAATCCGAAACTACCGTGATACCAGTGAGTTCGGCCAATAATGCTGCGTTGCCGATTTGCAGCGTAAACCCTATGCCATCATTAAAGCCAGGCCGGTGCCGGATGGTTTGGCCATGACAGCCGATCGCAGTAATTGCAGAGGCATCAGTTTTTTTAGAAGCCAATAAAGCCTTGACCGCATCTGCATACATGACAGCCAGGCCGTTGCCCATCAGTGCCGTGGCTTCCAGCTCGTTGTTGCTGGGTTTGTGTAAAGCCAGTAGCTCAGTTTTAATCTGGGCGGAGTAGGGCGCAAAATGCGTATCAAGCAATTGACAGGCATTGTTCTCAAACGAACATAAAGCCACGTCGATGCCATCCAGGCTGGTGCCAGACATAATGCCAATGAATAATTGCATGATTTAAGTGTTTTTCTTAAAGAGGGTATTCCTGTGCCACAACCTGACTGAGGTTTTGCGTTAAAATAGAGAACTTAGGCTTTTTACCTAGTTTGTGTATCAGTTGCAGCATAAAAATGACTAAAACCGCCCAAATGCTTGAATATAAAAGCATGGTAACAGAAAAATTAAAACAACAAAAAACAACCAAATTATAAAAAACATTAAGACTAAACTTTATTGGAAGAAACTGTGAAAACTGATACAAATCAGGCATTGGCGATTATTAAGCGCGGTGCAGAAGAGCTGCTAATTGAGCAAGAGCTCATCGAGAAACTGAAAAAAGGCACGCCTCTGCGCGTCAAAGCAGGCTTTGATCCCACCGCGCCGGATCTGCATCTTGGGCATACTGTATTAATCAATAAATTGCGCCATTTTCAAGATTTAGGGCATCATGTCTTATTTTTAATCGGAGATTTCACGGGCATGATAGGCGACCCGACTGGCAAAAGTACCACGCGCCCGCCGCTTACTAAAGAACAAGTGGCCGAAAACGCAAAATCTTATGCCAGCCAGGTGTTCAAGATTTTAGATAAAGACAAAACAGAAATCGTTTTCAACTCAACCTGGCTCAATGAGCTAGGCGCAGCTGGCATGCTCAAACTCGCGGCCAGCCATACAGTGGCACGCATGCTGGAGCGCGATGATTTTACTAAACGTTTCAAAGCAAATCAGCCAATTGCGATTCATGAATTCATGTACCCTTTACTGCAGGGCCACGATTCGGTCGTGCTTAAGGCTGATGTTGAGCTGGGTGGTACCGACCAGAAATTCAACCTGCTGATGGGGCGTGAACTGCAAAAGCAAGCTGGCCAGTCGCAACAGTGCGTGCTTACCATGCCCTTGTTAGAAGGCTTGGATGGCGTCAACAAGATGTCGAAATCGCTCAACAATTATATTGGTATCAACGAGTCACCCGAAATTATTTTCGCGAAGCTGATGTCTGTGAGCGACGAACTCATGTGGCGTTATATCGAGTTGCTATCGTTCGAATCGCTAGAAACTATTGCGCAATGGAAGGCGCAAGTGGTTGCAGGTGAAAACCCGCGTAATATCAAAGTGCGCTTCGCGCAGGAGATTGTCACGCGCTTTCACAGTCAACAAGACGCCGAAAAAGCCTTGAATGATTTTCAAACCCGCGCCAAAGGCGGCGTACCAGATGAAGTGCCTGAAATTAGCATCAATATAGAAAGTGCAAGCATTGGTATTGCCCAGCTTCTTAAATTAGTGGGCTTGGTAGAAAGCACCTCAGAGGCCTACCGCGCCATTGAGCAAGGTGGCGTAAAACTTGATAGTGAAAAAGTGAGTGATAAAAATTTGCAGCTTAATGAAGGCGTTACAGTAGTCGCCCAAGTTGGCAAGCGCAAGTTTGCAAAAATTACGATTCGTTAAAGTCAGCTTTTTTAACTAAAATCCTAGTAATCTTACATGGCCTTATTCTTGGGTAAATTAAATAGTGGTGAAGTTTTTACCCAATTATCCCGATAAGGATGAGTTGAGTTGTTGTAAAGCTTGGCGATTTTTTTTACATACTGTTGCGTTTCTGCGTAAGGTGGAACACCTTTATATTTCTCAACCGCACCCTCGCCAGCGTTATAAGCTGCAGCTACCAGCTGTACGTCACCTTTGAAATAAGCCAGCAACCATCGTAGATAGGCCAGCCCACCTTTGATATTATCCTCTGCTTTATAAGCATCCTTTACACCAAAACGTTTGGCGGTTTCTGGAACGAGTTGCATCAAACCCTGTGCATTTTTCGGTGAGGTTGCCTGTGCATCAAATCCTGACTCCACAGCAATGAATGCCATCGCCAGGTTGGCGTCGATGTTGTAGCGTGGCGCGAGCTTGTTTACCAGTTTTAGAATTTGGGCTTGTGAATAAAACAGTGCGGCCGTTTTACCCGAAACGGCTTTTCGCTCGTTTTGCGCGGTCTCGACGTCTGACGAACTCGCGACAGGTGCAGGTGGGTCAGGTAAAAGGCATGCAAGTAATGGCGCTTGGGGCGAGGTGCTAGAAATCTTGGTCAATGACTCCCGTGCAAGGGCATGTCCCTGTTCTGCTGCCATGGTAAATAGCTGCGCGGCAATTTTTTCGTCTTGGGAAACGCCTCGGCCGTTGGCGTACATCCAGCCTAGCGCATATTGAGCATCAGCATCACCCGATCTGGCCGCACGGCAGTAATTGGCTGCTATCTCCGCATAGTCGCGGGGAGCCCCTTCGCTATTCTTGAACTTGAATGCCATTGCAACCAGCATTGAATTGGGGTTTTTGAGAGACCCTTTAGCACTTTGTTTATCGGTTGCGGAGTTGGTTGAAGCTGTGGCTGAATTTTCTATATTTTGCTGCGCACTTATTGAAGTTTCAATATCGTCCGCCATGACGCTGGCGCAAGCAGTTAAGCTGACTAGCATTAACAATGGCTTTATATACAATAAGTTAAAGCAGAGTTTCATTTATTCAGTGACCTCACTTTAAATATTCTTAAAAATTCAATTGTAAAAAAGTTACAACTTAACAGGTTACATTGTATCGATTGCTGTGCGAGAATCTATGGCCCTTTTGGGCTATTGGCCTGTAGGCCGCCTTCAATACTTATGGCAAAGGATTAGCAGCATCTAAATGTTTACTTAGCTCCATCTTCAGGGCGGACTTAATTCAGTTGAGCCTATCAAATTAAATTTAGTTAGGCAGCAATGAAGTTTGCAAGTGTAATTATTTTGTAACTTTGCAAATTTGGGCTTGACCAAATGTATAACCTCTGTAGAATGCGCCCTTCGCTTGAAATCAGGCGAAAGGCGTTAGCCAAATACGGTTTGAGAATTAAATTAAAAATGTTTCAAATTTAATCTTGACCAGCCTAAAAAGCTCTGTATAATGCGCGCTTCGCCAAAATTAATAGTAATTATTTGGCACTGCTCTTTAACAATTTGAACGACTGATAAGTGTGGGTGTTTGTGGTTGAGACCCATCTACTTAGACGCAGCTAACTTGTTTAACGGGGACTTTGAATAAAGGTTCTGGTTAAATTTAACTTAGTTGTT
>JBAVIP010000048.1:0-118726 GCA_049687015.1 Methylotenera sp. | reverse complement strand
GTTCTCTATTAGTTAATTAATTTCAGGATATGCTTCGAGCTGTTCATGTAGCTCCAGCCAGCGCATTTCAGCTTCATCCATTTGGCTGCCAAGCTCTGCCCGGCGCTTTAATAAGGTTTGAAGCTCGCCTTTATTTTCAGCATCATACAGGCTGGATTCACCGGCGCGAGCATCCAACGCAGCTTTTTCCTGCTGCCATTTTTCGAGCTGCTTCTCAATGTGCTCGGTTTCTTTCAGCAATGGTCGGCGCAGCACAATGCGTGCTTGCCGCTCGGCTTTATTTTGTGCATACGCATTCAAACCTGATGCTCTGGAAGCCAATACAGGAACGGCTTCTAGCGAAGCATTTTGTTCTGATTTCTGCGACGCTAGCCACAGTTTGTAATCCTCTAAATCGCCATCAAACGCTTCCACTTTGCCATTGGCTACCAGCACAAACTGGTCGCAAGTGGCGCGTAATAGGGCTCTATCATGCGACACCAGAATCACACCGCCCTCGTAATCCTGCAAGGCCAGCGTTAAGGCGTGACGCATTTCCAAATCCAGATGGTTTGTGGGCTCATCCAGCAAAAGCAGGTTCGGACGCGTCCAAATCAGCAGCGCCAAGGCCAAACGGGATTTTTCGCCGCCGGAAAAATTTTCACAGGGGCTGCGCGCCATGTCACCTTTAAAATCGAAACCACCGAGATAATTTAAATGCTCCTGCTCGCGGGTAGCCGGGACTTTCAATTCAAGTTCTAGGCGCAGCATATGCTGCAATGGTGATTCATTTGGGCGAAGCTGCTCCAATTGATGCTGGGCAAAATAGCCGATTTTTAAATCTTTGCCCTCCACACGCTTGCCGGCCAATGGCTTAAGTTCTGCGGCCAACAATTTTATCAGCGTTGATTTACCCGCGCCATTTTTGCCGAGCAAGCCAATACGTTCACCCGGGCGAATGGTCAGCTTGATTTGATTTAAGATTTTTTTATCTACGTAACCGGCATCCACGTCATCCAGCACCAGCAGCGGATCTGGCGCGCTCACAGGCTTGCGAAACTCGAAGTTAAACTGCGAATCGACATGCGCGGCTGAAATCATTTCCATACGCTCAAGCGCCTTAACGCGGCTTTGCGCCTGACGCGCCTTGGTGGCCTGCACGCGGAAACGGTCGATGTAGCTATGCAAATGCGCGACCTTGCGTTGCTGCTTCTCATACATGGCCTGCTGCAACGCCAGCTTTTCTGCACGCTGCCGTTCAAAATCAGTATACCCGCCGCGGTACAATGTAATGCGCTGCTGCTCGATGTGCAGCACGTTATCAATCACGTTGTCCAAAAAATCTCGGTCATGCGAAATCAGTAGCAAAGTACCGCGATAATCGCGTAGCCAGCCTTCCAGCCAAATGACCGCATCCAAGTCTAAGTGATTGGTCGGTTCATCCAATAGCAACAAGTCAGAGCGGCACATCAATGCGCGCGCCAGATTTAAACGCACTCGCCAGCCACCCGAGAAATCGCTGACAGGCCGCGCCAAATCGGCTTGGCTAAAGCCTAAACCATCCAACAAGGCCGACGCGCGCGCTTTGGCGCTGTAGCCTTCAATATCACTTAAGCGATGGTGCAGTTCGGCAATTTTTTCGCCTTCACTTACGCTTTCAGCGCCCAATAAAGCCGCTTCTGCCGAGATTAAAGCAGCTTCAACTTCACGCAACTCTGCATCGCCATCCAGCGTGAATTCAAGCGCCGGCTGATCCAGTGCGGGCGTTTCCTGCGCCACATACGCAATCACCCAGTTTGGCGGCATTTCCAGATCGCCTTTTTCAGGCTGCAACTCACCGCGCAATAAAGCAAACAGACTGGATTTGCCCGCACCATTGGCGCCAATCAGGCCGACTTTATGGCCTGGATGCAGCTGAAAAGACGCCGCCTCCAGCAACACTTTTACACCGCGTGTTAGCGTTAAATTTCTAAATTGAATCAATGTGCGCCTTAACCAAACTTGAACTTTCGGGCCAAACGTCAGCCAAATTTGCCAAAAGGCGTTATTCTAAAGCAATCCAGCGTGATTTCTAACCAGATGTTTACGTTTTATTAACAAGTTATTCCTATAAATTAAAGTAAAATAAACAATAATTTCAATGTAACTCCACTATTAATGTTAAAAATAATGTTAAAGCCCCAAAATAAAACTCAAGCTAAATGACGTCACTGAAAAAACTATCTCGCTGGGTAATCTATCTATTTTTGTTGCTGCTGGTCATCTTCATGCTGGCTGCACTCGCAGTGCGTTTTGTCGTGTTCCCCAATATCGACCAGTATAAAGACGATATCGCCGCTTATGCCTCCCAAAAGATAGGCCAGAAAATCACCATTGGTGACATTGAAACAGGCTGGGATGGCATTTCACCACATTTTTCACTTAAAGATATTGAGTTGTTTGATGCAGAAAGCCGTTCGGCATTCCATTTAAATAACGCGGAAGCCAATATTTCGTGGTTAAGCATCCCTTTACTGCATCCGCATCTATCCAATCTAGTCATCAATCAGCCTGAAATTACCATTCGCCGCAAAGCAGACGGCAGCATTTATTTGGCCGGAATCGATTTATCCGGGCCAAGCAAACCTGAGTTTGCCAACTGGCTGCTTAGCCAGCGTGAAGTGAGCATTAAAAATGCTCAGGTAGTTTGGCTGGACGATTTTCGCCAAGCGCCGCCACTATCGCTTAAACAACTGAACCTGACGCTTTCCAACCCGACTTGGCGAAGCCTGTTTGGCCGGCACCAGTTTGAATTGTCTGCATTACCCTCGACAGGCACCAATCAAGCCATTGCGGCCAATGGACATTTTGTTGGGCGCGACGTCAGCAAACTCAACACATGGCATGGCGAATTGTCCGCACAACTCAAACAGGCTGATTTATCTGTATGGCGCCCCTGGCTGGATTATCCGGTGAACATACAATCCGGCACTGGCGATGCACAAATTTCGCTGGATTTTGCTGATGCAAAAATTGAAAAAATCAAAACACATACCGCTTTAAACAATCTGTCACTTGTGTTGAATAAACAAGCGACTCCATTGGTTGCCAAACAATTCACCGGCGATATTAGCTGGAGCGATTTCAAAAACACCAAAACCATCAGTGCAGAAAATATCAAGCTCAGTACCAATACTGGCCTTAATATTAACAATGGGCGTGGTTATTACTCAACCAGCACAAAAAATGGCAAACCCTGGGTAAAGTCGGATGTCAGGCTGGATCAATTTAATTTGGCTACCATCAAACAGCTGTCGCCTTATGTTCGGTTGCCTGAAAACTTTGCTGCGAAATTAAATGGCTTCTCACCCGTGGGTGAGCTGCAAGCGCTTATCTTGGGCTACGAAGGTGAAGCGAACAAACCCGCAACGTATAAAATCAATACCACTTTTAAGAACTTAGGTTTAACCGCTTATCAAAAAATACCCGGCTTCAGCAATTTGACAGGAAAAATTGAAGCCAATGAAGACGGCGGCGAAATCACACTACAATCACAAAAAGCAACACTTGATTTAAAAGATATTTTACGCTGGCCGATTCCCGCCGATAAATTAAACGGCCACATCAGCTGGAAAATTAACGGCGATAAAGCAACCATTACAGCCAAAGACGTTTTTATCAGCAGCCCGCATATTACAGGCACTGTGAACGCAAGCTACGATATGAGCGGTGTAAAAGGCGGGAACTTTAAAAAAGGGTTCTTGGATTTGAATGGAAAATTCGGTAAAGGCAACGCTAAATTTGCGCCTTTTTACTACCCTATTATGTTGGGCAAGCCAACCCTGCATTGGCTAGACACTTCTATTTTAGAGGGCCGTGCAGAGGATGTGAATTTAACGGTTAAAGGCAATCTCGCCGATTTCCCTTACGTTAATGCCAACAATCAGCTTGATAAAAAACTAGGGCTTTTTAGAGTGACCGCCAAAATAAGTGACGTCCTCTTAGAGTACGGTACAGGCTGGCCGGTAATAGAAGGTTTAGGGCTGGATATGCTTTTCGAAGGCAAGCGTATGGTGCTTAACGCCAATAAAGGGCATATTTTTGGCAATAGAATCATCGCCAGTAAAACTGAAATCGCTCAGTTAGATGCAGACTCACCCATGCTGCATGTTGTTAGCGATGTAGAAGGCCCTGTGACTGATGGCGTTAGATTTGTAAATGAAAGCCCGGTAAAATTAGTCACCCAAGGCTTTACCGATGATTTAAAAACAGCAGGTAACGGCAAATTAAACTTAGAGCTAAAAATCCCCCTGCAAGACTTGGAGGCCGCGAAATACAAAGGTGTTTACAAAATTACCAACGGCACCATTTATGCCAATGCAGACGCTGGTTTACCAGAACTTAGTAAACTGAATGGCGTACTGAATTTTACTGAAAATAGTCTGGCCGCGCAAAACGTCAGCACCGAGATTTTAGGCGGCCCAGCTCAATTTAGCTTGCGCACAGGTGCTGATAAAATAATACACGTGAGCGCCAATGGCCGCATTAATGATGCCGGCATAAAAAAACTTGCTTCAAATGTGCTGATTGGAAGCATGCAAGGCAGCGCTGACTGGACTGGCGATATCACTATCAAACAACCCCTGGTTGACGTTAATTTGCGCTCAAATTTAGCGGGCATAGCTATTCAACTGCCACCGCCATTTAACAAACCTGCCAACCAAGAGGTGGCTTTTAGCATAACTAAAAAACAACCAAGCCCAAGCAATGACAGCATCAATATCAGTTATGGCAATGCCGTTTCAGCAAAAATATTACGTACTGAACAAGCTGGGAAACTGGCTTTTGAGCGCGGCGACATTGGCGTCAACATCGCGGCCGAGCTGCCTGCCCAAGCAGGTTTATCGTTACACGGCAAGTTGGATCATATTGATGCTGATGACTGGCTAGCACTGTTTAACAAACCCAGGAGCAATGCTGGCACTTCTCCCATATCGATCAACAGTGCAAATATTGCTGTACAAAAATTAGATATTTTTGGCCGCAGATTGAACGCGCTTAAACTTACTGCCCAACCCAGTTCTACCGGCTTACAGATGGCGATTGACAGCCAGGAAATTTCTGGCAACGCCGAATGGCAAAGCGCAGGTAATGGAAAAGTTATCGCTCGATTGAAAAATTTAACAATTCCTAATAGTGGCGAAACCGCCAGCAAACCTGTTGTTAAAAAAGATATTAAAAAATTGGCCAAGGGTTACCCTGCACTTGATGTGATTGCAGACAATTTTCAATTAGGCAATAAAAAATTGGGCACCTTGGAACTTAACGCTGTTGAAAGTAGTGATGACTGGGTGATTCAAAAACTAAAAATCACTAATCCGGACAGCACCTTATCTGCTGAAGGCAACTGGCATAATTGGACTCGCAACCCTAACACAAGCCTGAAATTTTCTTTGAGCGTGAGCAATATAGGCAATACACTCAAACGCTTTGGTCAGCCTGATGCCGTTAAAGGCGGTGAAGCTGCGATTGCGGGCCAGCTACAATGGTCTGGCAGTCCGCATGAGTTTGATACAAACAGTTTGAATGGAAACTTCAAGTTAGATGCTACAAAAGGACAAATTTTAAAAGTGCAACCCGGGGTTGGTCGTTTATTCGGCTTATTAAGCTTGCAAAGCTTGCCGCGCCGTTTAAGCCTTGATTTCAGGGATTTGTTTAGTGATGGATTTGCCTTCGACAAAATCAGCGCAAATGCAAAAATCGACAATGGCATTATGCGCAGCGATGATTTCTTTATGACCGGCCCCGCCGCAGAAACCAAAATCAAGGGTGAGACCAACTTAAAAACCGAAACGCAAAGGCTAAAAGTAAAAGTCACGCCGCACGTTAGCGATAGCTTATCGCTGGCTGCGCTAGCTGGCGGCCCAATCGCCGGTGCTGCTGCTTTTGTTGCACAAAAGATACTAAAAGACCCTTTTAACAAAATTGCCTCCAGCGAATATACTATTACTGGTACATGGGATAAGCCGCAAGAGGTAGAATCTGAAAAAGAGGACGCTCAGAAGCCAAGCAATGTTTCACCATTACATCCGTAAATCGAGCTTGCCAAGTAGAATAGTGTTACAAATAAGAAAGCAATTATGCCAATTACATCGCGAAATAAAGCAGACAAACCTACCAAGACCGCCGTCGGTGTGATAAAAGTTGCGGGCATTCAAATGGCTTCTAGCCCACAAGTAGCTTCTAACCTTATAGAGGCAGAACGCCTGATTGCAATTGCCGCTGCGCAAGGTGCAAAAATTGTGGTGCTGCCGGAATATTTTTGTATTATGGGCACCAAAGAAAGCGACAAAGTACAAGTTAGAGAGAAGCCAAACGACGGGCCAATTCAACGGTTTTTATCAAGAATGGCACGCGAATACGAAATTTGGCTCATCGGCGGCACGGTTCCTTTAGAAAGTAATTACCCGAACAAAGTGCGCAACAGTTGCCTGGTTTACAACGACAAGGGCGTGCAAGTTGCGCGCTACGACAAAATTCACCTGTTTGGCCTGGATTTAGGTACCGAGCATTATCATGAGGACAACACCATCGAATCTGGTGATACGGTCATAACAGTGAATACCCCTTATGGCAAAATTGGTCTCTCGGTTTGTTATGATTTGCGCTTTCCGGAGCTGTATCGCGCCATGGGCGAGGTAGATATGATTGTAGTGCCGTCTGCCTTTACCGAAACCACCGGCAAGGCGCATTGGGAAAGCTTAATCCGCGCACGTGCGATTGAAAATTTATGTTACGTGATTGCCCCTGCACAAGGCGGTTACCATTTATCAGGCCGCGAAACGCACGGAAACAGCATGATTGTAGATCCTTGGGGAGTGGTGTTAGATAGGCTGCCGCGCGGCTCTGGCGTGGTGATTGCATCGATGAATCGTGATTATCAGGCCAGTTTGCGCAAGAGTTTACCGGCGTTGAAACATAAGACGATCAAAGCAATCTAAGCACTCAAACCAACCTATTTCAAGAATATACTTAGCACCGCCTTTATGCTGTGCTGGTATAGTATCTATCTCTAGTTAAATTACTCATTGAATGAATATCATCGCAAAAACAAACCACTTTGACACGGCACATGACGTGTTGCTAAAACCCACAGGGCTTGATACACAAGCCTTGCAGAGCGTGTTGGGCAATATCATGTCGCATCAGGTGGATTACGCTGATTTATATTTTCAATATAGCCGCAGTGAATCCTGGAGCCTGGAGGAAGGTCAAGTAAAATCGGGTAGTTTCAACATAGACCAGGGCGTAGGCGTGCGTGCTGTAAGCGGCGAAAAAACTGCATTTGCTTACTCTGATGACATTAATTTACCCGCCTTACTACAAGCAGCTAATGCGACAAAATCTATTGCGGCATTGGGTGCAGAGCAAACTGGAAAAAGTATTGTGGCACGCCACGCACCGCAGCTTTATTTGCCGCAGGATCCTATCGCCAGTTTAAGTGCAGATGCAAAAGTAAAGCTATTAGAACGCCTAGAGCAATTCGCACGTAAAATAGACCCGCGAGTCAGCCAAGTCATGGCCTCTATTGCGGGCGAGTACGAAGTGGTGATGGTCGCTCGAAGCGATGGTGTTATGGCGGCGGATGTGCGGCCTTTGGTGCGCATTTCTGTGCAAGTCATTGCCGAGCATAAAGGCCGCCGTGAGCAAGGCTCATCTGGCGGCGGTGGCCGCTTCGACTACAACTATTTTTCTGATGAAGTATTACAAGATTATGCACAAAGGGCTGTACATCAAGCGCTGGTGAATCTGGATGCGCGCCCTGCTCCTGCAGGCAGCATGACTGTGGTGCTAGGTCCAGGCTGGCCTGGTATTTTGTTACACGAAGCCATTGGGCACGGTTTAGAAGGTGATTTTAACCGTAAAGGCAGTTCTGCCTTCTCAAACATGATCGGCCAGCAAGTCGCCGCCAAAGGAATTACCATTGTAGATGACGGAACATTGATCGACAGGCGAGGCTCACTCACAATGGATGATGAAGGCAACCCTACCAGCAGAACTGTACTGATTGAAAACGGTATTTTGCGTGGTTATTTACAGGACAGTCTTAATGCGCGCCTAATGGGTATGCCGCTTACAGGCAATGCGCGACGTGAAAGTTACGCGCACATTCCCATGCCACGCATGACCAACACTTACATGCTCAATGGCGACAAAGACCCGGCCGAGATTATTAAATCGGTTAAAAAAGGCTTGTACGCCGCAAATTTTGGCGGTGGTCAGGTGGATATTACCAGCGGTAAATTTGTCTTCAGCGCGGCCGAGGCTTATATGATTGAGGACGGCAAAATCACCTACCCTGTCAAAGGCGCAACACTAATCGGTAACGGACCAGATGTTCTAAAGCGAGTTTCGATGATAGGCAACGACATGGCGCTTGATAGTGGTGTAGGCACTTGCGGAAAAGAAGGTCAAAGTGTGCCTGTAGGTGTTGGTCAGCCTACCTTGAAAATTGAAGGCTTGACAGTAGGCGGTACGGTTTAATACTATAATACTGCAACTGTTAATGTGCACAAAAAGCTTGTGTAAGCTAATTTAAAAATCTTCAGTAAAGGAACTCATCATGGCAACCACAAAAACAACTGCTGAGAAAAAGCCAACAGCAGCCAAAGCGACAACAAGCAAAGCTAAATCTACAGTAGAAACAAAGGCAACTGTAAAAAAGTCGCCTGCAAAAAAAACCAGCCCAGCAAAACCTAAACAATCTGATGCTGCTGAACGCTATAAAATGACAGAAGTCGCGGCTTACTATATTGCTGAACGTAATAACTTTGCTGGCTGTGCTGTTGACTACTGGATTGCAGCCGAAGCAGAAATTACAAAAAAATTAGCTAAATAAATTTTTAATCAATGCGCAAACAATAAAAAAGGACGCGATCTGCGTCCTTTTTTAATCTAATTAAAACTATTTCAATACACGGTTGCGATATTCGCCTGTTCTTGTATCAATCTCAATTTTGTCGCCTTGACTGCAAAATAAAGGTACCGGCAGCTCAAAGCCTGAAGCAAGTTTAGCAGGTTTCATTACTTTGCCTGAAGTGTCACCCTTCACAGCCGGCTCTGTGTAAGTGATTTCGCGCACTACAGTGGTTGGCAGCTCGATTGAAATGGCTTTGCCATCATAAAATTTCACATCGCATTCCATGCCGTCTTCAATATACGGTAATGCATCTTCCATAAACTCGGCATCCACGTCGTATTGATTATAATCTTTATCCATAAACACGTAAGTTGGGTCGGCAAAGTAGGAATAAGCGACTTCTTTTTTCTCCAACACAATCACGTCAAATTTATCGCCCGCGCCGTAAATGCTCTCGCTAGGGGCATCGGTAAGCAAGTTTTTAAATTTCATTTTTACTACCGCGGTGCTGCGGCCAGATTTATTGTATTCGGCTTTAACCACCACTAATGGATCATTGCCGATCATAATAACGTTACCGGCGCGAAGTTCTTGTGCTGTTTTCATAATTTGCCTTGCAGATTAATTGCGTTAAATATTGAAGCCGCGCATTATACCTTAACTACAATTTATTGTAAAAATCACTAACTTAGATGCAAGGTCTGTTTGTTTCGCCAGTTGTTGCGCCTGTTGCCGTAACGCTGGCAAAGCATTCAAAAAATGATCCCAGATCACTTTTGGCATATGCCCTGCAGACCAATACCGGTGAGCCTCACAGGCCGCCTGTTTTGCGTCAGAATTGGCATAAAACATTGCCAAAAACGCATCCAGTTTTTTTATGTGGGTATTTTCTGTTTGCAAATACGGCTGCCAGATAAACGGCTTGCCCGCCCAGATGGCACGGATCCAGCTATCTTCTCCGCGTACAAAGTTAATATCGCAGACACTCAATAGTTGATCGTAATCTTGATGCGATAGAAACGGCAGCACATGCAAGTTAAGGTTTTTGTGCGTTAAGCTCTCTCCAGCCGCAATGGATTCTTTGCCAAAAAAATGGGCGATCTGTTGCAGATCGCTACTGGCGGGCACGTAACAATCGATGGTTTGCCGGCCGCTTGCCATGACCGTGAGCAGATCATGGATCGGCGCATGCGGATAGTAAAACAGTGAAACTTTTAAGTGCGCATCGTGAGTCAGATTCAGGCGTTTCCAGAACGCGTTTTGTAACTGTACATTGTTGGCAAAAAATTGATTTTGCTCAACGATATTATGCTCCCGGATCAGGCCGCCGGTAGCCTCGGTAAAACCAGGAAAGTAAAAATGCCGCGTTAAATTGTGTTGTGGCCGCGGCGAAGGTTTTGCATGAAAATCTGCCACCCATGGTTCAGCGGATAAATATTCCAGATTAACCCATTTGGATCTTCTCTGTGACATCGCATCTAAATAGGCTGGCGGCAACTCGCAGCCAAAGGCCTCAATCACCACCTCTGCCGCCTGATCAAAAACAGTGCCTGCATGCCATGAAACAATCGTAATGTCTTGAATAACCTGCCTTTGCAGCGTCACATCTAAAGCAGGAATAACTCGCTTGGCGACGCTTAAATCATCAATCCAAAGCTGAACCTGCAAGCCATGCTCCATGTGCAGCTGCCGCGCCAAGCGCCAACAGACGCCGATATCGCCAAGGTTGTCGACAATCTTGCAGAAAATATCCCATCTTAGCATGTATGACATCCATGACTGCGTTGCGAGGTGCTCACTTCCTCGCCGTACCGAATGTACTGTCTTCGTCGCTCCGCGCCCTGCGCCTTGTCCTGAAAGTAATACATGCTAAGTTCGTGCATTTCTAAAATCTACAGCAAATGAACGCCAAACTGTTTCAGCACAATCGCATAAAGATAAAAAACAACGATGGTGAACACTGCGCAGCCTAACAATGTAAGCCAGAAACCCCATTTGGGCAGCAGATAGGGAAACAGCAAAAACATGGGCAAGGTGGGGATGACGTACCAGAACGTGTAATAGGCGTGATTGGCGATTTTAATACCGGGTTGTTTCTCCACAAACAGCCAGATCAAGGTCAGGATCGTCACCATCGGCAAGGCGGCAACCAGCCCGCCCAGCCTGTCGCTGGCTTTTGCCACCTCTGACACCAGCACGACAACAGCGGCGGTGATTAAATACTTTATAAAAATATATGTCATGGCTTTTCTCTAATTTTTGAGCACTATATTGAATAAAACGACTTAGCGGATGATAACCCTTTTCAATAGCACGTAAGCTGCCGGTAGCACAAATAACGACAAAAGTGGTGCCGTCAGCATGCCGCCCACCATCGGCGCCGCGATGCGGCTCATCGCTTCTGAGCCTGTACCGGTGCCGATTAAAATAGGAATCAACCCAGCCAATATCACAGCTACCGTCATGGCTTTTGGCCTGACCCGTAACGCGGCGCCTTCAATCAGCGCGGCATGTAAATCCTCTTTTGTATTGAGCTTGCCAGCGGCTCGATAGCGTTCAACCGCACCATCCAGATATACCAGCATGATGACGCCAAACTCAGCTGCCAGCCCTGCCAGCGCAATCATACCAACACCACTGGCAATCGAAAAATGATGCCCTAAAAAATACAGAAACCACACCGCGCCCACCAAGGCAAACGGCAAACTACCTAGAATTAAGATAGCTGGTGTAATACGTTTGAATGCCAAAAATAACAGGATGAAAATAATGGCCAAGGTCATTGGCACCACGTAACTCAGGCGTTTTGCAGCACGCTCAAAGTATTCAAATTGCCCAGACCAGGCCAGTGAATAACCTGCTGGCAGCTGCAACTCTTTATCCAGCGCGGCTTTTGCATCCTGTACAAAGCTCCCCAGATCACGGTCATGAATATCTACATAAACCCAGACATTCGGCTTGGCGTTTTCACTTTTTATCATAGGCGGACCATCGGTGACTTTGATCTCTGCTACGTCACTCAATAACACGGTAGCGCCACGCTCGGTAATAATGGGTAAGGTTTTAAGTTTTTCTACAGAATCACGCAGCTCTCTTGGAAATCGAACATTGATTGGATAACGCGCCAAACCATCAATCAACTCGCCGATATTGTCGCCACCAATGGCTGTCGATATGAACGATTGCACATCCTCAATATTCAGGCCGTAACGTGCTATTTTAAGCCGATCAATTTTTATATCAATATACCGTCCACCAGTCACACGCTCGGCAATCACCGAGCCAACACCCGGTACTTTTTTCATGATGCGTTCGACTTCTTCGCCCATCTTTTCCAGCGTAGCCAAATCCGCCCCGCCAATCTTGATGCCGACAGGGCTTTTGATGCCGGTAGAAAGCATGTCAATTCGATTGCGGATAGGCTGCACCCAGACGTTGGCCATGCCCGGTATTTTTAGTCTGCTATCTAATTCCTTAATTAACTTCTCGGTTGTCATGTCAGCGCGCCATTCTGCGCGTGGTTTAAACTGAATGGTGGTTTCCAGCATTTCCAGCGGCGCTGGGTCAGTGGCGGTTTCGGCGCGGCCTGCTTTACCAAATACTGACTTGACCTCGGGCACGGTTTTGATGAGGCGGTCACTCAATTGCAGGATTTCCGAGGCTTTTGACACCGATAAACCCGGCAATGCGGTCGGCATATAGAGCAAATCGCCTTCATCCAGCGGCGGCATGAATTCACTACCAAGCCTGCTTAATGGATACAGTGTAATTAAAACCAGAACTAAAGCGAAGCCTAAAGTGATTTTAGGATAATGCAACACTTTGCTTAATAAAGGTTTATAAATGGCAATCAGCCAGCGGTTGAGCGGATTGCCATGTTCAGGGCGAATGCGCCCGCGAATGAAGATAGTCATCAATACAGGGATCAGTGTGACAGATAATCCAGCTGCAGCTGCCATGGCGTAAGTCTTGGTGAAGGCTAATGGAGCAAACAATTTGCCTTCCTGCGCTTCTAACGTGAATACAGGAATGAAAGACAAGGTGATGATGAGTAATGAGAAAAATAGCGCTGGCCCTACTTCGCACGCCGCATCAATAATCACTTTAATGCGTTGGCTATTGTTTGGTTCACCATGTTTATTTTTGTAACTTTCAAGCTGTCGATGTGCATTCTCTATCATCACAATTGCCGCGTCCACCATGGCGCCGATGGCGATGGCGATGCCGCCCAGCGACATGATGTTGGCATTGACGCCTTGATAATACATGACGATAAAGCTCACCAGCACCCCGATTGGCAAGGCCACAATCGCCACTAAAGCCGAGCGAAAGTGCCATAGAAACACTGCACAAACCAGTGCGACGACGACGAACTCTTCAATCAGCTTGTTCGTTAAGTTATCTACCGCCCGTTTAATCAGTTGCGATCTATCGTAGGTGGTCACGATCTCGACACCTTCAGGCAGGCTCTTTTTCAAAGTGGCCAGTTTAGCTTTTACCGCATCTATCACTTGCAGCGCATTTTGCCCGGCGCGCATGACAATCACGCCGCCTGTCACTTCGCCCTCGCCGTTAAGCTCTGCAACACCGCGCCTGAGTTCCGGCCCGATTTGTACACGCGCTACATCAGAAAGTAGAATCGGCGTACCGCGATCGCTGACACTAAGCGGGATATTGCGGAAGTCATCGAGCGATTCCAAATAGCCGTGCGCTCGCACCATATATTCGGCCTCAGCGGTTTCCACCACAGCGCCACCGGTTTCCTGATTCGCAGACTGAAGCGCCGACACAACTTTGGATAGCGGAATGCGGTAATTTCTTAACTTGTCCGGATCCACTTGCACCTGATATTGGCGCACCATACCCCCGAGCGTGGCAACCTCTGCAACACCAGGAATAGTTTTCAACTCGAACTTAAGAAACCAGTCCTGCAAGGCACGCAGTTCACCTAAATCATGCTTACCGCTACGGTCAACCAGTGCATATTCATACACCCAGCCTACACCCGTAGCATCTGGCCCCAAACTAGGGCTTGCACCTTTCGGTAAACGTGATGAAATCTGGCTCAAGTATTCCAGCACGCGAGAGCGTGCCCAGTACTGATCAGTGCCATCATTGAATAAAATATAAACGAAAGAGTCGCCAAAGAACGAATAGCCACGCACCGTCTTGACGCCGGGCACAGACAGCATGGTGGTGGTCAATGGATAGGTGAGCTGATTTTCGACAATTTGCGGTGCTTGCCCTGGCCATTGGGTGCGGATAATGACCTGGGTGTCAGACAAATCAGGAATCGCATCCAGCGGTGTTCGCAGCATGGCGAATACACCCCAGACTACCACCATCAGTGTAGCCAAAAGCACCAATAAGCGATTCTTGGCTGACAAGCGTATGAGCCCCACAATCATGGTTTTGCTCCTTTTATACTGCCAGTCATGCCAGGACGCTTTTCAATACGCTGAATCATGTACTGTTCCTGCTCATTGGCAATGAGATCAAATTCAACTTTATCCCCGGCCCTCAGTACGTTTAGCTGATTGCTGTCTTTCACCTTGAAGTCCATGGTCATGGCTGGCCAGCCCAGTTCTGCAATCGGTTCATGTGCCAGTGTCACTTTGCCTGATTTGGCATCGATTTCAATGACTTTGCCGCGACCCTCAGGCGCTTTTTCAGCATTGTCCTTGCTCGTTTTTATATCATTCATTTCAGCATGGCTCATACGCTCTTCCATCGCTTTATTTTGTTGCGACAGCCTTGCCAGCACCCCGGACAAAGAGGCCTCTGAGTCAATCAGGAACTGACCAGATGCCACCACCTCTTCGCCTTCGGACAAACCGCTCAAGATCTCGGTATAACCATCACGCTCCTGCCCTGTCTCGATTTCTACAGGGCGATAACCATGCGCCTCTTTCACAATCACAACTTTGCGTTTGCCTGTCGCGATGACGCTCTCGCTTGGCGCTGATAAGGCTTCATGGGTTTGCCCGGTAAACTTGACATTGGCGTACATGCCTGGTCGAAGAAGATTGCGCTTGTTAGGTAACTCAACACGCACCTGCAATGTTCTTGAAACTTCATTCAAGGTTGGATAAAGATAACTCACCTTGCCTTTAAACACCTCGCCTGGCAGGCTTTGCAGCTGCACCTCGGCAGCCAATCCCGGTTTCAGTCGGGCTGCATCGCGCTCGGGCACTTCTGCAATTAGCCACACCTGAGATAAATCAGAGATTTGCATCAACGAACTGCCCGCCATCAATTGTCCGCCTTCACGCACCCCGAGTTCTGTCAGCACACCGGGGGCAGGCGCATAAACACCAAAGCGTGGACTGGCTTTGCCGGTTTTGGCAATTGCAGCCACTTCACCTTCAGACATGCCGAGCAACTTCAAACGATTACGCGCGGCTTGCTTCAGCGAGTTATCGCTATCAACATCGTTTAAGGTAAGTAATGCCAAATATTCCTGCTGGGCAGCCAATAACTCTGATGCATAGATTTCTGCGATTTTCTGCCCCTTGCTCACAGGGTCGCCCACCGCGCGCACGAACAACCTTTCTACAAAACCGGGGATACGGGTCTGTACCACATAAAAACGTCGCTCGTCCGGCTCAATGCGGCCAATGGCAGACAGTGATTCGCCAAAGCTTTTGGTGGTCACTTTCTCCAATCTGATCCCCAGATTCTGCGCAACCTGCGATGGAATCACTACACTATTATCTCCACTTTTATTACTTTCATCAGCATATTTAGGTTCCAGTTGCATGTCCATAAATGGCGATTTACCTGGCTTATCAAATTTTTGGCCAGGCACCATCGGGTCATACCAGTAAAGCACCGTTTTGCCACTTTTGTCTTGCACAACGCCGTTATTCGCAATTTTTTGTGTTGGCATAGCCTCCTGCCTGGAGACCGATAATTTCTGCCAGGCAAACCAGCCAGCCACAGCAAACAGAGCTGCAGACACTATTAGAATGAGATGGGTGCGTTTCATGATAAATACCTTTTTTAATTTTCTTTAAATATCTGGCTGTTGCCGAGTGGGTCGCTATTAGTGAGATAGGCCAATTTGATTGCTGCGCGCTGGACGTCCGTTAAAATAGCCCAATGTTCCATTTCAACCTCAATCAACCTTCTGCGTGCTTCCCATACTTCGGAGAGATTTTGCTTTCCAGCCTGATAACCTGCCTGCGCAAGACCAAGCAGCGCTTTTGCAGTCGGAATGAGCCTTTGCTGATGCTCCTCTTCACGCGCCTTAGTGGCTTCCTGGTCTGCCAGCACATCGGCTAATTCAGCAGATAATTCCAGACGGCGGTCTTCCGTCAGTTTGCGGGCTTTTTCTACCTGAAGCATTTTCTCAGCCGTGCGCTTATCCTGCCGGTTGGGTCTGTCCCACGGCAGATCAATGGCCACCTGCAATGTCAGCATATCGCTCAGATCGGAACGTCGTTTGCCGTACATCACCTCCCAGCTCCAGTTCAACTCGCGATCCGCTTTGGCGCGGTCGGTTTCTGAAATGGCGACTTGCTCCATCTGTTTTGCATTCAGCATCAGCGGATGCGTGTCAATTTTCTCATTCAGCGCATCCCGACTGATTACAATAGAATACATGGGCAGTTCGGATGATATGGGCTGATTGGCCGCACTGCCAATCCATCTTGATAAAAGCGCGCGCGCTTTCCTTTCATCGCGTTGTGCAGTGATAAATAGATGATGGGTATTGGAAAGCTGGGTATCCAACTTGAAAACTTCAGCCAGCTGGGCACCTCCGGAAGCAATGCGCGCCTTAATCACGTTACGTTCCGCAGTCATTTCATCCATGATGCGCTGATACAGCTCCACTTTTCGCTGCGCCTCAAAGACATCCAGCCAGGCCAATCCCGCATCACGCTGAATGGATTTGGATGTGGCTATTTTCTCGGTCTGATATTGCGCTGCGGTGGCCTGCATGGCCCTTGCGCCAGCCTCGCGTTTTGCCGATGGCACCATTTCCTGCATGACGCCGATCGTTGACATGGTCATGTCATCACGGTTAAAACGAAAAGCATCACTCGAAGTCACCGGCAAATTAACAATGCCTAACTTCAAGCGCGGGTCTGGCAACTGGCTTGATGCGACTGACGCCGCCATTGACGACGACGAAGCATCATCCAGCGACTCAAGCAGCGGCTGGTGTTGCGTAGACAAACGCATCGCCTCGGCCAATGACAAGTTCGGCTCGGCATATACATGCAGACTGACTAGAAGCCAGAAACACGCATGGAAAAACAACTTCCATTGATGGGTAAACATAACAACCTCCGATACTGACTAAAAAATAGTCAAACTAAAAAAACTGGGCGGATTAACCCTGTGTGATTTAATTCAATATCGGTGGTTTATAGGCGGGAGGATAGTCCTGAGAAGAAAACACCACATTTGCAGGAAGTGGCGCGGATGATGGCTTGGTAGCCAAATTAAAAAATGGCGCTGTGCTGAAGCTGGCAGATGCGTTAGCCAGCGCACATATCCCGCAGGCAAAGCACTGATGCGTTTTATGTGTTTGATTGCCCTGGGCTTGATTCGTATCGTCATGACAACTCATATGCATTATCACTACATCATGCGCTGTTGAATCAAGCTGCATTTGCATATTCATTGCCCACGCCGAAGCCATGAATAATGGCAGCCAAAGCATTAAAAATAAGCAAATAAGCCTCTTCATGTAAATATGATAGATTGATAACGGAATTAGTTCAAGCGCTTATACTGCCGGCAACTGATAACGGATATCAATCACTTCAAATTCCTCCTCACCTTTCGGTGTCTGCACACGCACCGTATCGCCCAACCCCTTTCCCAGCATGGCTTTTGCCAGCGGTGAAACCCAGCTGATGTAACCCTGTGAAGGCGCCAACTCATCTTTTCCTACAATACGGTACACATGCTCAGATTCGTCATCCAGGTTAAATAACGTTACCCAGGCGCCAAAATAGATTTTTTCCAGGCTCTGCTGCTTGGCGGAATCCACTATTTCAGCCAGATCCATGCGTTTCATCAAATGCTTCAAGCGTCCATCAATCTGCCGCAAGCGGCGTTTACCGTAGATATAATCGCCATTCTCGCTTCTATCGCCATTGCTGGCCGCCCATGCCACCGTGCGCACCACCTCCGGCCGCTCGACTTTGTAAAGCTGATGAAACTCAGCCTTCAAAGCCGCAAAGCCTTCGGGGGTAATGTAATTTTTTTCGTCAGTTACGGCCATTACTGCTTATCGAGCAACTGCACATCTTGCACAAAGTATCCCGTCTCACCAAAACAATCCGTCGGAATGCCTTTATGTTCCTCATAAATCAGGCGTACGCGCTTGCCTACGGTCTCATCAATTCTTTTGGCGACTTTTTTATTCCTTACCGTAAAGTGAAACTTTTCAGCCTGTGTGCCGGGCATGGAAACCAATATCAACTCGCCCTCGTAGGTTTTGCACACCCAGCCCTTTTGCGAGAGTTTCTGCACATAGCCAGCGCGCTCGCCGGACGAATACACCCAAGTTAAGGCCGCCCATGTGTAGAGCGCAAACAGCAGCAATGGAATCAGTAGCAACCAAATAAAATATTTCAAAAATCTACCAATCTGCACGAGCATTGCGTTTCTCCGTTTAAGCGTTTTATTTGCTAAGCTAGCATTATCCAATAGAATGATGCAATGTTAAACACCTTGATTCTTTGCCCATCCGCCCGCCTTGCCCGCAGCATTCAAAACGACATCACACGCCGGCAATTACAGGCCGGGCAACAGCAATGGCGAAGCGCGCCGGTGCTTACGTTGTCTCAATGGCTGGATAACGTGATTGAGGAAGCTTTGCTCAGCGGCGAAATCGGCGAACCGCATGCGCTACTAAGTCCATTTAACGAGCAATTATTGTGGGAAGAAGTCATCAAGCAATCGCTTCAAAAAAATGATTTTGGCGATTTGTTTGATGTTACAGGCCTGGCCAGCGCGGCGATTGAAGCGAACCGCTACATGGTTGCGTGGAAGCTGCATGTGCCACGCGAATATCAGGCCGAAGAATCGCGTCAATTTATGCAATGGCAACGCGCGTTTCAGCAGCGCTGCAGCCTGCTGAATGTGCTTGAAAGCGTGCGCTATATGGATTGGCAGTTGGATTGCCTGGCGCGAAATGTAGTCTTGTTGCCAGCCCGTATTGAGTTTGCCGGATTTGACCAGACCGCACCGCAGGAGCAGCGCTTACGTGAAATGCTGGCAAACCTTAACATAGAAGTGTCTGAATATTTGACAACACGCGCCGAGCCTGCACAAGCCCAGAATATCAGTCTGGAAAATCAGGAAGCCGAATGCCGTGCCGCAGTAGCCTGGGCGAAACAACAATTAGACGAAAATCCGAACGCAAAACTGGCAATCATCACGCCGCAGCTCAATGAAACCAGAAACCAGCTGGCGGATTTGCTGGATGATGTGTTTTACCCTGCCAGCGTGCGCCCCGCCCTGGCGGACAGCGCACGCTGTTATAACTTTTCACTCGGCACGCCACTGGCACAGCAGCCCATCATCCAGGCCGCATTGAATCAGCTGCGCCTGGTCAGCAGTTATCAGTTGCAGCAGACTGATGTTTCAGGCATGCTGCGCTCACCGTTCTGGTCTGCCAGCCAGCAAGAGGCTGATGCACACGCCTTGCTGGACGCAAAAATACGCGAACATCTGCCTGCGCAATTCACCTGGGCAAACTTAATCGCCTTTGCCAGAAACCAGCATGAAAAAAGCCTGAACATCTCGCGCCTACTGGCGGACATACAAACCGCACATTCGCTCGTCTCAAATAAAAAAGCTACTGCTTCACAATGGGTGCTAACGCTGACTGCCTTGCTGGATAAGCTTAACTGGCCTGGTGAGCGTGCGATAACCAGCCTTGAACATCAGGCCGTTAACGCCTGGCAAAAAGCGCTGCAGCAGCTAGGCAAACTTGATGTACTCGGCAAAAGTTTCTCCTTATCCGAAGCCGTGCACGTGATGCAGCAAATTTGCACAGAGCAGGTGTTCCAGGCTGAAACCTTAGATGAGCCTGCGATACAGATTCTGGGCATGATGGAGGCGCTGAGCACGCCGGTGGACGCCATGTGGGTGATGGGCATGAATGACCATATCTGGCCACCAGCAGCTCGCCCGAACCCGTTGTTACCTGCATTTATTCAACGCGCGGCGGCTGTGCCAAACGCGAACAACAGCGTACAGGCTGCGTTTGCGGCCACCGTACAACAGCGTTTGCTGCACTCTGCAGGGCACATTATTTTCTCCAGCAGCCAGACTGAAAATAATAGCCAGTTGCGCGCCTCGCCGCTGATGAAAGACATCGCGCCCCTGGAAACTACGCCGCTCACTGAAACACTGGCTGAGAAACTGAGCCGCTTAGGCAATGATGATTTGATTCATGTGGATGACCACCTCGCCCCTGCTGTGCAGGCTGGCGAGCATGTCTCCGGCGGCACCGGGCTATTCCGGGCACAGGCCATCTGCCCGGCGTGGGCATATTATCAGTATCGGCTTGGCGCAAAAGCGCTCAAAACACCCAGCAATGGCCTGGATGCAATGGCGCGCGGCATCCTGGCGCATGCTGTGCTGGCAGAATTTTGGCAGAAGCGGAATTTTGCAGATTTACGGGATATGCGCGCGAATGACCTTTCGCAAGCGTTGACCCAGGCGATTAAACAGGCAATACAAGACTTTTCGGCCGAACAGAATATTGTTTCCGCGGGCTTATTGGAACTGGAACATGAGCGGCTCTACAAACTGATCGGTGATTGGCTACAGTTCGAGAAAGAGCACGGCATTGCGTTTAATACCGTAGCTTGCGAGGCAGAAAAAAAGGTCATGATTTGCGGCATCGAAGTCACCCTGAAAATTGACAGGATTCACCAGCTGGAATATGGCGGGATTGAATTCATCGACTATAAAACCGGCCAAAAACCCGACATCAGCAGCTGGGGTGAAAACCGTATTGCAGAGCCGCAATTGCCTATTTATGCTGCATTCTACGGCGAAGACTCCAGCCATATCACCGGCGTGCATTTTGGCATGGTAAAAATTGCCGAACATGCTTTTTCGGGTATCAGCGAGGTAGATTTTGAAGCTGAAATCGAAAAGCGCAAGCCTAAATTTATCCAGAATTTCACGCATTGGCAGGATCTGCTCACTCACTGGAAAACCAGCATTGAAGCCATGGCGTTAGAAATAAAATCTGGCGAGGCTTCGATAAAGTTCAAGGATGAAAAAGATTTGGTATATTGCGAAGTCGTTCCTCTGCTGCGCCTGCCAGAACGAAAATTGCAGTTTGAGCGCTTTCGCACGCTCGATGTAGAAACGGACGAAAGTACCGGCACATGAACACGTTGAATTTGATGGAAGACGAAAAGAACCGCAAGCGCGCGCTAGAACTCGCTTCGTTCATTGTAGAAGCCCCTGCCGGCGCGGGCAAAACCGAGCTACTCACGCAACGTTTTTTGAAGCTGTTGCAGACCGTCAGCGCGCCCGAAGAAATTATCGCCATTACCTTTACCAATAAAGCGGCGGCAGAGATGCGGCTGCGCATTCTGGATAGCTTGATCAACGCTGCAAAGCAGACACCGCCACCAGAACGGCATAAACAAATCACCTATGAATTGAGCCTGCAAGCCTTGCAGCATGCGCAGACCCACGATTGGAAGCTGATTGAAAACCCGTCACGCTTGCGTACTTTTACCATTGACGGCCTGTGCGCGCATCTGGCAAGGCAAATGCCGCTAATGAGCCGTTTCGGCTCGCAGCCAAAGGTCGCCGAAGATGCCGGCATTTTGTACGCACAAGCAGTTGAGCAGGCGCTGGGCCTATTGGAAGATGCGGAACACGGCGAGGTGGTTAAAACCGCGCTGCGCTATGTGGATAACGATGCCAGCCAGCTTAAAAAACTGCTGGTCAAGATGCTGGAAAAGCGCGACCAGTGGCTGCATCATGCGCAATATGAAATTGATGCCATGCAGCTGCAAAATACGCTGCATGGGCTGGTAAAACAAGCCTTGAATGACGCAGCCAACGCTTTGCCTGCCGCCTTACAGCAAGTGTTGATGCCGGTCGCGCGCTTCGCTGCCTCGCATCTGCCCTGTGATCATGCTCTCGCACTGTTGCAGGATTGGGAAACGCCTATCACCCCGGCACCGGAAACGCTGCCGATGTGGTGCGCGGTAGCCAATTTAATGCTGACCGACAAAGGTGAAGCACGTAAGGAAGCAGGCCTTAACATAAAGTTTGGCTTTCCGCCTACAGATGCCGGGCGCGCGCAAAAACAGGCTCTGGTGGAAATCATTGCAGCAGTTGATGACGTGCCTGCTTTGCATCGCGTGCGTGGCTTGCCGCACAGCACCAGCCTCGAAGCAGATTGGCGCATGATTACGGCGCTTTCCAGGCTGCTCAACCTGGCTGTGGCCCAGCTATGGTTTGTGTTTCAACGTGCGGGCGAGGTCGATTTTGTTGAAATTGCCCAGCGCGCAACGCAAGCATTATCCAATGACGCTGGCGAGCCCACCGAACTTGCCCTTAAACTGGATTACCAGATCCGGCATTTATTGGTGGACGAGTTTCAGGATACCAGTCCAAGTCAGATTAATCTGCTCAAACAACTCACCCTGGGCTGGCAAATCGGCGATGGGCGTACTTTATTCTGTGTTGGCGACCCGATGCAATCGATCTACCGCTTCCGCAAAGCCAATGTGAGCCTGTTTATTCATGCGGCAAACAATGGCATCGGCGATATTAGCTTGCAAAGACTCAGGCTTTACCGCAACAACCGCGCCTGTCCGCCTGTGGTCGACTGGATCAATCAGACGTTCGCATCGATTTTCCCCGAAACTGATGATGAAAGCCAGGGCGCGATCCGTTATCGCGAGTCAATCGCAGACCCTGATCATCATGCGCCTGACAGTGGAATTGAAGTGCATGCGGTTATCCGGCATGAATCAGCTGTGAACGCCAAACAGCTTGAAGCCGAGGCGGTGATCGAGATTATCCGGCGCGAACGCGCAGAACACCCGGATAAAAAAATAGCAGTGCTGGTCAGCGCGAAAAGGCATTTAACCCCGCTGGTTACGCAATTGCGGCGTGCGCATCGGGATGTTGCATTCCAGGCCGTGGAAATCGAAGCACTGGCAGGCCGCCAGATAGTGCAGGATTTGCTCGCACTCACGCATGCCCTGCACCACCGTGCGGACCGCGTCTACTGGCTGGCAACCCTGCGCGCGCCCTGGTGCGGCCTCACTTTGCATGATCTGCACATGCTCGCGGGACATGACCACCACAGCACGGTCTGGTCGTTGATGCTAAATGATGCCCTTGTGCAGCGCCTGTCTGCTGACGGACTGGCACGCTTGCAGCATGTGCGCGCGATTTTTGCAGAAGCTTTCTCAACCCAAGGTCGCATGCCGGTAAGCCGCTGGATCCGCGGCATCTGGCTCATGCTCAATGGGGCTGCATGCCTGTGGGAACAAAACGATGTGATGGATGTGCAGGCGTTTTTTAAATGCCTGGATGACTTGGACAAACGCAATCAGTTCTCGCTGGAACGCATGGATGCGGAAATCGAAAAACTGTTTGCCGCTCCAGACAGCGAGGGTGAACTGCTGCAGATGATGACGATCCATAAATCTAAAGGCCTGGAGTTTGATACGGTGATTCTGCCTGGGCTAGGCACGCAGACCGGCGGCAATAACAGCGAGAAGCCGCTTGTACTATGGGAGGAAATCCCCATGGGACAGCATACCGAACTGCTTGCTGCGCCTTACATTCCAAAAGGTGCGCGTGACAAGGACAAAGTGAGCCCGTATGATTATCTGGCAACGCGCGAAAAAGTGCGCGACGCCAATGAGGACGCCCGTGTACTGTATGTGGCAGCGACGCGCGCAGAACGGAAACTGCATCTGGTAGGCATTGCCGGCAAAAATACAAAAGGCGAGATCAAGCCTGCCTCAAGCACACCGCTGGAGCTGTTATGGCCCGCGGTAAGCCGGTGTTTTGAAGCCGCTGGCTCAGCCGAACAGCCAAACAATATCGAAGATGATATAGCCGGTTTCACGCCGCATCTGGTGCGTCTGCAGCATCTGCAAATCCCCGCAGTGTTTCAGACAGAAAAAATGGTTCACGCGAATACCAACACTGCCAAAATAAAGCCTGCCAAGCCTGACAGCTTGGAAGCCGATAGCGGTACGCTCGCACATCGTTACATGGAAATCATCGCCCGGCAGGGATTGACGGACTGGCCACCGACACGCCTCGCGCAGCTGGCATCGGCCATGCAGCATTGGCTGCGCGAACGCGGCCACAGCAGCCAAAATGCAAGCCTCGCCACGAGCCAGGTAATACGTGCCTTGCAGCGCACGCTTGCCAGCGCCGATGGTCAATGGGTGCTGCAGGCTCGCGAGGATGCGCTTAGCGAATACGCACTCACCTCGCAAGACGGCGAGCAACATGTTATTGACTGCACGTTTATAGAAAATCGCCCGGATAATAAAAAGGTGCGCTGGATTATCGACTACAAACTTGGACTGGATGTCACCGAAGCCAATGCAAGTGCCGCCGCACAAGGCCACAAACCACAATTGGCGCGCTATGCCGGCTTGTTTGCCAATGAAGGTTTAACCATGAAACAAGCGATATTTTTCTTTAGTCTGGGCAAACTCATTGAAATCTGACTTCTTAAGGTAAAATGCGAGAATCTATGAAAATATTTTCTCTGCTTTATCTAAAAGTGATGGCCTGGTCGAGATTGCCAAATGCGCAATGGTATCTAGGTGCGCTGAGTTTCGCCGAATCTTCGTTCTTCCCCATTCCGCCAGATGTGATGCTTGCGCCTATGAGTCTGGCCAATCCTTCCAAGGCCTGGTGGTTTGCCTTGTTGACCACCCTCACCTCGGTACTGGGCGGGCTGTTTGGCTATTTAATTGGAGCGACGGTATTTGATTTTATCGAGCCTTATCTAAAAGCAAGCTCTTACTGGGGACACTTTCAAACAGCGGAGCTTTGGTTTAAGGAATGGGGGTTTTGGGCAATTTTTGTCGCAGGATTCTCACCCATACCCTACAAAGTGTTCACCATCGCCGCAGGCGCCCTTTCCATGGCGATTGTGCCTTTTACGATTGCCTCTTTGATTGGTCGCGGTTCCCGGTTTTTTATTGTAGCCGGATTGATGAAATGGGGCGGCGCACGCATGGAAGCCAACCTGCATAAATATGTCGACCGCATCGGCTGGGCAACGGTAGCGCTGGTGGTAGTCGCGATTATTGTATTCAAGTAATTATTAAGTAAACTCGCATCAAAATCAGGCAAACTCTTTCAGCAACTGCCTGATAAAATCGGTGCGTAGCTGCATATCATTAAACTGCACGATGATCCTGAGTTTATCCGGCCCGTTCATGCGGCAGCGGCGGTCGCGCTGCAGTAAATTAATCAGCTTCATCGGGTCGAGCTCAGTATTTTGCGAAAATTGCAGTTGCACCGCGCTATCCGAAGCGTCTATCTTGCTAATTCCCAACGGCTTGGCGGCAATGCGCAACCTGTGGCAAGCCAACAAGGCCTCGCCTTGCTCCGGTAATAAGCCGAAGCGGTCAATCAGCTCTTCTTGCAGCGTGTCCAGTTCATCATCGGTACTGGCGTTGGCAAGGCGTTTGTACAGCACCAGGCGCTCGTGCACATCGGGACAATAGGCGTTGGTGAGCAATGCCGGTACATGCAGGTTGATTTCGGTAGTCACGCCAAGCGGAGCATTCAAATCCGGCTCTTTACCCGCTTTTAGCTGCTTCACTGCATGGTTCAGCATGTCGGAATACAAGCTAAAGCCGATTTCCTGCATCTCGCCGCTTTGGCTGTCGCCCAGCAATTCACCCGCGCCACGGATTTCCAGATCATGCATCGCCAGATGAAAGCCTGCACCCAAATCTTCCAGCAATTGAATCGCGTCCAGACGCTTCTGCGCTTGTGGCGTGATTTTGCGGTGTTCATCGGTAAGCAGATAAGCATAGGCTTGATGGTGGCTGCGCCCTACCCGGCCACGCAGCTGGTGCAGCTGCGCCAGCCCAAACATATCGGCGCGATTGATGATGATGGTATTGGCGGTAGGGATGTCGATACCTGTTTCAATAATGGTAGTACACAGCAGCACGTTAAAGCGTTGTTGGTGAAAATCGCGCATCACGGATTCCAGCTCACGCTCACGCAGCTGGCCATGGGCAATGCCAATGCGTGCTTCCGGCACGATTTTCTCCAGTTTTTCTCTTTGAACGAAGATAGTATCCACTTCGTTATGCAGGAAATACACCTGTCCGCCACGCTTGAATTCACGCATCATTGCCTCGCGGATAATGCCTTCGCCATAAAAAGTCGCAAAGGTTTTTATGCTCAAGCGTTTTTGCGGTGGCGTGGCGATTACACTGAACTCGCGCAGCCCTTCCATCGCCATGCTTAAGGTGCGCGGGATGGGCGTCGCAGTCAGGGTGAGCACATCCACTTCAGCGCGCATGGCTTTGAGCTGCTCTTTCTGGCGCACACCGAAACGGTGCTCTTCATCCAGAATCACCAAGCCGAGGTTTTTGAATTTCACGTCCTTTTGAATAAGGCGATGCGTGCCGATGATAATATCCACCTTGCCCGCAGCCAGATCAGCCAAAGCCTGAGTTTGTTCCTTGGCACTTCTGAAACGTGATATTTCGGCAATCTTGATCGGCCATTCCGCAAAGCGGTCACAGAAGTTCTGGTAATGCTGTTCAGCAAGCAGCGTAGTGGGTACGAGCACGGCTACTTGCCTGCCGCCCATCACCGCGACAAAGGCCGCGCGCAGCGCGACTTCTGTCTTGCCAAAGCCGACATCGCCGCATACCAGCCTATCCATCGGGCGGCCAGACTGCATGTCCTTGATGACGTTTTCAATGGCTTCCAATTGGTCAGGCGTTTCTTCAAACGGGAAACCCTCACAAAACGCTTCGTAATCTTTCAAACTGAGTGTAAACGCATGGCCGCGCCGTGCAGCACGCTGGGCATACAGATTCAGCAGTTCGGCTGCGGTGTCGCGGATCTGTTTAAGCGCTTTTTTCTTGGCTTTTTCCCATTGGCCGCTACCAAGCCTGTGTAATGGCGCGCTTTCCGGCGGGCCGCCAGAATAGCGTGAAATCAAAAACAACTGCGAAACCGGCACATACAACTTGTCATCGCCATAATATTCCAATAGCAAAAACTCGGTTTCACCCTCGCCAAAATCCAGGTTCACCAGACCTTTGTAGCGCCCGACGCCATGCTGCTCATGCACGATAGGATCCTCCAGATGCAGCTCGGATAAATCCTTGAGCATGCCCTCGGTATTGCGCGCTTTCTCTTTTTCGCGGCGGCGCTGCTGGCGCACAGTGCCCGAATAAAGCTCGGCCTCAGTGATTAATATAAATTCATCGTCAGCAAATCCGCTGTGTAGCGGCGATACGCCTAGCATTAAGCGCTGCTGGCTATTTTCAAACTCAGCCCAAGTTTCGCAAACAGGTATCGGCAGGCCATGTTCGGCAAACAGTTGCGCCATAGTCTCGCGACGGCCCAGACTTTCTGCAGTGATTAAAATGCGTTTTTTAGTTGATTCAATAAACGCCTGCAGTTTATGCAGCGGCTTATCTGCTCGCCGCTCAATTTCCAGTGCTGGCAATGGCTTTGCTGCTTCATGCGTCAAAACCAGGGTTGGATAATCATGCGTTTGCGCAAAAAAATCATCAGTTTTAATCAATAAGTTTTCTGGCTTCAGAATTGGCCGTTCAGCATCGTGCGCCAGTAATCGATACCGAGTGTTTGCATCTGTCCAGAATTGCTGTGCCGCCTTGTCGCAATCGCCTTGCAAACAAAGGCTGGAACTATCTGGCAAGTAGTCCAGTAAGCTTGCGGTTTCATCAAAAAATAGCGGTAAATACCATTCAATACCGCCACTGGCCAGGCCTTTACTCACATTTTTGTAAATGGTTGCGCGCTGCGGATCACCTTCAAATTGTTCACGAAAGTTGCTTCTGAATCTGCTGATACCGGCTTCATCCAACGGAAACTCACGCGCCGGCAGCAGCCTGATTTCAGGCACGGGATACAGGCTGCGTTGTGTATCGATGTCAAAGGTGCGAATCGTTTCGATTTCATCATCAAATAAATCAATGCGGTAAGGCAATGCACTGCCCATCGGAAACAAATCAATCAAGCCGCCACGCACACTGAACTCGCCGGGAGAAATTACCTGGCTCACATGATGGTAGCCTGCCTGGGCACATTGGTGGCGCAATGCCTCCAGATCAAGCTTCTGGCATTTTTTCAGCATAAAAGTATGCGCCGACATAAAAGCCACCGGCGGCAGCCTCAATAAAGCCGTAGTGATTGGCACTATCACCACGTCGCATCGATTCTGGCTGATCTGGTACAAGGTCGCCAGGCGTTCGGAGATCAAATCAGGATGCGGGGAGAACACATCGTAGGGCAGCGTCTCCCAATCCGGCAGCAAATGCACACTCAAGTCAGGCGCAAAATAAGGCATTTCATCCAGTAAGCGCTGCGCCTCAAACGCGCTGGCGGTAATAATCACCAGCGGCGCCTGCTTATTTTCTGCTGTTGTTTTTAAGCGACATGCAAGTAAAGCAAGAGATAAGCTATCTAAGCCATTGGCAGAATAAGAAAAACGGCTTTTTTTTCCTGGCTTAGGCGGGGATAACTGCATAGATGAACTTGAAAATGGCTTGGTTTAAAATCGGATTTTACCTATTATAACTGTAAGCATGTCGCATCAATTAAGCCTATTTAATTAAACTTAATCCGATTAAGCCAAAAATAATAAAATATTGAGGAGACAGACATCATGAATGACAAACCTATTAACGATAAACAGGTCGTCGCGATTCATGCAACGAAGTTCGTCAAGGATGGCATGTTGGTTGGCTTAGGCACCGGCTCTACTGCCAATTATTTCATTGAAGAACTCGCACGCCGCCAAACAGAAGAGAATCTCAAAGTCACTACCATCGCCAGCTCGCATGTGAGCATGATTAAAGCGCAAAGCCTGGGTTTGCATGTTATTGCCCTGACTCAGGTTGCGGAAATTGATTTATATGTGGATGGGGCAGATGAAATCACGCCAGACATGACGCTGCTTAAAGGGCGCGGCTATGATCTCGTGCTGGAAAAGCTGCTCGCCAAGGCGGCTAAACAATTTCTTGTTGTCGCCGATAAAAGTAAACTGGTGGATCGTATAGGCACTAATTATGCCATTCCCATTGAGGTAATGCCGTTTGCATGGAAAGCCGCAAAACGCAGCCTGGAAGCGGCCGGCGGCGTAGGTGAGTTGCGGCAGAACGTTGCCAAGGATGGCTTGTCCATTACATCTTATGGCAGTTTGGTGCTGGATATGGCATTCGACAAGTCCATCACTGAAGAATCACTTAATCACCTTATCAACAATATCCCCGGTGTGGTGGAGCATGGCATCTTTCGCGGATTAACCAGTGCTGTGTTGATTGCAGGCGATGGCAAAGTGGAAGAACGCTGGAAATAAATCGAATCACTCGAGACTAATTTTTGCTCAAATTGCGCTACATTTTTATTTTTTGCATGCTGATGATTGCTGGGTGCGACAAGCCTAGCGGACCGCCCGCACCTCAAACAAAACCAGACACAGCATTGCAAAAAGAAAAAATCATTACTTTTGTCACCATGAATAGCCCGAATACTTATTTCGTCGATGGCAATAACGAGTTTGCCGGGCTTGAGTACGACCTGGCCAAGCTTTTTATCCAGGAACTGGACGACGGAACCCAATTAAAATTTATTGTAGAAAAACATATTGATCAAGTTTTACCCGCTGTCTTAAGTGGAAAAGCCGATATTGCTGCAGCCGATATTACAATTACAGAAGCGCGTAAAAAGAGGGTCAATTTCACCATACCGTATCAAGATGTTCAGCAACAAATAGTTTATAACAAAGAAACCAACAAAAAACCGCCAAAAAATCTTAAGGATTTGGTCGGCTTACATATTGCCGTACCATCAGGCACAAGCTTTGTAGAGCGACTGACAAACCTGCATGAGCGTGAACCTGGCTTGATGTGGGAAGAGCGGGAAAATGCAAATTCTGAGAAACTAATTGATGAAGTAGCCAATGGAGATATTGAATATACGATTGCCGATAGTCATTTAATTTCAATTTTACAAAACTATTATCCCAATCTAGGAGTAGCATTTTCGATTGGTGAACCCGAAAAAATTGCATGGGCGCTCGCTAAAAATTCTGACCAAAAATTACTAGAAAAAGCCAACGCATTTTTTACTAAAATTAAAAAAAATGGCACTTTACGTAATTTGATCGACCGCTATCAAGGCAATGCCAAACGGCTTAACCCGCTGGATATTAAGACTTTTTTAGTCAACAGCAACAAGCTGCTTCCCAAATATGTGTATTTATTTAAACAAGCGCAAGAAATCACCGGTATCGATTGGCGCCTGCTCGCGGCCATTAGTTACCAGGAATCACATTGGGATACTTTTAACACCTCGCCCACCAATGTACGTGGCCTGATGATGCTGACAGAAGCGACGGCTGACCGCATGGGTGTCACCGACAGGCTGGATCCAAAACAAAGTATTCCTGCCGGGGCGAAATACATCAATCTAATGATAGAAACAATCCCGGAGCGCGTTCCACAGCCAGACCGCACTTATATGGCGCTGGCTTCGTACAACATAGGTTATGCGCATGTCGAAGATGCGCGTGTCCTGGCGCAGCGCTTAAAACTTAACCCTGATAGCTGGGCAGATGTGAAAAAAACCTTGCTCCTGCTCACTAATCCGGATTACTACGTTAATGCAAAATATGGTTACTGTGGCTGTGGCCAGCCGGTGGTTTTTGTAGAATCGATACGCAGCTACCATAATATCTTAGAACGCTATCAACCCAGCCATAATCCTGATCAAGATAGCTTTAAGGTTGCAAGCGCCGAGTAGTAATTGTGTAGGAGGCACGCCCTCGTGCCGATTTCGTTTCATCGCGACGAGGGCGTCGCTCCTACAAAAACTAAGGCTTGATTAACTCAAGATTATTCATATAAGGCCGCAATACTTTAGGAATGGTAACGCTGCTATCTGCATTTTGATAATTCTCAAGCACCGCCACCAGCGTGCGTCCTACCGCCAAGCCGGAGCCATTCAGCGTATGCACGAGTTCTGGCTTGCCATTTTCGTTTCTGAACCGCGCTTGCAAACGGCGTGCCTGAAACGCCCCGCAGTTGGAAACAGAGGATATTTCACGATAGGTATTCTGCGCCGGCAGCCAGACTTCTAAGTCATAAGTTTTAGCCGCACCAAAGCCCATATCGCCTGTGCAAAGTGCAACTACGCGATATGGCAACTCTAATGCTTTCAGGATATTCTCGGCATGACCGACCATCTCCTCCAGCGCTTCGTAGCTTTTGTCTGGGTGCACAATCTGCACCATTTCCACTTTATCAAATTGGTGCTGGCGTATCATGCCTTTGGTGTCTTTGCCGTAAGAGCCCGCCTCGGAGCGGAAACATGGCGTATGCGCAGTGAGCTTGATGGGTAATGTCTCAAGAGACACGATTTCATCACGCACGGTGTTAGTGAGGGTGACTTCTGAGGTTGGAATCAAATATAAAGGTTCGCTTTCGCCCTCTTGCCCACCCTTTTTCGCAGCAAATAAATCCGCTTCAAATTTGGGCAATTGTCCGGTGCCACGCAGTGTTTCTGCATTCACAATATATGGCGTGTAGCATTCTGTATAACCATGCTGTTCGGTCTGTGTGTCCAGCATAAATTGCGCCAATGCACGATGCAGTTTTGCTATTTGACCGCGCATGAAGGTAAAGCGCGCGCCAGATAGTTTTGCGCCTGTATCAAAATCCAGTCCCAGCGGTGTGCCGACATCCGTATGGTCCTTGATTGCAAAATCAAAACTACGTGGTGTACCTACTTTGCGCACTTCCACGTTATCGGCCTCTGATTTGCCTTGTGGCACGCTCTCATGTGGCAGGTTGGGCACGTCAAGCAACAGCTTCTGCAGTTCCCATTGAATAATAGTAAAGCGCTCCTCGTCTGCCTTAAGTTGCTCACCCAAGCCCGCGACTTCTGCCATGATTGCGCTTACGTCCTCACCTTTGGCTTTTGCTATGCCAATCTGCTTGGAAGCATTATTACGTTTGGATTGCAGGTCTTGTGTGCGAGTTTGAACGGTTTTACGTTCTAGCTCTAGGGCAGAGAATGCCGCTGAATCAAACTCAAACCCACGCTTCTTTAACTGGTTAACAACGCCGTCTAAATCATTTCTTAATTGCTGAATATCTAACATTTAATCTCTCTATTTTTTCGCTTTTTTGTCTAATTCTTTAAGATGTTGTAATTTTTCGCTTATTTTACCTTCCAAACCGCGCGGTGTGGGCGTATAAAATTGCGGCGGTGATTTTTGTTGAGATAGCTCATCAGGAAAATATTGCTCCCCCGCGGCGTAGGCCTCAGGCTCGTTATGCGCGTAGCGGTATTCTTTGCCGTAATCCAACGCTTTCATGAGTTTGGTGGGGGCATTGCGCAAATGCAACGGCACAGGCCGCGATTTATCATTACCCACAAAGGCTTTTGCCTGATTGTAAGCGTTGTAAGCGGCATTGCTTTTGGGCGCTATCGCGCAATAAATCACCGCGTTTGATAGCGCCAGTTCGCCTTCCGGCGAGCCTAGCCGTTCGTAAATCAGGCAGGCCTCCAGCGCCATGGTTTGCGCGCGCGGGTCAGCCAGGCCGATATCCTCAATCGCCATACGAATAATGCGCCGCCCCAAATATAATGGATCTGCGCCGCCATCTATCATGCGCAAAAACCAGTACAAGGCAGCATCCGGGTTTGAACCGCGCACCGATTTATGCAAAGCAGAAATCTGGTCGTAAAACGCTTCGCCGCCTTTATCAAAGCGCCGCAGTTTTTCCGCCATTGTGGTTTGTAAAAAGCTTTCGTCAATTTCTGTAACGCCGGCACCAGCGGCCGCATTGAATAAGCCTTCTGCAAAATTCAATAAACGTCTTGCATCGCCATCAGCGTAGGCTAATATCTGCTCACGCACTTCGTCCGCGATTGTGATGTTCTCAGCGACTAACAATCTTGCACGCTCTAGCAACAGTGCCAGTTCCGGCTCTGACAAGGCATTCAGCACAAACACCTGGGCGCGGCTAAGCAACGCACTATTCACCTCAAACGAAGGGTTTTCGGTCGTCGCGCCAATAAATGTAATCAGTCCACTTTCCACAAACGGCAAGAAGGCATCTTGCTGACCTTTATTAAAGCGATGCACCTCATCCACGAATAAAATCGTTTTGCGGCCATGCTGCTGCAAGGCAAGTTCGGCGCGCTCTACCGCATCGCGGATATCTTTGATGCCCGATAGCACAGCAGAAATGGGAATAAAATCGGCATCGGCCGTGTTCGCAATCAGTCGTGCCAACGTGGTTTTACCCACACCTGGCGGCCCCCACAAAATCATGGAAGGCAATTTACCTGATTCAAACGCGAGGCGTAACGGCTTACTTTTACCCAATAGATGTGATTGCCCAACTACTTCATCTAAGGTTTTAGGACGAAGTCTTTCAGCGAGAGGTGCTTGTGGTGCGACGGTTTGAAATAAGTTGTTCACTTATTTTCACTTGAAAATTAAAAGCTTATTTTATTGGTTTATGTGGTGAGTTACCAGCTAAAATCTTTACGCGCATTAATCGAAATAATTTTGCGATTGAAGCTATGTAAGCTTTTCAGATAATAGTTTTACTCGCCTACCACATCAACGCCTTTAGGCGGTGTAAACAGAAAAGTGGCATCTTGCAGTACAGGATTACGCTCTACTTCATTAAACGTAATATGGGTGACGTGATTAAAGCTATCGTATAACTCCATTTTGCGTAGTTTATCGGCCTTAAATCCGAGCAATACGCGGTCAAAACCGCTTTCTTTATCTTTAGGCAGCGCCAATACCCAGGTCAGACCGTCCTTGCGTATCGCATTCTTAAGTGTAAAGCTTTTTTCCACGTCCTCGCCACCTGCCAACAATGCAGCGGGGCTTGAACCTAGCGTTTTGCTTAGTTCTCGAATCGTCACTTGCTGTAACTCGGTATCAAACAAAAACACTTGTTTGCCGTCACTTACAATCTGCTGTTCGTACGGTTTTTTATAATCCCAGCGAAATTTATTGGGGCGCTGCAACTGCATGGTGCCTTCTACCTCTTGCACTTTACGCCCCTGCTTATCGTTCACCACTTGGCTAAACTGCGCGCGCATGGTGCTGGTATTGTTAAAAAAATCGCGCAGACTGGATACGCCATCCGCCATGGCCAGATTGGCGAATGTAACCAAAAAACCAAATAATAATTTATTCATTGTTTGTGTTGCCGCTACCGGCCAAGACCTCTCTATTACCATTGCTCTGCATGGCAGAAACCAAGCCTGCACGCTCCATGTCCTCTATCAAGCGTGCGGCGCGGTTGTACCCTATTCGAAGCTGGCGCTGCACCGATGAAATCGAGGCGCGGCGGGTTTTTAGCACGATAGCCACCGCTTCATCATAAAGCGGATCTTTCTCTGCACCGTCATCGCCACCAAGACCATCTATATCTCCACCCTCAGTTTCGTTGGTCAAGATACCTTCAATATAGTTCGGTTCACCCATCGCTTTTAAGTAATTCACCACTTCATGCACCTCATGGTCGCTCACAAACGCGCCATGAATGCGCTGCGGGTAACCGCTACCCGGTGGCATGTACAACATATCGCCCTGACCTAGTAACGCTTCAGCGCCCATTTGGTCTAATATGGTGCGCGAATCTATTTTGCTGGATACCTGAAACGCTACGCGTGTTGGGATATTCGCCTTGATTAGGCCGGTAATCACATCCACCGATGGGCGTTGCGTCGCCAGTACCAGATGAATGCCGGAGGCGCGTGCTTTCTGTGCCAGACGGGCAATCAGCTCTTCCACTTTTTTGCCGACCACCATCATCAAATCGGCCAGTTCATCGATCACCACCACGATCAGCGGCATTTCTTCCAGCGGCTCAGGTTCATCCGGCGTCAAGCTGAATGGATGCGGAATTTTCTCGCCCGCTTTTTCAGCATCCTTGATTTTCTGATTGTAGCCCGCCAAGTTGCGCACACCCAGCATCGACATAATCTTGTAGCGACGCTCCATCTCTGCCACACACCAATTAAGCGCGTTGGCAGCTTGTCGCATATCCGTCACCACTGGCGCCAATAAATGCGGAATACCTTCATACACCGAGAGTTCCAGCATTTTCGGGTCGATCAATATCATGCGTACCTTGCTGGCTTCCGACTTATATAGAAAGCTTAAAATCAGCGCGTTAATCGCCACCGATTTGCCCGAGCCCGTCGTACCTGCCACCAGCACATGCGGCATTTTGGCCAGATCTGCCACCACCGGTTTACCCGCAATATCTTTACCCATAGCAATCGCAATCGGTGAGTGCATCTCCGCGTAGACCTGGCTGCTCATGATTTCTGATAAAAATACAATTTGCCGTTTGGGATTGGGAATCTCCAAACCCATGCAGCTTTTGCCGGGAATCGTCTCCACCACCCGGACGCTGACAACAGACAATGCGCGGGCCAGATCGCGGGCCAGATTGGTAATCTGGCTACCTTTTACGCCAGCCGCCGGTTCAAACTCAAAACGCGTAATCACTGGGCCGGGCTGGGCAGAGATGACTTTCACCTCGATGCCGAAATCCATGAGTTTTCGCTCAATCAGCCGCGAAGTGAAATCGAGCGTATCAGCCGAGGGCAAATCAACTGTATTATGCGCTTCATCCAGTAAATGTAGTGGCGGTAGCGTGGAGTCCGGGTCTGAGGCAAACAGTGTGGTTTGTTTTTCTTTTAATACGCGTTCACTTTTGGCGATTTCGATTTGCGCCGGCTTAATCTCAAGCGGGGCGCGGTCTTCAGCGCGTTTGCGTTCGTTCTCCACAAATTCTTCACGCTTAAGCTCAACCGCCTTGCCAGCTTTTCTGTCCTGCCAGTCATAGTATTTGTTGTAAGCCCATTGGTAGCTGGTAATTAAACCCGCACCTAGTTTTTCGGTCATCATGATCCACGACCAGCCTGTGAATAAACTGAACCCAATGGCAAATAACAACAAAAGTATCATGGTAGAGCCCGCGTAGCCAAACATGTCACGCAGAATATCGTCTAACGCATTGCCCATCATGCCGCCCGCGCCTAGCGGCAAACTGGCTGGCAGCGCTATAAGATGCCCCGCCTCTAGCGCAGTTGATGCTAACAGCAACAAACCAAAACCAACCAGATTAAACACCAAAAAAGGCCGCTCGCTGATAGTAAGCTCTAGGCGTTGATACACTAACCACATGCTGTAAAACGCCAGCACCACCCACCACCAAGCAGAAAAGCCGAATAAATAAAGCAGCATATCGGAAATCCACGCGCCAACCACACCGCCGGCGTTATGAACCGTAGCATTTTCGCTTGCTGTGTGCGACCAGGAAGGGTCTTGCCGATTGTAGCTAGTGAAAATAACTGCAAGATACAAACCAACCAGCACTAAACCCAGCCACCAGGCTTCACGAACCAGTTTTGCACCATGCTGTTGAGTTGGACTGAGCGGCGCTTGCACACGGCCATTGACTGCGGATGATTTTTTATTAAAAAACAATATGTTACAAACCTTAAGAAATAGTCACGTACAATTAAAATTAATTGTTGATTATAGCAAAATCAAATTGCGTAAAGTATGCCTAAAAACTAAAATACCAGTAATAAAATATTGGTAAATTGAATCATTATAAAAGCCCGCTCAGTTTGCACCTTGAAAACATACTAAAACAACGCCATCTCTAACTTATTCATCACATTCGAAGAAAGCATTAACACATGTCTACCAAACACGCCCACCTCCTCATTTTAGGCTCTGGTCCAGCGGGTTATTCCGCTGCCGTTTATGCAGCACGCGCCAACCTAAAGCCCGTACTCATTACCGGCATCGCACAAGGCGGCCAACTGATGACCACTACTGATGTGGATAATTGGCCAGCCGATGCCGATGGTGTACAAGGGCCGGAATTGATGGAGCGCTTTCAAAAACATGCCGAGCGTTTTAATACCGAGATGATTTTTGACCACATCCATACCGCGCATCTCAAAGAAAAGCCCATCCGCCTGGTGGGCGACAGCGGTGAATACACCTGCGATGCGCTGATTATCGCCACCGGCGCCTCAGCACAGTATTTAGGCTTGCCAAGCGAAGAAGCATTCAGCGGCAAAGGCGTTTCAGCTTGCGCCACTTGTGATGGATTCTTTTATAAGAATCAGGATGTTGCGGTCATCGGTGGCGGCAATACGGCGGTAGAAGAAGCACTATATTTAGCCAACATTGCCAGCAAAGTGACCTTGGTGCACCGCCGTGATAAATTCAAAGCAGAAGCCATTCTGGTGGATAAGCTCATGGCGCGCGTGGCCGAAGGCAAAATCGCCTTAGAGCTGTTCCACACACTCGATGAGGTCCTGGGCGACGACAGCGGCGTAACCGGCATGCGCATTAAAAACACGCAAACCGGCACAACTAAAGATATCGCGCTCAAGGGCGTGTTTATTGCCATCGGCCACAAACCGAATACAGATATTTTTGAAGGCCAGCTTGAAATGGAAGGCGGCTACATCGTCACCAAAATGGGACGTGGCGGCAATGCCACAGCTACCAGCGTGCCTGGCGTATTTGCGGCGGGCGATGTGCAAGATCATATTTACCGCCAGGCAGTAACCAGCGCCGGCACAGGCTGCATGGCAGCGCTGGATGCAGAACGTTATTTAACCAGCCTGAAATAACAAAAAATGACCGGCCTGCAAGCCGCATGGATATTGGCCTGCAGGCCGATGCTTTTTTATTCTTGCAAGCGGGGTTAACATCTCACATCATGGGCGCAGACGAGAAAAAACCGGAAGATTTACACCTCTTCCACGAGGCGGTGAAAGATGCGCGGCCGCTGAGTGTTGAGCCTGTTCACACGCCCAAAGCGCGTCCAAAACCTGTCGCCAAGCACTTTCTGCGCGATGAAAAACAAGCGCTGCGTGATTCATTAAGTGATGACTACATTCCTGCGCACGAGCTAGAAAGCGGCGAAGAGCTGCTTTACCTGCGCGAAGGCCAATCACCCAATATTCTAGGCAAGCTGCGCCGCGGTTTTTGGGTGGTGCAGGCACAAATCGATTTACACGGTTTAGTGACCGATGAAGCGCGTCTATATGTGGCGGATTTTTTAAACTCCTGCAAAAAACGCAATATCCGCTGCGTACGTATCGTACATGGCAAGGGTCTAGGCTCGCGCAACCGTGAACCCGTGCTAAAACACAAACTGCGCAGCTGGTTGATGCAGCGCGATGAAGTCATCGCCTACGCCCAAGCCAAGCCTGAGGATGGCGGCAGCGGCGCGGTGATTGTGTTGCTGAAGGCTTAAGAATAGTTAGATTGATGAATACAAAAAATACCAATTTAGACGATGAAGTCATGTGCTCTTGCAGCGGCACCACACGCGGTGAAATTCAGAGCCTGTTTAAAGAAGGCCTTGATATGGACGCGATATCAAGAAGAACTGGTGCGCTTTCAGGTTGTGCAGGCTGCGAGTGGGATGTTGCGCAGTTTTTAAAAGCGCTGGCTGATGCCAAATGATGAAGTAATTGCTTCCGCACAAGCCAAACCAAAAGACGGCAGCGGCGCGGTGATTGTGTTGCTAAATACTTAATAACTGATAGATAACTATGCCTAATCTTACGCTTCCAGCACGTCAACTAATTCGCGAAAACATTGCCGCAATGCTGACCTTTGCGTTCTCTCGGCGCCCTTTGGAGGAATTGTATAAAAGTACGTTCGTCGGTGAATGGGACAAACTAAAAGACACTCTGTTTGATATTACTCAGCACCGCGCCGAGCGTGCATGCCTAGAACTAGCATTGCTTCTGCGCTATCTGGATGATGATGAAGAACTCGCAAAGTACGTGGAAGAACGATCCAACTTCACCTTTGGGCGTCTCATGCTCTCCGATGATTCCGAAACTGAGCTGGCTCTACGTGATGTTGCAAACAAAATAATTCACGCCAAAGGCTTTGAATGGATGGAGTCGCAGCACACTTGTTACCCGATGCTGGTATGTCACTCTCGGGAAGGCGAGAAATGGGCTCGTGCAGAGGTTGAACTCGTCAATCTCGCCGCTGTCTGCGGCAACCTAACCTAGCTAACTGATGTCGCAATTTAGGGGTTACAAACCCAGCTCACTTAAACTCGCGTGGTCATCTGGCCTGCGGCCTAGCGGCCAATGGAATTTGCGCTCGCTCTCTTCAATCGGCAAATCGTTAATGCTGGCGTAACGCAGCTCCATTAAACCATTGGCATCAAACTGCCAGTTCTCGTTGCCGTAAGAGCGAAACCATTGCCCAGAATCATCATGCCACTCGTACGCGAAGCGCACCGCAATGCGGTTATCGGTAAACGCCCACAACTCTTTAATCAGCCTGTAATCCAGCTCTTTCGCCCATTTACGGGTTAAAAATTCCACAATCTGCGCACGACCTTTGGGGAACTCTGCGCGGTTACGCCATCGCGAATCTGGCGTATACACCATTGAAACGCGCTGCGGGTCGCGGCTGTTCCAGCCATCTTCTGCCATGCGCACTTTCTGTATGGCGGTTTCACGCGTAAAAGGTGGTACTGGTGGGCGAACTTCTATTTCAGCATTCATACCTTTTTCCTTTATCAGTCTTCGGCTAAGAAACCGCCGCTTTGACGCGCCCACAAGCTAGCATACAAGCCCTTGCTGGCAAGCAGCTTTTTGTGCGGCCCTTCCTCGATAATCTTACCCTCATCCAGCACAATCAGCCTATCCATGGCAGCAATGGTAGAAAGACGATGCGCAATGGCGATCACAGTTTTGCCCTCCATGAGCTGATAAAGGCTGCTTTGTATCACTGCTTCAACTTCGCTATCCAGCGCGCTGGTAGCTTCATCCAGCAACAAAATTGGCGCGTCTTTCAGCATGACGCGCGCAATGGCGATGCGCTGGCGTTGGCCGCCCGAGAGCTTTACACCGCGCTCGCCCACATGCGCATCGTAGCCAACTCGGCCTTTGGCATCTTGCAGATTGAGTATAAATTCATGCGCTTCTGCACGCTTAGCGGCGGCAATCATTTCGGCCTCAGTGGCATTTGGGCGGCCATATAAAATGTTGTCGCGTACGCTACGATGCAGCAAAGACGTATCTTGCGTGACCATGCCTATATGCTCACGCAGGCTGTTTTGCGTCACAGCATTGATGTTTTGACCATCAATCAAAATTTGCCCGGATTCCACCTCAAAAAAGCGTAGCAGCAGATTCACAATGGTCGATTTGCCCGCGCCAGAGCGCCCTACCAGCCCCACTTTTTCACCCGGTTTGATGTGTAAATTAAGTTCTTTCAGCAGTTCTTTATGGCTGCCATAGCTAAAGTTCACTGCTTCAAACTTGATTTCACCTTGGCTAACTTGCAGCGGTTTTGCGTCAGGTGCATCAATGATTTTATTATGCGTGGTAAGCGTATTGATGCCATCCTGCACCGTGCCAACCTGCTCGTAGAGCGTTGTCATCTCCCACATTACCCAGTGCGAAATACCGTTTAAACGTAACGACATGGCGGTAACGGCAGCAACTCCGCCAACGCCAACCTTGCCATGACTCCATAACCACAGCGCCAGGCCACCCGCACCAATCAATAGCGACATATTTAGCACATGATTAATCGTTTCCACCATCGTCACCAGGCGCATTTGTTTGTGCACCGTGCCGATAAACTCTTGCATGGCGGTTTTGGCATAACCCGCCTCGCGCCCCGCGTGAGAGAACAGTTTGACCGTGCTGATGTTGGTATAGGCATCGGTAATGCGCCCGGTCATAAGCGAACGTGCATCGGCCTGCTGCTGCCCGACTTTGCTTAATTTGGGGACAAAATACAGCAAAGCGCTGACATACAAAGTTAACCAAGCCAAAAACGGCCAAATAATCAATAAGTTAAAACTCCCCACCACGCCTACCATGGTGGCGAAGTAGATAATCACAAACACTAGGATATCCGCGACAATAAACCATACATCGCGCACTGCCAGCGCAGTTTGCATGACTTTGGCGGCGACACGGCCTGCGAATTCATCCTGATAAAAACTCATGCTTTGGTTAAGCATGAGGCGGTGGAAGTTCCAGCGCATGCGCATTGGGAAATTGCCAGCTAATGTTTGATGCTTGAGCATGCTCTGCAAAGCAATAAATACGGTGCTTGCCAGTAAGATGATGGCGAGCCAAGTGAGATGCGTACCTTCTTGTGCCCATAAATCGGCAGGAGGGATATTGGCCAGCCAATCTACCACTTTACCCATCATGGCAAACAGTAAGGCCTCGAACGCGCCGATGATGGCGGTAAGCAGCGTCATGCAAATTAAAAATGGGCGCAAACCCTGCGTGCAGCCCCAGGCAAATGCCCAAAAGCTTTTGGGTGGCGTGGTGATCAGGCTTTCTGGAAAAGGTTTAGCTAGATTTTCAAACCACTTAAACATGTTTACTTAATGGTGCAAACCGCTTCGGCAGCAATGCCTTCGCCGCGGCCGGTAAACCCGAGCTTCTCGGTGGTGGTGCCTTTAACATTGACTTGTGAGACATCCACGTTGCAATCGGCAGCAATATTGGCGCACATTTGCGCCGTATGCGGTGACAGCTTGGGTGCTTCGCAAATCACCGTGGCATCGATATTATTCACGACGTAATTTTTAGCCTCAAGCAATGCAACCACATGGCGCAGCAGCTGGCGCGAATCTATACCCTTATACTTTGCATCACTCGGTGGAAAATGTTTGCCGATATCGCCCAGCGCCGCTGCGCCAAGAAGCGCGTCGCATATAGCATGCAGCAATACATCGGCATCTGAATGGCCATCCAGGCCTTTTTCATGCGCGATTTCGATCCCACCGATGATGCATTTTCGGCCGACTACCAAAGCATGCACATCAAATCCGTGGCCAATGCGTATCATGCTTTTTCCTTGCTTTTTTCTTGTTCACTTTTCTCTTGTTCAAACAAGGCTTCTAAAAACGATAAATCTTGCGGATAAGTGATTTTTAAATTGCGCAGTTCACCTTGCACCAGTTTTGGCTGCAGGCCAAGCGCCTCAATCGCTTCGGCTTCATCCGTCGGCATGCCGGCATAGCGCTCCAACGCCGTTTTCAGTGTTGCATAGCGAAACATTTGCGGTGTCTGCGCTTGCCATAAATCGGCTCTCGGAATCGTTTTATTCACACGATTTTCCTGATTGCCCTGCTTGAGCGTATCGGCCAAAGGCAGCGCCAGCAAACCGCCCACCCCATCGTTTTCGAGCGCGCTCAACAAGTTATCCAGCAACCGGTTCGTTAAACCGGGCCGCGCGGCATCGTGCACAAGAATCCAGTCATCGTCGTTCACCTGTGGCGCGATGGCCTGCAAGGTGTTCAGCACCGTTCCGCTTCTGCTGTCGCCGCCGGTGTAATGCAATTTAAGCTTACTGGCAGGCTCCAGCGTCAGGCCGCGCCAGAATCCATCGTCAGGATTTAAGGCCACATGGATATTGGTAATACGCGGATGGTTAAAAAATACCTGTATGGAATGTGAAATGATGGGCTTGCCGGCCAATGGCAGATACTGCTTGGGCAAGGCGTTAGCCATACGGTTGCCAATGCCTGCAGCTGGAATAATTACATGAAAAAACGCCATGCGTAAGTTTAGCATGGCGTTTAATGTTTAGTCTAAAGCAGAAATCTGTGCTTAATGGTCTGCAGTTGCGTTAATTTTATGTATAGACAAATCTGCGCCGTTAAATTCTTCCTCGGCATCCAAGCGAATGCCAACAAATTGTTTAAGCACACCGTAAACAATCGTGCCACCTGCAAGCGCAATGATCACACCCAAACCTGTGCCTAAAAGTTGCGACATAAAACTCACGCCACCAAGGCCGCCCAAAGACTTAAGCCCGAATATGCCAGCGGCAATGCCGCCCCATGCGCCGCATAGTCCATGCAATGGCCATACGCCCAGCACATCATCGATTTTCAAGCGGTTCTGCGTCATGGTAAAAGCCCATACAAACAAAACACCAGCCACTGCGCCCGTGGCTAACGCACCAAGCGGATGCATGACGTCTGAACCGGCACACACAGCCACCAAGCCTGCTAGCGGTCCATTATGTACAAAACCTGGGTCGTTTTTACCCATTAGCAGCGCTGCCAGAGTTCCGCCTACTAATGCCATCAAGGAGTTAACAGCCACCAGGCCGGAAATGCCCTGGATGCTTTGTGCGGACATGACGTTAAAACCAAACCAGCCTACAGTGAGTATCCATGCACCTAACGCCAAAAATGGGATATTGGACGGTGGATGCGCATGAATCCGTCCATCTATACCATACCGACCACTACGAGCACCAAGCAAGAGTACTGCTGCAAGCGCGATCCAACCGCCCATGGCATGCACCACGACCGAGCCTGCAAAATCATGGAACTTGGCGCCAAAGGCAGCGTTGAGCCAGTCTTGAAAACCATAGTGGTTATTCCATGCAACGCCTTCAAAAAACGGGTAGACAAAACCTACTAATAAAAACGTAGCGGCAACCTGTGGGTTGAATTTCGCACGCTCTGCAATGCCGCCTGAAACAATAGCGGGAATGGCCGCAGCAAAGGTGAGCAGGAAGAAGAATTTAACCAGATCAAATCCATTTTTCGCCGCGAGCACCTCTGCACCGCTGAAAAAATTAACGCCATATGCAACACTGTAGCCAATAAAGAAATATGCGATGGTCGAGATTGAAAAATCGACCATGATTTTTACCAAAGCGTTGACCTGGTTTTTACTGCGGACGGTACCTACTTCTAAAAACGCGAAACCTGCATGCATGGCCAGCACCATGATGGCACCAAGCAGCACAAATAACACGTCATTCGCAGAAACTAATGCTTCCATTAAAATCACTCCCCAAAATCAAGATTAAATTTAATTTATTATTATGTTTGGCTTAAAAACTAACGTCAGTAATAAGCAAAATTTAAGCCATTAGCTGGGTGATTGATTTTAAAGGACTTTTATAAATAGCGGATAATATGATGCACCATTTTTGTGCATTAGAAAGTGCATCGCACCGTAACAAAGCAAATATAGTTATTACAACATACTTACGGTATGGCTATTCAGGACAAATTTTTCCGCCTCAGGGTTGCCTGCCCAAAAGTGAAAAAATTCACGCACCACTATTAAAAATAATCGACGATTTTTCTTCACTTCAAATAGCGGCAGCGTCGCATCAACGGCCGTTCGATAAACTTTGTTATCTTTATTAGGCGCGTCTCTTAAACGTACTAATAAGATTTTGGCAAGCTTTAAGCGCGTATCAATGAGTGCCTGTTCCGCATTCTCGTTACGCAGCGCCTTGGTGTAGCCTTTTAGTGCCCAGCTGTCGGTCGTGCCAAATTTTTCCTCATCCACACTATGCCACAACTCGCTTAAACTGATATGCACCGGCAACCAATCGATGGGCAAAGTGTCTTTAGTTGCATTTTTACTTAGCAGCGCAACAGCCTTTATGTCATTGATCCAGAAAGGATAATACTCACGTGCGATGACCAGGCTTTCCGGCCAGTCATCTTCTTCCACCGTATCCATCAGCGCCTCTATGACATCACGATATACGCGGCCATTTGGCTGTTTATTAGCCAATAAGGGCATCAATCTGTTTAAAAAATTGATACGCGGCACAAAAGTATCCGGGCCAAACCCCTTAGCGGTTAGCAGCTTGATGTACACTTCTAACGCCTGTTGTTCACGTGGCTGTATCGTCATGAAAATTCCACTTAACTAATATTTTTAATTCTACTGCACAATCTATTGAAAAATATAATAAAACTCTCATATAGTATCAGTACACGCTTATTGTGCACATCACAAATAAAAAAGTAAATCATCATGTTCGAAGTCATCCTGATAGCATTGCTCCTGCTCGCCACCTGGTTCTGGCTGGATAGCATATCCAAGCGTGAAATCGCCGTCCATTTTGGTCGCGAGTTGGCAAGCCGCTGCAATCTGCAATTGCTGGATGAAACGGTGGCCTGCAATATGATTCGGCTGGGGCGCGATAGCCGCGGCCATGCGCAATTGCTGCGTTTTTACGAGTTCGAAGTCAGCGCCAGCGGGGCGGAGCGCATGCAATGCAATCTGCAATTGCTCGGCAAGCAACTGCAAACCTGGCATATTCCGCCTTATATTCAGCCGCTTCAATAACCATGCCCTATGTTGGAAGATTCGCACCCTCACCAACCGGCCCGCTGCACTTTGGCTCATTAGTCGCCGCAGTGGCGAGTTATTGCGATGCGAGGGCAAATGGCGGCCAGTGGCTGGTGCGCATGGAAGATTTGGATAAACCGCGCGAAGTGAAAGGTGCCGCCGACGACATATTGCGCACCTTGGAGGCATTTGGCTTTGCGTGGGATAGAGAGGTTTGGTATCAAAGCCAGCGTGCAGAATTTTACGAAAGCGCGTTGCAAACGCTTAAAGACAAAGGGCTGGTTTATCCATGCACCTGCAGCCGTAAGGAGATTGCAGATTCTGCCATTGCCAGCGGCATTGAAAGCGCGATATATCCAAAAACCTGCTTGAAGCATGCCCTGAAACCTAATGCTCATGCGGCTTACAGAGCCCTCACTTTAGATGAAAATATCGCCTTTTTGGATAAAATCCAAGGAGAGGTTTCACAAAACCTAGCATACGACGTCGGCGATTTTATTTTAAAACGTGCCGATGGTTTATTCGCTTATCAACTTGCCGTAGTGGTTGATGATGCTGCACAAGGCGTTACCCACATTGTGCGTGGCGCAGATTTGCTCGACTCCACACCGCGCCAGATTTATTTGCAACAGCTTTTCGGTTTTGCCACACCGCACTACGCGCATGTGCCAGTTGTTTGCAACCCAGATGGTGAAAAGCTCAGCAAACAGACCCTCGCCAAGCCAATAGATATGCGCGCTCCAGGGCATGCATTATTCGATGCTTTAAGCTTTTTAGGCCAACACCCGCCAACTGCATTAACAAGCGCCATGCTGGATGAAATATGGCGCTGGGCTATCACAAACTGGAACATAGCAAACGTACCAAAACAACGTAAGGCCTTATACTGACTAGTATGCTTGCATTCTAAAACTCATATTCAATCTGTAGTCTGAACGTATTATTGGGCGCGGCCTTACTTGCGCCAAATAACCATGCAGTGTTGTACTTAATAGCATGTTTATTGGCGAGCGCAAACTTGCCGAAAACCGCTGGGCCAATACGATGATTTTGGTCATTTGAGTTATCCCAATGGTTCCATTCACCCATCTCGCCAAAACCCTGTGCGCCGAATTCGAGTGCGGGTTTCCAACGATATTTTGCTTGCCATTGGTAACCCATTTCTGTCACGTGGTCTTCATCACTGTCGCCACCAAACTTGCGTTCAAACAGCACATTGCCATTCAGTTGCACTTTGCCAAACTCAGTCTGAAATAACGGTCCAACCTTGAACTCCCATGGCTCATTGCCATTGCTCAGCGGCGCTTCTATTTCTGTAATCAAACCAATATCAACTGCGTATTTGCCAGTTTCTGTAAGCTGAAATTTATTCTCCCACTCGGCCAGCGTCAAGCGTTCGCTGCCTTCGCGCTCACGTTTTAAATAAAGCTCAGTGAACCAATATTCAGTAGCGCCATAGCCAAAGCCAAGCGTGGCCACAGTTTTGCGCGTGCCATCTTGCTGCTTGGCTGTGCCAAATTTAAAGTCGATTTCTTTTTCGCCCTGTTCGACTGTTGGCGTAAATACATAATCCGCCGGCCCTGCTGCAACATTTCCTATGTAAAGTGTGCAAAGGCAAATAATAAGTTTGCGTAATTGCATGTTAAATAACTCCAGTTGTTTGAATTAATTTTTGGGGTTTACCCGATAATTTCATGCCCAAGCCAATCATGGCCAGCACGGTGATGTAAAAAATGACTTGCATGCCTGCTGGGCGAGCGTCATAGCCAACAAGGCTGTGCAACAACATGCCTAGCAAGCTGTTTTCTGGTAACGCGGCCGAGCTATCCCATAAAGGTGATGCCAAGCTGGGTAACATATCTGCCTGAATAAGAAAGCGCGCGGCTGTTGATGCCATACCCGCTGCGAGCAGCAACACCAGTGCGCCTGTGGCAGCAAAAAACCAGCGCATGGGGATGCGTAACAAGCCCGCATAAATTGTATAGCCAACAGCCACACCTGTTAGCAAGCCAATTAGCGCGCCAGTGAACATTACTCTTACCCCGCCGCCACCTGAGGCGGCTATGCCATAAAGAAACAAAACGGTTTCAGAGCCCTCACGTAGCACGGCCAAACCGACCACGACCAATAGAATAGAGCTCTCGCTGCGCCCCTCTCGGATATTGGCGCCGATATTACGTGCATTGTTGGCCAGCACAGCACCATGCGACGACATCCAAATGTTGTGCCAAGCTAACATTAGCACAGCAATGCCGAGTACGATGGCGTTGAACAATTCTTGCCCAACACCGCTAGCGAACGATGCAATAACATCAGTAGAAGCCGCAACGATTGCCGAACCAATCAACCCAACCAGCACCCCAGCAGACAGCCAGTGCTTGTTTCCAGGCACATCGCGTGTAGCAGCGGCCATTATGCCGACGATAATGGCGGCTTCAAGCACTTCACGAAAAACAATAATGGCGGTTCCAAACATATATTTTCCTAGCTTACCTTTTGCTTATTTAGCTACTTGTTTACTTAACCACTGGTTTTACTTAACTACTAGCACGCCTTGCGCGGTAGCTTGGTTAAATTCACCAAAAAATGGATAGCGGCCTGGTTTTAATGGGCCGATGTATATTGTTGCTTTGCTGTTGCCTGCTATCACTTTTTCGCGGTTCAGTTGGTAACTTTCAAATTCCTCAGGCGTCGCATCTTGATTTTCAATCAACAATTTGATTTTTTTATCAGCTGGAACATTAAGCTCAGCTGGCTGAAAGCGATGCTCCTTAATAATTAAGGTGTAGTCAGCGTCTGCCGCAAAAGCTGCAAGCGGTAGCAGCAATAAAATAAAATAAATATTTTTCATGTCATTTCTTCACTGTTTAAGTTTTGTTAATAATAATCGTTCTCATTTGCGTTTGCAACTATTTTTTTGTTTTTTATCCCTATCTCAAGCTGTTAAACTATAAACATGAAGATATTTACAGATTCGTTACAGCATTTTTTGTTTGAACACACACCCATACGCGGCGACATTGTTCACCTCAACCACACATACCGGCAGGTTTTGCAGCATCAATCACTGCCTTTGGTATTGAAACAAGCGCTTGGCGAGCTGATGGCGGCAAGCGCCCTGCTCTCTGCTACGCTTAAAATGGATGGCGCAATGGTGCTGCAGCTGCAAAGCAAAGGCGCGCTTAAACTGCTGGTGGTGGAATGCAGCTCAACACTGGAAATGCGTGCAACTGCCAAATGGTCAGGCGAAATTGCCGACCTGTCTTTTTTAGAACTCATTCAGAATGGTCAATTTGTCATCACGCTAGACCCAAAACAGGGCGAAACATATCAGGGCATAGTTCCTATTGAAGGCGAGACGATTGCTGAAATGCTGAAAAACTACATGCAGCGTTCGCAGCAAATCGATACTTCGCTGTGGCTGCATTGCGATGGCGAAAACGCGGCCGGTATACTACTGCAAAAACTTCCAGAGCAACTTGAACAAGACACTGATGCCTGGAATCGGGTCAATCATTTAGCCAATACTGTAACCAATAGTGAGCTGCAAAACCTGGCGCCGGAACAACTGCTTACAAGATTGTTTTTTGAAGAAGAGGTACGTTTATTTGAAAGCAAACCAACCAAGTTTAATTGCAGTTGCAGCAAAACAAAGGTAAGTGCCATGTTGCGCATGCTAGGCGCAGATGAGGTTAACAGCATCTTGGCCGAGCGCAAGAATATTGAGGTGAAATGTGATTTCTGCAACAAACAATATCTGTTTGATGCGGTAGATGCAGCTGCGCTATTTAGCAGTGAAATTGTTATTAATTTAAGCGATTCAACGCATTAGTTTATTAACTATTTACACAAACGCGGTAAGTATTCTTCAGGTATATTCGTTCTGTTCTCACCCTTGACGGTCATTTGATCCGGCGCATTAGCATTACCGCACACCCAGGCAATCGGCACCACTTGTGATTCTTCTATCACCGCCGGGCGCAGTGAGAGTATTTTCCCCATGATTTTAGGATGCACTTTGTTACCTAAGGTCATGTGAATCACGCCATCTTGCACCACTAGTGAACTCACAAAATTACTCACCACCTTTTCTGGTGCGGGCAAACCGGCTTCCTTATTGTCAACAGGTAAAGTCTTGGTGGCCTTCCACGCCGCCGCGATAGGCTCTTTGGCTGTATCTGCCAAAGGGAGCGCTGCTACCACATTTTCTCTGACAATACGTCCCAAACTGAACGGAATCGCGATCAGCGCCAAAATGGCGATAATCGCTACTACCACCATCATCTCCATGGCCGAAAAACCTGCATATCTATTTTTCATACTAATTAATCCTTTTTTTAAGAAACTTGCCGTTTGCGCTCAAACAAACAAACTGCTGTCGCCGCTGCCGCATTGAGAGATTCCAAATTCTGATGCATCGGAATGCTCACCCGATGGTTCGCAGCCTGCAGCACTGCGTGGCTTAGTCCTGCGCCTTCGTTGCCAATCACGAACGCAGTCGGCTTTGTTAAATCTTGAGCGTATAACGATTCACCGTCCAAAGTCATCGCATAAGTATTGCCAGTAAAATTCTGCATCGTTTCCAACAAATCCACGCCCTCAACAATCGGCAGATAAAACTGCGCGCCCTGCCCGCCACGCAAGGCTTTAGGCGACCAGGCATCGGTACAGCCTTTAGATAGATATACTGTATCCACTCCCGCGCCCAGCGCGGTGCGCAGCATACTGCCTAAATTTCCGGGGTCTTGAATATCTTCCAGCATCAAGGCGAAATAAATATGACCAGGCGGAATAAGATTTGGTTTCTTTACCATCGCCAAAATACCGGTTGAAGTTGCAACCGGCGTGAGCTCTGCAAACATCAGCGTGGGAAACATGATGGTGTTTACATCCACCAATGTTTGCATTAAGTTGGTCGCCTCGAGCGAGCTTTTTCCCTCGGGAATGATAATTAACTCAGGCTCACCAAAAGCCTGTAAATAAGCCTCTATTAGATGTACGCCATCCAGCAATATTTTGCCTTCTGCACGGCGCTCACGCGCATTTTCGGCTAACTTTTTAAGATACTTGAATATTGCGTTATCACGCGAAACTATATGTTTGAAGGACATGATGTTTAAAGCTCTTTTTTGATAAACCTATTCTAACTTAAGCCGCTTGTTCTCTCGTTAATTTAAGCGTAAATTTACGTTGCAGTTTCTAAAAAAACATTCAATAAACAAATGGGAGGCTTCAAATGTCATTAACAAAACGTTCGTTAGCAGAATTAATCGGTACTTTTTGGCTGGTGTTAGGCGGTTGCGGCAGCGCAGTCTTAGCTGCAGGAATTCCAGATTTAGGCATTGGCTATTTAGGCGTTTCATTTGCATTCGGCTTAACCGTAGTCACAATGGCTTATGCAATTGGCCATATTTCAGGCTGCCACCTCAACCCCGCCGTATCGATTGGCCTGGTGGCCGGCGGCAGATTCAAATCCAGCGAATTGCCGCATTACATCATCGCGCAAGTGTTAGGTGCCATTTTGGCCGCCGCGACCATCTATTGCATCGCCATCGGACAGGAAGGCTACACGCTTGGCGGTTTTGCATCGAACGGTTACGGTGAAGCATCCCCACATGGATACGCTTTGCACGCAGCGTTTGTATGCGAAGTGGTGATGACTGCCGTGTTCCTGTTCATCATCATGGGCGCAACCGATGCCCGCGCCCCCGCTGGCTTGGCGCCGCTTGCCATTGGCTTAACACTTACGCTCATTCACTTAATCAGCATCCCGGTGACAAACACTTCCGTCAACCCAGCGCGCAGCACCGGCCAGGCACTATTTGCAGGCGGCATTTATCTGCAGCAGCTTTGGTTGTTCTGGGTAGCGCCTATCATCGGCGGCGTGATTGGCGCACTGGTGTATAACTTTGTAGCAAAAAAAGACTAGCTATTTGTCTTGTCATCCCGCGCTTGTTCTCTTGTCATTGCGGGCTCGATCCGCAATCTGATGAAATTACTAGATGCTGAATCAAGTTCAGCATGACAGAAACTTAAAAACGCCCGCACGGGCGTTTTTATTTGTGCCTTATAATACCCGCATGGCGAAAACACTCGATTTAGAACGCATATTGCACAAGCAGGGCTTTGGCTCGCGCAAGCTATGCCGCATCATGATTATCAACGAATAAATCACGGTGAACGGCGAAATGTGTGACGACCCGGATGCCGAGTTCGAACTGGAGAACCTGCACTACACCGTGAAAGGTGAGCCGTGGGATTATCGCGAAAAATCTTACCTGATGATGCACAAACCCGCCAATTACGAATGCTCACACAAAACCCAGCACCACCCGACGATTTACAGCCTGCTGCCGCACCCGCTGGTAGAACGCGACGTACAATGCATCGGCCGCTTGGATGAAGATACCACTGGTTTGATTCTGATTTCGGATGACGGCCAATTTATTCATAAAATGAGTTCGCCTAAACACAAAGTACCCAAAGTGTACGAAGTCAGCTGCAAACACCCTGTCTCGCAAGCCAATACCCATGCGCTTCTCAGCGGTGTTAAATTGATTGACGAAGACGAAACAATTGCTGCATTAGATGTAAAACAAATCAGCGAGCGCGTCATCCACATGACGCTGGCAGAAGGCAAATATCACCAAGTCAAACGCATGGTCGCCGCCATCAGCAACCGCGTGGAAGGCTTAAAACGCATACAAATTGGAGCATTAAAGCTGCCGAATGACTTGGCTGTTGGCGAATGGCGCTGGTTGAGCGAGGGTGATATGATGGCTTTGTATTGTTAGAAAAGAGGCGAGGCTTTGAAAAAACTAATAATTTATGCATTGGTCGCCACTATTGGCTGGAATTATTATCAAAAGAATATCGCGCCAGCACAAAGCGAAACTTACTCGGAACCACAAGCACTTCAAACGACTACAACTACAATTACTCAGCCTGTAGTAAATTTCTCATGTGACGGCAGAGAATATTGCAGCCAAATGCAGTCAAGAGCAGAAGCTGAGTACTTTCTAAGAAACTGTCCAAATACAAAAATGGATGGCGACCACGACGGATTGCCATGTGAAAACGACTCTAGATTTTAGCCCGCGTAGGGCGCAATAGCTATGCGTATTGCGCCGTATGTCGTTTTTTATTTCGGCGGATTACGCTGCGCTAACCCGCCCTACTTTAATTTCACCTCAAGTGCGCGCGCATTCATTAGCAAAACCATTGCCCTGCAGAGCCAGTAGAATGTACCTTATAGCCCGATTGAATCTATAATGAATTCGAATGCTCTAATTGCAAACCATTTATATCTTTTGAAAGCGCACTATTGAATGCAAACTATGAGAATTTTTAGCTTACTGATTTTTGTTCTGATTACCGCCGCATGCAGCAAAGAAATGCCGCAGGCCGCAAAAGATAGCGTTGTGCAAAGCGTGGATGCAAACCAATATTTAGGCACTTGGTATGAGATTGCACGGCTGGATAACCGCTTTGAGAAAGGCCTGGAGCAAGTGACCGCAAATTACAGCCTGGAAAAAGACGGCAGCATCAAGGTGGTGAACCGCGGCTATGACCTTAAAGCCAAACAATGGAAAGAAGTGACTGGCAAAGCCTTGTTTGTTGACCCTGCCAATGCGGACGGCACGCGCACTGGTCGGCTTAGGGTAACGTTTTTTTGGCCGTTTTATGGCGCGTACAATATCATTGAGCTAGACAAGCCCTATTACAATTATGCGCTGGTAAGCGGCGGGCTGGATTACTTATGGATACTCTCACGCACGCCGCAACTGAATTACCCTGTGAAGCAGCATTTGATGGCTCAGGCGAAAGAGTTAGGCTACGCGACTGACGAACTGGTATTTGTGAAACAGGCCAACCAGGTGGAGTATGAAGCTGGCCGGCACGTGCTGCATTAAAATAATTTTTGCTGATTTATTTGGGCATCGCACTTAGTTTAAAGCCCGCTTTTTTAAACGCTGCTATCAAGCCATTATCGCCGGCCAAGTGGGAAGCGCCTACCGCCACAAACACTGGTTTCTCGTTTGCAACTTTAATGCTGCGTTCTGCTATTACCACGTTGCGTTTATCCAGCAATCTATCGCGCATTTTTACCCACAGTTCCTTAGGCAGCATGCCGCCAGTAATCTGTTCGTCCAGTGCCGTGATTTTGTCGCTATCGCCCTCCAGATAAGCAGCCATCAGGTGCTCGTAATCGGCCTCTTTTTGCGCCGGTGTGCGCTTCAGCACCGCGCGCAGCATCACCATTTGCTCTTCCAGGCTAAAGTCATCCATCACGCCGAAATGCTCTTTGGCAGTCTCGATTCCAACCACATTCTTTAGATTCTCTTCTGCTTTAGTCATCAGCAGATTATCCTGTGCAAACGGCGTTTGCGGTTTTGGCAGATCAAAAATCACCGCCAGCAGCCAAGGTTTCATCTGCATGGCCGCACCCAGGTGCATCACGTGAAAATCCGCCAGTTCGCGCACTTGTTCAAACTCTGCCTCTGTTAGCAGCGAAGCTAAATTGCCTTCCTTCAGCATCATTATGCTCGGGTCGCGGTTTTCCGCCACTTCCATCACGAAGGTATCAACTTGTTTGATAGCCGCAATCACGCTGGGGCTGATTTCGGCCACGCGGTTGTCATCAGTATGGATAGTGCCAAACAGGTAACTGGTCACGCCGCTGGGCGATTCCATCTTCCAGAACAAGCCTTTATCGGTGGCGTTTGCAATGATGGCAAACCCAGATAACAGCACGGGAAGCACAAGCGATTTGAACAGCGTATTTAACATGAAACGACCTTTATGATGCGCGCATTACTCTGGATGACTGGGCAAGTGAATAATTAGTTCATCCCGGCTTGTGTACGCGTTCATTAGCAAAGACACTCGTCTGCAAAGCAGGCCAGATAAGACTCTCAAGCCGATGCAAATACCAATGAAACGCTAACGCGCTTTAGTGGATTGCTTATGCGCTGGACGCGCAGCGTTTTTCATGTTGTTGAAGGCTTTTGGTAGCGGTTTATTCGACTTAAAGACGCTGCCATCTGATTGGCGAATGGCGCCCATCACCGCAGGTTGAAACGCAGGCACCAAATGCTTTTTGCTGTTGCCGATTAAATCCGCCCGGCCCATTTTCTTAAGCGCCTCGCGCAGCATCGGCCAGTTGGCGGGGTCGTGGTAGCGGATAAACGCCTTGTGCAGTTTGCGCACATTGCCCGCTTTGGGAATTGGTACATTTTCAGAATCCGCCGTGACTTTGCGTAGCGGATTTTTGCCGCTATGATACATAGCAGTCGCCATCGCCATCGGTGTCGGCGTAAAGTTCTGCACTTGGTCTAGCCTGAAATCATATTTCTTCAGCCAAAGTGCCAGATTCAGCATGTCTTCATCCGTAGTGCCCGGGTGCGCGGCGATAAAATACGGAATCAGGTACTGCTTTTTGCCTGCCTCGGCGCTGAATTTCTCGAACATGGCTTTAAATACATCATAAGCGCCCATGCCTGGCTTCATCATTTTGCTGAGCACGTTTTCTTCACTGTGTTCGGGCGCGATTTTAAGATAACCGCCAACGTGATGCTGCACCAGCTCTTTCACGTATTCCGGCGACTTTACCGCTAAGTCGTAACGCAGGCCAGAGCCAATCAAAATCTTTTTAACGCCTTTAATGGCGCGGGCTTTGCGATAGAGCTGAATAAGCGCGGAATGGTCAGTATTCAGATTCTCGCAAATGCCTGGGTAAACGCAGCTTAGCTTGCGGCAAGATTGCTCGATTTTTTCGCTCTTACAGGCAATGCGATACATATTCGCGGTTGGCCCGCCAAGGTCGGAAATAATGCCAGTAAAACCATCGACTTTATCGCGGATTTCTTCGACTTCTTTCAATATTGATTCTTCACTACGGCTTTGAATAATGCGGCCTTCGTGCTCGGTAATGCTGCAAAACGTGCAGCCGCCAAAACAGCCACGCATGATGTTGACGCTAAAACGAATCATCTCCCAGGCGGGGATTTTGGCATTTTTGTAGATGGGATGCGGCGCGCGCGCATACGGCATGTCGTACACGTAATCCATCTCTTTGGTGGTGAGCGGAATCGGCGGCGGGTTCAGCCACACTTCGCGGTCACCATGCTTTTGTACCAACGCGCGTGCATTGCCCGGGTTAGCCTCCAGGTGCAGCACACGTGAAGCATGCGCATATAAAACTGGATCTTGCGAGACTTCTTCGTAAGCCGGCAAACGCACCACCTGCTTGTTTCTATCGGCTTTTGGCTTGCGGATGATTTCAATCGCTTTTGCGCCTTCAGGCAAAGCTGATTTAGCTTCTTCTGTCGCACAGCTGGCATCGGCTTTGCCCATTTTCATTTCGTAAGGATCAATGTGTTTTTCAAGCGTGCCAGGACGGTCGAGCTTGGTGCTTTCAATCTCACTCCAGCCTTCAGGAATGCTCTTCCGCAAAAACGCCGTACCGCGAATATCTTGAATGTCGCTTATTTTCTCGCCTTTGGCGATGCGGTGGCTCAGCTCTACCAGTGCGCGCTCGGCGTTACCGTAAATGAGAATATCAGCTTTGGAATCCACTAAAATACTGCGGCGAACTTTATCAGACCAGTAGTCATAATGTGCGATGCGGCGCAAACTGGCCTCGATGCTGCCGATAACGAGCGGCACTTGTGAATACGCCTCGCGGCAACGCTGGGAATAAACTAAAACCGCTCTATCTGGCCGCTTATTAGGCGCGGCATCGGGCGTATAAGCATCGTCACTGCGGATTTTGCGGTCGGCGGTATAACGGTTGACCATGCTATCCATATTGCCAGCGGTGATGCCAAAATAAAGATTAGGTTTGCCGAGCGCCTTGAAAGCTTTTGTATCTTGCCAATCTGGCTGGGCGATAATGCCAACGCGGAAACCCTGCGCCTCAAGCAAACGCCCTACCAAAGCCATGCCAAAGCTGGGATGGTCGATATACGCATCGCCCGTCACAAGAATGATGTCGCATGAGTCCCAGCCCAGTGCATCCATCTCGGTACGCGTCATCGGCAACATTTTGGCCGTGCCAAAGCGTTTCGCCCAATATGGACGATAGCTATGAATAGGTTTAGCTAGATTGTTGGTATAAACTTCCATGCTTTGTAATTAAAACGGCTTTATATAAAGCCAAAGCGCGCATTCTACGCATTTTTTATTTAATTACAATGACTTATAGTGTTTAATTTTGCAATAACCTAATGCAAACTCTCGATATATCCATCGCTCTGCAGCACGGTGAGTACTACATCCACCTCAATCAAATCCGGATGTGTTCGCTGAATTTCATCTGAGGATTTCGTACCATCCACCAACTTAAGATACTCGCGCAGCCTTAATTGCAAACCCTGGCTGCGAAGTGCGGTCTCTTCAACCCCTTTTAAGGTTTTTTTATATATAGTGTTCATAAAATAAATATCCTTCTAGAAAATTTATTGTCATAAACTCTTAGCTGTTATGAAATAGTAGCTTACTCTCATTTTACAAAAAATAAAATTGAAAACTTAAATATTAAAATCATGAAAAAGCAAACAACATATTCGATTACTGGCTTATCTTGCGATCACTGCGTTGCCAAAGTAAAAGCCACTTTGGCGCCTTATGCCGATGTGGTAGAAGTATCGCTTAAGCCGCCACAAATAAGGCTTACAGGCCAGATGGCCAATGTGGAAACGCTAAATGCCGTTTTAAGCAGCGTGGGTGATTATCGAATCGGTGCGGAAGTTAAAGCAGCTTGAGCAAAGGCTATTATCAGTTAGCAAGTGGACGTGTCGCGGCGATTGAAGGCGATTGCACTTTTCCACCGCTGACTGATGCCCTTACCGAACCCAACGGCCTAATCGCAATTGGCGGCGATTTATCTGCCACGCGCCTGTTAAGCGCTTACAAACAAGGTATCTTTCCGTGGTTTAGCGAAGGCGAACCCATCATGTGGTGGAGCCCAGACCCGCGCATGGTGCTGTTTCCGGAAGAGTTGAAAATTTCAGCTTCACTGAAGAAAACGCTCAAGAAAAATTTATTTGAGCTTCGATTTAATACCGCATTTCGTGAAGTAATGACAGCGTGCAGTCAAGCTTCCCGGCATGGTCAACCAGGCACCTGGATTACGCAGCAGATGATTGCAGCGTATTGCGAATTACATGCGCAAGGCTTCGCGATATGTTCAGAAAGCTGGCTGGATGGCAAGCTGGTTGGCGGTTGCTACGGTGTTAAAATCGGCCGCATGTTTTATGGTGAAAGCATGTTTCATCATGCCACCGACGCCTCAAAAGTAGCATTTGTACATCTGGTTGAAACCCTGAAAAATCAAGGTGTTGGAATGATAGATTGCCAGATGAAAACACCCTTGCTCACCAGCTTCGGCGGCCGTGAAATACCACGTGATAATTTCATGCAAAACTTGATGAAATTGGTAGAATAATCATCATGACACTACCAAGTGAACCGGTACTCCATAAATTACAGTTTTACGTCACCACGCCGTATAAATGTGGCTATTTGCCCAATAAACTCGCGCAAAGCTTAATCGCCGCGCCTCACTATCTAGTAAATGCTCAAGTATATAACGGGCTGATCCAGCAAGGCTTTCGGCGTAGCGGCAAGTTTGCTTACAGGCCGCATTGCGAAAATTGCAACGCCTGTATTCCTGTGCGCGTGGTGCTGAGCGAATTTGCACCTACACGCAGCCAAAAACGCGCGTTCAAACAACATGGCAACCTAACCGCCCGTGTGATGCCGATAAGCTATAACCAAAGCCATTTTGAGCTATATGCCAGTTACCAGGCTTTGCGTCATGCAGATGCCGAGTTAGGCAACACACCGGAAGCAAAAGACGACGCTGAACAATATCGCCAGTTTTTATGCGAAAGCAATGTAGAAAGCCTGATGATTGAATTCAGAGATGCCGAAAACCAGGTCAAAATCGTCAGCATGATCGATGTAGTAAGCGACGGCGTCTCTGCAGTTTATACGTTTTACGATGCGACTGAAACCAAAGCCAGTTATGCTACCTCTATTAAGCGTGCCAGTTACGGCACCTCAATTAAGCGTGCCAGTTATGGCACTTATGCCATCATGTGGCTGGCCGAATGGACAAAAAGTCTTGGTTTGCCTTATTTATATTTGGGTTACTGGATTAAAGACAGCCCCAAAATGGCGTATAAACAAGCATTCAGACCGCAAGAGAAACTGGTGGATGGGGAGTGGGTTTAAACTTTCCACTAAATCAATATGAAATTAAATGAACCGCTTAGTCACGCAAAAACCTTAATTGCTGTTTTATCGTTAATTTTACTGTCAATATTACTATATAAAATCTGGGATTCAGACCTTGTCTACGGATATAGAAAATACTTCTCATCTGATGATGTTATTCAATTAAATTTCAATGAGTTACATTCCATCTCCCCAAAAGAAACAAGAGCAAAATTCAACATCAATTGGTGGTGCGGTTTTGACAAAAACGAATTCGGCGACTATTTTTGTGCGGACGAACTCAAAGGCTGGAATAAATCTCCAGCCATGCTTGTCGTATTTTGGTACAAAAATAATAAATTGAATAACGCAAAAATCGATGCCCCTTATTGGCACCACAGTAAATTTATACGTCAAATTAAGGCTGAATATGGTGAGCCTATTAGAAAATCTCAGCGCTTGGATTATCTTAAAATCACCGAAAAATTAGCACTTCTATTACTTTCTAATGGCAAATATAGTGGAGGAAGTGGTGAAATTAAAACTGAAGATTTAGCTATTTGGCAGCTTAAATCAGGCGGGTTGCTTATAACTGAACTCAAACCCGGATCAAATCCTTTCACTTGGAACTCGGTACTGTGGGTTAGTCCGGAACAAGCCAAATCCGCTACTTACTATCACTAATCAAAAATTCATATCATACAAATGTTACAATTCAGCCTGTAGAAATTACGAATAAATCTGCTTTGAAAAAAATCGTCATATTTGGTGTGGGTCTGATTGGTGGCTCTGTCGCGCTAGCGCTAAAAAAATCCAGCGCGTTGGCTTTGAAAAATACAGGCAATGTACCTTACATCGTGGGCGTTGGGCGCACGCAAGAAAGTTTAAACGAAGCACTAAAGTTAGGCGTAATTGATGAAATATCTGACGCTCTGGAGAGCAATATCCATGCGGCTCTTGAAGGTGCTGATTTAGTGCTGATTGCCGCGCCGGTTGCGCAAACCGCGAACATTTTGCAAAGTATTAAACCTCACCTTAACAAACAAACAATTATTACCGATGCGGGCAGCACCAAGAAAGAGGTGTTGACCTGCGCGAAAGAAATTTTAGACGAACAGTTTAGCCAGTTTGTGGGCGGCCACCCCATTGCAGGGGCTGAGATAAGCGGTGTTTCTGCGGCAAAAGAAGATTTGTTTTCAGGTAAAAATGTGGTTTTAACGCCTGCCCCAGAGACCAATAGGGACGCGGTTGCTGGCGTTGCTCAATTATGGAAAATCTGTGGTGCAAATGTAAGTGAAATGTCAGCCGAAACGCATGATAGTATTTTTGCCGCTGTCAGTCATCTGCCGCATCTATTGGCGTTTGCTCTGGTGGATGAAATCGCCTCGCGCCCCAATGCTGTGCAATTATTCAGCTTTGCCGCCAGCGGTTTTCGAGATTTTACGCGCATCGCCGGTAGCCATCCCGAAATGTGGCGCGACATCAGCCTGGCCAATAAGGCCGCTTTGTTGAGCGAACTAACGGCTTACCAAGACGAATTGGATCAATTGAAAAAATTGCTGACTAATCATGATGGCGCTGGCTTGCAAGCCTTGTTTGAGCGTGCCAGCGTGGCGCGTAACAATTGGGCTGAATCGAAAAAGACTTAAAATGGATTCCCGCGAAAGCGGGAATGACGGATTAATTTAAATTATATAAAACAACAAATGGAACAACTCACCCTCCCTGCAGCCAGCCACGCCGAAGGCACCATCTCATTACCTGGCTCTAAAAGTATTTCTAACCGCACGCTACTACTCGCTGCACTATCTAATAACACCACAGATATCTACGACTTGCTTGCATCTGATGACACAGAGCGCATGCTGGAGGCGTTAAAAACGCTGGGCGTTATAATTGAATCAGAAAATGCTGGAAATCTAGTACAAAGTTATTGGAAAATTGAAGGTATATCCGGCTCTTTTCCAAATAAACATGCCGATTTATTTCTAGGTAATGCAGGTACGGCTTTCCGGCCGCTCACTGCGGTGCTCGCTTTGTCCGATGGTTATTACACGTTGCACGGCGTGCCACGCATGCACGAGCGTCCGATTGGTGACTTGGTCGATGCGTTGCGCCAAATTGGTGCGAATATTGAGCATTTGGGCAACGAAGGTTTCCCACCGCTCAAAATCTCGCCCGCCAATGTTGTTGTCAACCAGCCCATCAAAATCCGCGGTGACGTTTCCAGCCAATTTTTAACAGCCCTTTTAATGGCACTACCACTCACTGGCAAGGCGGCTACCATTCAATTAGTTGGCGAGTTGATTTCTAAACCCTACATTGAAATCACGTTAAATCTAATGAAACAATTTGGCATTGAAGTTGCGCGCGATGGCTGGCAACAATTTACGGTACCGGCTAATGTAAAATACCAAAGTCCTCGAGTAGTTTTTGTTGAAGGCGATGCCTCGAGTGCCTCTTATTTTTTAGCTGCTGGCGCGATAGCTGGCAGAATTAGTATTTTCGGCATTACAAAAAACAGTATTCAGGGCGACATTCAATTTGCTGAAGAAATCAAAAAAATGGGGGCTGTAATAGAATACTATGACGACCACGTTTACGTAGAAAGGGCAGAAAGTGGCAAACTCAAGGCCATCGACCTCGACTGTAACCACATCCCCGATGCCGCGATGACGCTGGCTATAATGGCACTATTCGCCGAAGGGACGACCGCCTTACGCAACATCGCCAGCTGGCGCGTGAAAGAAACCGACCGTATTGCCGCCATGGCGACAGAGTTGCGCAAAGTAGGCGCGATTGTTGAGGAAGGTGCAGATTACATCAAAATCACGCCTCCAGCCCAATTAATACCCAATGCCGTCATTGACACTTATGACGACCACCGCATGGCGATGTGTTTTTCTCTTGTAAGTTTGGGCGGAGTGCCGATTACCATTAACGATCCGAAATGCGTAGCAAAAACTTTCCCCAACTATTTTGAAGAGTTTGCAAAAATTGTCAGCTAATCATATTCCCGTCATCGCGATTGATGGTCCTTCTGCCAGCGGCAAAGGCACAGTTGCCCAGCTGGTCGCAGAAAAACTCGACTTTCATTATCTGGATTCCGGCGCGCTGTATCGCATTGTGGCATTTGCCGCGCAGCAAAATAACATCGCGTGGAGCAATGCCGAAGCGCTTGGCAAGCTGGCAGAGTCGCTACCAATTCAGTTCAAAGAAGGTGAAATTTACTTAAATAATATACTGATTACAGAGGCGGTACGCAGCGAAGAAATGAGCCGTGGCGCCTCTGAGGTGGCGATTCACCCGCAGGTGCGTGATGTATTGTTTGCCTTGCAGCGAAGTTTCCGCCAATCGCCAGGCCTGGTAGCCGATGGACGCGATATGGGCTCTGTTGTTTTTACTGATGCAAAACTAAAAATTTTCCTCACTGCCAGCGTGGAAATCCGCGCTGAACGGCGCTACAAGCAGCTTACCAGCAAAAATTTATCTGCCGATTACACGCAGATTCTGCACGATTTGCAACAGCGCGATCTGCGCGACAGCCAGCGCAGCGCAGCACCGCTCATTCAAACACCAAATGCGGTACTCCTGGATACCACCCATCGCACTATTGATGAAGCCGTGGAATTTGTTCTCGCCGCCTATAAAAATATTTCATAAAAAATTCTAATTTATTTGGCTAAAAACGGTTTAAGTCATTGAACATAAGCTATTTTTTGTGTAGTATGCACGGTTCTTGTTACGTTTAATTACAATTAAAATTGGTAACGTAACGTTTAATTAACTGCCCCACTGCTAGGTGGGAACACTTAAACAGTATTTATTTAAGAATATTGGTTAAGTAACTTTTTAGGTATCTTTATTTAATGGCTTCTACTTCTAAATTAACTCCATCTTCTTCAATGGAATCCTTTGCCGCGCTTTTTGAAGAAAGCTTAGCGCGCCAAGAAATGCGTTCTGGCGAGGTTATCACCGCCGAAGTAATTTCAATCGATAGCGACCACGTCATTGTGAACGCTGGTCTTAAATCTGAAAGCGTGATCGACGCTAACGAATTCAAAAATGCTCAAGGTGAGCTTGAAGTTGCTGTAGGCGACTTCGTAAAAGTATGTATCGAAAAACTCGAAGATGGTTTTGGCTCGACCCAACTTTCTCGCGAAAAAGCGAAGAAAATGGAAGCCTGGCTTGATTTGGAAGACGCGATGAACGAAGGCCGTGTAGTTAAAGGCTTTGTAAGCGGTAAAGTTAAAGGTGGCCTGCGCGTTTCAGTCAACGGTATCACGGCTTTCCTGCCTGGTTCATTGGTGGATGTTCGCCCAGTGAAAGACACTACACCATTCGAAAATAAAGAGTGGGATTTCAAAGTTATTAAACTGGACCGCAAACGTAACAATATCGTGGTTTCCCGCCGTGCAGTGATGGAAGTCAGCATGGGTGCTGATCGCGAAGCCTTAATGGGTACGCTTAAAGAAGGCGCAACTGTAAAAGGTATTGTTAAAAATATTACCGATTACGGCGCGTTCGTGGATTTAGGCGGCATTGATGGTTTGCTGCACATTACCGATTTGGCCTGGCGCCGTGTAAAACACCCTTCTGAAGTGTTAACGGTTGGCGAAGAAGTTGAAGCGAAAATCTTGAAATTCGATCAAGAAAAAAATCGCGTTTCACTCGGCATTAAACAACTAGGTGATGACCCATGGGTAGCTTTAACCCGTCGTTATCCGGTAGGCACTCGCTTATTCGGCAAAGTGTCCAACCTGACTGATTACGGTGCGTTTGTTGAGGTGGAACCAGGCATCGAAGGTTTGGTGCACGTGTCGGAAATGGATTGGACCAACAAAAATATCCACCCAGGCAAAATCGCACAATTGGGCGACGAGGTTGAAGTGATGATTCTTGAGATTGACGAAGAGCGTCGTCGTTTATCACTTGGCATGAAACAATGTAAGCCAAATCCATGGGATGACTTCTCAGCCACCCATGCTAAAGGCGACAAAGTATCTGGTCAAATCAAATCAATCACTGATTTTGGCGTGTTTATCGGCTTGCCAGGTGGTATCGATGGTTTAGTGCATTTGTCTGACCTGTCTTGGACACAAACTGGCGAAGAAGCAATTCGTAACTTCAAAAAGGGAGACGAGTTACAAGCTGTTATCTTGGCCATTGATGTAGAAAAAGAGCGCATTTCTTTAGGCGTTAAACAGTTAACTGAAGATCCATCAGGTGCTACGTCTTCTTCATCTTCAACAGAAGAAAAAGCGGCTAAGCCAAAAGCAAAACCTGCAAAAACCAAGGCAGAAGATACCAGGGCCGAAGATAATGCAGCTGCAGCCGGCACGACTAACCTTGGCGCATTGCTTAAAGCTAAATTAGACAGCAAGAAATAATAGTTTTTTAAAATTAAACTAAAAAGGCAAGCATAAGCCATGACAAAGTCTGAATTAATTAATTTATTAGCAGAGCGCTTTCCGCAATTAGTAGTAAAGGATGCTGAATTATCAGTTAAAGCCATTTTAGATGCGATGACCGATAATTTATCGACCGGTGAACGCATCGAAATCCGTGGATTTGGTAGTTTCAGTTTAAATTATCGCCCACCGCGTTTAGGGCGTAATCCAAAAACCGGCAGCAAAGTGCAAGTGCCTGCAAAGCATGTACCGCACTTTAAAGCGGGTAAAGAATTGCGTGATCGCGTGGACTCAGCTTCATAAGTCTGTGATTAATATTTTGTTTTAAGTTAAAAACGGCGCTAGCAATAGCGCCGTTTTTTTATACCTTCGATTTTGCTGCTTTAATAGAATGATTAGCAAGTGTGCTCAAGCTTAGGTAAAATGCCACTAATCAATCAAAGCCAAAACACATGACTGTTGAATTCGAATACTGGTGGCTCCTCGTCCTTCCTCTGTTTTTTACACTGGGCTGGATAGCCGCGCGGGTAGATATTAAACAACTGCTGTCAGAATCTACCACCCTGCCTGCTGCCTACTTCAAGGGCTTGAACTTTCTGATTAGCGACCAGCACGATAAGGCAGTAGATGCTTTTTCTGAAGCCGTGCAGGCCAATACCGACTCCCTCGAGTTACATTTTGCGCTTGGCAGCTTATTCCGGCGCACCGGTGAAACGGATCGCGCGATTAACATGCACCTGAATCTGCTGGATAAAAAAGAGCTCACCGCCAACCAAAAAAGTGCCGTAAAAGCAGAACTGGCACAGGATTATTTAAAAGCAGGCCTGTTCGACCGCGCCGAGGAGTTATTTAAAGGCCTGGATGATACACGTTACCGTCAACCCGCCCTGCGTGCGTTGCTGGAAATTTACGTACGCGAACGCGAATGGACACAGGCCATCGAAACCGCGACCGAGCTGGAACGCTTATCTGGCGTGCCTTTCAGGCGTGAGATTGCGCAATATTATTGCGAATTAGCCATGAATGAGATTATCGCGCAAAACCACGACGCGGCACGTAAACAGCTAGCCTTTGCCCTGGACGCAAACAAAAGCTGCGTACGTGCCAATGTATTGTTAGGTGATCTGGAAACGACAGAGGGCGCACACCAAGCCGCCATTACGCATTGGAAGCGTATTGAGTTTCAGCAACCAGAGTACTTGGGCTTGATTGCCGGCAAAATGCTCAAAAGTTACCGCGCGATGGGCAATCTGAATGATGGTCTGGCGCAGCTCAACACTTATCTGGAAACCTACAAATTGCCTTCGCTCATGTCAGTGCTGTACGAGGCGACTTTGGCCGAGGAAGGGGCAGAAAAAGCAGCCAAATTGGCTAGAAACGAGCTGATTCGGCAACCTAGCCTGACGACACTGGACCAGCTTTTGCAGGCACGCGCGATGGCGGATGACGTCAATAACCAGGATATTCAGCTTATGCAGCAAACTGTGCGCAATGCCATTGGCAACCGCGCCGCTTATCACTGCAATCAATGCGGCTTCCGTGCCAAGCAATATCACTGGCAATGCCCAGCCTGCAATGCTTGGGAATCCTTGCCTGCCGAGCCTTCTGAGGCGGTTAGCCGTGAAATGACCATTAAGAAAAACAATGCAAAATAATGACAGCAAAGTAATCGTTGCGCTGGATTATGCCGATGCCGCCAGTGCGCTTAAGCTGGTTAGCCAGCTTGACCCAGCACTGTGCAAACTTAAGGTGGGCAAAGAGCTTTTTACCGCAACGGGTCCTCAACTGGTTGAGAAATTAATCGCCAAAGATTTTAAGGTTTTTTTAGACCTTAAATTCCACGACATTCCCAACACGGTTGCCAAAGCCTGCGAAGCCGCCAGCAACCTGGGTATTTGGATGTTGAATGTGCACGCCAGTGGCGGTAGCGCCATGATGCAGGCCGCGCTTGAGGGCGTGAATAAAAGTAATCAGAAGCCGTATTTAATCGCTGTCACGGTGCTCACCAGCATGAATCAAGCCAGCTTGACTGAAATCGGTATTGAAACCAGCGTAGAAAACCAAGTACTAAAACTCGCCAAACTGACGCAGCAAGCGGGTTTGCATGGCGTTGTATGTTCTGCACTAGAGGCGCAATTATTAAAACAACATCTGCCTAATGACTTTCTGCTAGTCACGCCCGGCATACGTCCGCCAAATGTCAACCAACACGACCAATCACGCGTTGTAACGCCGAGCCAAGCTTTGCGCATGGGTGCTAGCTATCTGGTCGTAGGCAGACCAATTACCCAGGCAGAAAATCCACTTAAAGCGCTAGAAGCGATTAATACCGAATGCTTTAATTTACAAATGGGCTAATTTAGCAATGTAAGCTTGATGTAAGCTTAGGTGTGGCATGATATGGTTGTACGTTGCGGCGGTTTGTAATATGTAGATTATTTGGCTATGATTACAGCGGCATGCTTTTATTAAAAAAGAAGTTCCTTTAAATTACTAGTAAATCACTAGTTTTATCAGTTTTACAACATGGAGAATTAAAAATGAAGAAATTGTTATTAGCATTGTTAGCTTCTATGGCATTCAGTTTCAGCGCCTTTGCCGCAGTTAACCTAAACACCGCAACGCAAGCAGAGCTAGAAAGCTTGGAAGGCATTGGCCCGGTGAAAGCGCAAGCCATTATTGATTACCGCAAAAAAAATGGTGGCTTTAAATCTGTTGATGAACTAGAAAAAGTGGATGGCGTTGGCCCTGTGACATTAGAAGCCGTGCGTAAAGACGTTGCTGTAAGCGGAAAAACCACTGTCGCGACTCCAGCTGCTGACAAGCCTGCTAAAGAAATGAAAAAAGAAGACAAACCTGCTAAAGAAGCTAAAACCAAAGCAGTTGGCAATGAAAAAGCTGCTGCCAGCGGCAAAACTGCTGATAGTAAAGAAGTAAAAGAAGAAAAACCTGCTAAGGAATCTAAAGACAAAAAAGATTCTAAAGCTGACAAAGCAAAAGAAGATAAATCTACCAAGGCCGATAAACCAGCTAAAGAAATGAAAGCTGATAAACCAGCTAAAGCAGAAGATACCGCTAAAGCAGACAAGAAAGCTGAAGCTGACAAAAAAGCCGCAGACAAAAAGGCTGCTGCTGAAGAGAAAAAAGCCGCTAAAAAAGCTGCCGCAGAAGAAAAGAAAGCTGCTAAAAAGGCTGCTGCTGACAAAAAAGCCGCAGATGCAAAAGAAAAAGCTAAGCAATAATTTTAAACTGCGCAGAAGCTTAGCTTTTGCGCTATATTACATTTAGACTCATTACACTTAGACTTAAGGCTCTAGCATCAAAACAAAAAACCCCATTGCTGGGGTTTTTTTGTTTTTTAGTATTCACTTACCAGTCACGACGCCCTTCGTCATTATCATCATGTTTGTCGTGCCCATATGCATGACCCCTGCCATGTTTATGATGCTTTCTATAATGGTGGTGACGGTGACCAGATGATTTTTCAGGTTCAGCGATTACCTTACCTACCACCGCACCACCAGCACCGCCCAAGCCCGCACCAACTACTGCGCCGGTACCGCTGCCACTGACTTTACGCCCAACGGCAGCTCCAGTCGCACCGCCAGCTGCCCCGCCAATCACAGCCCCCGTTTGGCCCTCTCCTTTAGTGGTTACCGCTCCACCCACACCACCACCCACAGCCCCACCGAGCACCTCACCAGTTCTGCCACCAAGTACACCGCCAAGTGCCGTACCCGCCGCGGCACCTAGGCCGCCACCTACTGCGGTTTTTGCATTGCTATCCTCAGCAAATACATTGCCGCTGGCCAATACGCCAGCAATAAGAACTGCATGAATTGTTTTAATATTCAATTGTTAACTCCTTTAATACCTTTGAAAAAAAATAATTACTATTTAACGCGCATGCCGGCCTTTGCACCGACATCGGGTGAGAGTATAAAAGGGCCACCAAGTTCATCGCTTGCGGCTAAAACCATGCCTTCACTCATCCCGAATTTCATTTTACGCGGTGCCAGATTAGCCACCATCACGGTTAGACGCCCGACTAAAGTTGCCGGATCATAAGCCGATTTAATGCCTGCAAACACCTGACGTGGCTTATCCTCGCCAATATCCAGCATAAGTTTAAGCAACTTCTCTGCACCCTCCACATGCTCGGCACTGACGATTTTGGCAATGCGCAAATCCACTTTGGTAAAATCATCAATGCTGATGTACTCAGCTTCTGCAACATCCGCTTTCACCTCGTTCTGCTGATGCACCGCATGACGCTGCTCAGAATGTGGTTGCGGTGTTGGTGTGGTTTGCAGGTTTTCTTTATTGGCTTCGGTCATAGCTTCAATCAGTTTAGGATCAATACGAGTAATTAAGTGTTGATAAGAATTTATAATGTGGCCTTCAACCATTAATTGCTCAGAGTCGCTCCATTTAAATGGTGGTACATTCAAAAACTGTTCTACCTGTCCTACCAATTTTGGCAATACGGGCTTCAAATATATGCTCAAAATACGGAACATTTGTAGCGCTTCGGAACAAATATCATGCAGTTTTTGATTCATATCTTCAGCAGGATTCTTTGCAACGTCCCAAGGTGCGGCATTAGCGATATATTGATTAACCTCATCAGCCAATGCCATGATTTCACGTAAGGCATTATTATACTGTCGGCAATCAAACATAACCTTAATTGGGTGCCCATTGGTTTGAAGTTTTTGTAAAATTTTGCTAGTTGGATTAACGCTAATTTCCCCATTAAATTTCTTAGTTATAAACCCTGCAGTACGACTCGCAATATTGATGTACTTACCCACCAAATCACTATTCACACGTGCGACAAAATCTTCCAGATTCAGGTCGATGTCTTCCATGGTGCTATTCAATTTAGCGGCGTAGTAATAACGCAAATATTCAGGATTTTTAATATGGTCTAAATAGCTGCGAGCGGTGATGAACGTGCCGCGCGATTTGCTCATTTTTTCGCCATTTACCGTCAAAAAGCCGTGCGCGAAAATGTTGGTTGGCTTGCGGTAGCCGCTATATTCAAGGGTTGCAGGCCAGAATAGCGCGTGGAAATACAAAATATCTTTGCCAATAAAATGGTAGAGCTCCGTTTTGCTGTCTTTGCTCCAATATTCGTCGAAGTTAAGTGTTTCCCTCACCCCTAGCCCCTCTCCCGCTTGCGGGCGAGGGAAATCGCATAAATTCTTAAAGCTCGCCATGTAGCCAATCGGCGCATCCAGCCACACATAGAAATACTTACCGGGCGCATCAGGGATTTCAAAACCGAAGTAAGGCGCATCGCGCGAAATGTCCCAGTCATTGAGGCCGTTTTCGAACCATTCACCCATTTTGTTGGCGGCTTCGCCTTGCAATGTGCCGCTTCTCGTCCACTCTTTAAGAAAGCCTTCACATTCCGAGAGCTTGAAAAAGTAATGTTCCGTTTCTTTACGCACAGGCGCAGCACCAGAAACCGCAGAGTAAGCGTTAATCAGCTCGGTCGGGTTATATGTTGCGCCGCATGCTTCACAGCTATCGCCGTATTGGTCTTTGGCGTGGCATTTCGGGCATTCGCCTTTGATAAAGCGGTCCGGCAGAAACATGTTTTTAACGGGGTCGTAAAACTGTTCAATGGTTTTAGTGGCGATTTTGCCGTTGGCTTTAAGCTTTTTATAAATTTCGCTGGATAAAACGCGATTTTCTTCAGAATTAGTAGAATAGTAATTATCAAACTCCACCAAAAACTCTGCAAAGTCCGCACTGTGTTCTTTATGTACCGCGTCAATCAAGGCTTCTGGCGTGATGCCCTCTTTTTCTGCGCGCAGCATAATCGGCGTGCCATGTGTGTCATCCGCGCACACATAATGCACGATATGCCCCTGCATCTTTTGAAAGCGTACCCAAATATCAGTTTGAATATATTCCACCAAGTGGCCCAGATGAATGCTGCCGTTGGCATAGGGTAAAGCAGAGGTAACCAGAATCTTGCGAGCCATAAAATGCTTTGTTTATTAATTAAAGCGCTATTTTAGCAAATTAAGCAATGTTTCGCTTTAAGCATTGGCATCAGCTAAAATGGTGGTTTTCAAATCAAGCATGCAAACATTATGGCAATTACAGAAATTAACATCCAAAACGCACTAAAAGAGTTGCTAGACCCGAATACTGGGCGCGATTTTGTTACTGGCAAATCCGCCAAAAACATCCAGATTAGCGGCAACAATGTGAGTGTAGATATTGTGTTAGGCTACCCCGCCAAAAGCGTAATAAGCGATGTGCAGGCTTTGGTGACAAATCATCTTAAACAACTGGCCGATGTGGGCAATGTGACAGTGAATATCGGCAGCCGCATCGCGGCGCACAAAGCCCAGCAGGGCGTGACGTTACTGCCAAATGTAAAAAACATCATCGCCGTGGCATCAGGCAAAGGCGGCGTTGGCAAATCAACCACCTCAGTCAATTTGGCCTTAGCACTTGCGGCAGAAGGCGCAACAGTAGGCCTGCTGGATGCGGATATTTACGGTCCCAGCCAACCGCAAATGCTGGGCATTAGCGGTAGGCCAGAAAGCAGTGACGGTAAAAGCATGGACCCAATGCTGGCACATGGCATTCAAGCCATGTCGATTGGCTTTTTGGTAGATGTTGATACGCCCATGGTATGGCGCGGCCCAATGGTGACGGGCGCGCTGGAGCAATTATTGCGCGATACAAAATGGCGTGACCTGGATTATTTAGTCATCGATTTACCGCCCGGCACAGGCGATATCCAGCTCACGCTGGCGCAAAAAATCCCCGTTACAGGTGCAATTATCGTTACCACACCGCAAGACATCGCTTTGCTGGATGCTCGCAAGGGATTGAAAATGTTCGAGAAAGTCGGTATTCCGATTTTGGGTATCGTCGAAAACATGAGTACGCATATTTGCGGCAAATGCGGCTATGAAGAACATATATTTGGTGCGGGCGGCGGCGAAAAAATGTGCGCGGATTACAACGTGGATTTACTCGGTAGTTTGCCTTTGGACATCAGCATCCGCGAACAAACCGATGGCGGCAAGCCTAGTGTGATTGCCGCACCAGATTCAAAAATCGCCAGCATTTACAAAGAAATTGCACGTAAAGCCGCGATTAAAATCGCCAATGCCAGCCTGGATCACAGCGCCAAATTCCCGAATATTGTGATTCAGAATACTTAGCGTAAAATCGCCCGAATGGCACTGAAAAACCACAGCACTGCAGAAAAACTTATCGGTTCATCTTATGAGGCCATGGATGAACGCACCAAGAAAGTCGCGCGTCATATCACCGAACGCAAGCACATCTCAAGAAACACCTCAATAGAGCTTGATATCACAAAAACCTTTGGGCAGCGCGCAGCCGATGCTGTTGCCAGATTCGGTGGCTCTTGGGCATTTATCATTTTATTTGCCATTACTTTAGTTTGCTGGGTGATTTTGAACTCATATATCCTCGTAAACTACGGCAAAGACTTTGACCCTTACCCATACATTCTATTGAATCTGTTCTTATCTATGCTGGCTTCGATTCAAGCGCCGATTATCTTGATGTCGCAAAACCGGCAAGCGGAAAAAGACCGCTTGAACGCCGAGCATGATTATGAAGTGAACCTGAAGGCCGAGCTTGAGATTATGTTACTGCACGAAAAAGTGGATTTGTTACGCGAAGGTCAATGGAGGGATCTCATCGCCATTCAAAAAGAACAGTTAAGGCTATTAGGCGATTTAATAGAAAAAAACACCAAGTGATTGGCGTTTTGTAAGTTAATTCAAAGCTACTTGGTAGCAATACACATCTACGCCATTTTCAGGCGCAATTAAAGTGGCAGGAATGGCCACACCTTTACGCCATTTATCAACAGCCTCTTGCTTGCCACTGCCAGTCACCAAAAATAATACTGCATTGGTGTTATTTAAGCGGTTCTGGCTGATGGTGATGCGCTCTGCCGGTGGCTTAGGTGCATCAAATACAGGCACGGCATCCGCTGAGTTATCTACAACTTGATTCGGGAACAGGCTGGCTGTGTGGCCATCTTCACCCAGGCCCAAAATTACCAGATCAAATGCGCGCACACCTTTAAGCGTTTCCGCATATGCCTTGGCACCTTCAATATTGCCTAATTCAGCGGGAATATCGTGAATCTGATTTTGTGGAATTGCCACATGATTCAACCATACATCACGGGCCATTTTGCTGTTACGCTCAACGTGGTCGACAGGCAAGCAACGGTCATCGTTGTGATAAATGTGCCATTTTGACCAATCTGCCTGCTGTTTGCTTAGTAGCTGGTATACGCTTTTGGGGGTGCTGCCACCTGCCAATACAATAAGAAAGCTGCCATGTTTGGCAATGGCTTCATTTGCGGCTTGCAGGATGTGCTTAACTGCAGCCTGATTAATATCATTTTGTGAATGGAATGTATGCCAACGGGTATTACTGAGTATCATTAAAAAACCTAACTAAAACTTAAAAAAATAAAAAGCAGCCTTTAGAAGCTAAGCTGCATTTGCTATAATTATACCCAACTCAAAAAGATAATTCGAAGAATTATCGATAATTGAATGTTTGAGTGCACCACATCCAAAAGATGGGTGATTCTTACAATCCTCTACAAAAGGTAAAAATACGCAATGAAATTAGCAATGTTAGGTTTAGGCAAAATGGGCGGCAATATGGCTGCGCGTTTGCTTCGTCACAAAATCGAAGTGGTTGGCTTTGATTTCAATAAAGAATTCGTCAACAATCTGGTTGAAAAAGAAGGTTTAATCCCCGCCACTTCTGTGCAAGATGCAGTGAACAAGTTAGAAGGCCAAAAAATTATCTGGATGATGCTGCCAGCAGGCGAAATCACCGAAAAACAAATCAAAGATTTAATCCCCATGCTAAACAAGGGCGACATCATTGTCGATGGCGGCAACTCCAACTACAAGCATAGCCAACGCCGCGGCGCGATGCTGGCTGAACATGGCATCGGTTTTATGGATTCCGGCACCTCAGGCGGTGTATGGGGCCTGGATAACGGCTACTGCCTGATGGTGGGGGCAACGAAAGAAGTGGCCGAAGCAGTTGAACCAGTATTAAAAGCGCTGGCACCAGCCGCGCACCGTGGCTGGGCTCACGTAGGCCCTGTAGGTTCCGGCCACTTCACTAAAATGCTACACAACGGTATTGAATATGGCATGATGCAGGCATTAGCTGAAGGCTTGGATTTATTAAAAGGCAAAGAAGAATTCAATTTGGACTTGGCACAGATTACCGAACTATGGCGCCATGGCTCCGTAGTGCGTAGCTGGTTACTTGATTTAACTGCTGAATCGCTCAAAAACGACCAGACATTGGATGGTGTTGCACCTTATGTGGCGGATTCTGGTGAAGGCCGCTGGACAGTAGTAGAGGCGGTAGAACAAGGCGTTGCTGCTCCAGTATTGACGCTGGCCCTGCAAATGCGCTTTGCATCGCAAGAGGAGGATGGTTACAGTTATAAATTGCTTTCCATGATGCGTAATGCCTTTGGCGGACATGCTGTAAAATCGTCCAAATAGTAATTATTGTTTAAATAAAACATTTTTTAAGGTAAAAAAATGACTAAAAAGATCGATCCATGCACTCTCGTATTATTTGGCGCCAGCGGTAACCTAGCTCGAATCAAGTTGATGCCTGGCTTGTTTCGCTTAGATGCTGCGGGACGCCTGCCAGAGCATATGGCGATTCTTTCAGTAGGCCGTAGCGAAGTGTCGCGTGAAGCCTGGCAGGCCGATATTAAAGGTATGCTGGATGCCAAATTCAAGAATGGATACGATCAAAAAGTCTTTGAGCGCTTTATTGCGCGTAATCATTACCATGCCAATCCACCGACAGACCCCGATGCTTTCAATAAAATGAAAGCGCTTTTGTCAAATGAAAGCGTATTCCCACAAAACCTGGCGTATTTCTTATCGGTGCGTCCAACTGACTTTGCGCCTGTTGTAGAACAGCTTTCAGGCGTTGGCTTGCTGGATGAAAGCAAATACTGGCGCCGTGTGCTGATTGAAAAACCGTTCGGCACCGATTTGCCAAGCGCGCTGGATTTACAAGCGAAAATCACCAGGCACTTAAAAGAAAGTCAGATTTACCGTATCGACCATTACTTAGGTAAATCGGCGGTGCAAGGCATTATGCTCACGCGTTTTGCAAATGCGCTGTTTGAGCCGTTATGGAATAAAGAACATATTGACCACGTGCAAATCACCAATAACGAGATTTTAGGCGTGGGCGACCGCACGACGTTCTACGATGCCACAGGGGCATTGCGCGATATGTTCCAAAGCCATCTGTTGCAAACGCTGGCAGTTACCGCAATGGAAAAACCAAAAGATTTGCAGCCAGAAAGCATCCGTGCAGAAAAAATCAAGCTGCTGCAGTCTATCCGCCCTGTCGATGTAAAAAACCTGAATAAGCAGGCTTTCCGCGCACAATATGCGGCGGGTCGCGTCTGCGTGGGTGATGGCCACGGCGAAAACGTGCATGGCTATCTGGAAGAACTCAAGCGCGATGGCATAGAATCTAGCCATACCGAAACCTACGCCGCAGTTAAATTATTTATCGACAACCCGCGCTGGCAGGGTGTGCCGTTCTATGTGCGTACAGGCAAACGTATGCACGAAGGCAATACGGCAATCTCTATCCGTTTCAAAAAAGCACCGATGCAATTGGTAGAAGGCCAGCACCAAAATTGGCTCAGCATCAACATTCAGCCACGTGAATGTATCAAGCTGGAAATCGAATCAAAAATCCCGGGGCTGGACATTGCCACCCGCACCTTGAGCATTGATGCGCCGCAACGTCAAAAAGACGATGAAACCATCGACTCTTACGAAACCTTGATGCTCAACCTGATGGAAGGCGACCCATCACAATACCTGCACATCAACGAAGTCGAAGCGCAATGGCGTTTGGTGGACCCTATCGTGAAAGCCTGGGCGGAAGACAAAACACCGCTGCATCAATATCGCGCCGGCAACCGCGATCCAGAAGAATCTAGCGTGATTTTTGAATCGCAAGACCAGTTCTGGCGTTACAGCATTGAATTAGGCGGCGATAAGCACTAATTGGTTGAGCTATTGTAAAAACGGCAGGCTAAGCCTGCCGCTTTTTTATTTTGCAGTGATTAATTACTTAGGTGTTGAGCTTTCCTCTATCGGTTTTGCTTTCACCTGCACAGGATGCAGAGTTTTGGTCGTAGGATCGGTCTCGTTTTCTACCCACCAGTTCGCCCATAACCGATCTTTATCATCCGGCTCCAGGCTTAAAAAGTTGCGTGCCCCAATTAAGCGCCGCGTGGTTGCTGGAAACTCATACATCGCGGCAGTAATTCCCCGGTCTACCGTCTCTACATTTTTACATGCCTGTTCTAAAAAGTAACGCACCATGGCTGCTGGTGCCGGATGCACTATCCCCGAAGAAGTCAACTGGTTAATCACACGTGCATTTGGCGGTACGTCGTTACGGTCTGATTCAATCACCCCCACCGCAGCCACGTGCACATCGCCTGACAGTAATGTGACACGGCATTTTTTCTCCGCGGAAAACCGTAATAACCGGTGCACCATGCGCAGCCGCTCTTGCATATGCGGCGCACTAGTCCAATGATCACGTAAATCGTCCTCCAGCTCCTGCTGTCCAGGTATAAAACCTAACATTTTTTCTAACAGGCCGAAGGTTGGATGCACCACGGGAATGCTCGACACCACCAATAAATGCTGCAGTTGTTGTGCAGCTGCATGCTGATCCAGCCACCTATAGACTGCATTCCAGCTCGCTTCAGACATCACCTGATCAGGCATATACTTGTCGGTCGCAGCATTTGGCGTATGCGGTTTACGCTCGCTACGCATATCCAGTACAAGGATGCCCAAACTGCCTAAATTGTAAGCCTGGTTAAAAGCAGGCTGCTCTGGCAGCTCGGCAGGATCAGACGTATCAACGGATTGCTGCTGAAACAACCTGAAATAAAATTTTGCGACTTCAAAAATACCTTGATATACAGGGCAATTATGCTGCTGATGTGGATACGAACCCCATCCATCAAAAATATCATGGTCATCCCACATCATCACGCTAGGCACACTGGCCAATACGGCAGCCACTTCCGGCTGCGACCAGTTATCTAGGTACAATCCCTCAAAAAACTTTTCAACTTGGGCGCGCATCGTCTGATTAAACGTCCTTTTCGCACGCTGAGACCAATCCAGATCAACCCATGCCCTAAGCTCTGGCACCACTTGCCACATGGCGTCTGAATACACTTGATCGCCGCCCAGCAACAACAAGTTCCATGGCCCATAACGCCGGCCGCGTATCGTGTCATCGCCTCGATGCAGGCGGCTTATGCGATTCCACAGCGTATTCTTACTGGAAACCTGCTTCATAAGCTTAGGGTCTGAAAAGCCGTTGCACGAGGCATAAACGATGGCAGGCATGCTATTTTTTGCAGGCACCTGCAGTGTATATGTCTTGCCATTGAGCTGATATTCGATGCTTTGTGCTGCCGCTTTTTGCGGGATTTTGCACTCCCACCGCCATGCGGTGGTTCTGCTGTAACTTAAATCGCACAGTTTACGGGGATTGATGGCACCGAGCTTGCTGACACTGAAACCAGGCGGGCCATCTGCACGATCTGCCAGCGCCATAACGCTGATATGCCACCCGGTATCCGTACATCCCAAAAACTTTACAATTGGTCCTAATTTTAGCAAGATAACCCTCCCAAAAATTCAGATTAATGCCACTAAATTACCCACATTCATCTTATAATGCTCTACTTTTATTAATCATAAAACAATTCAACTAACATGAGTATTAAATCAGACAAATGGATACGCCGCATGGCGGAACAACATGGCATGATCGAGCCGTTTGAACCCGGCCAGGTAAAAATGTCGGCAGATGGCCAGCGCATGGTTTCCTATGGCACGTCTAGTTATGGCTACGATATTCGCTGCTCAAAAGAATTCAAGTTATTCACCAATCTGAACAGCACCATTGTTGACCCTAAAAACTTTGACCCCAATTCATTTGTCGAAGTAAATGCCGATTACTGCATCATTCCACCCAACTCTTTTGCACTGGCGCGCACAGTGGAATATTTCCGTATTCCGCGCAATGTGCTGACCATCTGCCTAGGCAAGTCCACCTATGCACGCTGCGGCATCATCGTCAACGTGACGCCATTTGAACCAGAATGGGAAGGTTATGTCACACTTGAGTTCAGCAACACGACACCGTTGCCCGCCAAGATATACGCCAATGAAGGCTGCGCGCAGGTACTGTTTTTTGAGGCCGATGCAGATGACGTGTGCGAAACCAGCTATAAAGACCGCGGCGGCAAATATCAAGGGCAAGTTGGTGTAACGTTGCCGAAAATTTAAGGTAAAGAGATGAAATTTAGATTTCCAGTAGTCATCATCGACGAAGACTTCCGCTCTGAGAACTCTTCAGGCCTGGGCATCCGTGTGCTTGCCAAAGCCATTGAAGCCGAGGGCATTGAGGTGTTGGGTGTGACCAGTTACGGTGATCTGACCTCATTTGCGCAGCAGCAAAGCCGTGCCTCGGCGTTTATTCTATCGATTGACGACGAAGAGTTCATCGAAGAAAAACCCGAAGCGATTGAACAGTTGCGCAAATTCGTTACTGAAATCCGTCACCGCAACGAAGAAATCCCGATTTTCCTGCATGGTGAAACCCGTACTTCACGCCACATTCCAAATGACGTATTACGTGAATTGCACGGCTTTATTCACATGAATGAAGATACGCCGGAATTCGTCGCACGTTTGATTATTCGTGAGGCCAAAGCTTATTTGGATAGTCTGGCACCGCCCTTCTTCAAGGCGCTCACCCACTATGCCGCCGATGGCTCCTATTCATGGCACTGCCCAGGTCACTCTGGCGGCGTGGCATTTCTAAAATCTCCTGTCGGGCAGATGTTCCATCAGTTTTTTGGTGAGAACATGCTGCGCGCAGACGTGTGTAACGCGGTGGATGAACTCGGCCAATTGCTCGACCACACAGGGCCTGTAGCGGCTTCTGAGCGCAACGCTGCACGCATTTACAACTGCGATCACCTGTATTTCGTCACTAATGGAACCTCAACCTCCAACAAAATTGTGTGGAACAGCACAGTAGCGCCAGGCGACGTTGTCGTGGTTGATCGCAACTGCCATAAGTCCGTGCTGCACGCCATTATTATGACAGGCGCTATTCCTGTCTTCCTCATGCCTACACGCAATCATTTTGGGATTATTGGGCCGATTCCTAAAAGCGAGTTTGAATGGGAAAACATTCAAAAGAAAATCGATCGCAACCCATTTATTATCGATAAAAAAGCAAAACCGCGTGTATTGACCATCACGCAATCTACCTATGACGGCGTGTTGTACAACGTGGAAGAAATCAAGGAAATGCTAGATGGCAAAATTGACACGCTGCATTTTGATGAAGCCTGGTTGCCACATGCCACTTTCCATGATTTTTATGGCGACTATCACGCCATTGGCGCTGACCGCCCTCGCTGTAAGGAAAGCATGGTATTTTCTACGCAATCCACACACAAACTGCTAGCCGGCTTAAGTCAGGCTTCGCAAATTTTGGTGCAAAATGCTGAGAGCATCCAACTAGACCGCGATGTATTCAACGAAGCCTATTTAATGCACACCTCGACCAGCCCGCAATACTCGATTATTGCCAGCTGCGACGTGGCAGCCGCCATGATGGAGGCGCCCGGCGGCACGGCCCTGGTAGAAGAATCACTGATGGAAGCATTGGACTTCCGCCGTGCCATGCGCAAAGTGGACGAAGAATGGGGTACAGACTGGTGGTTTAAGGTATGGGGGCCCACTGATCTTTCTGAAGAAGGCATTGAAGAGCGCGATGCCTGGATGCTAAAAGCCAACGAAGCCTGGCACGATTTCGGCAACTTGGCCGAAGGTTTTAACATGCTGGATCCGATCAAGGCAACCATTATTACACCTGGCTTGGATATTAAAGGCGACTTCTCTGATAAGTTTGGCATTCCTGCCGCCATTGTCACTAAATATCTGGCTGAGCATGGCGTAATTGTTGAAAAAACAGGGCTTTACTCATTCTTCATCATGTTTACTATCGGCATCACCAAAGGCCGCTGGAATACCATGGTAGCCGCTCTACAGCAATTTAAAGACGACTATGATAAAAACCAGCCATTGTGGAAAGTATTACCAGAATTTATTCAAAAGCAACCGCGTTACGAAAAAGTGGGTTTACGCGATTTGTGTGAGCAAATTCATGCAGTGTACAAAGCCAATGATGTGGCACGCTTAACTACCGAGATGTATTTATCTGACATGGTACCTGCCATGAAGCCTACCGATGCATTTGCCAAGATGGCGCATCGCGAAATTGACCGTGTGTCGATTGATGACTTAGAAGGCCGCATTACAGCAGTGCTGCTCACGCCCTACCCGCCCGGCATTCCGCTGTTAATTCCTGGCGAGCGCTTTAACAAAGTGATTGTGAATTACCTTAAATTCGCACGCGAATTTAACGAGAAATTTCCTGGGTTTGAGACAGACAACCATGGCTTGGTAAAAGAGATTGTCGATGGCAAAGCGGTTTATTATGTCGATTGTGTAGAAAAATAACGTCAATTATTTTCGCTGATAAATCAAATCACTATATTCAAGACCACTCGCCGAGACGTGGTCTTTTTTTTCACTTAATTGCCAGTGAGTTGAATTGATATCTTCAAAAAATGCATCACCCGCAAATTCAGCGTGCACCTGTGTGATATACAGCTTGGTGGCATATTCTAAGCCAACTTTATATAACTCGGCGCCGCCAATCAAAAAAGGCTCGGTATCGTTTTTACACAATGCTATGGCAGATTCGAGTGAGTTAGCAATTAACGCACCCTCAACTTTGTAAGCTTTATTTCTCGTTACGATTACCGTGGTACGCCCTGGCAGCAAGCGTCCGAGCGATTCATGGGTCTTGCGCCCCATGATGATATGGTGTCCCATAGTCAACGCCTTGAACCGCTTCAAATCTTCTGGCAGGTGCCAAGGCAGTGTATTATTGTTGCCAATCACATTGTTTTTAGCAAACGCCACGATAACAGAAAGTGCTTTCATTAGCGTATTATACTAGGGCTTGCTAAATTTATATAAGGCAACTTTAACTCCATTATTAGCTTGTTGTGAATTCATTACTTAAAAAGATTGTCCATATCGGCTTGCAAATCACCTATCCAAAATCATTCTTAAAGCTGCTGTTGATTGGCTTTGCGCTGGTCATGCTACCTTTGCTGGTGGCGTTTTTGAATGCCAATATTTATTTTGGCAAACTTACCAAACAAAGCTTATTCAACATGTCGCAAGCGGTTGAAACAACACGTGCCAGCCGCATCCTGCTGGAGGAGCTAGCTGTCATGGAACGCAGCGCACGGCAGTATTTTGTATTGCATGATAAGTTATTACTCACAAACTATCTTAATGCACATGGTCAACTCGCCAAAGCCATCGATACCTTGTCGCAATTACCCATTGCCAAACCGCTAGCATCAGAATTAATGCAGTTTTCCAGGCGGGAAAATAGCTTATTTATATCCATCAGCCATGCCGATGAAATAATGACGTTTGACCAGTACATGGTTGACTCATTTACTGATTTAACTAATCAAGCAAATAAAATTGTTAATGAAAATAATCGGTTAATTGATAAAGAAGCCGCGTTATTTAAAGCTAAAGTGACGCATACTCAGCAAGTATTGTTTTGGCAAACGCTTACGCTAATTCCGCTGGCAATATTAATAGCGGGCTTAATTACCTGGATGATCGCCAGACCCATACGCCGCATGGATGCTGCCATACGCCAACTTGGCAAGGGCAATTATGAGCAAACAATAGCGATAAATGGCCCGGGTGATTTACGCCAACTGGGATCCAGGCTGGATTGGTTGCGAATCGCGCTAAAAGATTTGCACCAGCAAAAACAACGCTTTTTACAACAAGCTTCGCATGAGCTTAAAACACCACTTACCGCCATTAGGGAAGCCAGTGAGTTGCTCAATGATGGCGTTGCAGGAAAGCTTAATCAGCAGCAAAGCGCTGTGATTCGTATATTGCGCGACAACAGCCTGCGCCTGCAAAAAATGATTGAAAATCTGCTCAATTACACTGAAATTCAATTCAACTCATCGAAACTTAATGTCACCCAACAGGCTCTTAAAAATATAATAAATGAAATAACACAGGCTTACGCCCTCACCATTGCGAATAAAAATATTAAGATGCTTGTAACCATTGAAGACATTGCCATGCAGGTGGACGTTGAAAAACTGCGCACCGTGCTGGATAACTTAATCTCCAACGCTGTTAAATTTACACCAGACAATGGTGAAATTAGCATTGCTGCCACCCAATCGAAATCCATGATTACAATTGAAGTTAAAGATACAGGGCCTGGTATCAGCGAAGCTACTAAAATCGGGCTTTTCGACCCGTTTTATCGAGGCGAGCAGCCTAATAACAGCTTAGTTGGCGGCAGCGGACTGGGTTTATTTATCGCAAAAGAGGCAGTGAGCGCGCTAAAAGGTGAAATTAGCCTGGCGCCCGCGAGAACCGGCGCACATTTTATATTACGTTTACCTAATGCCACCTGAGGTTCAATGCTTAACATCATGAAAATACGCACTTTATTGATCTCGCTTTTTATTTGCTTAATCTCCGTAGCCTGCGTGAATTCTGCAACCAAGCAAGGCACAGGGATAAAAGTTAATCCGACAAAAAATAATGATGCGAACGAGTTTTTAAACTATGCTGAAGCGTTTTCCAATCTATCTCCTGAAGCGCAAAAGCAGGAACTTGCTGCAACCCATCAGGCGTTGGCACTTAACCCAAATGCGATTTCGCATCGCATGAAATTGGTCATGATTTACGGCTTACCGACCAGTAATTTGCTCGACACGCCAAAAGCGCAGAATTTATTACAGCAAATATTACAGGAAGAAATTTTATCTAACTCGCAATTAGCCTTTGCCCATTTGTTATTCGACCATTTGGTTGCAAGCAATAAAGTGGCTAAAAATAATCGGGATGACCAAAAACGCGTTGAATTGCTACAGCAAAAAAATGAAGCCTTGCAACTGAAATTAGACGCTGCTCAGCAAAAACTGGATGAGCTCAAAAATATAGAGAAATCAATGGGTGAACGCGAAATCGCACCTAAAAAATAGTAATTCTGGAAAATAATGAGACCTTTGCACAACGTTACGAGCGTGGATAAGACGAGGCAAAAAAGAGCGAGAAACCGGAACATATGGGTTATATTTGAGGATTTTGAGCCATTTTTAACAAAGTATTATCGAGCGCAGTAGTTATGCAAGGGTCTCATAATGACTAAACACATTTTAGTGGTAGACGACGACGCAGACATTCTAAAGCTATTAGAAATGCGCCTGAGCGCGGGCGGCTACCAGGTTGCCACAGCGCACTCAGCGCAAGAGGCACTTTCGCTATTTAATATTAAGCCAGCGGCACTGGTCATTAGTGACTTGCGCATGCCGGATATGGATGGCTTTGCTTTGTTTGAAGCGATACACCAGCTTGATCCAACGGTGCCTTTTATTTTGCTCACTGCACATGGCTCGATACCCGAGGCAGTACATGCCACCCAACAAGGTGTATTCAGCTTTTTAGCCAAGCCTTTCGAGAGTAAAGAGTTGTTACAACAGGTGGCGAATGCGCTAAAAATCACGTCAAGCAACTTTAATCAGCAGCACACCGGGGATGACAGCTGGCGTGCTGCCATCATCAGCAGCAGCCAGCAAATGCAAAGCTTGCTAGCCCAGGCAAAACTGGTAGCGGCATCAGATGCGAGCGTATTGATTCAGGGCGAGAGTGGCACCGGCAAAGAGCTTTTTGCAAAGGCCATTCACCAAGCCAGCCCGCGGAGTGAGCATCCATTTGTAGCCATTAACTGTGCCGCCCTGCCCGAGGCCCTGCTTGAATCCGAGTTATTTGGTCATAGCAAAGGCGCATTTACGGGTGCGACAAGCGATCACCAGGGTTTAATCAAAAACGCACAGGGCGGCACGCTTTTTCTGGATGAAATCGGTGATATGCCGCTGGCTATCCAGGCCAAGCTGTTACGCGCCTTGCAGGAGCGCGTCATCCGTCCCGTTGGCTCATCCAGCCAGTTTGCTATTGATGTGCGGATTATTTGCGCCACTCACAAAAATCTAATCGAGGAAATGCAGACGAACCGGTTTCGGGAAGATTTTTACTATCGCATCAATGTCGTCAGTTTAGAAATTCCTGCACTTGCTGCCAGACGTGAAGATATTCCATTATTAGCCAACTATTTCCTGGCTAATTTGATTAAAAAATATCATAAAAAAATTAATGGATTTGCCCCGGAAGCGCTTGAAATAATGCTTACAGCGCCATGGCCTGGCAACGTGCGACAGTTGCAAAACATTATCGAGCAAGTCGTGGTGCTTTCAACCACACCGATTATTACCAGCAAATTAGTGCAAAAAGCGCTGCAGGACAATATCTCCAGCATGGTTTCATTTGACGTTGCGCGTAAAAACTTTGAACAGCAATATTTAATTAATCTACTTAAAGCCACACAAGGCAATGTCACGCAATCAGCTCGCATCGCTGGTCGTAACCGTACCGATTTTTATAAACTACTGCAGCGTCACCAAATAAATCCTGTCCTGTTTAAAGATTCTCAATTAACCTAATAGTGTCGCTTTTGGCCGACAAAAAATATCGTTATTATTCATAATGTTGCAAATTTAACTGCAAAACCTGTCTCCAATCAGAGACAATCTATTTGTTTCAACAATCCTGGATTTCAGCCTAACTTATTGTTTTTAATAAACTAATTAATGTGGCACAGCAATTGCTGTATATCCATTACTGTATGTAATATGCAGTAACCTTTTTAATTGTTTAGGAGTACATTCATGTTGAAATTACACATTTCAAATCCCACTTACAAAACAGTTGCGATTACCTCATTGGCAACCTTATTTTTCTGTGGCATTACAGCTCAATCTGCAATGGCAGAAACTAAAACTCCAGCTAAGGATATGGTTGCTGAAGCTCCAGCTGATGCCGACTTTAAGAAACTTGACGCGAACAGTGATAAGAAAATTTCACTTAAAGAAGCAGTTAAGGATAAAGCTTTGGCTACCAGCTTTGATGCAACTGACATTAATAAGGACGGCAACATTACGCCTGATGAATACTCAAGCTATAAAGCAAGCATGCAGATGAAAAGCCTAGATGGCGCAGCGTCAACTGGTTCTGCCCCGACTGCAGCTCCAGCTGCTGCCCCTGTTAATTAAATTTGTTTTAACAGCCTTACCCTACAATTTTTACCCCTTAGAGTTGTAGGCATGGCCACACTGTTCTGCAGTGTGGCCTTTTTTATTAATTCTTTAAAAAGAATAAATAAAATAAGACTAAGCGCGATGCCTGGCTATACCGCGACAAGCCCTTTAATGGCGGGGTGCGGATTGTAATTTTCCAAAATAAAGTCTTCAAACTTGAAGCTGAAAATATCTTTAACCTCAGAGTTGATTTTCATTTGCGGCAAGGCGCGAGGCTCTCGTGTAAGCTGTTCCCGTACTTGTTCCATATGGTTTGTGTAGATATGCGCATCGCCTAAAGTATGCACAAAATCACCTAGCTTCAAATCACAAACTTGCGCTACCATCATAGTGAGTAGCGCGTAGGAAGCAATATTAAACGGCACGCCAAGGAAAATATCTGCACTGCGCTGATACAACTGACAACTCAGCCGGCCATCTGCCACGTAAAACTGAAAGAATGCATGGCAAGGTGGCAGCTTCATTTTGTCTACGTCCGCCACGTTCCAGGCTGAAACAATCAGCCTGCGCGAATCCGGGGTTTTCTTAATCGCATTCACCACCTGGCTGATCTGGTCGATATGCGTGCCATCCGGCTTGGGCCAGTTGCGCCACTGGTAGCCATATACAGGACCCAGATTGCCATTTTCATCTGCCCATTCATCCCAAATGCGTACACCGTTTTCTTTAAGGTAGGCGATATTGGTGCTGCCCTGCAAAAACCATAGCAACTCATGAATGATGGACTTGAGATGCACTTTTTTGGTGGTCAGTAATGGGAAACCCTCATTCAGATCAAAACGCATCTGATAACCAAACACGGAAAGCGTGCCGGTGCCCGTGCGGTCTTCTTTCTTGTTGCCATGCGCCAATACATGGCGCATCAAATCAGTATATTGCTTCATATCATGGCCTATTTCATGTGTGCTTCACTATAAAATCTTTAATCGCTGAGACATCCGCATCCATCACGGTGAATTTTTGCGGTAAATTTTCGATGCCATTCAAGCTGGCTGGACGCTCTGGTACTGCACCTAGCGCTTCAACCAGCGCATCTTCAAACTTAGCTGGCAAAGCGGTTTCTAGCACCACCATCGGCGTATTTTTATCGGCATACTCCAGTGCCACTTTTAAGCCATCTGCCGTATGAGTATCAATCACCACGCCATATTTTTTCTGTGTTTCGCGAATGGTTTGCATGCGGTTAGCATGGCTGCTGCTGCCCGATACAAAGCCGTATTCGGCTAATTTTGGCATTAAATACTTGATATCAAACGCACCGCCGCTATCTACACTACCCCACAATTCACGCACTTTTGCGCTATCTTTACCCACCAGATCAAACACAAAACGCTCAAAGTTGGAGGCTTTGCTAATGTCCATTGACGGACTAGAAGTGTGGTAAGTATTGGCCGAGCCGCGTGGGCGATACACGCCGGTTTTAAAAAACTCATCTAACACATCATTTTCGTTAGTGGCCACCACCAGTTTATCAATCGGCAAACCCATCATGCGCGCGATATGGCCAGCACACACATTGCCAAAATTGCCGGAAGGCACAGCAAAACTCACCTTTTGCTGGTTATTTTGGGTGACTGCAAAATATCCTTTAAAGTAATACACCACCTGCGCCACAATACGACCCCAGTTAATGGAATTGACCGCGCCGATTTTGTATTTAGCTTTAAAAGCGGCATCATTCGAGACTGCTTTCACCATGTCCTGGCAATCATCAAACACGCCGTTTACTGCAATGTTAAAGATGTTGTCATCCTGCAGGCTGAACATCTGCGCGGTTTGAAAACGGCTCATTTTTTTGTGTGGCGACAGCATAAATACGCGCACGCCTTTTTTGCCACGCATGGCGTATTCCGCCGCAGATCCGGTGTCACCAGAAGTCGCACCTAGAATATTGGTGGTTTCACCCTTTTTCGCCAGCACGTACTCAAACAAATTGCCGAGCAACTGCATGGCCATGTCTTTAAACGCGAGTGTAGGGCCATTAGAGAGTGAAAGCAGGTACAAATTATCTTCCAGCTTAAGTATCGGCGTAATGTCTTCTGCGTTTTGTCCTTTACGGGCAAAACTGTAAACATCGGCACGGTAAGTTTTATCGACAATCGCTTTCAAATCAGCCGCAGGAATGTCGTCAATCAAACGACTCAAAATGGCAAACGCCAAATCGCGGTAGTTCATGCCGCGCATGGCGGTTAAGTCAGCATCGGTAAATTGCGGATAAGTTTCTGGCAGATATAAGCCGCCGTCGGGCGCGAGGCCTCCTAGTAAAATTTCACTGAAACTAAGTGCGGGCGATTGCCCGCGGGTAGAAATATATTTCATGCAATATTAACTTTATAATTAACGACCAAGTTATTGATTAACGGCTAAGCTCTTCCATGCGCAGTTTGGTCACTTTACCCACGATTGCAGGCAAAGCTTCGATCTCAGCAATACCTGCATCCATATTTTTTTCAACGGTCACATGCGTCAAAATCACAATGTCGGCTTCGGTTTCATTGTCATCCGGCTCTTTTTGCAGCATCGCATCAATCGAAATATTGCGGTCAGCCAGAATCCTGGTCACGCCCGCCAATACGCCGGGTTTATCGCTGGCACGCAGCCGTAAATAATAGGCGCTGTTGATTTCGCTAATGGGCAATATTGGCAAATCGGCCACGCTATTGGGCTGAAAAGCCAGGTACGGCACGCGCTGCTCGACTGTGGCATTACTTAAACGTGCCACATCCATTAAATCTGCCACCACCGCACTGGCGGTTGGCTCTGCACCAGCTCCTGCGCCGTAATACAGCGTTGGTCCAACCGCATCACCTTTCACTACCACGGCATTCATCGCGCCGTTCACGTTTGCGATGAGACGCTTCTCAGAAATCAGCGTTGGGTGCACGCGCAGTTCAACACCGGCATCTGTACGCTTGGTAATGCCAAGCAGTTTCACGCGATAACCAAGCTCTTCGGCATATTTGATATCCGTTTGCTGCAGTTTGGTGATGCCTTCGGTATACGCTTGCTCAAATTTCATCGGCATGCCGAATGCAATGGCTGACATGATGGTGAGCTTGTGTGCGGCATCTATGCCTTCCACGTCAAAAGTCGGATCAGCCTCGGCATAGCCCAGACGTTGCGCCTCACCCAGCACATCTTTAAAAGCCAGGCCTTTTTCGCGCATTTCAGTCAGGATAAAATTGGTCGTCCCATTGATGATGCCCGCTACCCACTCGATTTTATTGGCGCCCAGACCTTCACGCAAGGCCTTGATGATAGGAATGCCTCCAGCCACGGCCGCCTCAAACGCCACAATGACGCCTGCCTTTTGTGCAGCTGCAAAAATCTCGTTGCCATGCAAGGCAAGTAGCGCCTTGTTTGCCGTGACTACATGCTTGCCATTGGCAATGGCTTTTAAAACTAATTCTTTGCTTAAGGTGTAGCCACCAATCAGCTCAACTACCACATCCACTTTTGGGTTGCTCACTACCGCAAATGCATCGCCAGTCACATCCACTTTGCCACCAGTCAAGGTTTTAGCGTGGTCAACGTTTCTATCTGCCACTTGCACCACATTAATCGCCACACCCGTGCGGCGCGTGATTTCCGCCGCGTTACGGGTTAAAACGGCATAGGTACCACCGCCAACTGTGCCAAGGCCCAAAATGCCAACATTAAGCTTCCCTATATTCAATTGCTTCAAACTATTGCTCCAGTTTTTTTCAAACTTTCATTCTTTAAATCATGTTTTTTTCGATAATTTTCCAGGAATCTGGCGATGCGCTTCATCGCTTCGGTCAAGTCGTCTACATTAGGCAGAAACACGATACGGAAATGATCCGGCGCCTTCCAGTTAAAGCCTGTGCCTTGTACCAGCAACACTTTTTCTTCCAACAACAAATCCAAAATAAATTGCTGATCATCTTTAATCGGATAGATTTTAGGATCGAGCTTCGGGAACAGATACATCGCAGCTTTCGGTTTGACACAAGTCACGCCGGGGATTGCGGTGAGCATGTCGTAGGCCAAATCGCGCTGCTTGCAAAGCCTGCCGGTAGGCGCAACCAAATCATCGATGCTCTGATAGCCGCCCAACGCGGTTTGTATCGCCAACTGCCCCGGCACATTGGCGCATAATCTCATCGAAGCCAACATATTCAAACCTTCGATATAATCACTGGCGTGATTTTTTTCGCCAGAAATCACCATCCAGCCCGCTCTGTATCCGCAGGTTCGGTAGTTTTTTGATAGGCCGTTAAATGTCACGAACAATACATCATCCGCCAGCGAGGCGATGGAAGTATGCGTGTTTCCGTCATACAGCACTTTGTCATAAATTTCATCGGCAAATATCACCAGATTATGATGCCGGGCAATCTCAATAATGCCTTCCAAGATTTCACGCGGGTAAAGCGCGCCGGTCGGATTATTGGGATTAATCACCACAATGCCGCGTGTATTGGCGGTGATTTTAGCTTCCATGTCTTTTAAATCAGGCAGCCAGCCAGCTTCTTCATCACACAAATAGTGGCGCGCAGTACCGCCTGCAAGCGTCACTGCGGCTGTCCATAAAGGATAGTCCGGCATCGGCACCAGCACCTGGTCGCCATTGTTTACCAGCGCCTGCATGGCCATCACAATTAGTTCGGAAACACCGTTGCCAATAATAATGTCATCCACGGTTACGCCTGCAATATGCTTGCTTTGCGTATAATGCATAATGGCTTTACGTGGCGCGAACAGGCCCTTGCTGTCCGTGTAGCCAGAAGCTTGATCCATATTGCGAATCACATCCTGCAATATCTCTTCCGGCGCTTCAAAACCAAATGCAGCCGGGTTGCCGATATTCAGTTTGATGATGCGCTGGCCTTCTTCCTCCATCTGGCGGGCGCGTTGCAATACCGGGCCACGAATATCGTAACAGACGTTAGCAAGCTTGTTGGATTTAGCCAGTTTTTCCAGCTTATTAGGTGATGACATAAAGCAGAGATTTTCGCGTGAAAAGCACAATTTATAAAGGCATTAGTGTACATTAGAATAAGGCTTTCGTTCAATGAAAGTCATGCCCAAAAAGCAAGTTAGGATAATGCGATGAAGCTACATTTAACCACAGCAGAAAATAACCTTTTAATTACTGGCTATGGCATGGGTGATGATGGGCGTTTTGTGGAAATCAACAAACAGCGCTATGCGCAGAATTTAATTGTGATGGCCGACAAGTTAATACTAGATTGGCAAGCAATTGATTTTGCCAGCTTAACCGAAGCGCATTTTGCGCAGATTGTAGAGTTAAAGCCGGAAGTGGTGCTGCTGGGCACTGGCGAAAAACACCAGTTTTTGCACCCAAAAACTTACCAAAGTTTAACTGCACAAGGCGTTCCGTTGGAATGCATGACCACCGCCGCAGCATGCAGAACCTATAATTTTTTAATGAGTGAAGGTCGTAATGTAGCCGCTATGTTGATTTTGTAGGTTGGTGGTGTGCAAAGCGAACCCCAACGATGTGAAAATTGTTGGGTTCATAAAAACCCATTTACCCCAACCTACGTGCTACAAGCTCTACAGGCCGCATGGATATTAGCTTGCAGAACACCAATTTCGTTACTCCCACACAGGTGGGAATCTATTTTGTAGAATGAGCAGGTTCTGCTCACGCGGGAATTTAAGATAAACGGAGGGCTATTTTTGCCCCCTACCTGGCTTATCTTGTAGGGGTCAACGTCAACTGCAAACCATTATCCGTTACCACCATATCTTTTGGGCTATAAGTAGTTCCGTCAAATTTTAAATCTTCCGGTTTTACGGTATAGAGCGTCAAACCATTAAGCATTTCACCACCTACAGTTTTGGCCAGTGCGTTAAATACATCGTTAAATTTGCCATTTGCACCATCGAAGTTAATGTTTTCAATTTTGGGTTCATCCAGCACTACGGCACTGGTGGCGGGGTCGAAGCGTAATTTGCCAGAAATGCCCAGCTTGCCCCCTAAACTTTTACCGAGTAATTCGCTGGAAAGTTTGGTATCCATAGTTGACGTCATGCGGCCACTGGCTTTGTCGAACGTGACTAGGGAGTTGGATAAATTGACATCGAACACTTTGAGTAGCGAAATGGGTAAGGCCAGTTTCTCGTTGAGTTTTTGGGCAATCTGGTCGCCTGTCACGTTTACCGTGCGGTCACCCTTCATGGTGGCGCAGCCCGCTAAAATAAGAGTGGCAAGGACAATTAAAAGGTGTTTCATAGCGCGCTCCTGATTTAAGGTAATGCGCCTTTAACGCGCCTTACAGGTTTTTGGTTGATAGCGTTAATGTTGCATTGGTGCCGCCAAAGCCAAAACTGTTGGATAACGCCGTCGTAATTTTCACGTTATCAATGCGTTTGGTAGCAATAGGCAAGCCCTCGGCAGCGGGATCTAGCGTTTCGATATTGGCAGAAGCTGCAATGAAATTATTTTCCATCATAATCAAGGTGTAAATCGCCTCGTTCACGCCTGCGGCGCCCAGCGCATGGCCAGAGAGCGACTTGGTTGAAGCTATCGCCGGTAGTTTCCCATATTTACCATCACCAAACACCGCACGTATCGCTTCTAATTCTTTAGTATCACCCACCGGCGTACTGGTGCCGTGCGTGTTGATGTAATCGACATCACCGACACCTTCCAAAGCCAGCTTCATGCAGCGCTCCGCGCCCTCGCCACTTGGCGCGACCATGTCATAGCCATCAGAAGTTGCGCCGTAACCTACGACTTCGGCGTAGATTTTTGCTCCGCGTTTTTTGGCGTGCTCGTATTCTTCCAGCACCACAATGCCGCCGCCGCCAGAGATCACAAACCCATCGCGGTTAGCGTCGTAAGTGCGGCTCGCCTTATCAGGCGTATCGTTATACTTGCTGCTTAACGCGCCCATGGCATCAAACAAAAAGCTCATAGTCCAATGCTCTTCTTCGCCGCCACCCGCAAACACAATATCTTGTTTGCCCAATTGAATCTGCTCCGTGCCCGCACCAATACAATGCGCGCTGGTTGAACAAGCCGAGCTGATGCCGTAATTCACGCCTTTGATTTTCGCGCCAGTCGCCAAGCAAGCGGCAATGCCGCTGCTCATGGTTTTGGTGACCATATAAGGGCCTACACGGCGGATGCCTTTTTCAGCGAGTGTATTGGTGGCTTCCAGCATGCTTTCTGTAGAGGTGCCACCTGCCCCAACAATCAAGCCAGTACGCACATTTGAGACCAAATCTTCTGCCAGCTTAGCGTCTGCAATCGCCTCTTGCATAGCAAGCCAAGCGTAAGCATGGCCGCTGGCCATAAAACGCAGTAATTTGCGGTCGATTAATTCCTCGATGTTCAGATTTTTGATAGAGCCAGCTACATGCGAGCGTAAACCACGATCCGCATATTCTTGCTGAAATGTAATGCCAGAGCGGCCTTCATAAAGGCTGTCTTTCACTTCTGCCTTGTTGTTGCCAAGACTAGATACAATGCCTAAACCAGTCACTACGACACGACGCATTTCGTGCTCCTAAAAATTAATTCTTTATTCTATTCAACAATTATTAACAATTTTGTATTAAAAATTGTCTGTTCTGGTAAACAAGCCTACACGCAAATCATTCGCTACATATATCTCACGACCATCCAGCGTCATGGTAGCGTCAGCGATACCCATCACCAACTTGCGCATAATAACGCGTTTTAAATCGATAGTATAAGTCGCCATTTTTGCAGTTGGCAATACTTGACCACTAAACTTAACCTCGCCTGCGCCTAGCGCACGACCACGTCCCGGGCCGCCCATCCAGCCTAGATAAAACCCCACCAATTGCCACATGGCATCTAAGCCCAAGCAGCCAGGCATCACCGGGTCACCCGTAAAATGGCAATCAAAAAACCATAAATCCGGCTTTATATCCAGCTCCGCGATGATTTGGCCATTACCATATTTTCCACCATCTTCGGTTATCTTAACAATGCGATCAAACATCAGCATGGGCGGTAAAGGCAGCTGCGCATTGCCTTCACCAAACATTTCTCCCCTACCGCATTTAAGTAACTCTTCCTTAGTAAAGCTCTGTTGTCTAATATTACTTGGTTGTTTTGTCATTGAATTTATACTTTATGTTTTAATGTTTCCGCTATTTTCGCCGGAAAATCAATTTAGCGAAAGTACTAAATTTTAACTAGCGGTTTTTGTAAGAAAATTAAAAGGCGGATATAGTTTTATATTGTAGATTCGACATGAAATTATCCAATAAATCACGATTCTCTACCAAAGCGGCTTGCTTTCTATTTCATTTTTAACGCTTTTAGGCCTACCAGATTTGCCTTGCGTAACGCGTCTACCCAGCGCCCCCTCAATTTGCTTAACAAACATCTCGTTACCCAAAGCATAATTACTATTGGTTGAGCGCCGTATTTCATCCACCAAACCAATATCCAGCTCATACCTAAACAATTCGCGGTATGCCGCTTGCCGCTTTTCAGCATCTAAGCCAAGCGCATTGTAAAGTAAGTGCGGTTTAATTATAACGTTTGGCTCACCTTGTGCGTTTGCGGCATAGCTAGACCAGCGATATTCGGCGGGGTGCGCCACCATATTGGCGCGCACAGGGTTAAGCTCGATATAACGTTGGCAACTAAATAGATAAGCTTCTGCTTGTATCGGGCAAGAGCGATAGCGGCCTTCCCACAATGTGCCGCTGCGTTTATAAGTTTTATTGATATATTGTACATAACGCTGACCAAGCGCCTTCATCATGGCGCCCACAGCATCAGCTTTTTCGGTGGAAACGAGCAAATGCACATGGTTCGTCATTAATACACAAGCATGAATATTGCATTCTGCTTTGTCAGCGTACTCTTTAAGCCATTCTAAGTAGAATTGGTAATCTTCATCGGCATAAAAACAAGCTTGGCGATTATTGCCACGTTGAATAAGGTGTTGCGGCGTGTTTGGCACAATAACGCGCGGGCGGCGGGGCATGGCGGGCTCAATTAATCAACAATAAGAGCTAAATTGTAGCATTTAATCTAGAAAACCGTGGTCTGTCCCCTATTGTCGTCTCTTACCCAATATCACCGCCTCATCCACCTGTAATCCTTTCGGCAATTGATGTGTAATAAACAGAATCGTTACTTTGCCTTTTAATTTATTCACCGTCTGTGCAAACTGTTCTGTGGTTTGCTGGTCGAGGTTTGAAACCGCTTCATCGAATATCAACACTTTAGGTTGTTTGAGCAAGGCTCTGGCAATGGCAATGCGTTGCTTCTGACCTCCACTTAAACCTGTGCCGTGTTCACCCACAACGGTTTGGTAACCTTGCGGGAGTTTTTCGATGGTGGTGTGGATTTCCGCCAGTTGACAGGCTTGAACGATTTGCTCAAAACTGGCATGTGGGTTGGCGAGAATGAGGTTATCGTAAATGGTGCCTGAGAACAGCATAGTTTCTTGCGGCACCACGCCAAAGTGATTACGCAGCTCATTGGCAGCAAGGTAACTGATGTCTTGGCCATTGAGTTTAATGTTGCCTTCTTGTGGTCTATAAAAACCCAATAACAGTTTAGCCAGTGTACTTTTACCACAGCCACTTGGCCCCATAATCAATACACAATGCCCTGCTTGAATGTTAAAGCTGAGGTTTTGATACAACCATGGCAGGTCATCACCATACTTAAAGCCAAGGCTATCGACAGTGATATTCGTCGCTTGATTCACGTTAGCACGAGTAGGGATAAGCGTCATCGGTTCTGCTGGGGCGTTCATCACATCACCTAGGCGTTTAACCGCAATGTCCGCTTGTTGAAACTCTTGCCATAAGCCCACTAAGCGTAATACAGGGCCGGATAACCTGCCTGAGAACATTTGAAAGGCGACTAACATGCCACCAAGAATAAAACCAAAAGCAAAGTTGCTGTTATGCATCACCAGCCACGCACCGACACAGAGAATCGCCAGTGTTTGCAGTTGGTCTAGGGTGTTAGCCGCGGTATTGTAGGTGATGGAGAGTTTACGGCTATCAAAACTGGCATTGAGATAGGTGCTTAAGTAATTGCCAAAGGTTTGTTTGAGTTGGGGTTCCATTTGTAGCGATTTCACGGTTTCCATACATGTAATCTAGAAGTTTAAGTTATCATCGCTGAAAATAGGATTTTACGAAAGCCATATATGCAAAGAATTTTCAACGGTATATACAAACCTGTATACTCTTTCGATAAATTCATTTAATATAATTGAAAATTAGTGATTAAAATTAACCGATCTATTTTAGGGAAAACTTAATGAGCGACCGTCAATTGGCCGACTGGCGTCAACATGCGCTAACTTTAGAAACTGAAGTCAATAAGGTCGTGGTTGGGCAGCAAAACCCGATACGTTTGATTACCATCGCGATTTTTGCACGTGGGCATGTGTTGCTTGAGGGCGATGTGGGCGTGGGTAAAACTACGCTGCTACGTGCCTTTACACGCGGCATTGGCGGCGGCTACCAACGTATTGAAGGCACGATTGACCTCATGCCTAACGATTTGGTGTATCACACTTATTTAGGCGAAGATGGCAAACCGCATGTGAGCGCTGGGCCATTATTGATGTCGGGCGAAGATTTATCGGTATTTTTCTTTAACGAAATTAACCGCGCGCGCCCACAAGTACACTCATTGCTTCTACGTGTGATGGCTGAACGTACCCTTTCAGCATTCAATAAGGAACATGTGTTCCCGCACATGATTGTGTTTGCAGACCGCAACCAGGTTGAAAAGGAAGAGACTTTTGAAATTCCTTCTGCCGCGCGTGACCGTTTTATGATGGAAATTCCCATTGCAGTACCAAATGATGATGCCATTATGTCAGGCTTGATGTTTGACACTAAGTTCCATAACGTCGATGCCTTGATAGGCACCACTCAGGCCGATGTTTTGAAATTTGATCAACTTAATGAATTTTCAACAGTGATTCAAAACAGTATTGAATCATCTGATACGCTTAAAAAATACGCATTGAATCTATGGAAAGCAACGCGTAACCCTACTGAATATGGCGTAAAAGTCACTAATGTGGATATGAATCGCCTTGTGCTTGCTGGCGCCAGCCCGCGTGGCATGAGCATGATGTTGCGCGCTGCCCGCGTCAATGCTTGGCTAAACCAGCGTACTGCAATTACACCTGAAGATATCCATGCCGTATTTCACGAAACCGTGGCGCATCGTCTGGTGTTTAGCCCGGTGTATGAGATGCGCCGCACCGAGATTGCGCGTGAGATGCTTTCGAATATCCTTAACGCTGTAGCAGCGCCTTAAGCCAAATTTCATTACATCCATGCTACTTTGTTACCTCATTCGCGCAAAGCTTAATGTACTTCAATGTACGATTCGCGCCTTGCGCTCACTCGGTGCCTCGTATCATGTTCTTAATGAAAATGGCTGGTTAAAATGAGCATGCTAGAAATTAAAGAGTTTAGCTACCACATCGGTTGGCGCAACCGAGGCCGTCACCCAGGCCGCCACGCCAGTACGCAGCGTGGCATGGGCATGGAGTTTATTGGCCATACCACATTACTCTCTTATCCTGACCCGCGCCGTATTGATTTGCGCCAAACCATTCGCGACCCGATGGAGCAAATATATGTGCGCTTGTTTAACCAAAAAAGTGCCACACCGGTGTTTGTCGTCTGTGATTTATCGGGCAGTATGAATTTTGGCGCAAAAGAGCGCAAAATCCGCAAGGCAGCAGATATTGCTGAGTCGGTCGCACAGTCTGCCAACCGCAACGGCGATCCTTTTGGCTTCGTGGGTTTTGATGAAGTTGTGCGCGAGGATTGGATAAGTACCGCCTCTTTCAAACCGCAGCGTGCGATAGAATTGGCCGAACGCTTGAAAGAGTACCATCCGGCACACGTATCTGGCGCAGGCATTGGCGATATATGGCGCTACTTACCACGCGAGCGCTCACTGGTATTCCTGATTTCAGATTTCCATATGCCCATGCAACAGCTTGAGGAATCGCTGGCAAACTTATTGCGCCACCACATCGTGCCAATGGTGTTGTGGGATGCTGACGAATACAGAGACTTGCCTGAATTTGGCATAACCGCCGTGACCGACCCTGAAACGGGCGCGAAACGTACCTTGTTTTTACGCAAAAGCTATCGCAACCGGATTGTTGAATCGTTTGAAGCGCGCCGCGAGGCCATCTACAAGCTGTTTATGCAATTTGATATGCCGCCATTTTACGTAGAAGGCGATTTTGATGCCAATAGGCTGACCGAGTATTTTCACCAATTTGTAGCCGCCTGAATTTATGACCAGATTTTTAACTCAATTACTATTCGCACTGTTTTTAAGCATATGTGCTATTTCCGCCCATGCGCTTGATAGCCAATTGCTACCCGACATAAAAACGGGCATCGTCAGCATGCAAATACAAGACCCGGAGCGAGCTGTAGGCTATACCGTAGGCGACGTGCTAACCCGTCATATCACACTTAGCATCAAAAAACCTTACAAGCTCATTGATGAATCACTGCCGATTATCGGTTACGAAAAACGTTATAGAGGACAAGTGCTTGGCATTGATTTAAGCGACATTAAACACACCAGCAAGGACGAAAGCGATAAGGTTATCCATGAATTAACACTTAGTTATCAAGTATTTACCAATAAAAATGTAGCCAAACCTGGCGCACTGCCCGCCGAATACTTACACATTATCAATGTGGAATCCAAAGGTAAAGAAGTGGTGAAATACCGCATCCCAAGCTGGGAGTTTGCAATTTCACCCATTTCGATTTTTGGGCAAGTAAAAATTGAAAACGACATGAGCAAATTTAGAGGCCCATTACTTCTTGATAATTCGCCAGAGAAAAAACACCTGAAAATCTTGCTGATTGTTTTAGTTTTAAGTTTATTAAGTTTGCTATATATGCTCGGTAAACACGCCTGGTTGCCGCGCATGGGCGGACCATTTGCCAAAAGTTATCGTGAAATCCGCAGATTGCCCAATACGCCACAGGGTATACAGCAAGCGGTTTCCAGCATGCATGCGTCATTAAACGCTACTGCGGGCAATAGTTTATTTGCTGATAATCTTGACCAGTTTTTAGCACAAAAACCTGCTTTTAAAGCCATTAAAACCGAAATGGAGCAATTTTTTGGCTTATCACGCCAGGTGTTTTTTGAGCCAAATGCAAAACATGAGGCAGGCAGCAACCCGATACAGTGGCTGGTACAGTTTTGCCGCCGCTGCCGCGATTGTGAGCGCGGGCTAGTTCCAGATGCTTTGCCTTCGGAAAACAAGGTCTAAATAGTGTCTTTTTCACTTCCATGGCTGTTATGGTTGCTACCATTGGCGTTGTTGCCTTTGGTGTTTCAGCGCACCCATAGTAAAAGCTACTCTTGGCTCGACATGTTGCCAGCAGACCCGCTTTCTGACCTGATAGGCTTACTTTTAAAGGTGCTGGCAGCGCTTGCCCTGCTTTTTATTGTGCTGGGTTTAAGCGCTCCGCACACCAATCAGCAACAAGTTGAACGCATAGGCGTAGGCGCGCAAATCGGCTTGGTGCTGGATAGAAGCGCCAGCATGGATGACGCATTTGCAGCCACTACAGAAACCACCGTGGGTGAAACAAAATCTGCTGCCGCTGCACGCTTAATTACTCAATTCGTGCAATCACGCCAAAACGACATGATGGGCATGATTTCATTCAGCAACTCGGCAATGTATGTGCTGCCGCTGACTGAAAACAAAGAAGCTATGGTAGCCGCGGTACGCGCCACAGCCGGTAACGCGCTGTTTCAAACCAATATCGGCAGCGGACTTACTGCTGGTGCTGGACTATTCGACAATATCCCCGATTCCGGTTCGCGTGCGATCATTTTATTGTCTGATGGTGCAGGAAGAATTGGTGCCGATGCCCAGCAAAAAATCCGCGACTGGTTTGACCGCATGCATATTAGTCTTTACTGGATTGTGTTGCGCCAGCCCGGTGGTTTAAGTATTTTTGATAAAACTTATAAACCTGACCCTGATAAAGCCTTGCCGCCCGAGATTGAGCTGTATGAATTCTTTAAAACCATGAAAACACCGTTTAATGCTTACGAGGCAGAAAACCCAAAAACTTTGCAGCTGGCGATTGATGACATTAACCGCAAAGAAAAAAAACCGATTAAATACTTAGAAAAAATTCCTGGTAAAGATTTATCAAATATCTGTTTTTTAATTGCCGCCATCATGATCGCATTATTGCTCGGCGTAAAATATTTAGAAACGCATACTTGGCGAAGCTAATACTTAAAGAGGTTAAAACGTGGCATTAGATATTTCTCGATTTTTTAGTGTAAAAAGGCTTACCTGGGCTTTCACTATCATCAGCCTTATTTGCCTGGCTGGCAGCTTATACAGTTATAAGCGCATCAAGCAGATTGATGCGTTTAATCAGGCGGTTACCGCAGGAATAACACCCGAGACAGATAAAGAAAGCTTGGAAGCAAAGTTTGCTACCGCGCTTTATTTGGCTAAAAAAGAGCGCTATAAGGAAGCCACTCTGCTATTCACCGCATTGATGCCCAAGGCTAACACCAGCCAAAAATCTGCGGTGCAATACAACGTTGGGAATATTTTCTTTTTGCGTGCCCTGGCCATTAGCGGTAATACCGCATCCATACATCAAGAAGCGGAATATCTGATGCGCCAGGCCAAAACCGCTTATGTCTCATCACTTAAACTTGAGAACAACCATTGGGATGCAAAACACAATCTAGATCGCTTGCTCACGCTGTTACCAACAAATCCTACCCCAGGTGTGGGCGAAGGGGATAAAGCCGGCCTGATTATGGGCAATATCCCTGTGGGTTTGCCTTAATTTGATGGCAATTGCTTAAGTTTAAAATATTCATGAAAAAGATTTTTAATTATTTACGCCATCGCCGCGACATTACCATGCTCATAGCAGCTTTGTTGCTGCTGATAATCGCCATGTTTAAGCCAACAGTACCGGTTAAACGTGATATCTACAGCTATTTACTGGTGGCCGATATTTCACAAAGCATGAACGTAAAAGATATGAGCCTGGATGGCAAACCAGTCTCACGCATGCAATACCAGCAGTTTTTATTGCATCGCATCATTGGTGAAATGCCTTGCGGAACACAAGTAAGCATAGGTTTATTCGCAGGCGTTAGCGTAGCTGCGCTATACACGCCGATTGAAGTATGTGCTAATTTTGCTGCGATTGAAGATACGATTGACCATCTGGATTGGCGCAATGGCTGGTCTGGCAACAGCCGTATCAGAGAAAGCATGTTGACACTCGCCAAACTCATTCGCAGTTTTCCTGAGCCCGCACAGGTAGTCTATTTCACTGATGGCGAAGAAACGCCTAAATTGCACATTTTCAATACCCGAGATTTAACAGGCTTTCAGGGTGGCAAAGATTGGCTGTTTGTGGGTATGGGCAGTGACAAAGGCACAGCCATTCCCAAATTGGATGACAAAAACCAACTCATTGGTTACTGGGCGGCAGAAAGTTTTGCGATGCAGCCAGGTGTAGCGCAAATTTCACAGGATAATATTGGCACACGTGAAGAAAGCGTTGCCACGGACACAAACGACCGTTACTTGTCTAGATTGGACGAGAAATATTTGCAATCGCTCGCCAAAGAAGTGAATGGCAACTATGTAAACGGTAACAACTTACAAAATATTCTGGTTGCCATGAAAAAACAGCCGCCTGCGCGCCGAGATAAAGCTGCATTTGAATTAAAATGGATTTTTGCTGGCCTAGCCGGGCTGTTGTTTTTAGCGGCTTATCTACCCAAACATCCAATAAAAGAATCGAAAGATATCTTTATACAGTTTATTGCACGCAGAAAACGTCAGGTTTCTAATTCCGCGGCATCACTCGAATCGCCTTGATGCGGTACGTCTTCGTGCTTAAACCAGCGCAACCAAACCCGTAGCCGCCTTAATTCATTTTCGTTTTCAACACTTCTAAATAGAATCATTGGCGGCATGGCAAGCCTGAAACCATTTCTCTTAAAATTCAAAATAATGGCATGGGCATGAATAAAGCTGTTGGCAGCAAGCGCAGGCTTAAATTGCTGGCCGCGTTGATTAGTAATTGTGAGTTGACCTTTGCCATCTACCTCAATCGTTTGCCATGACCACGGCAACATCAACAAAGCATCGCGCAAAATAAAATATACAGTCGATATAATAATGAGTACCACCATAGCTAACGCAATGTAGAACGGTATTGGCAGATAGAGTAAAATCAGGCAACCGGCAATTGAAACGCAACTCAACAACCCCAACATTAGTTTCGAGCGCTTAAGTTTAATGTGAATGGGCTGTAGTAATATGGGGCTCATGTTGGTTTGCAATTAAATAAGGTAATATTGGCATGACAGCAACAGAATGGCAAACAAGTTTGGCAACGCAAGACGCAGTTATAGAAAATGGTGTTGTGATGCACTTTGGTAATCCAAGTGCAGAGCTACTTGCTACGACCAAAACTAACGTGCTGTGCGATTTAACACATCTTGGTTTGTTAGAAATCAATGGCGCGGATGCCGCTAGTTTTCTGCAAGGACAGGTCACCAATGATGTGAAGCTACTGGTTGGCAATAACGCGCATTACACCGCTTATTGCAACCCGAAAGGCCGCATGCTGGCACTGTTTTTGGCGTTTGCACACCATAATCATGAGCTTGGGGGTCACCTGCATTTGCAGCTGAATCGCGAGCTGCTAGAACCCATCATGAAACGCCTGAAAATGTATGTAATGCGCAGCAAGGTCGAGATTAAAGACGTAAGCGATTCGCCTATCAAGTTTGGATTAAATGGCCCAGAAGCCGCAAAACTATTAGTACCATTGTTTACGAAAGCTCCAAGCCAGGACTACGAACTGTTGAGCCTGGAAAATGGCGCGATCCTTAAATTGCCAGCAACAGGAAACAACACGCGATTTGAAGTTTTTACTGACGCCGCCAATGCGCCAACCATCTGGAATGCACTCAAAGCCGAGTGCCAGCTAGTCGGAAAGCCTTGCTGGGATTGGCTGGAAATACAGGCAGGCATTCCGGACATCACGTCAGCGACACAGGAACAATTCGTGCCACAAATGCTTAACCTGGATTTACTTAACGCAATCAGCTTTAAAAAAGGTTGCTACACAGGGCAAGAAATTGTGGCACGCACCCATTATTTAGGCAGCGTTAAACGACGTACTTATCTTGCCAGTATTGAATCAGATCGCACACCCTTGGCAGGCGATAAAGTGATGGATGGCACAAAAAATGAAGTTGGTCAGATTGTCAGAGCCGCCGCCAATCCTTCTGGCAGTTTCGATGCGCTTGTCGAAATGCGTATCGACGCTAAAGAAGCAGGCAGCATTTATTGGAACGACGCGGTTGTGACCACTAAGAATCTGCCTTACGCTTTGGAATCTTAACCCAGATTACTGGTTTTTATCGGGACCTTGCTTGAATGTTTCCGGTAGCTGGTTGGCAGGCTGCGTCGGCAATGGCTGATCGATCACCTGATAAAACACTTCATCTTGCTTAATCATGCCGAGCTCGCTACGGGCGCGCTCTTCAATCGCCGCGGTACCCTGTTTTAAATCACGCACCTCGGCATTCAAGGTTTCATTGCGTTGCTTAAACGCTGCATTTTTGTCTTTTTGCTCAGAAATTTGCTGGTTTACGTTCCATACCCGCAGCCAGCTGCCTTTGCCAAGCCACAAGGGGTACTGAAGCAAGGCAATTAAAATAACAAAAATGAGCGTTAAGGCCTTCATCAAAGCATTCCAAATGAATTCGAACCGGAACCAGACGCACTGACGAAGACAGTGCAATTAGCACGGCTAAAAAGTGCAACAACGTATCGGTTTGAATTCATTTTGGAATTACTTAAACAGCTGGTAAAACGCGTCCATCCCTGCATAGCTGGTCGCATCGCCCAATTCTTCTTCAATACGTAATAGTTGGTTGTATTTAGCCACACGCTCAGAACGGCATAGTGAGCCAGTTTTAATTTGCAGCGCGTTAGTTGCCACAGAAATATCCGCAATGGTTGTATCTTCTGTCTCGCCAGAGCGATGTGATACCACAGCGGTGTAACCTGCGCGCTTGGCCATCTCAATGGTTTGGAAAGTTTCAGTCAAAGTACCAATCTGGTTCACTTTAATCAGTACAGAGTTTGCGACACCGCGCTTGATGCCCTCACGAAGTATTTTAGTATTGGTCACAAACAAATCATCACCTACTAATTGAGTCGTTTTTCCTAGGCGTTTAGTAAGGATATCCCATCCTTCCCAGTCAAATTCACTCATGCCATCTTCAATCGTGATGATTGGATATTTATCGCACCATGTGGCCAAATAATCGGTGAATTGTGCAGCAGTAAGTGCTAAACCTTCTGATTCTAAATGGTATTTTCCATTTTTATAAAACTCGGTACTGGCGCAATCCAGGCCCAAATAGACATCTTTTCCTGGCTCGTAACCTGCCGCTGAAATAGCTTCTAAAATCAAATGAATAGCCGCTTCATTCGATGGCAGATTAGGCGCAAATCCACCTTCGTCACCTACCGTGGTGGCCAAGCCTTTTTTGTGCAATGTTTTCTTGAGCTGATGAAACACCTCTGCGCCGCAACGCAAAGCCTCACGAAATGTTGGCAAGCCGGCCGGAATAATCATGAATTCCTGCATATCGACGCTGTTATCGGCATGCGCGCCGCCATTGATGATATTCATCATCGGCGTTGGTAATTGCATGGCGCCTGAGCCGCCTAAATAGCGGTAAAGCGGCAAACCGCTTTCCTCAGCCGCTGCACGCGCGCAAGCCATAGAAACCGCTAAAATTGCATTGGCGCCTAAGCGGTCTTTGTTTTCTGTGCCATCCAGTTCGATCAGGGTTTTGTCGATAAAACTTTGCTCTTCAGCATCCAAGCCAATAATCGCCTCGGTGATTTCGGTGTTGATGTTTTCCACCGCCTGTAGCACGCCTTTACCCAGATAGCGGTCTTTATCGCCGTCACGCAGCTCCATTGCCTCTTTAGCACCTGTAGATGCGCCCGACGGCACCGCCGCGCGACCAATTACGCCGCTTTCCAGCAATACGTCAGCTTCAACAGTTGGGTTACCGCGTGAATCCATAATTTCGCGGGCGATGATATCTACGATGGCGCTCATGACTTTCTCCTAAAATTTACAAATTAATTTTACTTATAACGCTACTTACGATCTTCTTTATAGTGTTGATTCTATAAACCCTGCTTTTTTCACCAATTTATCCAAATCTACCAATAAATACAGCAAATCTTCCATCTTATGTAATGGCCATGCGTTTGGGCCATCAGACAACGCCTTCGAGGGATCCGGATGCGTTTCCATGAACACGCCAGATATACCGCTGGACACTGCTGCGCGTGCCAGCACAGGCACAAATTCGCGTTGCCCACCGCTTTTATCACCCTGGCCGCCCGGTTGCTGCACAGAGTGCGTGGCATCAAACACCACCGGGCAATGAGTCTCGCGCATAATCGCCAAACCGCGCATATCTGAAACCAAAGTATTATAGCCAAAAGACACACCGCGTTCACACACCATGATGGTATCCGCGCCGCCATTGGCTTCTTTGGCTTTATTTACTACCTGCAACATATCATGCGGGGCCAAAAACTGGCCTTTCTTAATATTCACCGGTTTACCGCAAGTCGCCACCGCCACGATAAAATCGGTTTGGCGGCATAAAAATGCCGGGGTTTGCAGCACATCCACCACCGCCGCAACATGCGGTACTTGTTCCTCGGTATGCACATCGGTAAGTACTGGTACGCCGATTTGATGTTTCACTTCATCTAGAATTTTTAAACCCGCCTCCATGCCAAAGCCGCGAAATGTCTTGGTGGAGCTGCGATTCGCTTTATCGTAAGACGATTTATAAATAAACGGGATGCCGACTCTGGCCGCAATTTCTTTCAACTGGCCTGCTGTTTCAATCGCAAACTCCCGCGATTCAATCACGCAAGGACCTGCGATTAAAAACAAGGGTTTATCTAAACCGGCTTCAAAACCACATAGTTTCATTTTTTGCTACCTTTATTCTTTAGTGCCGCTTCCACATAAGCCTTAAACAGCGGATGCCCACTACGCGGGTTTGAAGTGAATTCCGGGTGAAATTGCACGCCGACAAACCACGGATGCGTCGCTTTTGGCAGTTCAATAATCTCGCACAAATCCTCACCTGTGGTGCGCGCAGAAATCACCATACCGGCTTTTTTAAGCTGCTCGACATAGTTGTTGTTGACCTCATAACGATGGCGATGGCGCTCATTCACCTGCGCGCCGTAAATGCTGGCTGCCAGCGTACCCGGCACAATTGGGCAACTTTGTGCGCCCAAACGCATGGTGCCACCCAAGTCGGAATTTTCATCGCGCACTTCCACTTTACCAGTGGCATCTTTCCATTCGGTAATCAGGCCAACCAGCTTGTGCGGCGCATCGGGATTGAACTCTGTGCTGTTCGCATCTTTTAAATTTGCTACGCTTCTCGCAAACTCAATCACTGCCAATTGCATGCCCAAACAAATGCCGAGATACGGAATTTTATTCTCGCGCGCATATTTTATCGCCGCAATTTTGCCTTCGGTACCGCGTTTGCCAAAACCACCCGGAATCAAAATTGCATCCATAGCCTTTAATACATCAGTACCATTTTTTTCAATATCCTCACTGTCGATATAGTGAATTTTTACTTTGGATTCGGTGTGAATACCCGCGTGGATTAAGGCTTCTGTAAGCGATTTGTACGAATCGGCCAAATCGACATACTTGCCCACAAATGCAATATCCACAGTGTGTTTAGGGTGCGCTAAGCGTTCAGTAATGTGCTTCCAGCTGGACAAATCAGCGGCTTTGGCCAAAATATCCAGCTTATGACACACGATCTCATCCATCATCTGTTCGTGTAACAGACCAGGTATCTTATAAATAGAATCGCTATCTATCGCGCTAATAACAGCCTCATAGGCCACATTGGTAAATAGCGCGATTTTGCGTTTTTCCTCTTCAGGAATTTCACGTTCGGCGCGGCACAACAGAATATCCGGCTGAATACCGATTTCACGCAGTTCTTTTACCGAGTGCTGCGTCGGTTTAGTTTTGAGTTCGCCTGCGGTAGGTATCCACGGCAGCAAAGTCAAATGCACATAGCAGGTATTAGTTTTACCCTCTTCAAAGCCCATCTGGCGGATGGCTTCCAGAAATGGCAGCGATTCGATATCGCCCACCGTGCCGCCAACCTCCACAATCGCGACATCCGCGCCCTCTGCGCCGCGTTTGATGTGCGCCTTAATTTCATCGGTAATGTGCGGAATCACTTGCACAGTTTTTCCTAAATATTCGCCACGGCGTTCTTTTTTAATCACGCTCTCGTAAATCTGGCCGGTAGTAAAGTTATTGCGCTTGGCCATACGTGCACTGATAAAACGCTCATAATGACCTAAATCCAGGTCAGTCTCTGCGCCGTCATCGGTCACAAACACTTCACCGTGCTGGAATGGTGACATGGTGCCGGGGTCAACGTTGATATAGGGGTCGAGCTTGAGCATGGTCACTTTGATGCCACGCGATTCGAGGATAGCGCCTAGCGACGCGGCAGCGATACCTTTACCAAGTGAGGAAACTACACCGCCGGTTACGAATACATATTTGGTCATGGAAAAGGCACTTAATTATTCATTGCAGACGGGAATAAATTTTACCGCAAAGGTCATATATTCACCAGTAAAATCACGTGCTTTTTGATATGATTTACCGTGAGTAAATAGTTGGTGTGTACTTGCCATTCATGATAAACAAGTGCAAGCTTTAAGATCCAGAAAGAAAAAGATGAAACTTATCGGGATGCTAGATTCACCATACGTTCGACGAACTGCAATATCGTTAAGACACCTTGGTATTCCTTTTGAGCATCAGGCTCTCTCTGTCTTTAGCACATTCGATGAGTTCCAAAAAATTAACCCCGTGGTTAAGGCGCCAACTTTGGTTTTTGAAAACGGGGAAGTATTGATGGATTCAACGCTAATTCTTGAATATGCGGAATTTATTTCCAAAAGCAGCCTCATGCCCGCTGGCGTCAATGAGCGCAAGCAAGCACTACGCATTATCGGCCTTGCCTTAGCTTCTTGTGAAAAAGCGGTGCAAATTGTTTACGAACGCAATCTTCGCCCTATAGAAAAACAATATGAGCCATGGTTGGTTCGTATAAGGAGTCAGTTGCTTGCTGCCTGTGCGGCCCTGGAAACGGAAATTTCGCGCAGAGAAATCTTTTTCACGCATCAAAAAATAACACAGGCTGAAATCACATCCGCTGTGGCATGGCAGTTTATTCAAAGTATGCTTTCTGAAATTGTAATCGCTAGTGAGTTTCCTGCACTGCAAAATCTTTCTAACAAAGCGGAAAAGCTACCAGAATTCATAGCTTTCCCACCAGTTGGGCCAGGCGTGGTCGCTAGCAATTAATTAAATCGCCCATTTACCATAACCCTTAAACTGCTGAAACACCTCGCGCATCTCTTGCTCTGTGAGTAATGGCGGGTTTGGGTTAATCTGCAAAATGCGCCAGTATTGTTCGCATAGGTTTTCCACTTCCACCGTCACCGCCAGCGCATCGTCTAAATCGCGCCCCAGCGCTATCATGCCGTGATTCGCCAATAGGCAAGCCTTGCTGTGGTACAAGGCTGCCAGCGCGTGGTCGGAAAGCACCTGCGTGCCAAACAGCGCGTAAGGTGCGCAGCGTATGGTATCCGCGCCCGTGACGGCAATCATATAATGAAACGGCGGAATATCTTTATGCAAACATGCCAATGTCGTAGCAAACATGCTGTGGGTGTGAATCACGGCGTTGATTTCAGGACGATTTTTTAAAATATCGCAATGAAAGCGCCATTCACTTGATGGGATTTTATTTTTCTCGTAACTACCATCAAAAGCCATTTGCACCATGCTGGCTGGCGTCATTTTCTCCACGCTCATGCCAGATGGTGTGACTAAAAAGCCCTCGCCAGAGCGTACACCTACATTGCCCGCAGTATTTTTGTTTAAGCCCTGCTCTATTAGCTGTTGCGACACACGCAATAATTGCTCGCGCTGATTTTGCATACTTAGCCTTTTACACTTTTCAAATCTGCAGGCGCAAATACGCCGCGTTCAGTAATAATACCAGTAACAAATTTTGCAGGCGTAACATCAAATGCAGGATTGATCACACTGACTCCCTCATGCATCACACGAATGGTTTGCATGCTGCCATCTTGGCTCAAGCCCGTCATATAAGCCAATTCATCTGCGTGACGATGTTCAATCTCTATCGAAGCCTCCGCAATGTCCCAATCGATGGTTGGGCTAGGCACGGCAGCGTAAAATGGTACTTTATTATCATGCGCCGCCAGCGCTTTCAAATAAGTGCCTATTTTGTTGCATACGCCGCCTGCGCTGGTTACACGGTCTGCACCGACGATGACCATATCCACATTACCTTGCTGCATTAAATGGCCGCCGGCGTTATCGGTAATTACCGTGTGCGGCACACCATGTTGCGCCAACTCCCAAGCCGTTAACGCGGCGCCTTGGTTACGCGGCCGCGTTTCACTCACCCAAACATGCACACTCAAACCGGCATCGTGTGCAGTATAAATGGGCGCAAGCGCCGTTCCGAAATCTACGGTCGCCAGCCAGCCTGCATTGCAGTGCGTCAAAATATTCAAGGTTTTATTTTCGTATAAGTTTTTAATTAAGCCTAAGCCATGCTGGCCAATTAATTTATTTTGCGAAACATCTTCCTCGGCAATTGCCGCCGCTTCTTTCCAGGCTGCAAAATTACGCTGATTAGGCTGCAAAGCGAGTAAATGTGTTTGCATACGCTGTACCGCCCAGCGCAAGTTCACAGCTGTAGGCCGCGTGGATACTAGCTCCCGGCCAGCCTGTTGCAAATAATCATCAGAATCATCATGCAAGGTCGCCAACGCCATGCCATACGCCGCCGCTACGCCTATGAGCGGCGCACCGCGTACCTGCATGGTTTTAATGCTATGCACCATTTGCTCCAGAGATTCTAGACGAACCGTTTCAAACACAAAAGGTAGTTTAGTTTGATCGATAATATTGACAAACTTGCAGCGCGCGTCTGGCCAAATGGTACGAAAATGTTGTGCATTTACCCGCATAATTTAGTACAGGCTCCCTTCAAGTGGAATAATTATTTATTACAAAAACAATCGAAATATTTTAATAAAAAGTTTGCTTTTTTAAAGGTTTTGATTTCCGCCTTTTTCCATCCACAAAATCTGTGGATAACTTTGTGGATTACTGTGTCTTCAAACCGTAACATATCAATTTATAAGGCTTTTTTCAAAAAGTTCATTTTTTAATCTAATTTTTTAACTATACAAATCAATTACTTACAGTATGTCCTTGGTTTGATAAGGGTTTTGTGGACTAGTTAATGTAACACTTGAAGTGGTGTGCATAAACCAGCTAATTTAGGTAGAATTTGCACTGCATTTTTGCTTGTAATTTCAATGATTTGTGCAACTTCTACGCCCCTTAAATCAGCCAGTACTTGGGCTATTTTTGCTAGCTCTGCGGGGTTATTTCTCGCCTTGGTTCCAATCCATTCCGGCGGAATATCCGGCGCATCGGTCTCTAATACAATAGCTTCAAGAGGCAAAGTTCGAGCAAGCTCTCTAATTTTAAGCGCACGCGGATAAGTCATCGCACCGCCAAACCCTAATTTAAAGCCAAGCTGAATAAACGCCTCAGCCTGCTGTCGACTGCCATTAAAAGCGTGTGCAATGCCGCCAACCACCTGGTATCGGCGTAAATATTTTAAAATTTCATCCACCGCGCGGCGTACGTGCAATAAGACAGGCAAATTAAACTCGCCCGCGATTTTCAGCTGTTCGGTAAAAAAATATTCCTGCGTTTCTCTATTCTGCTTTGTGACAAAAAAATCCAGGCCTATTTCACCGACTGCAACCAATTTATTATCAGTTGAAAGTTGCTGCTTGATGAGCGCGTGTAATCGCTTGATATCACTAGGGCTGGAGGTATCAATATACATCGGGTGCATGCCCAAAGCATAGCAGCAATGCGCTTGCTGGGCCGATATGTCAATCACCTGCTGGAAATTATTTGGCTCAACCGATGGTACTACAATCATGCCTACGCCCGCTTGCCTGGCTTGGCTAGCCACCGCATCGCGGTCAGCATCAAACTCGGCGGCGTCCAGGTGGCAGTGCGTATCAATCAACATAATTTGGCTTGGCACGCAGCCGAATATCGGCACCGATCTGGCGCACATCCAGAATATCCAGCGCAATGGCCTGATTCATACTGGTAAATTCAGGCATAGCAAACATGCTCCTTGCTGCGCCCCCCATCAGTTTGGGCGCATAATAAATCAATAGCTCGTCTATCAAATTTTCTGGCAGGTTTTGCGCCATCAGGGCACCATTCAGGTTTTCCCCGCCCTCACATAACACCTCATTGATTTGCCGGCTTGCAAGGTGGCTTAATAGCGTCTTGAGGCATACTTTGGCCTGCTCGTTTGGAATGCAAAGTAACTCTGCACCCGTCGCCAACAATTGCGCTGATTTGTTCTGCGCGTCATTTGCAAACGCAATGAGGACATTTCCACCATTCAGGATATTCGCGCTGACTGGTGTTCGTAATTGGCTATCGACAATCACTTTTAATGGCTGCCGGCCAATATCCATGCTGCGTACAGACATGCTTGGGTTATCCGCCAGCACCGTACCCACGCCCGTGAGTATGGCGCATGAGCGGGCGCGCCAATGCTGAACGTCCAACCGCGCTGCTTCGCCCGTAATCCATTGGCTTGCGCCGTTGTTCAGCGCGGTTTTACCATCTAAACTCGCAGCAATTTTGCTGCGCACAAAAGGCCTGTCACGCGTCATGCGCGCGATAAAGCCCGGGTTGAGTTCCTGTGCCTGACGCTCCATCAAACCAGTTTTAACCTCAATATTATGTGATTGTAATTGCGCCAGACCACTGCCGGAAACCTGCGGGTTAGGATCTTGCATGGCGACAATGACTTTGGCGACGCCTGCATTGATAAGAGCCTGAGAACAAGGCGGGGTGCGGCCTGTGTGGCTGCATGGCTCCAGCGTGACATAAGCTGTCGCGCCTTTTGCCTGTTCGCCCGCCTGACGTATCGCGAATATTTCGGCATGCGGCTCGCCAGCTTTTAGGTGTGCGCCTTCACCTACGATTTTGTTGTCTTTGACGATCACGCAGCCAACGCGCGGATTGGGCATGGTGCTGTACAAGCCCTGCTCTGCCAGGCGCAGCGCGCACGCCATAAACTGATGATCATTTGCCGTAAACATATCTCATCTTAACCATGTTTACCGAATGCCGCATCAATGCGATGAAATGCGGCTTCGCACAAGGTTGTTATTGTCATCAAAAAACACCAGCAGGCCATGATACACGTGCATACATTTGCCTAGATCATACTCGATGACATTCTTCTCTTCGTAGCTGGGCCGGCCTAGCAAGGCCATCACGGCGTCGCGTTTAACGCCTTTAGACAATATGTTTTTTTGTAAATCGTAAGCCATATCACCACGCTTACAATCAGTGTTGATGGTCGCCACGCTTTGCATCCACCCTACTTGGTCAAACTTCTCGCTGCCAAACATGACGGGGTCTTTAAACATCCACCATGCAAAAAACACGATGGTAATCAGCACGGTAATCAGCGCCAGCGCAATCGAAGAGATGCTAATTAATTTCATATTTGCTGACTATAAACCCCAAACCTGCATCATAAGCCACGAATCACATCGTGAAAATCGTCGACATCGGAAAAGCTGCGGTACACCGAGGCAAAACGGATATACGCGACCTTATCCATGACTTTAAGCTCCTGCATCACGCTTTCACCCAAGTCGCGTGCAGGGATTTCACGCGCACCCAAACTCAACACTTTTTGCACGATATGGTCGAGCGCACGGTCAACATATTCTGTCGGTACCGGGCGTTTATGCAAAGCCCGCGTGAAGGAAAGCCGTAATTTTTCACGATTGAACTCTTCACGTGTGCCATTGGCCTTTACCACTTGCGGCAGGTGTAGTTCAGCCGTTTCGTAGGTGGTAAAGCGCTTATCGCAAGCACTGCATTTGCGCCGACGGCGAATTGAATCGCCTTCGTCATTGACTCTGGAATCAATGACTTGCGTGTCGGCAACGCCACAAAAAGGACATTTCACTTTTTGCTTTCCGTTCTATTTTCCATACACCGGAAATCTTGCTGTTAACGCATGCACTTTGTCTTTGGTTGCTTCAATCACGGCTTCATTGGCCGGGTTATCCAGCACATCGGCAATCAGATTCGCAACTTGTTTCGCTTCCTCTTCTTTAAAGCCGCGCGTTGTGATAGCTGGTGAGCCAATACGGATACCTGACGTCACGAACGGGCTTTCTGGGTCATTCGGAATCGAGTTTTTATTCACGGTAATATGTGCCAGGCCCAGCGCCGCATCGGCAGCTTTGCCGGTTAAGCCTTTTGGACGTAGATCGACCATGAACATGTGCGATTCGGTGCGGCCCGAAATGATGCGCAAACCACGCGCTGTCAGCGCTTCAGCCATTGCCTGCGCATTTTTCAATACTTGTTGCTGGTATGCCTTAAACTCGGGCTGTGCAGCTTCCAGGAAAGCGGTCGCTTTGCCTGCAATCACGTGCATCAGTGGGCCGCCCTGCAAAGCCGGGAATACGCTTGAATTGAGCGATTTTTCATATTCGGCTTTCGCCAGAATGATGCCGCCACGCGGGCCACGCAGGGTTTTGTGCGTGGTAGACGTCACAAAATCCGCATGCGGCACCGGATTGGGATACACGCCTGCAGCAATCAAACCGGAGTAATGCGCCATATCCACCATGAAATATGCGCCGACTTTTTTGGCAATTTCGCTCATACGCGCCCAATCGAAACGCAAGGCATAAGCACTCGCCCCGCCAATCAACAACTTTGGCTTGCATTCCAACGCGATGCGTTCCATTTCGTCGTAGTCGATTTCTTCTTTATCATTCAAACCGTAAGGCACGATGTTAAACAACTTGCCTGACAAATTAGCAGGTGAACCATGCGTTAAATGACCGCCATGGCCAAGATTCATGCCCATCACCGTGTCACCTGGTTTTAAAATAGAAAAATACACTGCCTGATTGGCCTGCGAGCCGGAGTGCGGCTGCACATTGGCATACTCCGCGCCAAATAAGGCTTTCAGGCGATCGATGGCTAATTGTTCCACTTGATCCACAAACTCACAGCCACCATAAAAGCGCTTGCCTGGATAACCTTCAGCATATTTATTGGTAAGCTGCGAGCCTTGCGCCTGCATTACGGCAGGACTGGTGTAGTTTTCTGAGGCAATCAGCTCGATGTGCTGATCCTGGCGAACCACTTCAGCATCAATCATTTGTGCGAGTGCTGGGTCGGCGACATTTAGAGTTTTTGAAGTGCTGAACATGGCGGTAACTTTTTCCAAAAATGTATTTGAAGAATTAAATAGCGCATTTTATCACGCTGAGGCTTTACTTAAAACTCGAACCGAATTGCACCAAATTGGTTCATTTGGTACATATTGGTTGCGTGAAACACGCACATATTCTTCTTTGCAATATGCAACCAATTGTTTTTATTGAGTTTAATGTTTGGCATGCGACTTGCTGGTATTTGATACATGTAATTCTCCAAAGTTACCTCCCCTTCGCCCAGCCTACGCTGGGCTTTTTTTCTTATATTTTTATCGGTCTATTAGCTATTCTTTGGTCTATTTTTAGGCACGCGTTATAATGACACTTTAAATTTTCCAAGCAAATATCGATGAAATGGACTGACAGCCAAAGAATTGCCGAAGAACTGTTTGACAAGCATCCGGATATCGACCCAAAAACCATTCGCTTTATCGATCTAATGGAGTGGGTAATGGCGCTTGAGGATTTTGACGATGACCCAAAACACTGTGGCGAGAAAATATTAGAGGCGATTCAGCTCGCATGGATTGAAGAAACTGAATAACCATGTTTGAGGCCTTGTTTCTACTGTTTATCAAGCATTTTATTTGCGATTTCCCTTTGCAAGCCAATCCGTGGATATACCGCAACAAAGGCACTTACATGCATCCGGGTGGCATTGCCCACGCGGGCATACACGCTCTCGGCACGCTGTTAGTGCTAGCGCCGTTTATTGGCAGCGAATCTCTGCTGTATGCTGTAATTGATATGGTGCTGCATTACCATATTGATTGGGCAAAAATGAACGTAAGCAAACGCTATGACTTGCAACCCAACAACAGTGAGCGTTTTTGGATATTACTGGGCTTCGATCAATTGCTGCATCACATTACTTATTTTGCCATTGTTTACTACGCTTTTAACTTACAGAATATAAGCCATGCAACCACCTAAAGAAATTTTCAAAGCCTACGACATTCGCGGCATCGTCGGCAAAACCTTAACGCCAAGTATTGTTGAAGCCATTGGTCACGCATTGGGTAGCGAGGCAAAGCATCGCATGCAGAATGAAATCTGCATCGGCTACGATGGCCGCTTATCAGGCCCCGAGTTGGCTGAAGCTCTATCGCAAGGCATACGCAAAGCTGGCGTGAATGTAGTGAATTTAGGCATGGTCGCCACACCGATGGTATATTTTGCAGCTTACCATTTAAACAACAGCTGCGGCGTCATGGTCACCGGCAGCCACAATCCGCCTGATTATAACGGCCTGAAGATGGTGCTGGCAGGCGAAACGCTTTCCAACGAAAGTATCCAGAGTTTACGCAACCGCATCGAGCAGAATCATTTTGCCTATGGCGAAGGCCTCGAGCGCCATTACGATATTGCATCAGACTATATCGCAAGAATTAAGGCGGACATCAACCTTGCGCGCCCACTACAAGTGGCAGTAGATTGCGGCAACGGTGTGGCAGGAGCGTTTGCCAAGCAGCTTTACAATGCCATTGGCTGTCATGTCGATGAGCTGTTTTGCGAGGTGGACGGGCATTTTCCGAATCATCACCCTGATCCTTCTGTGCCTGAAAACTTAAAAGACTTGATTGAGGCGCTTAAAACCTCACGTGCCGAAATCGGCCTGGCGTTTGACGGCGACGGCGACAGACTGGGCGTAGTCACGAAGGACGGCAATATTATTTACCCCGATCGCCAATTACTTTTGTTTGCTGAAGATGTACTAAAACGCAACGCAGGCGCCAACATTATTTTTGATGTCAAATCAACGCGCAACTTAAGCCCGTGGATACACAAGCTTGGCGGCAACCCGATTATGTGGAAAACCGGTCATTCACTGGTTAAAGCCAAAATTAAAGAAACCAACGCCGCGCTGGCGGGTGAGATGAGCGGCCATGTATTCTTTAATGATGCCGATATACATGGCAAAAAACGCTGGTATGGTTTTGACGATGGCCTGTATGCCGGCGCGCGCCTGCTGGAGATTTTAAGCCATTTTGACAACCCATCCGAAGTGCTCAACAACCTGCCTGATAGCGTCAGCACGCCTGAGCAGCACATCCAGATGCAGGAAGGCGAGCCGCACGCGCTAATTGCGCAATTACAAAAAACGGCCCAATTTGCGGGTTCAACCGAGATCATCACCATCGATGGCCTGCGTGTGGAATATGCCGATGGCTTTGGTTTAATGCGCCCTTCCAACACCACACCAGTGATTGTGCTGCGCTTTGAGGCGGATAACGAGCCAGCGTTAAAACGCATTCAGGCTCAGTTCCGCGAGGTGATCTGGAACGTAGCGCCACATGTAGCCTTGCCCTTCTGATTACTGCTCAGATAGCCCAGCAAAAATAACATGTCTAAAAGCTCCATTATTTTTGCCATCATTTGGCTGAGCCTGGCTTTCGCCATTTACCTCCTGGCCGACAACATTCAAAACCCCAATAAGGCATGGCGACTAGGCGATAGCACTAGCGCCGTCGTGCTTAAACGCGGCCCAGATGGCCACTACCGCGCCGAGGCGCTGATTAACAACCTGAAAGTGAATGTGCTGGTGGATACTGGCGCAACTGGCGTAGCAATTTCTCAAGCAATTGCCGATAAACTCAACTTAAAAAGTATCGAAGCCATACGCACCAGCACCGCCAATGGTGACAGCGTGGGTTATATGGTGCGGCTGGACTCAGTGAAAGTGGGTGGCGTAGAAGCAAAAAATGTTTCCGCCATGATCGCACCTGGTCTTGATGGCGATGTGCTGCTCGGCATGAGCTATTTGGGCCGTATGGACGTGCGATTATTCAAAGGCCAAATGATCATTAAACAGGTTGACGACTAAACGGCTTGAATAACCATCAATTCGCTTAAGTAATTACGGTTGGCTTGCCTCGTCCTGTACGCTGTTTTAACTCAGAAATCTCAAGTGCAATCTGTATCATCTCAGCCAACGCCACTTGCGCATCTAAATGGTGGTTATTTACATCAGGCTCAAACGCTTCTAAGTAAATACGCAATGTAGCGCCCTCTGTGCCGGTACCGGAAAGCCGAAATACAATACGCGAGCCATCAACAAACAAAATGCGAATACCTTGTCCGGTGCTGATCGAGCCATCAATCGGATCGGTGTAGCTAAAATCATCGCAGGTTTTAACGGTATATTTACCAAAAGTTTTATTTGGCAAGGTGGCGAATTGCGCCTTGATATGCGCCATTACGCCATTTGCCGCATCGCTTGGAATCGCTTCATAATCATGCCGCGAATACACGTTGCGGCCATATTCGGCCCAATGCGCCTTTACGATCGTCTCCACGCCTTGCTTTTTGGCGGCGACAATATTGAGCCAGCACAACACTGCCCACAGACCGTCCTTTTCGCGCACATGGTTACTCCCCGTGCCAAAGCTTTCTTCGCCGCATAAAGTCACTTTGCCGGCATCCATCAGGTTGCCAAAGAACTTCCATCCGGTAGGCGTTTCATAACAAGGGATATTCAGTTTCTGTGCCACCCTGTCTACCGCCCCGCTGGTTGGCATGGAGCGTGCAACGCCCGCCAGACCTTGTCTGTAGGCAGGGATCAGCCTTGCGTTGGCAGCAATAATCGCCAGGCTATCAGATGGCGTTACAAAAAAATGGTTGCCCAAAATCATGTTGCGGTCGCCATCGCCATCGGAAGCAGCGCCAAAATCAGGGGCATCGTTCCCGTACAAAATATCCACCAATTCGTGCGCATAAGTCAGATTCGGGTCTGGATGCCCGCCGCCGAAAGTCTCGCTTACTTCACAGTTCATCAGGCTGGCTTCTGGCGCGCCTAAACGGTTGATAAAAATCTCTTTGGCATAAGGCCCCGTCACCGCATGCATGCCGTCGAACTTCAGCCTGAACCCTGATTTTAGCAGCGCCTTGATCGCACTAAAATCAAACAGTTCAGCCATTAAATCAACATAGTCGGCGACCGGGTTAATCACCTGTACGGTGAATCCGCCCAAATCCGTTTCACCGATAGCATTGATGTTAATCGAAGGTAAATCAGCCACTTTGTATTGCGTAATAGTTTTACTTTTCGCAAAAATCGCTTCGGTGATTTTTTCTGGCGCAGGGCCGCCATTGGCTGAATTGTATTTAATGCCAAAATCTTCGTCTGGCCCAGCCGGATTATGGCTGGCAGACAGAATAATGCCGCCGAATGTCTGGTATTTACGAATAATGTGCGATGCAGCCGGGGTAGACAGAATACCACCTTGCCCGACAATCACTCTGGCAAAACCATTGGCGGCCGCCATTTTGATGATGGTCTGAATGGCTTGCGCATTGTAAAAACGGCCATCCCCACCCACCGTCAACGTTGCGCTGGCAGGAATATCCAGCGTGTCAAAAATACTTTGCACAAAGTTTTCCAGATAATGTGGCTGCTGAAAAACCTTAACTTTTTTGCGTAAGCCAGAGGTGCCGGGTTTTTGATCTAAAAATGGTTGTGTTTGGGTGGAAGTAATTTTCAGCATTTTTTGCTCTTTTAATATGTTTCAGACAATATAAATCAAGTTGCCCACATCGGCAACTATCAGTTTAGATCGAGGTTTTATCACAACTTGTGTTAACGCCTTTAGGTAATTTTAAGCCATAATTGAGCAGTAAAATAAACTCTTTATCTTTAGCCAGCAATTCCGGATCACCCTCACATGCTTCCTGATTGCCCGTAGAATCGTTACCCGCTGCCGTAGCCCCGACATTTAGTACAAACAGCTGCTGATTTGTGTAATTACCCAACATTGGATTCAAATCTACCAGGCCTGCGGCATTACGAGGGTTTCCACTACCTCCGCCGCTCCCACTTCCTCCGTTGTTCGAAGCAAGCGCAGCAAGAATGGCAAAGTTACTGCCAATATAGTTGATCACATAGTTACTGCCAGCATCCAAACTGCCTTGGATAATTGCATAATTACCCGCTGTCTCGCCAGCAATGCGGCTGAGTGCACCTGAAAGCGTATCGCCGCCCACCAAGCCAAGTCCACCCATGATAAAGGTAAATGGTAGCGGATCTGCGGTGCCTGCAATTTTGTTTTGTCCAGGACTGGCTGTTATCGTTAGATTTCTTGGAGTTATGCTTAAGTTATCTGATACATAACTTAGCACATAGTTGCTGCCTGCATTAAGCGTACCCTGATTAATCGCATAACTACCAACATTCTCCCCCGGATTACGCGTTTGCGAGCCACTAATTGTGTCTCCAAATAGCAGACCAGAGCTTGTGTAGGTAAGCGTTGGATCAGCATTGCCATATATCTTGGTTTGTCCTGCATTCGCAGTCACTACCAGCGCGGCCGGGTTCACCGCCAGGCTGCCGTTGGCATAAGTAATGCTGTAGTTGGCGGCGTTGAAGGTGCCGCCAGTGGCGTTGCTGGCGACGATGGCATACGGGCTGCCGGCGACACCGGCAGTGGCGGCTGCGCCGGCACTGCTGAGCGTGGCGCTGCCGATGGTTTCTGCGTTTTGCAGGCCGCTGCTGGTGAATTCGGTGCCGGTGAAGCTGAAGGTTTGGCCGTAGGTCTTAGTCTGGTTGCTGGCCGTCACTACCAGCGCGGCCGGGTTCACCGCCAGGCTGCCGTTGGCATAAGTAATGCTGTAGTTGGCGGCGTTGAAGGTGCCGTCGGTGGCGTTGCTGGCGACGATGGCATACGGGCTGCCGGCGACACCGGCGGTAGCGGCTGCGCCGGTGCTGCTGAGCGTGGCGCTGCCGATGGTTTCTGCGTTTTGTAAACCAGTGCTGGTGAATTCGGTGCCGGTGAAGCTGAAGGTTTGGCCGTAGGTCTTAGTCTGGTTGCTGGCCGTCACTACCAGCGCGGCCGGGTTCACCGCCAGG